>DAOTVP010000042.1:0-78717 GCA_034436155.1 Anaerolineae bacterium
TTTGTTCGCAAAACGTTATCATTTTCTAAATCGGACGATTATCATTATTGGATGACCTTATGGTTTATCATTGATTACAACTTAGAGGTCTCATCACTTACTATGTGACCACTATCATAATCTCAATTCACCCCATTTCTCATGAACGATTGTTAAGAGTTTTCTAAATCGCCTGCTTACCTGTCGACTCGCAAAAAAATTCATTGTAAAATGGAAAAAACAATACGAAATTCATAAATGATGTTAGATGTTAGATAGATGGAGCGAAGTAGCTAACATGACAGACCAACACAATGCAACCTATGACAATGAAGATCACATTGAGGTGAGCGCCGATGTCATCAAAGTATCGGCAAAGTCGCGCTCAACTGCTGTTGCGGGTGCCATTGCTGGCGTTATCCGTGAACGTGGCACCGCCGAAGTCCAAGCGATTGGTGCGGGTGCGGTGAATCAAGCCGTCAAAGCCTTAGCCATTGCCCGCGGCTATTTAGAACGAGATTCGCTGGATATTGTGTTTTTGCCCTACTTCACCGAAGTGGATATAGACGGGCAAGAACGCACCGCCGTGCGCTTTCAAGTCGAGACGCGCAAAACCGCCTAACGCCTGACCAGATTGATAGAGCAAGTGATTCCCATCCAGCAGACTTTTCTCTGGATGGTTTTGTGTGTGGCTATAATATCAAATCGATCCCTATCACCAACATCAGCATCAGCACCATCCGCCGAAACAACATTCCTTTCAGATACGCATCGCTCCGAAACCCCAATAGCGCCCCAAATACCGTTGCTGGTGCGCCGATGAGCATCAATCCCAACACATCGGGCGTGTATTCACCACTCGCCCCGCGTGTGATGATGATAAGCACGCCTGTGACGAGCGCCACCACTTGCAAATTCCCCTTAAACGTCTTGGGCGACCATTTACGCCCCGTGCCATAGATGACCACAGGCATCCCGCCCATATTATACGCCCCACCCAACACGCCCGATACAAATCCGAGCAGATACGCCCAACGATTATCACTAATCGGCGGAACTTTGGGCATGAGGAGCGAAAAAAGGGCATAGCCGATGACAATTAGCCCTAATAAAATCTCAACGGTGTGTTTATCGAGGCTGATATATAAAACAAATCCAAAGGGGATTCCCAATACCGCGGCGAGCATCAAGCGCCACACCTCATGAAGATTAAAATGAGTGCGATAATGAATCAGCATCACCACACGACACAGCATGGCGATGAGCGCCACCAACGGAATCGTCATGCGGATGCCAATTTGGTTGATGAGCAACGGCGTAGCGATGAGCGCGATGCCAAATCCACTCGCGGTTTGCACAAAACTCGAAAATGCGATGATGATGAAGATAATGATCACAAACATGGGTCTATCATAATACCTCACACGGCGTTTTGTAAGGGCGCACTCTATTGCATCATTCTTTTAGCCTGCTTATAATGGACGCATGAAAATACAACCGATCACTCTCGAAAAAGTATGCTTATGGCTCATTTTGGTGCTGGCGCTCATCGCCCGATTTCGTTATCTGGTCTATATTGAACACAACATCGACCAAGCCTACCCCATTTGGCAGGCGCTGAACACGTTGGATAACGGCACTTTCCCCACCATCGGACAAGGCACATCGGTATTATTCGCCAATGCGCCATTCACGGGCTATTTATATCTGCCTGTGGTGGCGCTCACACGCTCAATTTTGGGGATCGAGATATTCGTCATTGCCCTCAACACCCTCGCCGTATGGATGGCGTACCGTGTGGGGACGTATATCATTGGCAATCGGTGGGCGTTGCTGGTGGCGCTGATGATGGCGGTGAATCCATTCATCATCGAATATAGCCGTACCACCTGGGTGCAATCCTTACTCCCTTTTTTCGCCACCGCCATGCTGTGGCAACTCACCCCTGTGTTGCTCAATCAAACACGCCGTCCCACGCGCCGTATCCTCATCACGGCGGTGTTATTTGGCGTGGTCGCCAATTCATACCTATTGGCATTTTTATGGAGCGTTCCATTGGGGCTGTTATTGCTGATATTTTATAAACGGGTGAATTGGCGGGCGGTGTGGATTGGCACAGGCATCGTCATCTTCATGACCCTGCCGTATGCCCTGACGCTGATAACCGATTGGGATACCATCCAAGCCGAGATGACCGATTTTGGGCGCAATCCAGCGCAATTCAAAACCGATGCGTGGGAACACGCCTTGCGCTTGGCAACGGGTGGCGAATATGAACTCATACGCGGATTAGATGCCCCCATCAACGATGTCGCGCTCCGTCATGCCGTGTCGCAATGCCTCCATATCATCGGCACAATATTCGCCTGTATCGGTATTGTGCGGGCTTTCTGGCTGATTTATCGGCGCAAGAGTGGCGCAGAGGGTTGGATAATCGTCCTCATTTGGTTTTTCATCCCGATTATCGCCATGACCTATACGGGCAATTTGGTTCATCCGTTTTATCAATTACTCGGCGTGCCGATGGGCGCGATGTTGCTGGTTTTGGGGATGAAAACCACCTTATCCATCGTACCCACCCCGATACAACCGCGCTTGGCGTGGCTTGGGGCAATGGCGATATGTTTTTGGGCGGGGGTGATGCTCGTCAATCATTCGCGTTTTAGCCAAGAGACCATGCACACGCCCGGCGCACATGGTCTAGGCGCGTTACCAATCCGTGTGGGCTTAGAATTGGCGGAGCGCGTCAATGCGATAGGTGGGGTGGTTTATGCTGATATGCCCGAATGGGTGATGAATAGCTTTTCGGGGCGCACCTTTTTATTGGTGCGCGATACTCGTGCGCCATTGTTCAGCATCTATCCGCCAGAGGGTGGGGTTTACATCACATTGGGTGATGATGTGCCGATGCTATCGAATAGAGATGCGCTGATTTTATCAGATAACACCCATATTTATCTCTATCACCTACCCACACAGGAACAGGTGCTTGAATCCGTTGCTCATCTCATGCACGTCCCCACCACACAGGGCTTACGCCTGATTGGATATACGCTCGGTGAACAGCGCATTCGCATTTTTTGGCAGGTGGATTTTATCGCACCTGACGTGCCAAACTTAATTTTGGGGACATTTGTGCATGTATATAACGCCGATGGAGAACGGGTCATCAATACGGGCGGTGGTGCATTAGAAGGATGGCGCTGGCGCGAGGGAGATATGTATATAGACCAAATCCCGCTCGATTTTCCCGATGCGGGTGCGCCCTTCACCATCCAATTCGGCGGGTATGACGGCGTGCATAACGTCAATTTGCAGTTCGATTTTCCTGATGATGACCTGCCCGCCTCAACCGTGATGATTATCAAAGTCCCGTGATTATTTGGGTTTGATAACGATATTAATCTGATTCACGCCCAACGCGAGCGGTGTCAAAGTGGTGCGCGTCACCACTTGGGCGAAGGCGGGCAATCCAAATAAACCAAATTGAACGGCTTTGGGGATGATAGGCAAATATGGCACATCCCATAAGCCATCGCCAAATTGCCGTTTGACCGTGAAACCCGCATCTTCACACCATGCCTTCCAAACCGCAGGCACTTGACAATTGATATGCGTCTTATCTTTGCCGATAGCATCGTTCTCGCGGTCTTTAAAGCGCCGAAAACTGTATTCGGGGTGGGGTGTGGCGAATAAAAATAAGCCCTTCGGTTGGAGTAGCCGATACACATCGCGGATGGTCGTTTGTGGATCTGGCAGATGCTCGACCAAGTGTAATGCCACCACCGCGCTAAATGTCCCCGCCTCGAATTGGGTAATATCCGCCACATCCATCTGATAGGCTTCGGCTTTGGGCGCGTTGAGTTTGGTCTGTTCGATGCTATAGTCGATCAGGTCAATGCCGATACAGGCAAAATCATCTTGCAACAATCCGAGCAGATGCCCCAATCCACACCCCAATTCGAGCAACTTGCCCCCATCACGCGGGGCGAATCGGCGTACAAGGCTGGCATAATAGCGCCTCGCAAACCAATACATACTAAACCGACCTAAGCCTCTATCAGAATAATTCCATTTTTCAAAATATTCACGGGTATAATGTTCACGCGGATTCGAGTTTTCCATTCGGTGGGCTTTCTATGGGTGATAACCAGAGGGAATAATCCCCAATGCTAAGCGCATGACAAATGAGTTGGTCTCATAAGTAAGCCATACTGTTGCGGGCGGATAGGGCGGATATACGCTTCGCTAATCCGCCCCTACATCCACTACAATCACATGCACATATCCATTTTTTTCCGTGACCTGTACGGGACGATTAGCGCGAAGCGCGTATATCGTCCCTAAATATGCCAATTTTACGCAATCGTCACATCATCACACAGATACACATCTTGAATGGCTTGGAGCAATTGAACGCCTTCTGCCATGGGACGTTGGAAGGCTTTGCGCCCCGAAATCAGACCCGTACCGCCAGCACGTTTGTTGATGACGGCGGTTTGGATAGCTTCGGCGAAATCATTCGCGCCACTCGCACCACCTGAACTAATCAGACCGATGCGCCCCATATAACCATTCACAACTTGATAGCGCGTCAGGTCGATGGGATGGTCGCTGGTCAATTGGGTGTAGATGCGGTCATCCAATTTACCATACGATGAATTGCCACTGTTCAACGCCTTAAACCCGCCATTGGATGTTGGCAATTTTTGTTTGAGGATGTCGGCTTGGATAGTCGCGCCCAAATGATTGGCTTGGCTGGTCAAATCGGACGATGTTTCGTGATTGACACCGTTAATTTTGAATTGTGGATTTCGCATATAGCACCACAACACAGTCGCCATGCCCAATTCGTGTGCATAGGCAAAGGCTTCTGCCACTTCTACCAATTGACGGGTGCTTTCTGCGCTACCGAAATAAATGGTCGCGCCAACCGCCACCGCGCCCATGTTCCACGCTTCTTTAATCGTGCCGAACATGACTTGGTTGAATTGATTGGGGTAAGTGAGCAATTCGTTATGATTGATTTTCACCATGAACGGAATTTTATGGGCATATTTGCGGGCAACCGCGCCCAACACGCCGAATGTGGATGCAACCGCGTTACACCCGCCTTCGATGGCGAGTTCGACGATTTTGGCGGGGTCGAAGTAGTCTGGATTGGGCGCGAAAGATGCACCCGCCGAGTGTTCGATGCCTTGATCGACGGGCAAAATCGAGAGATACCCGGTGTTCGCCAAGCGACCATGACCGAACATTTGCGCCAAACTGCGTAACACTTGCGGATTACGGTCGGTTTGAGTATATACATCATCCATGAACGAGGGTGATGGCAAATAGAGCTTTTCTTTGGGGACGGTGGTGCTTTTGTGATTGAGGAAATAATCGGCTTTATCACCCAGCGCCTCTTCGATTTTATCAATCGTGTAGGTCACTTTGGGTTTGGGGAATTTGCTTTTGACTTTGGATTTAGACCGTTCTTTAAGCATGTCTGCTGTCCTTTCAACTGAATAACGTGTTTATTTTACCTGATAGCGACATGAGTGGCAAATGAGGAAACACATGAGTTTTTGGAGCAAAATAGCATAGTGCGCTATTTTTGCGGATGATTTATGACATTTAGGCGGATATACGAGGCAACAGCCTCTAATCCGCCTCTACACACTTAAAATTGCCCGCGTGACCTGTACGGACGCGCTTCTGTGCGTTCACAGGGTGTAGCGCGTACATCATCCTTACGGTTGTGCGGTCGGCGTAATCACACGCGCCGTTGCAGTCGCATTCAATTCGGCGGTGGCGGTGCGTTCTATGCTGATAGTCGCCGTCGCATCCAAAACGGTTTGCGTGGCGGTTTGGGCGGTGGCGGTGGCTTCGATACGCGCCGTTTGGATCGCTTGAATCCGATTCAATACATCCTCAATGAACGGATAATCGAACACCTCATCCCATGTCACGAGCCAATAATAATCTTCAAGCGCGGCATTGGTGTTATTTTGAGCATCCAAAATCAGACCGCGCAAATACCGCCTACTCCCTGTTTGTAAGACGTTGATCGCCCGATTCACCGCCGTGAGCGCATCGCTCAAATTGCCGAGCGCCAAATGCGCCCGCGCTCGATATTCATCGGCAACAGGGAGCAATTGGGCGGGAATATCTCCTCCAACGCGATTCAACAAACCGAGCGCCGTGCTATAGGGGTCGGTGGTTGTGCCATCGGCACGATCTATCAACACCCGCGCCAAATACAGATTCACCTCACTATCGCTGACCGCGCCCGAACCGAGCAGAATCGTCGCATCGGCTTCTACGGTATCATAATCACCCGCCGCATACGCGATTCGCATTCGGTCTACGCGCACGGTGATGTCATCACGCAATTCTAAAGAACGTGATAAATCGGATAATGCCGAATTAAAACGCCCTTCGTTGATATACAGTTGCGCCCGCGAGAGGTAAATATCCGCCAAAACCGCGCCCGATGCGCCTGTTTGGAGCGCGAGATCATACACGCTGAGGGCGAGATCGGGGTTGCCTTCGGCTTCGCGGGCATTGCCCAATTGCCGATAGGCTTCGGCGCTATTGCGTAGATAGAATAAAAATTCCTCGCTATAAATCACGGCACGACCAGGATCGCCGAGCGCAATCGCCGCCTCAATCCGAATAGCATGACCGCGTTCTACAAACGGGTTAATGTAAGTCGCCAAATACCCCTGATATTCCGCCAAATCATACGCCGTCCGAGACCCCTGTACGTTACCTTCGAGCGCCAATCGCTTGGCTTGCGCCAGATACACCTCACCTTTTTGGATGACGAGCGTGATGTTGGTCTCTAACCCTGGCACCTGTTGCGCTTGGGTGAGGCGTTGGATGGCATTGTTATATTGACGCTCCAAAATATATGCCTCCGCCAATGGCACATAAATATCGGCAAATGTCGGGAGGATGGCGATGGTCGCCTCACACTTTTCTTTGATGAGCGCCACCAACCGCGCCACTTCGTTGGTCAGACCACGCGCTTGGGCGTTTTTGCCCTGTTGGACATAGACTTTGGCGAAGCCCAAATTGATGAGGGGCAAAAAGCGTTGGGCATCATCCCGCGAAATGGCGCTTGTGCCTGTGGTGTTATTCAAAATCGTCTCGGCTTGTGTGAGGACGGCGAGGGCAGTTTGATAATCACCTTGTTGCAAATATGCCATCGCTTGCAGATAAAACGGATACGGGTTGAATATCCCCCCTAAACGGGCTTGTTCTGTCGCCGCCAGGGGCAATGCGATCTCTGGCTGATTATTTTGCACCGCCACCACCGCCGTAGACAATGCCACATTCAATTGTACCGATAAATACACAGGCGTGGGTTGTGGCGTGCGTTCTTCAACCCCTGTGGGCCAAGCGACCAGTTCCAATTGTGGGTTTGGCGAAGGCGAGGGCGTGAAAGTCGGGTTTGCTGTGAAATCCACTGTCGGCGAGGGTGTCGGTGTGAACCCTGGCGTGTTGGTAGGGGTATTGGTCGGCGTGGATGTTGGCAGGCGTGGCGTTGGCGATGCACCAAACAACACCAATTGAATATCGGGACTGTTGTTGATAGCGGTGATGCCAACCACCCCAACCACTATCAAAAAGGCGACTATCGCCGCGCCAATTTGTGAGCGCAACACCCAAATTTCGCGCTCACCCGCCCGATTTTTCTCTTTTTTGACCCAATTGATTTTTTTCGGTGGCACATTTTGTGCATCATACGCTTCGAGCAGTTGCGCCAATTGCGCCTGCGTTTGGGCGATTTTATCCGCCGATGGAATCGGAATGCTGGCATCGGCAACGGCATCTTCATCTTCATCCGCCAACGATTGCGACAGCGACCCGCGTTGTGGCACGAGTTGATAGGGGTCTACACCAAAGGCGCGTACCGCTTTCAACGCCATTTCATTATTGGGGTTGATTTCTAACACTTTTTGCAGGCATAACAGGCGTTCTTTTTTCTCTTTCAACACGCTCGCCAACCACAACCAGCCATTTTCGCTATTGGGGTTGAGTCGTAGCGCATTTTGGAGCAATTTACGGGCTTCATCTTTGTTGCCCGTTTTTGCCGCCTGTATGCCCCGTTCTTCTAATTCACGCGCTTTGTCATCAGACATAAGACCATCATCCTTGTTCAGAATATGATTTGTTGAATGAATAGCCTTATTGTAGCGCGTTATTGTCGTAAAGCCTAAATTTTTTGGGAATATGTGTTTTTTCGGATTTATGGCTGTACGGACGCGCTTCTGCGCGTCCATAAACCACCATTTAAGAAAAGTTAGGGTGCAGGTTCGATGAAATATTGCGATGTTGTGCCTTCTGCCACCCACGCCACAACACCATCATCCAAACGGATTTGCCACCATGTAAAATTATCGGCGCATTGCGGACCGCCAACAATGGCGAATCGTGTCCCTTCGGGGATAATCCGCACAATCGGCGCGGCGGTGGTGGGGGTTTGGCGCACATTCAACGGACCTCTATCTGCACCACCGACAAACACCCGTCCGTTAATGCCCGTCCGCACGATGCTCACAGGCGCACCCGGACACAACACCGTTGCGCCAACAGGGATGACCACACTGCTAGTCGGGATTGCGGTCGGCGTTGCTGATGTGGTGCTGGTGGTAGATGTGCTGGTCGGTGCAGTCACCAAACTGCTCACAGCGAATAGGGCGTTGAACGGTTGTGCCCATGCGATGACAGGTTCGCCCGACATCGGCGGTAATGTGCCGATATTGGTGGGCGTTGTGCCATTTTGATGCCATGTGACGATGAAAGTATCGAACCCTTCGGCAATCGTCACCGCGCCATTAGTCACACCCACCAACATATCATAACCGTCCGAGAGTTGTAAAAATGGCGATGCCGACCCAATGGTATAAATCCCCCAACGCGGGGCGTTGATATTATCCTCAAACAAAAATGCCACTTGCGTCCCGCCCGTTATCCAACGCGCCGCATACATGTTGTATGTCGGGGTATGCAACAGTTGTTGCGGGGTCATGCTGGTGCCAATCGGCACCCCACGCCGAATCACATTTTGCGTATCGAACATGCCCATCGATGGGATGGCGGGCAGGGTGGGTTCGTTATCGCTATAAACGATGCTCCCATCGATTGGCAAAATATCCGCCGATGCGCGGTTATACGGGCTAACTGTGGCGACATTGGTGGTCGGATTCCACGCGATGGCGGGATAGGTAAACGAACCACCCGCAAATTGATAAATTAACTGAAAGTGAATATTTCCCAAATTATCCCACAACATAATCGTTGGAAAATACGACCCAAATCCGCCTGCAACCGCCTGCGAGACTTCTATGGTTGGCGAGACCAAAATCGCGCCGATTTCAGTATGCCGTACCTGACGGGTGATAGAACCTGTTTCGAGGTTGACCACCATCACGCGCCATTCGTTAATTTCGGGCGCATCGGTGCGACCAACACCAATCGCTACTGATTTGGAATCGGGCGAGAATGCCCATGTAGACCCCATCGAGGCAGAATAAAAATCGAATCCAAAGCCGATACGGGCGGTATCATTGGCGTTCAGAGGGATGCTCCGCAACGACCCCGTGGCAAAATCATAAATCGAGAGGGTAGGGGTATTGGGTAACACGGTGACAGCTTGCACCAAATACCGACCATCCCGCGAGATTGCCATGTGTAAATTGCTCGATGCGAGGGCTTCGTTGGTCACGCGGGGACGGTTCACAGTCGCCACTTCGCCATTTTGATTGAACAGAATGAGCCTATCGGATGTGGGCATATAAAACCACACATACCACGGAGCAACGGGGATAGCCACCGCGCTAGAGGCGACAGGCACGGGGGTGGCGCTGAGGACATTCACCCCATTTTCGAGGCGCACCAAGGGTTGCCCTGTGGGACCGCATAACACCAAAATTGTGCCATCGCCATTGACACGATAATCATAGCGTTGCCCGTTGTAATTGATGATATATTTTAGATACCGATTCGGGCTAGAAGGATAACTCACACCAGGCGCGGGACAATCAAAACCCGCATTCGTGCCGATAATCTCTTCCCACGTCCACGAATCGACAAAGCGAATCGGCGCAGAAAGCCCCAAATACGAGGCGAGATGCGCCAGAATTTGGTTATAACGATCGCTGATGCGATCTTGTGCCGATACACCCACCACCGCCGATAACATCAAACTGATGAGTGTTGCCAATAATAAGAGTTTGCGTTTCATGTATAGTCCCTTCTTTTGCAACAATTAACATTTCGCTTTGTTACGATTATCCCACTGTTTAGGGATGTTTGGCAAGCAACTGTATACAGATTTATTCTTCTTCCTCTGCATGACGCGGTTTATGGGCTTCGCCCGATTTCATCTGCATCAGACGGCGATATGTCGCCTGAAACGTCATGCAATCGGCAACGTGGAACGGTTCTGGCGCTTCGACCCCCACAGTGCCTTCTACGCCGTTATCCACAAAGGCTTGCATCAATTCTTTGTAACGCAAATCGGCTTCGTTCAGGGGCAGATGTTCTTTTTCACCTTTGGCGGTGTAGGCAATCCCACTCATGTGACTGTGGAGCGTTTTGATACCCCGTTCACCGAGCGCCTCGCGCAATTTTTTCAGGGCATCATCAAATTCGGCGTAACTGTTGAATGTGCCATCGCCACGCCGTGCGTGCAAATGCGCCCAATCGATACACGGCAACACACCGTCCACCTCTTTGCTGAGTTGCAAGATCTCATCCAAATTGCCGAACATGGCAGATTTGCCCATCGTTTCGGGGCGCAAATTGACCATCACTCCTTCTTCGCGCAAAATACCCGTGATTTCGATGAGTTTTTCTTTGGCACGTTCATAAACCTGTTCGGGTGGTTGTCCATGATAACTGCCCGGATGAAAGACAATATCTTTCGCGCCTGCCAAAAATCCCTTACGAGCGGCGGCGAGCAGGCGCTCATCACTCTTCGCCATGAGTTCGGCGGTTTGACTATTCAGGTTGATATAATATGGCGCGTGGATGCTGAGGGTGATATGATATTTTTCGGCGGCACGTTTAATTTCGGCGCACGATTCATCGGTCACACGGACACTTTGCACCCACGCAATTTCGAGATGATCAAATCCCAATTGGCGGGTGTGTTCAATGGCGTGGGGTGTCCCGCTTCTGGGGGTGGTGGATGGTGCGCCAACGGTGCCAAAGCGCAAGGCATCGGGTGTAGGCATGATACTTTTTCCTCATTTTTAGCGTACACTTACATAAGAAGATATTCACAAATTTTTTTTAGGAAGCATATACGGCTTTCCTAATGCTTCGCTACGAATAGATAATTTTGTACGGTCGGATTAGCGCACAGCGCGTATATCCGACCTCATCAATACCTAGATGACTATAACACAATTCAGGATAATGCGCCTATGTCTAAGCCACAACCAGCCCAACCACAACCAATTCGTATCAGTCGTTCCCAAGCGTTGATTATCTTATTTTTCGGTGGGGTGATTGCCTACTTCCTGTGGAATACGCCTTCACTCGCCTTTTTGACGTATCCCGTGCGCCTATTCGTCACCTATATTCACGAAGCGGGGCATAGCATCGCCGCCATCCTCACAGGCGGTCAGGTGTTGCAATTCAGCGTGTCGCCTGATGGTTCTGGATTGGCGACAACGGTTGGCGGTTCACGATTTGTCATTTTGTCTGCGGGCTATTTGGGCGCGGCGTTGTTTGGGTCTGGATTATTCTACCTGCTCTATCGGCATCCACATCCACGCACGTATAGCGTGTTAATCGGCGCATTTTTGATTATCTTCAGCCTACTATATGCCCGTCCCGATGAAAATTGGGCGTGGACGGCGATGGTGGTGGGGATTATGTTCGGCATCATCCTGATTTTATTAGGGCGACGTGCCACACCGTATTTGAATCAATTATGTTTGACCATTTTGGCATTGCTCACTGCCGCCAACGCCATTTTAGATATTAATTATCTCACCCAGACGGGTGACGGCAGTTGTTCAGGGACGCGGGTGAATGATGCCATGCAAATGGCATGTCAATTCGGCGGGAGCGCCACCTTTTGGGCATTCGTATGGATGGGCATTGCGGTTATCATGCTCGGTTTGGCGGTGTATTTCAGCCTAATTCACCCGTTTGTGAAATCATTGCCAGATAAACCTGCGAAACCGTTTCAGATTCCGACCACGCCCAAAACCCCCGCCCCCAAACCATCGCCGCGCCGTCCGATGGGGGATGCGCCGAAAAAAGACGATGACCCGCTCAAAAATCTGAAGCGCGATGAAGATGGTGAAATCGACTTTTCACAATTTTCCAAATAATTTCGTACAAATTATCTGTGTTCATTCCGAATATTCTAACGCCAAAATCGGCGGTTTTGCGGTATAATAGGGGCATTATGAAAACACAAGTTGAGTATAGGAATGAATATAGGTGTTATTTCTGATATACATGGAGACTATCGGGCGCTAGAGATTGTTTTAGACAGATTGGATAACGTTCATCACGTAGACCATATTTTATGTGCTGGCGATTTAGTCGGGCGAGGTCCTGAACAAAATCGTGTTGTATCGCTTATCCGTGAACGGCACATCCAAACTGTACGGGGCAATCATGATGAGTGGTTTTATGATTTATCAACCGAAAACGCTCATTATCTCAAAACTCTGCCACTCGATTGGCGCGGAAGTTTTGATGGCGTGAAGATTTTTATGTGTCATGGCAAACCCGGGAGCAATCTGTGGGGATTGTACCGTGACCACGTATCGAATACGTTACTCGATATGATGCTCGAATCGTTGCAGGTGGATGTCCTCATCACGGGGCATACGCATGTGCCAATGTTTGTGCGCGTCAAGCAAGGCTGTGTGGTGAATCCGGGTTCGATTTATACGTTCAAGAGTTCCCGCGCCACCTCACATACGTATGGTGTGTTACGGTTGCCCGAAATGGCGTTTGATGTTTACGATGTGAACGCCGAAGTCGTGCGCCCCGTGGCGTTTTGAGACAGTCAGATAGATATTTTTTACGTATAGAGGCTTGCCAAAGCAAGCCTCTATGCCTGTATGGACGCGCAGAAGCGCATCTCATTCATTAATCCATCTCATCAGCGCAAGTTCATCTCGGTGCGGACAGTCTCCAATAACGTCTCGGCTTTGAGTTGCCCCAACGAATAACACGGACCGCCTAATTTTTCTGCGAGTTTCGCCGCCAGCCCTTGATCGAAGGCGATATGCTCCATATTAATCGTCACGGTGCGATAATTTTCCTCTTTAATCAATCGGGCGATGCGATGCGCCTCATCTTGTGGGGCGATGTCACCAGTCATAGAGACATTCCCCGCGCCATCGGTCAATAAAATGATGAGGGGCATAATATCGGGATGCAACAATTTTTCGCGCCGTACCGTTTCGTATGCCAACAGCAAGCCCGCCGAGAGGGGTGTTTTGCCCCCCACTTGCACATCCACCAACGCCTTTTTCGCCAATGTCACCGAATTGGTCGGCGGTAAGACCAAATTGGCACGGTCTTTGTGGAATACAATCAGCCCCACGCGGTCACGGCGTTGATACGCATCGGTCAGCAGGGACATAATCGCGCCTTTGGTGGCGTTCATGCGTTCCGATACCGCCATGCTCCAAGACGCATCCACCACGAATAAAATCAGATTCGAGGCACGGCGCACGCGCACCTTGCGTTGCAAATCACTTTTATTCAACACATACGCCATGTTGCGTTGTTTTTTCTCATCCTCACGTCCTTTTTGGAACGGTGCCGCGGCGCGGAGGGTGGCATCAAACGCGATGTCGGTGGGGTTATCCCCCGCAGGACGCGCCCGCACATAGCGCCCACGCTTGCGTTCCGTCTTGGTATAAGAGCGCCGTCCGCTACTCTTGCGCGTGAGTTTATCGAGAGGGGTATTCATTTTTCTGGGGGTGAATTCTTGAGTGGGGTCTACTTTTTTACCACCTTCCCACCAATTGGCATCCTGTTTATCAAACACATTTTGGGGGGAAGGTTGGCTGGTATTATTGATATCAGGCGAAGATTGCTCGGAAGTTTCACCTACTTCTTGGCTTTTTTTTTACTTTCATTCTGTTGGCTCATGTTTTCGCCCTGCTCGACCTGACCTTCATCGCCTTCTTCGAGGGTGGCTTCCATTTGGTCATAATCATTTTGCAGGTTTTCCATGTTGACATAGGCATCGGCAAACGGACCGCGTTTGAGGCGGTGCGGAATCGCCAATTCAATTGCCATGAGGATGTCATCACGGGTGATACGGTCGCGCCCTTCGTAGGCGGCATGAGCGCGAGCGGCTTTGAGGATGACCAAATCGGCGCGGTGTCCATCTATCCGCATGTTGCTGGTCATCATGGCAATCATGAGAATATCGCGTTTGGTATACCGCACACGGTCTACCAATTCACGGGCTTGGGCGATGCGATCGCTGAGGGCTTTTTCTGATTCTGCCCATGCTTGCCGAAAGGCTTCTGGATTGGTCTCGAAGGCGATATGGCGTTCTACAATGTCCATGCGTTCAGACGCGGTGGTGATGCCACGCACTTCTACCGATAACGCAAATCGGTCAAGCAATTGCGGGCGCAAATCGCCCTCTTCGGGGTTCATCGTACCGACTAAGATGAAGCGGGCGGGGTGGCTAAAGCTGATACCTTCGCGCTCGACCACATTCACGCCCATCGCGGCGCTATCGAGGAGCAAGTCGACCACATGATCATCGAGTAGGTTCACCTCATCCACGTATAAAATGCCCCGATTCGCCGCCGCCAGCACGCCAGGGTCAAAATGGCGTTCCCCGCGTTGGATGGCTTTTTCGATGTCGAGCGTGCCGACCACACGATCTTCAGTGGCGCTCACTGGCAAATCGATAAACCGAATCTGGCGCAACTCCACGGGTGGCGGTGTGCCATCGCCATAGCGTTCACGGCTAATATCCGACCACGTATCGGGATGACGCGGGTCATCATTAAACGGTGAATCGGCGATCACCTCGATTTCTGGCAACAAAGCGGCGAGGGCGCGGGCGGCGGTGGATTTACCCGTACCGCGTTCACCCCGAATGAGAACACCGCCAATACGCATATCAATCGCGTTGAGGATGAGGGCGCGTTTCATGCGCTCTTGACCAACGATAGCAGTAAATGGATAGACATAGGCTTTTCTGGTCATGTGTATGTCCTATTAAATTGGCAATAATCGCAATATGTATTATACGACACTTTTTGAAAAAATTTAACAGACCAAATTACGCCAATTCTTGTTGTAACAATGCTAGATAGGGTATCATTTAGGGCAACTCAGCAAAGGACTGTTATGGTTGCGACATTCTACTTTTTAATGCTATTTTTATCAGTCGTCACAGGCATATCGATCACCATTTACGCATGGACACACCGCCAGCAATTGGTCGGGATGCTGTTCTTCATCACAACTGCCTCTGGCACATTTTTGTTGATATGTAATTTGGCAATCTTAGTCAGCCCAGATGCCCCAATGGCATATTTCTTCGCCCGTCTACAACATTTTGGGACGAGTATCGGCGGGGTGAGTATTTTGTTATTTATCATGGTATATACAGGGCGGATTCACCAACTGCGCCCTGCGTATATCATCCCCTTGTATGCCACTGCATCTTTTAATGCCGTCATCATTTTCACAGACCCCATGCACGACTGGTTTTATTGGTCATTTCAGGTGATTCGCATCGATAATTTTGCCTTTGTGCAAGCCACATTCAATTGGTGGTTTTATCTCCATAGTGCCTATCTTTTGGTGATTATCCTCTGGTCTAGCCTGATGTTATTGCTCGCCATTCGTGGCACGCACGGCGTAATTCGCAAGCAATATGTGGGCTTGCTCATCGCGCTCCTATTTCCACCAATCAGCGCCATTGCAGAAGTCATCTTAACCAGTTTAGGTGTGGATTGGGTGAGTATTTATAACCCCTATCCCATCAGTTTTATCGTATTTAACCTGATTGTGTTGCAAATCTTACTCCGCAACCACTTTTTGGATATTATGCCTGTAGCGTATCCGCTTATCTTATCCGAAATACCAGAAGGCATTATCATCACAGACAACCAAGACCGCATTATCGAATTAAATCCATTGGCGAAGATGCTCAAACCATCTATGCCCAATGATTATATCGGCAAATCGGTGCATGTGGTGTTCCCAGAATTGCGCCCCCTCAAGACAGGCGACATTATCACCCGTTATCATGCCAATGTGTTGCTATATTTGGAATATCAAGCGAAAGAATTGCATCGGGGTGATGAGCGTATTGGGCGGCTCATCGTGTTGCGCGATGTCACCCGTCAACGTCAATTTCAACAACGCGAACTCGAATTGGCAGTGGAGCAAGAACGGGTCGTCATTTTGACCAAATTCATCGAAAAAGTGTCGCACGAAGTCCGCACACCGTTGGCGATTATCCGCAACAGCGCGTATCTGATCAGTCGCGTGGATGATCTGCAAAAACGGAGCGAGAATGTCGAGCAAATCAAAACGCAAGTGTTACGGATTAACCGTTTGGTGGATATGATGCTCAAAATCACCCACCTAGAGAGCGCCAAACCGACCTTCGCGCCGATTCAGGTGGATATTTTCTTGAGCGCGATTAGCAACGGGTGGCAATCGAAACCCGATGTGGTCTATGTGCCAGCAGGCAATTTGCCAATTATTCACGGCGATCAGATGTTACTCTATGAAGCCATCGGCGAATTGTTGGATAACGCCAGTCGCTTCACCTCGCCCGATAAATCCATCACCATTTCGGCACAGGTGGTCGAGAACCATCTGCATATCACCATCGCCGATGAAGGGCAGGGTATCGAAGCCGATACATTGCCCTTCATCTTCGAGATGTTTTGGCGCAACGAAGTCGCAACCCATTCAGGCTTGGGGCTTGGATTGCCGTTTGTGCGCCAAATCGCCCATTTACACGGCGGCGATGTAACTGTGACCAGCACCGTTGGCGTGGGGAGTCACTTCACCATCCGCATACCGATATAATCAGCCTCGCCTATGGCTCAAAGCATCTCGCGATCACTAGCAAATAGAATTTATTACACCCAACCTTACTTTTCGACCTCAAACTCTTACAAATTGTAAGAGTTTGACAATGAATATCGTTATATCAAAAATCACCCAATTCATTACTTGATGATACATCTAGCCTTACTTTTTGGGATGAACCCCTTACAAAATGTAAGGGGTTGAACATAACAACCATATGCCAATCGTCCAAAACTATCCGTTGAATGGTCTTTTGTTTATGCCGTATAATCAACAACAAATATCAGCACGTATCGGATAGAGAGATCTAATGCCAGAACAATCGCAAAATCCCGCACCCGTAGACCCCAATTTATACACAGAGGAGTATTTCCTTCATGCCTGCGAGGGCTATGATGAATTCGTCCAGACCGAAGGCGAACACCTCTCTCGGCGGTTATCTGCCGCCTTCGCGTTGGCAGAAGTGCGGGCGGGTATGACGATTTTGGATGTCGGTTGTGGACGTGGCGAAATCCTCAAACATTGTGCCAAACTGGGCGCAGATGCCTATGGTATCGATTACGCCCCCATCGCGGTGCAGATGTCGCAACAAGTCTTGAGTGGATTAACCCAGACGGATGGCAAAACAGGTATCGGCTTGGCGGATGCCAAAAAATTGCCCTTCCCCGATAAAGCCTTCGACCGTGTGTTGATGTTTGATGTGGTCGAACACCTACACCCGTGGGAATTGCACGAGGCGCTGTTAGAAGTCCGCCGTGTGCTAAAAGATGATGGGCGCTTCATCGTCCATACCGCGCCAAATGTGTGGTATGACCGTTATGCCTACCCTGTCGTGCGCCGAATCCGCCAATTCATGGGGCAGGGGGAGAATTATCCTAAAGACCCACGCCAATTTTTAGTAGATCATAATGTGCATGTGCATGTGAACGAACAATCGTTGTGGAGCATGGGACGCACACTCAGACGAGCGGGATTTAAGGGCAAGGTGTGGTTGGATAGCCCACCACAAAACCGCAGTGAAAATCCAATTTTCGCCCTATCGCGCAAATTACTCTTTGGGGTTGTCCCCATGCGCTGGTTTTTTGAGCGCGAAGTGTTCGCCGTGGCGCATAAAATTGAGATGACCTGAGTAGAAAGTTTTAGAAATATGGCTTATCGTGATAAACGACCTGTAGATGAATTATCGATCGAAGAATTAGAGCGCGTGTTAACCATCCGCAAACGCGAATTGCGCGAAAAACAAATGGCGCGGATGAAAAAGACGGGGCGCGTATTGCCCACCGATATCGCGCCCGAATTGCCCAAAGATGCGCCGATTTCGGAGATTATCAATCAGCAACTTGAGGCGTTATCCAACCAGAATCAGCCCCAAACCCCGATACCACAACCGATACAACCGCCTGTGATCAAAGGTGGCAATCCGCGTTTTGATGAGGATGAACGCCTGATTCAAGATCTCGCCGAATTGCGCCAACGTCAACAAGAGGCGCGTGACCGCGTGTGGCGACGCTTTGTGAACACATCTTTGTTATTGGTCGAAGTGGCGGCAGTGATTGGGTTATTCGCGCTAGTGTTTTTCTTGTTTCAATCGGTACAAGAACTCGAAAGCCAAACCGCCGCCGTGCAACAAGAAGCCAATGCCACCCGTTCCGCCATGATACCCACCCTCGAACCAACTGCCGTCTTACGGCTCAAATTGGCGGATGTGGTCTTGCCCGGTGGGCATATCATCACTGAATCGGGCGGGGTACGTTTTAAGCAAGAGGAAATCCCCAGTCATCTGTTACCTCTGGTCAGAGAAGAAATCGAAACGCCGCCCATCACACGACCGCCCAAAACCCCA
The DNA here is from genome assembly GCA_034436155.1 of Anaerolineae bacterium. Taxonomy (GTDB): domain Bacteria; phylum Chloroflexota; class Anaerolineae; order Aggregatilineales; family Phototrophicaceae. Next base: position 18,878 of record DAOTVP010000042.1, read on the forward strand.
GAAACCGCCTTACGGGTGAGCATCCCGCGCCTGAATTTGGATGAGAGCATCGTACAGGGGTCAGATTGGGAGGCGCTCAAACAAGGGGTTGGGCAAGTTTTGAACGGGGCGCGTCCGGGCGATGAAACGGGCAATGTCGTGTTGGCGGCGCATAATGATGTGTATGGCGAATTGTTCAGACATCTCGACCAAATGCAAATCGGCGACCAGTTCACCATCCAAACCGAGCAAAATGTCTATATCTACGAAGTGCGCGAGATCATCCAAGTCGAGCCGACCGATGTGTGGGTCATGCAAAATACAGGTGTGCCTACCGCCACGCTCATTTCGTGTTATCCTTATCGCGTGAATACCCACCGCATCATTGTTTTCGCAGACCGTATCAATTAATCAGAGGCGTGAATTATGGCAAAACGTGAACGTAAATCCACCACCGAAACGACATCAACCAGCACCAAAAAACCCTTAACCCCAAGTGAGGAAGCCGCCGCCAGACGTGCGGCACGGCGCGAAAATCGGTCGGGTAGCACAGGCATCGGTAGCACCCGCTCCACCGCGCCCGTCCAAGCCAAAGTGGTGCAATCTAACCGCAAAAAGCGCGAAATCCTCACCCAAGAACAAATCGCCTACCAACTCGCGCATCCGACCAAAACGGTGAGCTATGAGGAATTGCAACGCGATTACGCCCATGTCGTGCGCGATATTCGCAATATGTTCACCCTAGCAGGTGCGTTGATGATTGCGATGGTCATCTTGGCGCAGGTGTTATAGAGGCTAACCTGATGGATGATTGGCATCACATCCCGTATTTTGCCAATATCAGCCCCAACACCCACGCCCAATTACACACTCATGCTCGTTGTCGCCACTTTCAGGCGGGTGCGTTCATCTTCCGCGAAGGTGAAGCGTGCGCGGGCTTTTTTATTGTCGCCGAAGGGTTGGTGCGGATTTATCGGGCGAATGGCGAGGGACGCTTGCACACCCTCAGTTTGTTGCGCCCCATCACCAGTTTTAACGAAGTGGCGGCGGTGGATGGACGATGCAACCCGTTTAACGCGGTCGCCGTCACCAACACCAGCGTGTGGCATATCAGCCATGCCCACCTGATTAGCCTGATGGCGAGCGACCGCCAACTGTTGCAAAATTACGTCCAGCAATTGGCGCACCAAAACCGCGATTATTTAGAACGCCTAGAGGACATGACCTTTCGGTCTATCCCCGCACGCCTCGCCAAACTCTTTTTGCACGAAACCACCTACGCCGAACACATCACCGAAGCCCCAACCAAACTGACCCAAGAGGAAATCGCCGCCATTTTGGGGACAACCCGCGAAGTGGTTGGTCGAGCATTGCGTGGCTTGCTCAATGGGGGCTATCTGCGGAAAAAAGGGCGGGAAATCGTCATTGCCGATCGAGATGGGCTAAAGCGCCTCGCCGAAACCCATTCTACGGACGGTCTGTACGGACGTGATTAATCATGCCCAAGAAAAAAAATTAACCTTAGTTAAATCTTTTTATCGGATGCAAAAATTCATTCTTCAAATCCAACAAAAGTCACAGTAGCCTCGCTCAAACTTTGCTATGATAAGGGTTATACAATAACCATAACAGTCATTATCCTGTTTTGATACTGTTTGAAAAACGAGTTTGAGGAGACATTTATCATGACCCATATCATCACCAGTTTGTGCTTGCGCGATGGCGCTTGTGTCGAAGTCTGCCCTGTGGAATGTATCGTCCCTGGTCAACCCGAAGCCGAATGGCCCTGGTATTTCATTGACCCCGACACCTGTATTGATTGTGGCGCGTGCGTGCCAGAATGCCCGTTTGAAGCCATTTTCATCGAAGAAGAAGTCCCTAGCGATTACAAAATGGCAGATGGTCAAGAACGTCTCGATTTCGCTACGAAAACACTCATCAAACACAAAGCAGGTGATGTAGTCGATTTGACGTTAGATATTCAACCCAACTACGATTTCTTCTCGACGGGTCCGGGATACGATGCACTGGGATAAATAGCAAGGACGGCATTGCCGTCCCTATAAATATATCCCCATTTTCAAAAATCCCTATGGCGGATATACGCACCAGATGGTGCTAATCCGCCACTACAATCCCCTAAAATTTGATATTTTCTACCAATATCATCCACCCAAAAACCACTCAAATCTGATGATTGGTACGGGCGGATTAGGCATAGCCGTATATCCGCCCTAAAAAAGCACCACTACACATTACCCCCAACATACGCACTGGTTTCTTCTTCGTTCACTTCTGTTTCTTCAAACTGACGATGATACAAATGGGCATACAAGCCCCCTTGTGCCAATAATTCTTCATGCGTGCCATCTTCGACAATTTGCCCCTGTTTCATCACCAAAATTCGGTCGGCATCGCGCACGGTACTCAGGCGATGCGCGATGATGATGCTCGTGCGCCCTTTGAGGACATTCTGTAACCCTTCTTGGATATGGATTTCGGTCTCGGTGTCGATGTTGCTGGTGGCTTCATCCAACACCAAAATGCTATTCGGATTGTGAATCAGCGCCCGCGCCAACGCCAGAAGTTGTCGTTGTCCCTGAGATAAATTCGCACCACCAGGGAGCAATTTATAATCATAGGTGTTGGGCAATTTTTCGATGAATTTACTGGCGCACGCCGCTTGTGCGCCCTGTATCATCTGGTCACGGGTGATAGCAGGGTTATACAGCGTGAGATTATCGGCGATTGTGCCATCAAAACAGTAGGGCAATTGTGGCACAACCATCACCTGTTTACGTAAATCACCGAGCGCCATATCGCGCACATCTATCCCGCCAATTTTGATGCTACCGCCCGTCACATCATAAAAACGGGCGAGGAGTCCCGCCAACGAGGTCTTACCCGCGCCTGTCGCGCCGACAATCGCCACCCGTTGCCCTGCGGGGATGGTCAGGTTGATGCCACGTAAAACGGGCGTATTCGGTTCATATTCAAACACCACATCCTCAAAGGTGATGCTATGTTCGATATTTTCCACCGAGACGGGATTTTCGGTTTCTTGAATTTGTGCCTGTGTCTTGAGCAAGCGACCAATCCGTTCCCCCGATGAGAGCGCCGATTGAATTTGTGCGAATTGTTCCGAGAGTTGCAAAATCGGCGTGAAGCTACGGCGCGTATATTCGATGAACGAAATCAACATGCCCAATGTTGCCCAACCCGCCGCCACACCTTGCGCCCCGCCGAATAACACAATCACCAAGCCAATCGTGGTGAGCAATTGCAAAATAGACGAGAAATTGGTGTATTGATCGCGCACATTATTTTGCACTTGGAGGTATTCACTGCTAATCAGGTCAAATTCTTTACGGCTTAGGTCTTGGCGACCAAATAACTGCACCACCAACATCCCGCCCGATTGTTCGTTGATGAAGGCTTGCAAATCGCCCGCTAATTTGTGCATTTTGCGCGTGCCTTGCCGAATTTTGCGCCGATAGTATGCCGTATACAGCGCCATAATCGGCAACACAGCCAACCCCAACAACGCCATGCGCCAATTGAGCGCGAACATCACCCAGATGATGCCTATCAGCGTAATCAGGTTGCTGATGACAATCACGATGCTGGTCGAGAGCAATTCGGTGAGCGCCTCAATATCGCTCGACATCCGCGCAACCAATTGACCCACAGGGGTCTTATTGAAGAAGCGCATATCTTGTTTGAGGATGTGTTCAAACATCTTTTGGCGCAAATCTGCCAGCGCATTCTGACCGACTGTTTGCAGAAGATACACATGTCCAAAGCGCAAGGCGAACAATGTCGGCACGCATAACACATATATCACCGCATACGGAATCAGCCCGTTGGCATCCCCGTTGATAATGGGACCATCCACCGCCAATTGAATCAGATACGGTGGTAACAGCGACACCGCCGTCACGCCGATAAGCATGAGAAAGACGATGACCAATTGCATCACATACGGGCGCAAAAATCCCAACAGCAACAAAATCAGGTATTTATCTTCGAGTTTATTGCTGACATCGGTATAAATGTCTTGTCTGTTGACTTTCACTTGTGCGCTCATGATGATTTGGTCGCCTCTTTTTGCTCTTGTTGCAATTCACGTTCTACCATGCGGGCATACATGTTATTTTGTGCGATGAGTGCCTCATGCGTGCCTTGTGCGATAACCCGCCCCTCATCCATCACCACGATAAAATCGGCATCTTTGACGGTAGCGATACGATGCGCGATGATGATACTGGTACGGCTTTTGAAGACTTCGCGCAATTCGCCCAAAATATCGGCGGCGGTATGCGTATCAACACTAGACAGGGCATCGTCTAGTATCAAAATTTCGGGGTCACGGACAATAGCGCGGGCGATAGCCACCCGTTGTTTTTGCCCACCCGATAGCATCACCCCGCGCTCGCCGACCAGCGTCTCTAATCCGTTGGGCAATTGGGGCAAATCGTTGCTCATACGTGAAATATGGATGGCTTCATCGAGCCGATCGGATGGAATCGATTCATCACCCATACGCACATTTTCTTCGAGCGTTTGGCTGAATAAAAAGGTGGATTGTGGCACGTATGCGCTGGCACGGCGCAATGCCGCTAAATCCAGATGGCGCAAATCCACACCATCCAGCGTGATATACCCCTCAGACGGGTCTATCACCCGCGAAATCAGGCTGACCAATAACGATTTTCCGCACCCTGTGGGACCGACCAAGCCCACAACCGCGCCTGCAGGAATTTTGAGCGAAATATCGCGCAAAATCCATGTGTCATCCAATTTGACCCCCACCTTATGAAATTCGATTTCACCGCGCACATGCGCTAAGGCTTTGGGGTGTGGTGGGCTTTTGATGGTCGGGTGGCGTAACAACGGCGTGAGGCGTGCGAGTGCGCCAGCCGTTTGTTGAATCCGTTGGTAAATCACGCCCAAATTGAGCAAGGCGTTGGTCATCACGCCCAGATACAAGAAAAATTGGGCAAAGTTACCGAGCGTCATACCGCCATTGATGGTCAACAAACCTCCCGCCAGCACGACAATCGCCGCGGTGGTCTCGCTGATGGCGTTGGGCAACAAGCCAATCGGCTCATTTCGGCGTTTGAAGAACAACCAAATCGAGCGATACCCCAGATTCTCTTCTAAAAATTTGCGCGATATCCCCGCTTCGTTGCCTGTCGTCTTGATGGTCTGAATCCCACTGACCGCATCTTGCACGAATGCCGATACAACACCCGCTTGGTCTTGGACTTTTTCAAACATCGGCGCAAGCACCGCCCCCGCCCGTATCTGAAAACTGGTCGAGACGGTCAACACCACAAATACCAACATTGCCAACGGCAGGTGGACGGTCGCCATGAGGATGAAGGTCATCACCAAGATGAAAATCGAACTTCCGCTTCGGCTGAAGCCCATCACCATCAAACGCCATATCATCAAAATATCGCTGTACATGCGCGATATAATGTCGCCTGTGGGATAATGTTGGTAAAAATCTTGCTCCAATTCGAGCAGATTATCAAATAAAGTCGCCCGAATATCATAATTTGTGCGGAAAGCGATAATCCCGCTATAATAACGCATACCATAAAATGCGCCCAAACTGATGAAGGCGAGTCCTAAAATGAGCAAACCGTCGGTGGCAATTTGGGCGAGGGGCGCTCCCGTGCGTACATGGTCAATCACAACCCCAACAAGATAGGGTTCAATGGCGAGGGCAATCCCTGCTAACATACTAAAGGCGGTGGCGGCGATGGCTTGATATTTATACCGCAGTATAAACCCCATCAACCAACGATAATTAGCGACAGGTTGTTCGATTTTGGGGGTCTGAACAGGCTGTTTATCTTCAGACACACCCACAAAACCCGTTGCAGATGGGATAGACATAATTCAAAATCCCCTTTCTTGTGCTATTCTGGAACTTTATCGTATCAGAGTGGCGCATGACCATATAAGACCATTATGCAGATTTATGGGTAAATTGAATAATTAAAAGATGAGGATACAATGATGAGACGCTTAATATACGTATGCTATGCCCTGTGTTTGTTGGGGATACTCACACTTTCGAGCCATGCCCAAACGGGCGATTCGTGTTTGATAGATCTCAGCGCCGCCGCCGCCAGCCTTGTACAAGCCCAAGCGCAAGCCAGTAGCGGCAATATCGCCGCGGCAATCGCCAAAATCCGCGAATTACAAGCCCAACTCGATGCCATTGTCGCCAATTGTGACGATGCCACCAGCACGACTATCCAACCAACACCCGCCGAAACAGATCAACCCTCTGCCACCGCAACAACGCCACCAATTCCAACGCGCTTCACGGCATCCAACGGCATTTTATCGTTCCGATTGCCCGCGGGTTGGGCGAGTTTTGAACAAGGCAATTCGGTATTCATCGGCACATCAACAATTACCGCGCAAGGGTTGGTTCAATTTACCCCGCCACTTGGCGATAATTTAGGCGCGGGTTTAATTTTGGGGACGACTAAGCAACTCGCGCCAACAGTACGCGATGGCGCGAATTTTGTGGATGTGTTGGTGGCATATCAAAGTCAGTTACGGTTAGGCGGGTTCTCTGTCAGTGAAGAATTAACCCCCACCACATGGCAAAACAAGCCCGCGGGACGCTTTATCTTCCAGAATACCAACATGGCGGGCATCATGCAGGTGATTGAACTGCAAGCCGAAACAGATGGGTTGCATTTGCTGGTGTTTGTTGTGAGTACGCCAAGCAATCGTGACGTACTCGAAGCCACGCTCACAGAATTGCTCGATTCGGTAGAAATCGCCCTGCCATGAGCGCCAATACCCCCCATGTGAACGAAAAATGGGTGTTGGTGGCGACTATTTTGCCATCCGCCGTCGCCTTTTTATTAGGCACGTTATTGAGCATCGCCCAACCCGCCATTCAGACTGAATTTAACGCGCCGACTTCGCAGGTGTTATGGGTGATTAACGCCTATCAGTTGTTTTTATCGGCGCTGATTTTGCTCGGCGGGTCATTGGGCGATCATTTCGGGCGCAATCGGATATTTTTCATCGGCATTTCGGGCTTCACCTTCGCCTCGCTCCTCTGCGGACTCGCGCCTAGCATCGAATGGCTGATTATTTTTCGGGCATTACAAGGGGTGGGTGGCGCGTTGATGGTGCCAGGGAGTCTCGCCATATTGAGCGCGGTTGTCGCACCAGAACGGCGCGGTGTGACGATTGGCTTATGGGCAACCTTCACCACCTTAGCCACGATGGTGGCAATTCCGATTGGCGGGTTCATCGTGCGAATCGGCTTATGGCGTGGCGCATTTTTGATGACCATCCCCTTTTGCCTCATTGGATTATATGCGCTGGCGCGTTATGTGCCAGAAAGCCGTGATGACGATGCTCAAACTGCCAAGCTCGATTATTGGGGCGCGTTGCTCATCACTTTGGCATTGGCAGGTGTGACGTATGGCATCGGCGAAATCAACACGCTTGACACGCTCGGATTGCTCATCACGCTCGGCGGTGGGGTGGTGGCGTTCATCGTATTTTTATGGGTCGAATCGGGCAATCGGCACGCGCTCGTCCCGTTTTATCTGTTCAAAAATCGGACGTTTAGCGGGACAAATATCCTGACGCTGTTTTTATATGGGGCGTTAGGCGCGGCGTTTACCTTTTTACCGCTTAATCTCATCCAAATTCAGGGTTATCCCGAAGATCTTGCGGGAATCGCCACCCTACCCGTGAGCATCGGCATCGCCCTGTTAGGTAGATGGTCGGGCAAATGGATAGACCGTTTTGGCGCACGCCCGTTATTGACCATCGGACCCATCTTAACGGGCATCGGATTTGGATTGTTGGGATTGGTCGGCATCACAAACGGCACAGCAGATTATTGGACGACGTTTTTCCCTGGCATCGTATTCGTGAGCATCGGCATGGGGTTGGTAGTCGCACCGCTCACAACCGCCGTGATGGGATCGGTGCCTGTGAGCGCGAGTGGGACGGCATCGGGCATCAACAACGCCGTATCGCGTGTGGCGGGGGTGTTGGCGGTGGCACTATTTGGCGCGATGATGATTCATCTATCGTCCTACGATATGGCGCATGTATTGGCTTAAACAGGCGGTGTGGGCTATACTGATAAAGACATATTTCGTCCTCTTATAGTGTATTTTCGAGGATATTATCATGCACAAAACAAAATTGTTGTTCATCCCATTCGCACTATTGATGGTGCTATTACTCAGTGGCATTTTATTCGCCACCACACCCGCACCTGTTCAGGCACAGACCTTCGGAACTGGTCCGTGGACATCGCAATTTTATAATTCGCCCAATTTCCAAAACCCGATTGCGGGCGCAACCCCCACCTATACCATCATCAGCTTTAACTGGGGGACGGGCTTCCCGACCGATGCGGGCGGTATCCCTGTGAATGGCGTGCCAGCCGATAATTTTTCGGCACAATTTTTTAGCACACAAACCTTTAATGCAGGCACATACACCTTCACCATGAGCGCCGATGATGCCGCCAGTCTGCATATCAACAATGTGCAAGTGTTGAGCATTGGCACGGCGGGATCGCAATCGGTACAAGTGGTATTGCCCGGTGGCGCTGTCACCATGCGGATTGATTACACCGAATTCGCGGGGACTGCCAGCTTATCACTTTCATGGATAGACCAGACAGGCGGTGGTGGTGGCGGAGGTGTCGCTACGGCAGGTCCGACTGTAACGCCCGCACGCCCAACCAATACCCCATTGCCCGCCATTCCTGCAGGCGCGTTGACGGCAACCGTCATCCGCGCAGGCACACTCAATGTACGCGAAGCGCCCTCGACAGGCGGGCGCATTTTGGGGCGCATTTTACGCGGACAGACCTACGCGGTAGTCGGTCGAAATGAAGAGGCGACATGGTTCTTGTTACAACTATCGGGCTTCCAAGCATGGGCATATGGCTATTATTTATTCATCAATGGCAATGAATTCAACGCGCCCATCAGCAGTTCGACCTCGCTGTTTGGCTTGGCGGGGATGCCCGATACAGGTGTGCGCGGACTCGCCGAGTCGGTCATGCGGTTGCGCCAAGGTCCATCAGTGGCGACAACGCAAATTGGGCGCGTCACTTGGGGCGACCAATTCCCCATCGTTGGGCGCACAGCAGATGGCTATTGGTTACAAATTGTATGGAAGGGTACAGTGGGTTGGATTTACGCCCCCTATGTGCGGATTGTTGAAGGGGATTATAACGCCCTGCCGATACGGTGATGCATACGATTCGTACGTAGGGCGGGCGGATATACGAGGCTAAAGCCATAGGGCGGATATACGAGGCTAAAGCCTCTAATCCGCCCCTACAAACGCAAAAATTTCCTATGACCTGTACAGGTCAAAATTTCCTATGACCTGTACGGGTCAAAATTTTCTATGACCTGTATGGGTCAAAATTTTCCATGACCTGTATGGGTCAAAAATTTCCATGACCTGTATGGGTCAAAATTTTCTATGACCTGTATGGGTCAAAATTTCCTATGACCTGTACGGGTCAAAATTTTCTATGACCTGTACGAGTCAAAATTTCCTATGACCTGTAGGGGACGATTAGCGCGAAGCGCGTATATCGTCCCTATGACAATTTCATTTTCATACCTGTACAGACACGCAGAAACGCATCCTCAGCATATCACGTTTATTATTTGGTAGCCGCGCCTTCGCCCCGATATTCGCCAGAGCTATGCACATACACGTAATTGATGGGATTGCCATCTTCATCACGGAGGGTTGTCCCTGCCATCCACGAAAACACATAACTGGCATCGCTAATGGTCAAATTCACACAGCCTTTACTTTGACGATAGCCAAAATTGTCGTGCCAATACGTGCCGTGCAAACTGCGCCCTTCATCGAAATACATCACATATGGGACACTCTGCAAATCCCACGCATTCGGCGCGCCCGTTAGCCCCGACATGCGGTCACGGTCAAGTCGCGCCCAGACGGGGTAAATGCCCTCACGGGTATCAAAGCCGGGCACACCTGTGGCGATGAGTGTGGCAAAAACGGGCGTATCATTTTCGTAAGCGACTAAGGTTTGTTCGTATAAATCTATCGCCACCCAACGCCCCTCAACCCCCTCGGGACGGTCAATTTTGAACACTTTGGCGACCATCCGTTGCTCAACCCATTGATTCGGACCGACCATATACCAGCGCCAACCATCTTCATCTACTGTTTCGGCGAAGATATTGACCAAATCGTAGCGTTGGACTAAGCGCCCTGTCTCGCGGGATTGACGCGCACCGGGTTCTGGCACGGTGAACATCGTCCCCAAAATCCACGCGAAACGGTTTTCGAGACCATCCAAAATCCGCACCCCACTCATATACGATAAATTTTGATTTTCTTGAACATCTTCTGCCCGAAACCATTCGCCATTTTCGGCTTGCACCCAACCCTCGACCTGATTCACAACATTGATAAAATTAAATCCCGCAGGCATGTTGCGAATCACATTGCCACCGGGCGCATCGAAGACGGGCGGTTGGGTGTTATTCACGCGCCAAAAATCATAATAATCAAGCGTGAAGCGGTCTTGTGGAATGGGTAATACAGTCGGCACAGGGAAGGCTTGCATCAGGCGCATACACGCATCGGGAATTTCACCATTCGGCACAACATCGGCACAAGCAGAGGTATCTATCTGCGCGTGAGCAGGGGCGACCATGCTCAGGCTGAACAATGCCAACAGAAGCAACCATAGGCGGGTATATTTCATCATCAGTTTACTACTCCATACTACTCAAATCGCTGGTTTCGACAAATAATAGCATAAGTTATAGATGCGCTGAATAGGTCTAATCTGACGCTTACCCTACAGGAGACATGTTTTGGGGACGCTCTATCTTGTACCCACACCCATCGGCAATTTAGAAGACATCACCCTACGGGCGTTGCGGATTTTGCGCGAGGTATCGCTCATCGCCGCCGAAGATACGCGCACCAGCTACATTCTGCTCAATCATTACGACATCAAAACACCGCTCACCAGTTATCATGAACATAACAAATTGACCAAACTCGATGCCATATTGGGCGCATTAGCCCATGACGATGTGGCGCTCATCTCTGATGCAGGCACACCTGCCATTAGCGACCCTGGGTATGAATTGGTCAAAGCCGTCATCGAAGCGGGGTATCGGGTCGAAGCATTGCCAGGGGCAAATGCGCTACTACCTGCGTTAACCGCGTCTGGTTTGCCAACCGATAGCTTTCTCTTTCTCGGATTTTTCCCGCGCAAACAGAGCCAACAAACGGCATTACTAACCGAAATCGCCTTATTCCGACACACACTCATCTGGTACGAAAGCCCGAATCGGCTGGTGGATACGCTCACCGTCATCCATGACCAATTGGGAGACCGTCCGATATGCGTGGCGCGGGAAATCAGCAAAAAGTTTGAGGAATTTGCGCGTGGTGATGTCTCTGGGGTGATACATCATTTTGAACAACATCCCCCGCGTGGCGAGATCGTGATCGTGGTCGGTGGCGCGGTGGATAGCCCGCCCGAAAAATGGACAGAAGCCCAACTGCGCGATGAAATTATCAGAAGGCGCAACAATGGCGATCCACTCAAAACCATCGCCCGCGATTTAGCCCTCATCAGTGGGTGGGATAGGCGCGAAATTTACGACTTAGGTACAGATTAAACTTATCACATGGGCTGTTAATCGAAGCAATATGTTTGTATCCACAAAAACCCGATTCATCATGATTAATCGTACATATCCTCTCTACGGTCTGAATATCCCGGTAAAATGCCACCTACATCAACAACCATAGATTCCCAAATAACCTTTTTCTCTTCAATTGTGAGCGGTTGGGATTTCGATTTTTGGAGCAGGTATTCGATGAGTTCTGCCCGCTTTTCATCCGATAATTGGTCTACTAACTTTAATAACGTTTCGTATTCGATATTCAATTGAATGGTCATGATCATCTACCTCTCTTACTATTTTCTGAACAAACTCCGCATCAAAAACCACACATTGGCGGGGCGTTCTGCTAATCTTCGCATAAAATACGGATACCATGCCTCGCCAAATGGCACATACACCCGTGTTTGCACGCCCGCCTTAGCCAATTCGGTTTGGCGTTCTCGGCGGATGCCATACAACATCTGAATTTCATACTGGCTATTATCCACCCCATTTTCGCCCGCGAGGGCAATGGCTTGGCTAATCATTTTCTCATCGTGCGTCCCCAATTCCAGATAGGCGGGTGGGATATGCGTGAAATAATCGCGCATAATATCCACGTATGCCTTATCCACATCGGCTTTTTGTGGATAGGCGATAGTCTCTGGTTCTAAATATGCCCCTTTGACCAACCGAATCCGCGCCCCTTCGCGGGCTAATTCACGCATATCGTTGATGCTCCGATGCAACATCGACTGAATCACCGTGCCGATGAGCCGACCATAATCATACTCATCGCGCATGGTGCGATATAAGCGTAGGGTGACATCGGTGTAGGGGCTACCCTCCATATCAATCGTGACGGGGATGTTATAACTCTTGGCAGAATTGAGGATATGGCGCAAATTCGCCACACACAGCTCTTCGCCAATATCTAAGCCCATATGCGTCAATTTGAGCGAAATAGAGGCATTTAGGCGGTGTTTATGGATATTTTCGAGCAAATCCAGATAGGTCTTACGCACCGCTTCGGTTTCTTCGGCACGGGTGACACTTTCGCCCAGATAATCTAGCGTCACCGATAACCCCGATGCGTTCAGGGCTTGGGTGATGCGGATAGCCTCGTCTAGGGTTTCACCCGCCACAAAACGCCGCGCCATTCGGCGGGCAATGAAAAAGTGGGTGACTAAAAATCGCGCCCATTTTGCTTGTGAAAGATATAAAAATAGTCGTCGCATGAGCATGATGAAAAAATCCTTTTCGATCAAAAAATTTAAGTGAATGCTGGATATGATAAAGGATAGCATTTAGGGCGGATATACGTGATGCCTAATCCGCCCGTACAACGCTAATTAAGGTCTTTATGTCTGTACGGACGCGCTTCTGCGCGTCCACAAACGTTTATTTACTAACATGTAATTACTTCGCCAACACCTCTGCCAATTCGAGCAGAGATGGGTCTACGGGGCGATGTTTGCCCGCGACTTCGCTGAGTGGGGTGGTAGCAGTGGTTGTGCCGATCATCCCCACCAGCACGCCCGAATTCCCCTTTGCCAATTGTTCAACGGCTTCTGCACCCAGCCGTGTTGCCAAAATGCGGTCGTATGCCAATGGCGCACCACCGCGTTGGACATGCCCAATTTTGATGGAACGCAATTCAAAACCGACTTGCTCATGATTTGCTTTGAAATAGTCCACCAATTCATCTGCGCCATATTTCGCACCTTCGGCAACCACCACGATGCCGTGTGCTTTGCCCCGATCATACGCCGCCATTAAGACCTCAGCGACTTCTTTGGGTTGTGTCTCGCGCTCTGGAATGACGATCGCTTCTGCGCCACCAGCAATACCCGCCATCAGCGCCAAATACCCGCAATCACGCCCCATCACCTCGACCATGAACGCCCGTTGATGTGATGATGCAGTGGTCTTGAGGCGATCTATCGCTTCGAGGGCGATATTCAGCGCGGTATCTACGCCAATGGTGATGCTCGACCCATATAAATCATTATCGATCGTAGAAGCCACACCGATGGCGGGAAATCCGAGTGTATGCAGGGCATTGGTGCCTGTTTGTGAGCCGTTTCCGCCAATCACCACAATGGCATCAATCCCTTTCTGATTCAAATTGCGGAGCGCCTCGCGTTGCCCCTCTTCGGTCTTAAATTTCTCTGAACGGGCGCTCCCCAACATCGTCCCGCCCATTTGGATGATACCGCCCACATCACGCGGTCCCAGAGGGCGAAAATCGCCCGAAACCAAGCCCGCATACCCGTGCCGAACACCGACCACTTCCCACTTTTTATCAATAGCGGTGCGTGTCACGGCGCGGATTGCGGCGTTCATACCAGGCGCATCGCCACCACTGGTCAAAACTGCTATTCGTCTAATTGTTGCCATTCGTGCATTTCACCTTTCGGTTTAGTCAATGGTATATTTGCCACCAGGGTCTAAAACGATAGGCGTGGCGCTGGTTTGGTTATTCACCATTTTCGCCCATGCCCCACCATCTTGCATAATCCCTGGAAACGTTGCATAGTGCATCGGCACAACAAAGCGTGGGCGGATTAATTCAATAGCTTTGAGCGAATCTTCGACACCCATCGTATAAAAGTCGCCGATGGGCAAAAATGCCACATCAATGCCCATATCACCAATCCACGCCATTTCTGCGAAAATGGTTGTATCTTCCGCAAAATAAATTTTGTGTTGGGCAGTGGTGATGACAAACCCAACTGGATTGCCTCCATACGTACCATCGGGCAACGCGGAACTGTGATGTGCGATGGTGAATTTGACCTTGAAGAAGCCCAAATCATGCGACCCGCCGATATTCATGCCAATCGTCTTTTCAACCCCTTGTTTGCGTAACCAACCTGCGACTTCAACAGGTGTGATAACAGGCGCAGATGTCCGTTTGGCAATCTCGACAGTATCACCCACATGATCCCCATGACCATGTGTGAGCAGAATGTATTCAGGGGTAATCTCGTCAGGACGGATAGGGGAGAGTGGATTACCGCTTAGAAACGGGTCTAGTAGGATGGTATGCCCATCAATGTCCATCCGAAATGCTGAATGTCCTAGCCATGTGAATGAAAGGCTCATAAAATGCTCCTAGTTAGTCCTAGACACTATTTACCTGATTAATATTAGTCCTATTCTGCCGATTGTGCCAATGGCAATGCCACGAAAAAGGTCGCCCCTTTGCCCAGTCCATCGCTCTCTGCCCAGATCCGTCCGTGATGTGCCTCGATAACCGCCTGTGCGATGCTCAGACCAATGCCCAAACCGCCATAACGCCGTACCATGTGGTCTTCGACCTGATAAAATTCTTTGAAGATGCGCTCTAATTGGTGAGATTCGATGCCAATGCCCGTATCTTGTATGCTGATAATGGCTTCATCGGCTGTGTGGCTTAATTGCCCTGTGACGATGATTCGATTGCCTGCAGGTGTGTATGTTACCGCGTTGTTCAACAAATTGTTCAGTGCCATCAACAAGCGGGTACGGTCTGCATAAATTCGCGCCTCAACATCTTTCATGACAAATTCCAGTTGATGGGTGCGACTGCTGGTGACAGCGAGCGTGTCGTGTTTGAGGTCATCCATGATTGCCCCTAATGGCAACGATTCGCGTTGCAGTTGCTCGGTTTTTTGTTTGAGGTAACGTAGGTTAATCATGGCATCGATGATACGCCGTAATTGCATGGCGCTTTCCATCACTTTGCTGGCTTGTTCGCTGACCGATTCATCATCTTCTTCTTGCAAAAAGCTGGCATATCCCATGATGATGCCCAACGGTGTCCGCAATTCATGACTGGCAATGGCGATGAAATCGTTCTTCAAATTATCCAGTTCTGCCAATTCGCTATTCGCCTTTTGCAATTGCATCACCAATTGACCAACCTCTATAGCGATTGCCGCTTCTCCTGCCAAGACGGTCAGATTTTGCACATCCTCAATCGTCCAAGGGAGCGTATGTTTGTTGATGACCTCTAACACCCCAATCACTTTATCTTTGGCAGTCAACGGAACACCCAATAATGACCGTGTGATGAATTTGTTGGTCTGGTCTATGCCTTCGTAATGACGAGGGTCGTTGGTGGCATCATCCACCTGTACCACCTTTTGCTCTTTGAAGATGATACCCGCAATGCTATCCAACGGGACAACCTTGCCAATCAATTGACTCGCATCAGTTGTCGTGGCGGCAATGACCAATTCTTGTGTGTCTTCATGCCATAAAATCACCGATGCCGATTGTGAGTGGGTGAGGGTTGCCGAAGCATCCATCAAATACCCCAATAGTGCATCTATATTGGCTGTCGGTTTGAGCAAAATGGAGTTGAGGACATTGTTGATTTCCAGAAGCCGTTTCAGATTTTTGACCTCGGCCTCTAGTTGTTGAATGTAACCGATTTGAATGGGTGTGTCTGACATAACCGTAACTGCCTTTGTCTTTAATCGCTCTGAATACCCTAAGTGTATCACAAGACACGACAATTCTGTGTTCGAAGGAGGGGTTTGGGTTTGTGTGCAAAATTTCCCGGGGGGTGTATATGTTTTCCTGTAGTAGTAGGCATGTTCAAACATGTTCAAAACTTTGCACATAAAGGTTTGTATTTTGTTACAATTTGGGATATATGTCCGAAATTTGGGATATATATCCCAAAAATATCCCAAGTCACATTCATACTAATATACAAACTTGGTTAGAATTTGTAACATGTTTTACACAAGCGATGTTCAAAACTCGGTTATTTTTGTACAAAACCACAAGTTTTGAACAGTAATAAATCTGTAATTTAACACATCCTTAACAAAGTCGGCGAAAAATGTGTAAAGTTTTGAACATTTTTGTTCAAAACTCATTACAACAAAACCGATTTTTTCAATAGTTCAAATGTTTTTGTCGAAAAAATATTACAAAATAGTTTTTTTTTCAAAAAGAATTGAGATGTAATTTTAAGAAATCTAAATTCTAAATTATGTTTTCGAGAGCTGAAAACGTTGCCTGAAGTATGACATTAATATAAATAATATGCCGATTAAAATCAAGCCCCCCACCCCAATAAACCACCCCGTCACATCAGGATAGGTGCTGATGAGGATGCCCAAACTGCCGAACAGCAAGCACGCACTATATAAAATGAGCAAGGTCATGCGTGCCGAAAAGCCTGCGCTGAGCAGACGGTGTGAGGTATGGTCTTTGCCTGCATCTACAGGGGAACGTCCCTCGCTAATACGGGTGAAAACCACAAGGTTAATATCGAAAATCGGCAGAGCTAAAATCAGGATGGGGATCATCCATGTCACACCGATGGGTTTGGTATCGAATTCGATGAGGATGCCCAAAATGCCCAAATTGTACCCTAAAGATAACGCGCCCATATCGCCCATAAAGGTGCTGGCGGGGTTAAAATTGAAGGTCAAAAATCCCAAACATCCGCCCAAAATTGCCGCCCCCATACACGTCACGAGGGGTAAATCTTGAGCTAATCCCAATAAGACAAAGAACCCACTTGCGATAGCCGATAACCCCGCGCTCAGACCATCCATGTTATCCATAAAATTGACGGCATTAGTGAGCGCCACCAACCAAATGATAGTGATGGGATAATCGATAAAAGGGGTTTGGAATAAATTGATATTGATTCCCGCCAAAGGCATCAGGAGCGCCGCCACCAACATAATCGGCATTTTTTTGTGCCAACTCAGGTCGTAGCGGTCGTCTATCAACCCCATAATCGCCAGCAACATCGTCCCGATAAAAATCCAAACCCATGCGCCGTATAAATGGGTTGGCATAAATAAAAATATAGATAGGCTATATGCTACGACAATCGCTAAACCGCCCATCATCGGGGTAGGTGCTTTGGTGATGTTGCGCTTTTTGGGGCGATCTATCACCCCCAGACGCATGGCAATCTGACGAGAAACGGGTGTCATACCGAGCGCAATGGCAAACGCAACGAAGAGGATAGGCACGAATTGATAAGTCATGGCAATTTTGTCCTGTTTTAACGCAACAATCAATGAAATTCTAGTACAATTGAAGGTGTTGTGCGAGGATTGACCTAATTTTATGGTACGCAATCTATTTTTATGCGCTATAATAAACGAAGATAATTGAGTGATTATTGGGTAAAGGCTATTCTTATGGGCAATATACCACGTATTATTACGGTAGATGCAACAGGCGGAATTGCGCGGATTGTTCGGTCTGCAATGGATTTATTAGATTTATCCATCATTCAAACCGATGTCCCCAGCAGTCAAGAGGCATTAGAAGAGACAAAACGTGCCAATTTGGTTGTGACTGCCTTCAATGTCGATGACAATATGAAAGGGTTTGAATTTGCTCTGCGCGTCAAACAACAATCGCCAGATGTCGCTGTTATTATTTTGGGTGATGAAGATGACCCCGATGATCTCGATGATGAAACATCTGCCGATTCGCCCTTTGTCTATATGAGCCGTCCGGTGGATATTCATCAGTTTTTGCGCGTCCTCATCGCGGGGCTAGAGAGCCACGAGGCGATGATGCGTGCCAAACATGCGCCTGTCATGGCTACCTCTAGTGGTGAACAGATGGATTTGGGTCCCGTCCCTAGTTTAGAAATTGCGCGGGCGAAAAATGTGGTGGATGTATTTCGCGCCGATGTCGGGGCGATGTCTGCCTTATTGGTCTCGCGGGTGGGTGATATTTTGCTCGAATCGGGCGCGGCGGGGTATGCCGATAATGTGCAATTGGCACAAATTTTAAGCCCCGTGATGATGATTAATTATGGCGTAAAAGACCTTGTGGCGGGGCAAGTCTCGACAGTGCAATTATACGATGGTGAAGAATTCGATATTTTCGTGCTATCGGTCGGCTTGCATCACTTTTTGGTGGCGATATTCGACGGTCAACAAGGCGCACGCAATTTCGGCGGTGTGAATCGGTATGGGCGCAAAGCCGTAGAAGATTTAATTGGCTTGTTGGGTGCGAATGCCTTCCTCGTATTGCCTCCGATGAAGAAAGAAGAACCGCCCAAACGTCAACATGTCAAGAAGGTGGAAGTCAAAGAAGAACCCATCGAATTGGCGCGTGCCGAAATCCCGTTGGATAAACCCAAAGAACCAGAAACGGTTATCCAAAAATTAGAACCCATCAAAGAACTCGATCTCGATAGTTTATTTGGGACGGATGTCACCGTCAGCGATGATTTATTCGACTTCGAGAAATTAGATGAATTGACCAGCACCACCCAACAAGGCAAAACATTCGATTGGGATTGGGCGCAGGATGCGGGCATTTTGCCCGGTAATTGATTTTCTGTGTAACCCCACATGGAAGACTTACAGACAATCCTCTCGGTCAAACAACTTTGGCTCGACAATCGGCAACAACGCACACCTCAATTGGCGTTGATTGCCCTTGCAGATATGCAGGTGCGTCCGTTACCATCATTGAATGTGGTGCGCGATGATGCCTCTATTTTGACTATTGGTTATATTCCACTGGTACAAACCTACGATCCCGTGTTACAAGCCTTGCGCCTTGCCCGTGACGGGGTGAATGCCGTGGGTTTATTCACCGATAGTCGCACCTATAGCAAAGGGTTAGACGATTTGCTGATGGTCGCATTGGGGGCAAAAAATACACCTGTCATCACGTTTGATTACCCCCTCAACGAATACCATGTCATCGAAATGCGGGCGGCTGGGGCTTCTGCAGTGATGTTGTATGCGTCTATCGTCACCGAAGCCGCGCTCAAACGCATGGTGAGCATCGCGTTGCGTGTGCGGATGACGACTATTATTCACGCCGAAACACCCGATCAATTCGATTTGGCGGTCAAGATGGGTCCGCACGCCGTGAGCGTTGGTGTGGGAGATTATTTTCAATTTGCCGATAATCAAGCATTATTGGCGTATGTTGCCCAACATAAACCCTATAATATGCGGTTAATGTTGCGTCCGTGTTTGGTCAACCTGACCCAAGTCGAGCAGGTACTCGATTTGGGGGTTGATGCGCTGGTCTTAGACGAACCGTTACTGAAAGATAAAACCCGTGACAAATTGTATCGCCTGTTACAAGCCTATTAAAATTGTCTTATTGCTGATGCTGATGTGGATACTGGTCGCCTGTGACCCGATGGCACCCATCCCCACGCCCATCGCGGTGGTGGTGAGTCCTATTCCGACCCTATCACCCACACCGCGCGCCACCAATACGCCGATCCCGACCAGCACCCCCATCCCAACCCCGACACAAATCGTTTTGCCGACCAACACACCGTTCCCGTGTGATAGCGATACGGGCTTCATCCAAGAAGTGAACAATTTTCCTAGTGAGGCGGGGCGGGGCGAAAATCTGCGGTACGATGTGTATTTGCCCCCGTGTTATTTTCAGATGAATAAACGCTTCCCGTTGCTCATCCTGATTCATGGCATGAGTTACCGCGAGGAACAATGGCAAGATATTGGCACGATTACCACGCTCGAACAGGGGATTCGCATGGGGGTTTTGCCACCGATGATCATCGTCATGCCATATATGGGGACGCTCGGCACGATTAATCGCTTCCCGCCCGATGGTTCATACGAAACGTATATCATGGACGAATTATTACCCGCGCTCGAAAATGATTTGTGCATTTGGCAAAATCGCAATTACCGCGCCATTGGTGGGATTTCTCGGGGAGCGTTTTGGGCGATAAGCGTGGCATTCCGTTTTCCAGATGTGTTCGGCATTGTTGGCGGGCATAGTGGGGTGTTCCCTAGCAATATCCGCGAAGTGCCACCATTATTTAACCCATACGAAATCGCATCCAATTCGGCATTATTGCCCGAAGCGAATTTGCGGATTTATCTCGACAATGCCGCCCCAGACCCCGCTCGTACCAGCAACGAAGATTTATCATCACGCCTGACCACGCGCCAAATCCCACACACATATATTATCAATACATTAGGTGGGCATGATAACGCCTATTGGTCGGCGCATATTTCTGAATATTTGGCATTTTATGGGCAAAATTGGGCGCGTGGCTACGAAGCATATCCGTCATGCTCAGAACCAAGCCCGTGAATAAATAACAGTGTAAGGACGATATACGCGCTCCGCGCTAATCGTCCCCTACAGACGCACTATTTTCACAGTGTGGATAATTTTTTGGATGTGTACGGGCGGATTAGAGGCTTTAGCCTCGTATATCCGCCCTATGATACGGCAAAAAAGGCATATTTACCTACTAAAATTGAACAAAATAACTACGGAAAAACCTTTCTGCGCGTCCATAAATGATACAACACTTATGTCAATCGGCTCAAAATTGCGCCACGACTAAATTTTTGTGCGCCGCGTGTGTATAAAAACAGGTCGATCGTCCATATCACCGCACCTAAAATCAGCGAGACGATCACATCAAAATAAATCACCCCCGCCGCTTGGCTGATAAATAAAATGACAATCGGCAAAATCACGAATGCCCCCGCCTGATATGCCTCTTGAAATGTGCTAACCCGTGAGGATGCCCACACCGTCACGCCCAAGCCCATACAAGCAATCGCAGGCACGACCCATATCAACAAAATAATCCACGCCCAATTGGGGAATATCGCCCGACCAAAACCCGATAGCATCACCCCATTCACGACAATCCCATACATCACGGCGCTGAACAGGGTTACGATCATGGCGGTGATGAGGGGCGATAACCACTTCGCCAGATACAATTCAAAATCGCTCAATGGCGTATGGAACAGGGCTTCGAGCGTTTTGCGTTCTTTTTCACCTGCAAAACTATCCGCCGCCACGATACTCCCCGTCATGACGGGCAACATCAAGAAAAATGGCACGAATAAATACAGATAAATCAGATACAACGATTGTGCTTTAACGCTATCCAACGAGGCAAAAGTGGCATCGTTTAAGGGGATATTGCGGATGAGGTTTTCAAATTCGCCGATGGCATCCGCAAATTCCGCATTATCGCTTGGTGCATTCAGATATAATATGCCCACCAATAAGGGCAACAACAACGTGAAGATGATGGGCAATATCAACATCGGCGCGACCACTATCCGATTTTTGAACACCACCAGCAAATCTTTGCGGATAACCGCCCGAATTCCGCGCCAATTCCCATTCATGATTTTGTTCATGATACATCCTCTTTTTCGTGCAAGGCGAAATAAATATCTTCGAGTGTGGCTTCTTGTGCCACCAAACTGTATACGCGCACACCATGATTGATGAGCATGGTCATCATATCGGCGACTGTTTCGCGGTGGGGTATCGAAAATGTGATGTGATGATTATCGTGTGTGATGTCGGATATGCCCGCCACGCCCGATAATACCGATTGTGCCGTCTGGCGGGTGGCTTCGCTCACTTCGAGTTGATAGCGGAGCGCCATGCCGACTTGTGCGCCTAATTCATGTGGTGTGCCGATGGCGACCAGATGCCCTTTTTCGAGTACCGCCACCCGTTTGCATAGGCGTTGGGCTTCGAGTAGGTTATGCGTGCATAAAAACACGGTTGCGCCTTGTTCTTGGCTGATATGCCGAATCATATCATGCACCCCCCGCGATGAAATCGGGTCGAGGCTACTGGTTGGTTCATCCAAAAATATCAAACGGGGACGATGCAAAAAGGCGCGTGCAATCGCAAGGCGTTGCTTCATCCCCTTGCTGTATCCGCCGACTTTTTCGCCCGCACGGTCGGCGAGGTCGAATTGTCCGAGCATATCATCCACCCGTTTTTTGACCTCATGGCGTGGCACACCATATAAATCGGCGAAGATACTCAAATTTTGCACCGCCGTGAGGCGTTCATCTAAGGCGGGGGTCTCGGTCAATACGCCCGTTTGTTGGCGCAGTTCTTCTCCTTGCGAATAGGGCGATAATCCCAACACTTGCGCCCTGCCACTGGTCGGCTCTAAAACGCCGTTCAAAAGGCGGATGGTGGTGGTTTTGCCCGCGCCGTTATGACCCAAAAATCCGAACACTTCGCCTTCTTCGACACTGAAAGACAGGTCGTTAACGGCACGAGTTTCTTTGAATTGCTTGCATAAATTGGTGGTGTGAATAGCGTGCATAAAAAAATTCCCCTTTCTATGATACTGATTGTATCGCTAGTAGTGGGTATTTTCGATACAAATCGACCAATTGCTTGTGTAATTTGATGCGGTTGTGGGCATATAGATACACGGGATGAAAGGGTTGTGTTTGTAGAGGCGGATTAGAGGCGTTAGCCTCGTATATCCGCCCTGGGATAGTATTTATCGCTACTCTAATTCACCGTTGGCAACGCCTCGCACTGACCTACTTCATCGACCACATCGGAGCGCACCCATTCGCCTGTTTCGAGTTGCCACCACACCAACCCGTCACCGCCGATGGTCTGACCGACAGCGCGAACCGTTTCGCCGTTGCTCAGTTGACCCGCAATATCGGCTTGTGTGCTGGCGGATGCACGGCGATTAATCGCCGAACCGCGATTGTTGGTCACTTCACAACGAATATTTTCGCCACGCACCGCCACATCGATCAGATACGCATCATAACTGGGGATATTCACGGTTTGCGTCTGGCTGATTGCGCCTGTGAGCCACGGTTGCACCAGTAAAAAGCGTTTACGGGCATACAGTGTCAACAATGGAAATTCGCCGTCTATGCCGAATAATGCCTCTTCAATTTGAGTGTATAAGGCAGTGCGTTCTGCACTATCGGCGACCAAACGGGCTTGCGCGATGAGGTCATCGACCGATGTGCATCCGCGCACGAAGAAATTGCTCGTGCCACATTCGATGAAACTGGTGTAGCTATCGGCATCGGGATAATCGGGCGACCATCCTAACGCGAACATATTCGGACGGGCATTTGCCGATGTGCGGGCGGGGTTAATCAGCGTTTCGAGATCATCGAAAGACAATTCGTTGATGGTGAAACGGGCGAGGTCACAACCGAAAATCTCGACCCATTGACTCACGACATACGTCCCCCAACTGCCTGCACCACGCGGGAGTAGCATCGTGATTTCGGGAAAATTCTGACAATCGGGATAGGGCGATAACGCCAATTGTTGGCGGGCATAATCCACATCATAACCGACCACAGAGGCATTTTGTGGGGCATGTGCCACGCCTTGCGGGATGAAATTTTCGATAGGGGTATCATAGCCAAACCGTACTCTATCCACAAATGCCTGACGGTCTATGGCGGCAGAAAACGCCCGTCGCACATGCACATTATCAAACGGGGGTTTGTCGGTCACAAATCCCATGAAAAAAATCGAGAGTTCCGATAGTTCCACGAATTGCCCCGCATACGCTTCATCCTCGCGCACGGTTGCAACTTCGCCAATTGGCACACCCGAAATGTCGATCAGGGCGTTGCGATATAAATCGAATTGTGCCCGAAATTCTTGCACAAAGACCACATCTACCGCGTCGATGTTGCCACCATTCCACAAATCGGCGGGATAAAATGGATTTTTGACCAATGTGATGCCGATAGTCGGGACGAATCGCGCCAACGCAAATGCGCCTGTGGTGACGATATTATTGGGGAATGCCCAATCTGTACCATAACTTTCGAGCGCCTCACCCAATTGTGGGCGCATGGCGGGCAGGGTGGTCAGAGACAAGAAATAACCATATTCATCATTTTGTGTGCCATACGGCGCGTTCAGCGTGATGGTGAATATAAACGGATGAGGCGCAGATGCTTGCGCCAATATGCCAGCATTCGCTTCCTGATCTTCAGCACATCCCGCGATGCGTTTTGCCAATACATCGACCGCATAATACCCATTGTCGAGGCTACCGCAAATGCGGTTGATGGTATACACCATATCATCGGCAGTGACGAGTCGCACTTGTTCAAATGTGGATGTAGCGACATCGTAGCGCACCCAGTACACATCATCGCGTAAGATAAATGTCCAGGTTAAGCCGTCCTCACTGACCGACCACTCACGGGCGAGCGCGGGTAAAATATCGCCTGTTTGCGGGTCTATGCGCGTTAAGCCGATAAATAAATTATTGGCGTAGGTGAAATCTTCGGCAGATTCGGCGAAAAGCGGGTCGAATGTATTCGGTGTGGCGCTACTCGCTAACCGTAACACAATCGGTTGGGGCGGTGGGGTAGAGTCTCCTTCTTGGGCAGATGCCCATCCGAAAGCGAACAAGAGCAATCCCAAAATTAGGATAAGAGAATATTTCATGGCGATTATTTCCTCTAGTCGTGTCCTTATAAGATACCTTATTGTATCATCAACACCGATATTCGCTCATCCACCATCACCCCACCCATAGGCTACGATTGCCCTATGTGAGCAAATCGGGCGTGAGGTGCGTCACACGGTTGATGTAACGGATGACCATCGTGCCACCGACTTCTAAATCGACACGAGTGATGGCGGTGTTATAATGCCAAAAATCGAGGCGCGGATTGGGCGCGATGTTGGTCAATGCTTTGAGGATGGCATTGATGAATCCCCCATGCGAGACGATGGCGATTTTATCATCTTGACTACGCGGATTTTCGGCACGCATCACCAACGCACTGCTCACACGAAAAGCACGCGCAAGGCAACCCGCCCAATCTTCACGACCCCATTCTTTTTTATACCAACCCTCATCGGTGATGGCATCGGGCAGGGCATAATTGGGGAATTCGGTCATGATTTCGGTGCGTGTTTTGCCACCCAAAACGATAGTCTCGCCGTCTTTATCGTAATGAATGCCGCCCACCTCATGCACATCAATCCACACCGTTGGATTGATATTCAGCGCCTTCGCAATCGGTTGCATGGTTTGTAGGGCGCGATACATCGGACTGCAATATAAATGGGTGAGCGTATGCGGATAGTGCCGTTCCCGTTCTGGCGCATCATCGGGGACGCGCACAATATCTTCTAAATTGGGCGCAGAACACAGATACTCTGCCACCCGCGCCGCCTGTTTATGCCCGATTTCGGTCAATTCGGGGTCATGAGAACGGGTATGCCAATTGGCTTCGGTCAGGCGGTTATTGGTCGATTGTCCGTGTCGGATGAAATAAATTTCCATGTTATTAAATATCCTCAACAATTGATGATTAGTCTTGTTAGTTTAGCAAAGGATTGTTAAGAAATAATGGTGGAATTTTTTGTGTTGACACCACACCAAAAAATGCTACTATTAAAGAACCATAATCCCATGGGGCTGTGGTGGAATCGGCAGACACGATCGCCTTAAAAGCGATTGCCCGAAAGGCGTGTGGGTTCAAGTCCCACCGGCCCCATAAAAAATAAAAATCCCCTGTATTGGGGATTTTTTTGATTCAGAATCGGGCAGGTTTATCCCCCAACGGGGTAATTGGTCGTCCATAACACAGGAGCCCATGCGATGAACTCAACATTGCTCACAGGTAATTGGATGGTACGCCCATTTTGCCAGACCAACACGCTGGTATCATCGGCGATATATGCCACGCTCATGCCATCGGGCGAGATTGCCATGCGCGACATCGTATCGAAATAACTGAATGTCGTGCCGATGTTTCCCAAAAAGCGCCCATCCGAACTTTGCGCCATCCAATTGATGCCATACACATAATTGTCGGCATCCACATAACTATCAAACGAGACATAATTGCCTTGTGTCAGGCTTTGCCATGCGCTGTATCCGACCAGTAGCCCCATAAAATTCACAATATTGCCATTTTGAGGATTCATCAGTTGGGGTAATTCGCCACTGTTGATGATAGCGATGCCATTTTCCATGCCGTTGATGAACTCTGTGCCTGTGAACCAGAACACATCTTGTTGGGGCAATTCGCCAGAGGGGATGACCACCGTGTTATAATTGCGCCCGTTCACATCGTAAAAGTGATATTCCTCGACAAAGTTTTCGGCATTGATGTCATAACTAAAAATCTGATACACAAAGCCTAACGCGCCCCATGCCACATCAATCGGACCCGATTGTTCATAGCCGATGGGCAAATTATTGGTGATGACGCGGGTGGCTTGGCTGGCGAGGTTATAAATCACCAAACTACTGGTGTATTCGGGTATCCGAAATTCTGTCCATGCGATTTCTGTGCCATCAGGCGACCAAACAGGATTTGACCGCGATATAAATTTATCAGGGATGTTTGGGTTATCGAAAGACGCATCGGCGGGTTGGTCGGCAATCCGTACCGCATCGGCGGTGAACGGGTCTATTAGCCAAATATTACCCGCAGGCTCGCCCGGATTCAAGAATCCACCGTTTCGGTTAATTCCATCTACGGTGATGGTCGCCCACGATTTATACGCCACCCAATCCCCAGTTGGTGATACCACAGGCTTAAAATTGTAACCCCATGTGGTGAGTTGCACCAGCGCATTCGTTTGGGGATTCCATGTCCATAAATCGCCACTGATGAGCATCACCAACGGCATATTCATCGGTTGGGCTTGGGCAGGAGCGGGGTGGTTTATCACGACCATGAGTAAAGTGGCGATTAAAAATATACGTTTCATCATCCAACATCTCCTAATAATCATATAACCATGCCCCTATTATAACGCCATATTGCCAAGCGTACCGCAAGCGGTGGGGAAACGATGATAAAAATAGGATGTATTGGGGAATTAAAGAAGGGCAAAACCTGCCCTTCTCATGGATTAATTCTGAACATCTACACCGTGCCGTTGAACCTCTATTGCAAAAAAGAAATAAAAGCCTTCTTGACCGAGTACAGGCGGTGGCAACAGCAAGCAATAGGGAATACGCGGATAGCTAATTTGGATGACCAATAACTCGGTTTCGCCACTGTAATCCCTCACATTGATATTGGCAGGGATGTAAGTAAACGAATTATCAGGCGAAATCATCCCATAATACACCCATTTATCGTCTTGAATAGGCACTTGCACATAATCCAACAGGGCGATGAGCGCAATCGGTTGTGGTTGTGGTGTGATATTGCGCTCTGCTTGTTTGGTTGCGTTTTCCATATAGCCTACGCTCATATAAAAGTTGAGCGTATCAACCACGGGCTTATACACATTCGGATAATCCCATATTAAATGCGATTGGTCGCTATGCAGGCTTAATGACCAATAGGTATCGGCATTGTTACTATTGCGATATTCTGTTGGTTGGACAAATTCATAGTCTGTCCTATCTACCGTGAGGGGCGGATTGCCGACCACCAATGTGACTCGTATCGGAAACACACCCGCACGCCCATCATTCATAAGTTCGGCTTGCTCCACACCAATGACAACCAATTCATGGATACCCTCTTCTAGGGGCGGGAGTGTCATGTCAAACGTCTCTGTTTGATGATAATTGAATACGATATCGGTGTAGGGTGTATCTACACCATCGAAAGGGCTGGTCAATTGCTGTTCATTCAGAAGGGCGATATAACGTATAGGTAAAACCGATTCAGGGTCGGATTCACTATGATAAAATCCTCTGTATGTTGCCTGAATTGGCTCATTCGGCGTGACTCGATACGTATGAAATCCAATTTGTTCAATATTAGGGAAATTTAGCCCAAAAGCCAATCCATCATTGAATACACGGCTATTGATAAATTCATCCCAGTTATCTACAAATGTATTTTCATCATACCAACACAGTTGATTATTGGGTTGTGGCGTGATTGAGAGAGATTGATGGATATTTTGAGTTGAATAAACCGCTTCTGCTGTCGGGCTTGGTGTGATGGTTGGGCTTGTACACCCAACCATCAGCGCCAAACTACAAATGACGATAACATATTTGTGTATGCGCTTGATAAACATCTTTACCTACATCTACAAAGTAACAGATGCTTGTAACTTGGGAACCCAAAAATATTGACTTCCTTGTGCTACATGCGAAGTTTCTACAAGCCAATAAGCTCCACGAGGATCGCCTTGTTGTGTAGTTGTTACTTCTATACCCGTATTTACTGAATAGGTACCACAGGTGTCGCCAGTACCCCCTACAAAGGCATTATTTCTCTTCAATGCGTCAACTTTTGCACACAAATTAAATACTCCACCTCCACTAATAACACGGGTGATGGCTTTCCCTTGCATCCAACAATTAAACCAAACACAAACTGGTGCAACACCCCAAATCAGTTCTGCACGTGCTTCAATGCCACCATTGACTTGCATGGGTTGAATCATGCCCGGTATTCCGCTTGTTGGAACAGCATAATACGCGCTTGTCGAAACACTGCCTGTCACATAACCTTCTTGTGACCCGTCCGTGTCATCATCCGTTTCTTGTGCAAAAGTAGCACCATTCACCATGATGAATAGCCCAATAAACAGAACCAACAACTTTTTCATGCTATGTCTCCTAACCATGATATAGATAGTTAAAATTGTAAGATTCAATGGGGTGTGTTGAATGGTATGGGGTGTGTTGAATTTTACTTTTTTAATATACTGCTATTTTGCCTTGCCTGTCAATCTATATATGACTAATATCATGATAAAACTGTGACTGCATCATTCGTCTAAAAGTGGAACATTGGCGGTTTTATCTTGTGCAAGGTGCATAGCTGTGTTACACTATTGCGCGGTTTGATGCGGGATTGGCTTGCATCAACTAATTTCACATGCCCCGACTGATTGTGCGTGTCGTCTGTGAATACAGATGAACACAACCAGAATGACGGGTATGCTTAGTCAACTAACACGATACAATTGAGGAGATAGTAAACACCATGCCTTCATCGGTAACATTGAAGCAATTATTAGAGACGGGTGTGCATTTTGGACACCGCACCCAAAAGTGGAATCCCAAAATGGCACCGTATATTTTCACCCAACGCAATGGGATTCACATCATCGACCTGCAACAAACGATGGCTAACCTCAACGCCTATTACGACCTCGTGCGTGATATTGTGGCAAAGGGGGGTAATGTGTTGTTTGTGGGTACAAAACGCCAAGCCCAAGAGACCATCGCCCAAGAAGCACAACGTTGTGGGATGCCCTATGTGAACCAACGTTGGCTCGGTGGCACGCTCACCAACTGGCGTACCATCCGTGAACGGATTGATACCCTCAAAAAACTCGAAGCACGCCGCGATAAAGGGGAATTCGACCTGCTCACCAAACGCGAAGCTCTCATGCTCAACCGCGAAATCGAAAAACTCAATTTGCGCTTGGGTGGCATCCGTGAAATGCGCCGTCTTCCAGATTTAATCATCATCGTAGATACCCGCCGTGAAGCCACAGCCGTGAAAGAAGCCAACATCCTCAATATCCCCGTGATGGCGCTTCTGGATACCAATTGTGACCCTAGCACCATCGACTATGTGCTTCCGGGCAACGATGATGCCATGCGTGCCATTAAATTGATTATCGAAGCACTCGCCAATGCCGTCATCGAAGGGCGTGAAATGCGCGATAAAGATGTGGCAGATGAAGAAGAAGTGGTGGATACCCGCAAGAGCTATGATGACGATGATGATGAAGACGACGAAAAATACTTCGGCGCTTCTACGCTCGCCAAATTACGCGATTCTAAATTATTTGATGATGAGGACTAAATAACATGGCAGAAATTACCGCCAAGATGGTGAAAGACCTGCGCGAAATGAGTGGTGCTGGTCCGTTAGATTGCAAAAAAGCCTTAGAGATGCACGATGGCGACATGAACAAAGCCGCGGATTGGTTGCGCGAAAAAGGCATCGCCAAAGCTACCAAAAAGCTGAATGCGGGTCGTGCGATGAACGAAGGTGTCATCGAATCGTATTTGCACTTCAATGCCCGTTTGGGCGTGATGGTCGAAGTCAATTGCGAGACCGATTTTGTCGCCAATACGCCCACCTTCCGCAATTTTGCCAAAGATTTGGCGCTTCATATCGCCAACCTTGCGCCTCAATATTTGCGCCGTGAAGATGTCCCCGCAGAGGTCATCGAACACGAAAAAGGCATTCAACTTCGCATTTTGCAAGAAGATCCCAAAAATGCCAACAAACCTGCCGACATCCTCGAAAAAATCGTGCAAGGGCGTATGGATAAATTTTATAGCGACATCGTATTGATGGAACAACCTTTCCTCAAGGATGATAGCAAAACCATCGCCCAACTGCTCCAAGAAGTGGTCGCAGAAGTCGGCGAGAGCATCCAAATCAGCCGTTTTGCCCGCTTTGCCTTGGGCGAAAATAACGCCGATGCGGGTGAAGGCAACGAATAACATGCGTAAATGTCGAACATCCCATACCAATTATTTGCATGTTGGATGTTCTGGGAACACAGACGGATTAGCATTTGCTAGTCCGTTTTTTTTGCCTATTGATGAAAATGGAAAGGATTGTTAGCATGACAACACGCGCCTATGACCGAATTTTGCTCAAATTAAGCGGAGAAGCACTGGCAGGGGAGAGTGGTTTTGGGATAGACCCTGCCCGTGCCAAAGACATCGCCATCAAAATCAAGCGGATTTATGATTTGGGGGTGCAAATTGGCGTGGTGATTGGCGCGGGCAATTTGTGGCGTGGTGAACAAGGGGTTAAGCGCGGTATGTCGCAATCGACCGCCGATCACATGGGCATGTTGGGCATTGTGATGAATGGCTTGGCGCTCCAAGACGCGCTAGAACGCGAAGGGATTGTCACCCGTGTGCAGACCGCCGTCCAAATGAACACCATCGCCGAACCGTACATCCGCTTGCGTGCCATTCGTCATCTCGAAAAAGGGCGTGTGGTGATTATGACCGCAGGCACGGGCAACCCATACTTCACCACCGATACCGCATCGGCGTTGCGGGCGCTCGAAATCAATGCCCAAATCGTCATCAAAGCCACCAAAGTGGACGGGGTGTATTCATCTGACCCCAAAAAAGATCCCAACGCAATCCGTTATAGCCACCTGACGTATGATGAGGTCATCCAAAAAAAATTACAAGTGATGGATATGACCGCTTTCACGCTGTGTCAAGAAAATAAAATGCCCATTTTGGTGTTGAATTTTTGGGCAGACGATGATTTATACAAAGCCGTTTGTGGCGACCATTCTGTCGGCACGCTTATTTCTTAACCACTTCTTCGAGTTCCAAATGAATGGGCAACCGCACGGTCATCACGGTGCCGTTGCCTTGTTTGCTACTCACGTCAATCGTCCCGTTATGCAACATCACCGCCTGTTTGACGATCGCCAATCCTAAGCCTGTACCAGGGGTCGTGCCGACATTCGATCCACGATGAAACGGCTCGAATAAATGGGGTAGGTCATCGGCGGGGATGCCAATGCCACTATCTTGAACCGTGATGACGATGGTTCGCCCCTCTTTAGAGATGGTCACATGCACATCACCCCCCGCAGGTGAATATTTGAGCGCGTTAGAAATCAGATTGCTAAAGACTTGGCGCATGAGTTTGGGATCTGCCATGACGATTAACTCATCTTGATGCGTGGTGAAGATAATCCGATGCGTATTTTTATGGGTGAGAGAGAACTCACCGACCAGTTTTCGACAATAGGCGACAAGGTTGATTTGTTCTGGCATAATGGTGGTGTTATGCCCATCGGTACGGCTAATCGTCGCCACATCTTTAATCAGGTCGGTCAATAACTCGACTTGCTGGCGGATATTTTCGATATACAGCAATTTTTCTTCGGGGTCGGCTTGGTCGCCATACAGTTTCAGGAGGTCATTCGAGAGCATAATCGAAGCCAACGGGGTACGCAATTCATGCGACATCATGCTAATAAAGCGATTTTTCAGCTCGCGCAATTCGCGTTCTTTTTCGAGGGCGATCGTCAATTTTTCTTTTTCCATCGCTTCGGCTTCGAGGCGCTTGCGCTCGGTGATATCTTGAATAATGGCGATATACACCGCCCGATTGCCTAGCATGATTTTGCTGAGGGCAAAATACATTGGAAATGTGCGTCCATCGCTCCGTTTGCCGATATGCTCGTGATTCGTCTGTGTGACCAAGTCTTCAAGATATTGACGGGTGGTTTGATGTTGTGGGGTGGTCTCGAAGAGATGATGGATCGATTGTGAGGTGAATTGTTCGGGCGTGTATTCAAAAATGGTACAGGCGGCAATATTCGCCGTCTCGATGAATCCGCGTGCATCCAATGTGATGATGCCATTCATCACATTATCCAAAATGGCTTGAATCCGCTTCTGATTTTCGGATAATTCGACCTGCGCCAGTTTGAGTTCGCTCACATTTTGATGCGCCACGATGTAACGGTCTTGACCATCCCAACTAAATCGCGTCACATGGATGATAAACCAGCGTTTCTCGGTTGGGCTATGACAGGGATATTCCATTTTGAATTGGTCTTGTTGCCGATTCATCACCGCACGAATACCAGCACCGACCAATCCTGCCTCGCGGTTGTTGCGCCCACTGGCGCTATCGCATACATCTAAATAATTCATCCCCAAACAGTAATTGGGCGTGGTGAGATAATTGGCATCACCAAATTGTCGCCAGGCGGCATTCACGCCGATGATCACGCCATATTTATTCAAAATGGCGATATGGGCAGAAAGCGCGTCTAATGCCGATTGAATAAATCGCTCCGCTTGTGGGATATGATTGGATTGTGTCGTATATTCGGAATGTAACATTTTTAATCATCCACTCATCATTAATCTTGAATGAATTATAGATAAGTATCAGATGAAATGCAACAAACCAATACGAACAAGATTATTTTGCAATCTCGAATAATAACCGTTGGAGTTGTTCAAATTCGGGCAAGGGCTTGCTCAACAAGGCTTCGGGGTGAACGGTATCTTTAATCTTGTTTTCATCTTTAGGCGATAGTTTATAGGCGGTCATCATGACAATGCGCGTATTTTTCAAGACGGGGCTACGGCGCATCCGTTCACCAACGGCTATGCCATCCACCTGACCGGGCAGGCGAATATCTAGCATCACCAATTGCGGAATTTCATCGGCAAATTGTCCACTATCCACCGCGGCAATCCAATCGATAGCATCCTCGCCTGTGGTGAATGCCACTCCATGCACCCCCATCAACGAATACATGGTGAGTACCATGTCATATAAACCCGGTTCGTCCTCAACCACCATCCATGTTGTCATCAAGAATTCCATCCTTCATTCATGTGATTCTAAAACATGGCTCTATTGTAGCAAAAAAATCCCCTACGACCTTATCAAAATTCTGTTACAATGACAGACTTGTATCAAGTATCACGAGAATCGATATGCCAGAAGAACCCGCAATTATTTCACCACAACAAGCCCGTCAAAGCCTAGAGGATGCCATCCGCCAAAAATTGGGCGATGATTGGCGTGACCACTGGGAAGTCATCAGTGGTCATGATTTTATGTGTCGGCTCACTAACGGCGACCAAAATATTGATTTTTATGTCGATTTACTCGGCAATGTCACCATCGAAGAAAAGGGGCAGGATGTGACGCATAACGCGGGGCGTATTGCCGCGTGGTTGGTTTTGGGGGTGTCTTTATTATTAGCCTATACAATCGCACGTATCGCGGGGGTAATATAATCACGATGACCACCAATCCACCACCTGTTGTCACGATTCGGACAGGCACATCTGCCGATACCCAAGCCTTGATTGAATTTATCAAGCCATTTGTTGAAGATGGCAAATTATTGCCACGCACGATTGATGAACTCGATGACCTGATGCAACATTTTTTCATCGCAGAGGTGGATGGCGAGCTGGTCGGATGTGCCGCGCTCGAAATTTATTCATCCAAACTCGCCGAAATCCGTAGTTTAGCTGTGTCGAGTCGTCATCAAGGCTTGGGAATTGGGCGTAAATTGGTGGATGCCTGCCTCAAATTGGCGCACGAGAAAAATATCTTAGAAGTCATGGCAATCACATCCACCGAAGAATTTTTCCTCGCCTGTGGGTTCGATTTTACCCTCCCTGGTCAAAAGAAGGCGCTGTTCTATCAGACGCGCTAGGCAATCACCAAACTCAGGCTATATATCAATAACGCGCTGGCGAGTGTCCAACCGATCGTGCGTGGCAGGTTATCGCGCACCAACCCGTTGATGAGGGCATCCGATTTGCCGTCTTTATCTAATTTCAGATGTTTTGGTACTTCTAAGGCGATAGTTGTCCCCAAGATGACCGCCCCACAAGCCCCTGTGACCAATGCCACCCACGCGGGGATTGGATCTGTGCGGATGAAAATAAAGGCAATCAGCGCCAAACACGTTAGGCTCATGGGGACGACCGCCACCAATAAACGCCGACCAAAACTGATATGAAATGGCACAAATTCTTTTTCGCCGACCAGTAAATAGGTCGGATAACATACAAATTGAAGCATCCACGAAGCACCAGTAGAATATAAACATAAAGCTGTCATAATCAATAAATAGGTTGTCATGTCGAATTTCCTCTGCACAATTAAAAAGTCGGTTCAAAGATTTTGAGGGCGACAATCACCACAACCGCCATGCCCATTAACGCGCCAATGGCATTCGACCGATTGGCAATTTGACGATATTCCGATGATTCCACGCCTTTTTCTGCCAAGATTTTGATTTGTCGACTCAATAACGGCGTGTATATCAAATAGGCGACTGCCATAACGATTACATAAATGATGATGGCAATCCATAACCAAGTGGCAACTGCCTTGCCCATGAGGATCATCACCAAGCCACTCAGCCCTGTGATGATATATAACGGATTGGCGATGTAATCATCCAAAAATTTGACACCTTTGAGCGCAAAGGCGAGCGAATCGGGGTTGCGCGTGCCGCGTTGTATCCAGACAACATAAGTGAAATTGAAGCCAATCGCTATCATTCCCGACATGATATGAATGTAAACCAATATGATATAAATCACCGCGTTGGCATTTTCTGGTGCAGGGTGCATGATGTTACTCCTTTTACACATACACGATATTTTCACAGTGTATGTGTTATTGTGTGGATGTGCTATGATAAAGTGTCCATGATTTTTGTCTGATCGTCCAAAATGAGGGATGACTATGCACGATGTCTTAGCAGATATTTTGGCAGTGTTTCAACTAAAAGGTACGGTGTATTGCCAATCTGAAATTCAAAAAGCAGAATGGGCATTACAATTTCATCAAACACAGGGGGCGGTGTTTCATATTATTGGCGAAGGGTCATGTTGCCTGATAGTCGATGGTCAGACAATCACGTTGCAACAAGGGGATTTGCTCATGTTGCCTCATGGAACGCCACATCTGATTGCCGATAAACCGCAATCACCCTGTTGTGCCGATATTCATTTAGATCATCAGGTTCAATCCTGTTTGATGATGCGTTGGGGTGATGACCAACCGAAAACCACGTTGGTGTGTGGGCTGTTTACATTTGATGAATTCAATCAACAGGCGATTCTCTCGTTGTTACCGCCCGTCATGTACTTTAGCGCCCAGATGAACGCCGATTATGGCTTGAATCGTCTGATTGAAGCCTTATTGGATGAAGCCAATAGTCATCGTCTGGGCAAAGATTTGCTATTACACCGCTTAGCCGATATTTTATTCGTCCACATCATACGGGCATGGTTAGATTTGCCGTCTAGCGAAGCCCACGGTTGGTTGGGTGGGTTGCGCGATGCCCAAATCACGCAGGCGCTCAGCGCCATTCATGCCAATCCAGATTATGCTTGGACAGTGAAAAAATTAGCGGTTATCGCCACCATGTCACGCTCGGCATTTTGTGCCAAATTTGTTGATTTAATCGGCATTCCACCGCTTATGTATGTTACACGCTGGCGGATGCAATTGGCAACGCGCCTACTGCGAGATAAGCGCCTGTCGCTGATGCAAATTGCCGAAAAAATTGGTTATACATCCGATATTGCGTTTAGCAAGGCATTTAAACGCGCATTTGGGTATACCCCATCGGCATATCGTCGCCACTATTTGCAATAAGTTTGAATCGTTCAATCTCGCATGGCGCTTCTGATGAGGCGATAAGAGTAGCGATATATCGGCTAATCGTGTTAAAATGGAATGAGTGCGCGGTTTTGATAGAGGACTGCCCCAAAATGACTGATCTTTTACCCGATATATGGCGGTTACAAGCCAATTCTGATATTGACGGGCTAATCCAAGCCTTAAATAATACCGATGCCACCACGCGCAAACGGGCGGCGGCGGCGTTGCGGGCTTTGGGCGCGTTTGAGGCTATCGAAGCGTTAGAAATCGCATTAGACCGCGAAACAGACCCCGAAACGCGCTCAACGATTTTGGCGGCGCTTTCGATTTTGCAACAAGAAAAAGAACGCAAAGACCTCAATCCCCAAGAAACGATGGAGATGCTGGTTTTACGCACCATAGATCCCGAGATTCAGCGTCTGATAGATGATCTCAATGGCACAGATAATCTCAAAGCCATTCGTGCCGCCCAAATATTGGGCGATAAATCGGCTAAAGAAGCCGTAGAGCCGATGGTGATGCGTTTTAATTCGCCTAAAACACCCATCACCGTGCGCCTTGCATTGGCAGAAGCCTTGCTCAAACTCGAAAGCGCCCCTGTCGAAGTCGCGTTATTGGGCGCGTTACGCAGTACCGAATGGCAAGTTCGCCGTAATAGCGCCGCCATTTTGGGGCAATTACGGGCAGGCTGGGCGGTTGAACCGCTCGCCAAAGCCATGTTCGATGGCAACGAGATTGTGCGTAAAACGGCGTATGCCGCCCTCAAACGCATCAATACCCCCCAAGCCCAACGGGCAATTCAATGGGTACGGGAACGCTACGCTCAAAAAGCCAAGCAAGCGACAGAAGCCAAACAAAAAGAGGATGATGATGCGCCTATTGTGTGGCCCCATAAAAAGACCGATGTGCATTCCATGCAAACCAAACCCCTAGACCCAGATGTGGTTGATAACTTGAATAATTCTAAATCTGATGAGGATTCTTAATATGCGCCGATTCATGTTTTATCTCATCTCATTCCTAATTGTTGGTGTGTGTTTATCCGTCACCACCAACCCCGCACAAGCCCAAGCGCGTGTGCGGGCGGTGGTGAATGTGGAATTTGCCAATGTGCGGATTATCCCCGCCATCGGCGCGGATGTGTTGGGCAGTGTCCCCGCGGGTTTTGTGATTGAAGCCAACGCTCGCAGTCCAGAAAACGAGTGGTTGCGGTTTGATTATCTCGGCGAAGAAGGGTGGATAGGGGTGCCAATTTTGACCATTCTCGAAGGCAATATCGCCGATTTACCCGTTGCCGACCCGCGTAGTATCCCCTACGGCGGATTTGAATCGCCCCGCGCAGGCACGACATCCGCCACCAGCACCATCACCGCCCGTCTGACCAGTGGGTTGCGTTTGCGTGCGGGTCCCAGTACCGCCTATCCAGAATTGACCAGTGTCCCTTATAATACGGTTGTGCCTGTTTTTGGGCGTTCCGCAGGCGCAGGTTGGATGCAAATCGCTTATGAAGGCACGCTTGGATGGGTGACAGCGCAATGGTTAGGCTTCACAACGGCGGTTACATTTGACCAATTGCCGATTGGTGGGATTGTCGCCGAATCGTTGCCGATTTCGCAAGCCACCGCCAACGATTATTTTGCCCTGTTGCGTCTGATGCGGGCGCGGGTCGATTTGGCGCAACCCTCGCTGGATGCAATTCGCACCATGTGGGCAGATGCTTCGCTAGAAGGGCGTGCCTCTTGCCCGCCATATCCCGCCCGTCCCAGCGATATTGCCATTGCCACACCGCTTTTAGCCGCCTATTATACACGCCTAGAACCGTTGCGGATTTTATTCAACGATGCCATGTTCAATGTGCGTCGTGCCATTGACCTATATATCGAAGTGTGCAACCAACCAGGGACGCGCAATTTGGTCGGGCAAGGCACAGTCATCGGCGCATTAGAGACGGTGGCACTCGCAGATCGCCAATTCGCCGAATTGCGCTTGCGACTTGATGAACTCATCCCTGGCGATTTAGTCGCGGGCGAGGGCGAATGTCTGTTTACCTACCGCATAGAATCACAAATTCTACCTGTGATAACCGTTGGTCAACGAGTTGATGATTATTTCAACGCCCGTGAACGGCGCTACGCCACTGGCTATTGTATCGATTTGGTCGAGGGGCAGGTGATTATTGTCGAGACGGCGCAACAACGCAACAGTAATATCACCCATCAAGTATCCGTCAGCCCATTCGATGACCCGACCAATTTCTTGGCGCTCTCGCGTGGGACATCAGGCGAGCGTTTACTGCGCGTTGGACCGATTCGCATCACTCGCACAGGACGTTATCTCATCGTTTTGAGCAATGACGGCGCTCCGAGTGATGGATTTTTACAAGGCAGTTTTGTGCTGTTGGTCTCGAATGCCACCGTCACAGGGGGCGGTAGTTTGGCGATTGACCCCGTGACGGGCGATGTGATTGTTCAGGTGGTCATCCCATCGGGACCGACACCCATCAGCCCCATCGGGACTGCCGCACCTGCCGTATGCCCCAGCCTGAGCTTCACCTGTGAACAATTGGCGAGTTGCGAACAAGCCCAAGCGTGCCTCTCGGCGGGCAATTTCTCGCTCGACCCCGATAGCGATGGTGTCCCATGCGAGGATATACGCTGTCCCGCATTCCCGTGATATAATTTTCTAAATAACAGGCACCTACTTATATGTGGGTGTCTGAATTTTAGATTATTGAAAGGTTATGAATGGCATCCATTAATTCACCATTTAGATACCCTGGTGGAAAATTTTATGCGCGAAAACTCATTTTAGAACGCTTGCATCCTCATGATGTGTATGTAGAGCCGTTTGCTGGTGGTGCATCTATCTTTTTTGCCAAGCCCAAAGCAATTGCAGAAAATTGGTTAAATGATGTTGATGAAGAATTGGTAAATTGCTATATCCATATACGAGACCATGTGAGTGAATTGATAAAATTTCTGGATGGATTGCCAGCAACAAAAGAACTGCATCATTACTATAAAAACCAATTCTCATCACAAAATGATTTGGAACGTGCTGGACGTTGGTATTATCTGAATCGAACATCTTATTCAGGTATTATGAATAAGCAAAATTGTTATTGGGGATATGGTGATAAATTCAGTATGCGTCCAGAAAATT
Source organism: Anaerolineae bacterium (assembly GCA_034436155.1). Taxonomy (GTDB): domain Bacteria; phylum Chloroflexota; class Anaerolineae; order Aggregatilineales; family Phototrophicaceae. The sequence continues at coordinate 58,590 of DAOTVP010000042.1, forward strand.
GGGGACGGCATTTATTAAAGTGTTCTCAAAAATTGCAAGGTGTTCGTCTAAGTAGCCTTGATTTTGAAGATGTTATCAATAATGTTCCTGATGAGACATTTTTATTCATTGACCCTCCATATTTCAATGCTGACCAAGATAAATTTTATACCCATAGTTTTAGACTTGAAGACCACTATCGGTTAGGAAAAATTCTTAAGAAACATGCTCATCGTATCAAATTTTTGTTGACTTATGATAATTCACCTGAAATAAGAACACTATATGATTGGGCGACAAGCATTCAAACTCAAGAATGGAATTATACGATTAACCGAACTGATGACCAAAAGAACAAATCTAATCAGAGAGGTTCTCGGTATAGAGGACAAGAATTCTTTATCTCTAATTATCCAATTCCAAATGATGCTAGTATGATTCAATTGCCCTTATGGGAAGATGCGAGTTAAGCAAGTAACAATTCAATATCAGATAAATCATACCACGGCGGATTTGGTTTTGGGCTATTATCTTCAAAGAAAATTTTAGGATAGTTGGGGATAAATCCACAGTCATATCGAGATTGACATTTTGAACGTGAGCATATTATGTCTTGGGTTGAATCGGTTGTATGACGAGGCAGTAAATCGGTTGATTTGGCGACATATAATTTGTGAAACGCAAAATTTTGGATGTTATTGATTGGATTAGAGGATAATTTTTGGAGAAAGCCTACTCCTTTTTTATCTGGATTCCATATAAATAAACCCATATCATCTGTTTCATAAAAAGCATTGCCAATTGAGGTGATAAGTAGCTCGAAATCGGATGCTCTATACTGGTCATTGTGTACCCCCAGTTGTTCTACAGAGACTCCCATTAACGGAGCTAATCGCTCCTGCATTTCCTTTCCAAGTGTACGACTACGCATACATTTGACCTCAATACGGTGCAACTGTTCTTTGGGTAAATATCTATAACTTCCTTTTTTGGCTAATTTACATTCAATACGATAGGTTAACTGTGTTTGCAAATCAATAACCGTTATGTCCTCATCATGCGAGCCTAATTGGGGATTTAACACTTTTTTGCTTACAGATAACCGATTTGATAGTGTTTGTTGCAAAATAGATAAAACAGTAAATTCAAATGCTTTACCCCTAATCATCGGAATCACTTTAGGGTCGGCTAAAATCTCATGTAGATGATGAATGGGTATATTATAAACCTCACAAAAATTTTTAAGTTGGTTAAATCAATCTTGTTCATTCTGATTCATGGATGCTACCCCAATAACTGAATAAATCTGCAAGTGATATGCTAAACGCTTCTGCCAAACGGATAATATTTTTCAGGCTAATATTTTGCTCTCCACGTTCAATAGAACCAATATAAGTTCTATGTAAATTGGCACGCGAAGCTAAATCTTCTTGTGACCAACCGCGAGATTTTCGGAGTAAAATAACAATCTTTCCAAATGTTTTGAGATTTTGATTATCCATGAGGTGATGTTAGCCAAATGCAGTCAATAATTCGACAGACAATGACTAGCATTTTGCCATTAGGCAGGGCATTATCACCCTGCCTAATATGATTATTATGGGCTTGGAGTCGGTGTGAAGGTATGAGCGACTGTAGGAGTTGGTTGTATCGTCATACTTTCGACTGTGCCTGTGGCGTTACCAAACAATGGGTCTAAAGTGGGAGAGGGGATGATAATCGCTTGGTTAGAGATTGTCGGTGTGAATGTCGGTGATGCGATAGGGGTGGCGGTTGGCACGCCAAACATATTACCTGCAGGCGGAATACCCGTCATGGCGAGCGTCTCATCAACCACGAACACATCCAACACGGGCATAAAACGCGGAATATCCCCCGTGGCAATCTGCCCGACCACATCCTCTATCTCACTGAATGACCCCGATGGCACTCTATCGGCTTGCCAATACACAATCGTCAGCATATCCTCACGGATGACCGTCCCCCATGCAACAGGGATATAAAATGTCACCACAGGCACATAACCCTCAATCGGATTTTCAATAAGCGGTATAGGTGTTTCTGGTATGGTTGGCGTGGGTTGTATCACGCGGGTTGCATCTTGCGATAAATCTATCCCCGCGCCGAATTGTGGCGGGGTTGGGCGATTGTTGCCGATGATGGCAATCGCACTCCCTAGCATGAAGATGATGCCCAAAATGGCGACCCACAATAACGGGTTAGACGATTTTTTCTGGTGAATCGGTTGCGAAATGACCATATTTTTTTGCTCCTGTGTTTGGATAGTTGCTTCAAATTCAGATAAAACGGCACCCCAGACACGCTTTTTGACCGATGTATCGGCTGTGACCTGTGAATAGGTGACGAGGCGCTGTGCCATCCGCCCCAATTCGGGGTCTAAATCGGCGGGGATAGGCGCGGATGAATCGGCTTGGAGTGCCAACAGGTATTGTTCCAATAGGATGGATTGTTTATCGTCCATCGTTAAACCTCCCCTGTGATGCGTAAATAACGATTTTTGAGGCTTTGGATAATCCGATGAATTTCGACGCGCACTGCCACCGCACTTTTGCCCACAATCGCGCCAATTTCGGCGGATGATAACCCACCATCCACCATCAGATGGAGCAGGTCACGTTTTTCATCAGGCAAGGTGGCGATGAGTTCGCGCACGATGCGTTTTTCTTCTTCGGCATCTAATAGCGGGGCAATATCCCCAGTGGCGAAATCCAGACCATCCAACGAGACGATCGGCTTTTTACCCCGATAATGATGCGCCACTACATGACGGGCAATCGTGAATATCCACGCCACCACCATCCCACCCTGATACGTGTGGAGCGATTTGAGGATGTTCAAAAATACCTGACTGCATAAATCCTCTGCTTCTTGTGGATTATTCACGCGGTGGGCGCAATAGGCATAGACGCGCTCAAAATAACGATCATACAGAGGCGCGAAGGCTTTGGGATTGGCTTGCGCCAGTCGCATCTGGATGATGTCGGCTTGGTGCGGGTCTATCTGGTCATCTGGATAAGCTGAAAACATATACACGTCTCATCTGGATTGCCGATACATCTATAAAGAGCCAAAAACGGCGCAGGTGTTACATCAAACTTTTTCTCATCTCAAAATTCCCAAAATTTCATGAATTATCATTTTACCCTATTGCATTTCGAGAACTTTTGTGCTATCATAAAGCGTAATTTGTACACAACCATCAAACACCTTTAGACAAATAAGAGAGACTGCACAATGGCGAGACAAAAGAAAACCCCAAAATCGGATGGCGACTTGTTTACCGTCGGCAACAGTGGCGTAGATGCCAATTCGCCTCAAATATCAGAGGCGAAAGCCAAAGCCCTCGATTCGGCATTGTCCGATATTACCAAACGCTTCGGCGATGGCACAGTGATGCGCCTTGGTGATGCCCGTCACATGGTTGTTGAGACCATCCCCACGGGGTCGGTAACGGTGGATATTGCGCTTGGTGTGGGTGGTGTCCCCCGTGGACGCATCACCGAAATTTACGGACCAGAATCGAGTGGTAAGACGACGGTTTGTTTGTCGATCATCGCACAAGCCCAAAAACGGGGCGGTTTATGCGCCTTTGTCGATATGGAACACGCCCTCGATCCTGTGTATGCGGAACGTATCGGCGTGAATTTAGATACGCTCTACGTCACCCAACCCGATACGGGTGAGCAAGCCCTCGAAATCACCGAAGCGTTGGTGCGTTCTGGCGCGTTGGATGTGGTGGTGATCGATAGCGTGGCGGCGCTCGTCCCGCGTGCCGAGATCGAAGGCGAAATGGGCGATAGCCATGTTGGTTTGCAAGCCCGTTTGATGAGCCAAGCCTTACGCAAATTGGCGGGGGTCATCAAAAACACCAACACCACCGTGTTATTCACCAATCAATTGCGCGAAAAAGTGGGTATTTCGTATGGCTCGCCAGAGACGACATCGGGCGGGCGGGCGCTCAAATTTTATGCCAGCGTGCGCCTCGATATTCGCCGTCTGCAAGCCATCAAAAAGGGTGAAGACAACATCGGCAACCGCACGCGCGTCCGTGTGACCAAGAACAAAGTCGCCGCACCCTTCAAAGAAGCCGAATTCGACATCATGTTTTTTGAACGCGGTGGCATCAGCAAGGTCGGCGAATTGCTCGATTTAGGCACGGATTTGGGCATCGTGGATAAACGCGGGGCGTTTTATCGGTATGGCGATGTCATGCTCGGACAAGGGCGCGAAAACGCCAAAATTTATCTGTTAGATAACCCCTATATGGCGAATGAAATCGAAAAACAAATCCGCGCTCATTATGGCTTGCCCGAAGCGGGTGTGGCGGTAACAACGGCAGTCGCCGCCAACGTATCGGCGCAAAAATCGCCCGGACGGGGCAAAGGTAAAGCCAGTGATGGGGATGACGAACCCGAATTCGCCGATGATGACGACTTTTTAGACGATTAATTTCACCCGATAGCCCCGCGAGGGGCTATTTTTATTTTAAGAATGGTATAATCAAAATATGGTGATATGAGGTATTTTGACATGACCGTTAGTGATGTTTTAGAGCAAGCCAAACAATTGAACCCGCAAGAACGCGAAGAACTCTTACTCGAATTAATCGCGCTCCAAACCAGCGAAATCCACCCCAAATCGCAACTAAAAACAGGCTCGGAATTGGTCGCATTGTTACTATCTATGGATCCCATTGAATTGGTAGACCCCGAAATCGAAGACCCGACAGAATGGGTGAAGGCACAACGAAATAAACGGAATAAGCGTCTAAAACCGTATTGGGATGGCGATAAATGATTATTGGCTTACTGGATACAACCGTTATTGTCCATCTGCTGCGTCGTTATGCTCCCGCATTAGCATGGTTTGATGCTTCAAAAAATTTTGCTATTTCATCTATTGCATGGATGGAAGTGATGATAGGTGTCACTAGCAAGAAAAACATGATAGACACACGCACATTTTTAAGCGGCTTTGACTTGATTTATCTGACACCCACAGACCAACATTGGGCGCAAACACAAATTGAACGATTGCGGTTTAGCCATCATATTGATATGAACGATTGTATGGTTGCCTCTGTAGCACATCGGTTACAAGTGCCACTCTATACCCATAACCTCAAGGATATGAGTCCTTTGTTGGGTCATTTGGCTATACGCCCATATAATTAAAGGCGTAGCTTAACCGTATCTTAGTCGTCTATCAGCAGATTGGCAAAAATGGGGTAAACTAGAACGTATACAAGAACACGATACGATTTAGGATGGATTCACCATGCCAGACGACCCAAAGAAAAATCATCCCCACGATGATGATATGCCCTTTCATTTGCCGATAGAACCCGGTTACGAAGGCAACATCCATAAAGACGATACCGAAGATGTGCCGATTGTCACCAGCGATATGACCGCGCCCAGACCGAAAGCATCGGCATCGGATAAAGAGATGGATACCGATGAAATTGCCCGTCTCCACGCCAGTGACCCACCGCTCAAACGCGGGTTGCCAGAGGATGAATCGATCCTCTATAAAAAAGAGGAGACAGACCAAGATTTTATCCAAACTGTCCCACGTCCCACGACCACACCGCCCCATGGTGATGATGAGGATGTGCCGTTCAAGTTGCCCCAAGAACCCACCGAAAAAGCCCCGCCTGTGCAAAATGTGGGCAATTTATTCGTCACCATGCCCAGCAAAGCCACATCCGAACCGACACTACCCGGTACAGGCGGATTAGATCCTAACCCCGATTTTGGTGGGCAGACAATACAATCCAAGACGGTACGCCATCCACAAAACACGGTGGCGAATCCGCGCCTATCCGCCGAGATGACGCAACCGAATCCGCGTGTGGTGAATCCGAATGACAGACAATTTATGCCCCCGCCACCGCAAAATGTCATCCCCGCGCCACCGCCTAGAATGCCAATCCCTCAAGAGACGCACTTGCCATCGCGCAAATCTCGCGCACGCGCTCCGCGTGTGGGATGTTGGGCGGTGTTTATCGGCTTATTTTTGACCTTCTGTGGTGGGCTAACCTTGCTGACGGCGGTCGCAGGCGCGTTGGCGTATGCCCGCGTGGGCGATTTGGTGAATGAGCGTCTCGCCAAAATAGATACCTATCAACAATTTCAAAGCACATTTATTTATGATCGCAACGGGCAACCGTTATTCGAGGTGTTCAACGAAGGTCGGCGCACCAAAGTGACGATAGACCAATTCCCCGATTACCTCATCCAAGCCACTATCGCCACTGAGGATGATAGTTTTTATCGGAATATCGGCATTGATGTCGGCGCGACATTCGTCTCGCTCACTGGATATTTGGGATTAACCAGCACCGATACAGGTGGTAGTACCATCACCCAACAATTGGTGCGGAATGTGTTATTCCCGCCTGAATATCGGGCAGAACGGAGCGCCCAACGCAAGGCAGAAGAAATTTTGCTGGCGATTGCCCTCACCGGGCGCATGAGCAAAGACGAAATTTTAGAGATGTACCTCAACGAAATTTATTATGGCAATCTGGCGTATGGCGCACAAACTGCGGCACAAGTCTTTTTTGGTAAAGATGCCAAAGACCTGACATTGGGCGAGGCGGCGCTTTTGGCGGGTCTCCCACAAGCCCCCGCCGATTTAGACCCGCTCAATCCCGATTTGGATGTGCAACGGCGCGTTGAAGAACGCTGGAAATTGGTCTTGAACGAGATGGTCGAGGAGGGGTATATCACCCAAGCCCAAATGGACGAAGCTGTTCGGCAAGGGTTATCGTTTGTGAGCAGTAATATTGACCTGCGTGCGCCTCATTTTACCGTGTATGCCACCCAAGAACTCGAAAGCCTGATGCTCAGTTTGGGGTATAGTCCCGAAGATGTCGCTCGCGGTGGGTTACAAGTCTATACGACTGTCGATGTGCGCCTGCATGAAGAAGTCCAAGCCATTGCCGCCCAACAAGTGGCGAATTTGGCACGCAATAATGTGAGCAACGCCGCCGTTTTGGTGATGAACCCCACGACGGGCGAAATTTTGGCGATGGTCGGCAGTATCGATTACAATAACGATGCCATCGATGGGCGCGTGAATGTCACCATTCGTCGTCGCCAACCGGGCAGTACCATCAAAGCCTTGACCTACGCCGCGGCGTTGGAACGGGGCATGTCTACGGGAGATGTGATTTGGGATACGCGGGTACTCATCCCGCAACCCGGTCAAGCGCCGTATGAACCGCGCAATTATGACCGCACTTTCCACGGACCCATGACCATGCGCCGAGCGTTGGCGAATAGTTATAACATCCCCGCCGTTCAGGTCTTACGTAGTATCGGCGTAGATTATTTCTTGGGATTCGCAGAACGACTCGGTGTACAAACACTCGGACGTGATGCTTCGTTATACGGTCCTGCGCTCACACTTGGCGGTGGCGATATGACCCTGCTCGAACTCACCCGTGCTTATACTGTGTTTGCCAATCAGGGGGTGCTGGTGAACTCGACCGCGATTTTATGTGTTATGGATAGCCAAAATGTGGTCATTTACGAATATGAAAATGGATGCCCCGCCAGAGGCATTCATAATAGCGCCACCATCCAACGTACAGGCTTAGGGACACAAGTCTTAGACCCGCGTATCAGTTTTATGATCACCAGTATTTTGGGCGATAACGCCGCCCGTACCCCCGCCATGGGCGCTAACAGCCCTCTGAATACGCCCAATATCGCCTCTTCTGTCAAAACAGGGACAACCGATGATTTCCGCGATAACTGGACAGTCGGTTACACGCGCAATGTCGCTGTTGGGGTGTGGGTGGGGAATAATAACAATGACCCCATGACCAATGTGTCGGGTTTGGCGGGTGCCGCGCCCATCTGGAACGCGGTGATGAATACGATTTATAACAATCCCGCGTATTTCGATGAGTTCTTGGTCGATGGTCAGCATGTATCCGATACGGTGAATCCGCCCTCTGGATTGACCTTCACACGCATTTGTGATGTACGCACGCTCACCGACCCCGCCACAGGATGCAATAGCACCATCCCCGAATACCTGTTTGATTATCCCGCTTTGTTGCCCGATGGGGCGGGCAATCTCGTCCCGCAAAATGTTCAATCGCCCCAATTGGCGATCCCAACAGGTGGCTCGTATGTCGAATTGGTCAGCCCGGGCATATATCGCACGGTGGTGATCCCGTTGCCACCCGAAGTTGCTAATGCCATTCAATTCCAAGTCGCGCCCGGTCAGACTGCGCCACCGCCACCGCGTTATTGTCGTGTGCCAATCGAGGTCATCCAAACCACGCCTGGCGCACGCGAACAATGGTTTATCGCCCCGCCGATAGAACCGTCTGATGCGGCGAATGCCGAAATTTATGCACAAGGCGCGAATTTAGCCTTTTTGCCCACCATTGAATGTACGCCTGAATTGTTGGGATTGGCAGGGACGGGCGGATTTGGCAGTCGCCCGGTGACGGCGTATATCAGTTCCCCGCAACCGAATGAGGTGGTCAGTTTGCCGATGCCGATTATGGGCGTGGTGGATTTTAGCCCAGACCAAGCCGCCTATTTCGGCATAGACATCATCGGCGGACCGTGGGGCAGTTGGACACCCATTCAAGATCGCGTGTTTAATTCGGTCAGTGGTCAATTGGGGATAATTCCCGTCTTGCCATCGGGCAGTTATCAGATACGGATTTTGGTCGCCGCGCCCGATTATAGTGATTTACAAGAGTATGTCGTGCCGATTATCGTGCCATAGCAAAAAAATAGGGCGCGGTGTGCGCCCTATTTTATTCGTGTTTGGTTTCGCCTTCGTGTGAATGATCATGACCATCGTGTTCGGGGATTTCGAGCGCGATGAGTTGATCGAGCAAACTACGCACGGCGGGTTCTGGCAACGCACCCGGTTGGCTAAAGACGAGGTGTTTTTCTTTGAACATCATCAATGTGGGGATGCTCATCACCTGAAAATATTGCGATAAGCCCGGATTTTCATCCACATTGACCTTAGCAATCCGCACTTTGCCAGCATATTCACCCGCCAATTTATCTAAAATTGGGGCGACCATGCGACACGGACCACACCATTCCGCCCAAAAATCGACAAGGACGGGCAAATTATAATCAATCACTTCGGCTTGAAAATCGGCATCGGTAACTGCGACAGGTTTTGTATCCACTTTGGGTATCCTTTGTGATAAATGTAATGTGTTTCTGCTATTATGACGCGGGGATGAGCGCGTTTCTTACGCTTTGGTGATAGTCGTATGACAATTATCACAACGCCACAACGTGACTTGCGATGCGATACCCAGTTTTTGCGCCACGCGGGGGGGCCAATTCTGCGTGCCAATATAGGTGAAATGCAATTTGTTGTGACAAGATGGGCAACAATTGGGTTGATTGTTGTTCATCTCAACCACAGGCGGTGGGATTGTATAATGCTTGAGTTGTGCCGACATGATGATAACCAATGAATCTATGAATATGACGAAAAATTTAACACTTATTTCATCATACTCTAGTTTTGGTCTAGGCAATTGTCAAAAATTGCCTAGATTCGGTTTGAGAATGTTAATGATATGAGGTGCAGATTAACCGAAGATAAATCGCAATGCCACGAATACCAAGAACACCCCATACAATTGTTTCACCGTTTTAGAGGGCAACCCAAGCGCGATGCGTGCGCCAAAAAATGCGCCGATAACCAACCCCACTGCCGTCAATATCGCCACGGGAATATCCAATAGCCCCTCGGCAGCATAGCGTAACACGCCTGGCAACCCGACAGGCAATAATAACGCGCCCAGCGATGTGCCAACGGCTAATTTTTGATCGTAATTAAAAAATCCGACCAGCGCAGGCACAATCACCGCACCACCACCAATACCGAACATGCCCGAAGCCACGCCCGCCACCAAGCCAATCCCCAACGGCACAAGGGGCGAGGTATTGCGCGATTTTTCGGTGGTATTGGCTTTTTGTGAGGGTGGGGGGGTGCCTGTACGGTTGGCATCCCACACAAAATAAAGCTGACGTGGCTCGATGAAGCGCCAACTCATGTATAACAAAAACACCCCATACACTTGTTTAAGCGTTTGGGCGGGCAATTTGATGGCGATATCCGCGCCTATCCACGAGGTGATGAGCAAGCCGATGGCAATCAACGCCGCGGCGCGAATATCAATCAATTTTTGGCGGTGATATTGTAATACCGCGAAGATGGCTACGGGCATGAGCAGGGCGGCGAGCGATGTGCTGGTGGCTTGGGTGGTTGTGAAGCCCAAAAACAGGATGAGCGCGGGGACAATCACCACACCGCCACCAATCCCGAACATGCCCGATAAAATGCCCGCTACCACACCAATCATGAGAATACCGAACCATGCTGTAGGCATGAGTTTTCCCCTTCAATTAAAAATGAGCGTGCGCCGATAAATTTAATTCGCCCCGATAACATCTTTCACTGCCGCCATGAGGGTTGGCAGGTTGGGTTTTTGTGTGCCATCGAAGTCGATGAATTTATGACGCAAAATATAATTTTGGTCAATAACCATATAGACCTTTGACGAATCAGCACGGTATAAATTGTGGATGGTCTCATCTTTATCGGCTAATAACGGAAAATGTATCGGTAGTGGAGAGCTAATTTTGAAAGTATGAATATCTTTGGGGTCATCTATCAACACCGCCGCCATATTAAACCCCTCTTTTTTGAGTTGCGGGGCATATCGCGCCAGCGAGTGTAAGGCTTGGACGCAAGTCGCGCACCATGTTCCATACACAAATGATAAAATTAAACCATTTTCGCCCATTAAATCATCGAGGGTATGTGTTTTTTCTTCATCATCTTGGGCGCTAAAAACAGGTAATTTTGTCCCGATAGGCAAGCCATACGCTTCGGTCATGTTTATGTCCTTCGTCTAAAATCATGCCGAGATGGCGATTGATATTTTGTGGCGGACACACAAGGCTAAAGCCTTTAGTCCGCCATGATGCCTGTGAAAACAGGGTGATGTATTGGACGACTCGCACAAAGCACATCGGGCGTCCATCATACAACCGCATCTCAGTCATGTTACTTGCTATATTACTTTAGACGGCGCATGACCGAAAGAACCTTACCTTGCACTTGACAATGGCGATAATCCACAAAAATCGGACCCATCGTGGGATTAGCGGGTTGTAAGCGAATGCGATTGCCTTCATCATAAAAATATTTCAGTGTCGTCTCGTTGCGCTCATCCAACCAGACCGCCACCATATCACCATTCCGAGCGGTGGTTGTCTTGCGAAGGATGATTAAATCCCCTTCTTGAATCATGGCATCAATCATCGAATCGCCATGTACGGTGAGTGCATACACATCTTTGGGATCGACACCATTCAACCATGTTTGTGGCACTTCAACCGTGTTAGCGGGGTCGATGTCTATATCGACACTGACGGGTTGCCCGGCGATAATCGTGCCGATATGGGGCACGCGCAACAACGTGTCACTGCTCCTCACCATGACATTTTTACCGTTGGGGATTGGCTTCACCAAACGTAACCCGCGTGATTTCGAGGCGACTCGTTCTAAAAAGCCCGCATCCACCAATTTATTCAGGTTATAATTGACCACCGATGTCGAATCGATTTTAGTCGCCGCACCAATATCCCGAATGGTTGGCGGAAAGCCATGTTCGGTCATATATTGATCCATAAAATATAAAATATTGCGTTGCCGTTCAGAGAGTTTTTCAAATTCTTTCATGATATATCCTTTTTTCAATCACCAATCATCATTATGATGATAAATTACCTTGTTCGGAATGATTGTTCTATATTGTAACCCAAACATAAGTTCACTGTCAAATTTTGGTCTCTAAATAATCAATGATTAAGCGAAGCGCCGCCCCTGCGCTGGCGAGTTTGTTGCCTGTGCGGTCAGATTGCCAAATGTGGCGTTCTACCTTATAAATCCCATGTTTATCTGCCAAGCCGATGTAAGTTAAGCCGACAGGCTTTTCTGATGTGCCACCGCCCGGTCCCGCGATGCCTGTGATGCTCACCGCGATGTCTGCGCCGATTACCCGCAGTGCGCCAAGTGCCATCTCGCCCGCCGTTTGTGCGCTCACCGCACCATATTCGATGAGGGTCGCTTCTGCCACACCCAACACTTGCTGTTTCACGGTGTTCGAGTAGGCGATAATCCCGCCCATGACATAGGCAGAACTGCCTGCGATATTCGTCAACAAATGTCCGACCAATCCGCCTGTACATGATTCGGCTGTACAAATCGTTAATTGATGTTGGAGCAACAATTTTCCGACAATGCTTTCTAATGCTTCGGTCATGATTTATCCTTTTTTTGTGTACTAAATCGTCAATTCTCATGAATTTACCATGTTTGCATATCCCTTCAAATAGATTTCGCGTTATAATGTGGGATAACAAACCCAACACTTGGGATATTGAGGGATAAAAAAGCCAATGACGGCACTCGATTGGCGCGTAATTTTGTTATTGTTCATTATTGGGTTGCTTCTTGTGAGTTGTACGGGGCATTTGATTTCATCAGATGCGACCGCTATGCTCATGCCGTCTATCACCCTGACGGTACACTTATCGCAAGCCGTGACCGCCACGCCGATTGGGATGTCTACCGCCTTCATGATTCCGACAGCCACGCCGATTGAAGACATGAATAAATCAGATGGTATCGCGCTGAACCTGCCAAGTCCGATATGTTACGAAGATGATATAACCGGTATTTTGTGTTTGGGTGTGGTGCATAATCCCTATCAGACGGCGTTTAAGGATATACAAGTGTTGGTCGAATTATTCAAGCCCAATGGGGCATTATTGGCATCACAAACCACCGCGTTGTTGCAACATACCCTTCCACCTCGTGGCTCTGCGCCGTATCATATCCAATTGGCGGAGGATGCACAAGATTTTGGCGCGGTGCGCGTCTCGGTGGTCAAATTAACCCCTGTGTCTCAGGCGATTACGCCACCGAACTACACGATGCGCGATGTTCAAAATGCCCAAGCCGATGACCGCTATCGAGTCACGGGTAATTTGGTGGGCAATCAACCCAATTCATCGGGTGGTATCCGTATGGTTATCACGCTGTATGATACATACGAGCATGTGGCGGGGTATCGTGTCCTCGAAATTCCGCACATGCCCCCGCGTGAAGATTTACCTTTCAGTTTCGATTTTGTCCCCAAAATTCGCGGGACAGACCTACGCTATACCATCTATCTGGAACACATGCCATAAATATATGCTACAATTCATCTTATGGTGATTGCGCGTTTTTTCTTGATGTTGATATGGATACTCATCCCCTCTGTTGTGCTGGCACAATCTGACGAGGCGGAGTTGGTGTTGTTTAATCAAATCGTCACAGGGCGCATAGATAACATCACACCACAACGCATATATGTCTTCGAGGCATTGCGCTGTGATTATATTTCTATCAAAGTCACCACCACTATCGGCAATTTAGACCCCGTTGTCACCCTTATCAATCCTGATGGTAGCCTTTTGGCATATCAAGATGATTCCAACGGCACAGAAGATGTTCACCTGCGGGCGGTTGCCATGCCCACAACTGGACGATATACCCTCATCATCAGCCGATTTGGATATAATATGGGGACAACCGCGGGCAGTTATGAATTGCTGATTGAGCGCGTTGGCAACGGTTCGGCGTTTGGATGTGCCTTGCGCTATGGCGATACGGTTTTTCAGGTGATAGATAACAGCCAGCCCGAAGTGTTTTATAGTTTTCGGGCGCGGATGGGCGATGTGATTCATATCACCATGCGTCGTCGCTCTGGTAATTTAGATCCCTATTTACGCCTGATAGATAGTAACAACCAAGTTTTAACCGAAAATGATGATGTCCCTGGCACCGATAACACCCTCTCGATGCTTGAATCATTTTTTATCCCCGCCGATGGCACGTATTATATCCAAGCCACGCGCTACGGCTTCATTGCAGGTCAGACAACCGGCAATTTTTCGCTCGAAATTGTCGAAGCCGAAAATAGTGGCATGGGCAATTCGGCGTTGGGCGCAATCCCCATCGATTTTAACACCATCATTGAGGGCGAAATCACCAACGACCAATTCACGCGCTACTATCGTTTTTCTGCGCGAGAAAATGATATTATCACCATCAACATGTCGCGTCTGACGGGCAATGTCGATACGTTTGTCGCGCTCGCCAGCGCCACATTGCAAGAAATCATCACCAATGATGACATCAGCAACGAGACGCAAAATTCGCGCATCGCCGATTTTCGCATCCCCGCCACAGGCACATATTACATCATCGCCACGCGCTACGAGCGTAATCTCGGCACGACAACCGGTCGATTCCGTCTGCAACTCCAATCGCAAGGCAATGCGTTTGAAGCGGTGGCATCGGATGTACGTCGTATTTTGTATGGCGTGTCGCTCACAGGCAATATAGACGACATCACGCCCGAAGTTTGGTATACCTTTTATGGCGAAGTTGGCGATGTAATCAGCCTCACAATGGATAGGGTGGAGGGCAATTTAGACCCGTTCATCGAATTATATGCCGAAGACCGCGTGAGCCTGTTGGTGAATGATGATGATAGTGGTGGTGGGGTGAATAACGCCCGCGTAGACCGTTTTACGCTAGGCTATACAGGCATTTATTACATCCGCGCCACGCGCTATCAGGGTGACGATAACCCCAATACATCGGGCAGTTTTGTGCTGGTCTTGGCGCAACGATTTGATAATGAGTGATATTTGCGCCTATCAAAATACTTGGTTACAATCAAATAAAAGACAGATTTATTTTTAGGAGCGCATAAAATGAATAACACTTCTTCTAATTACCACATGGATTATTTTGATGTCGCCCAACATTGGCATCCCGAATCAGAAAAATACGCGGGTGGTGATGCGTTGGTGACACTCCTCAGCAACGGCTGGGAAATTCAACGCGAAGTCGGCGTAGAAGACCGCTTTTTTGCGGGGTTGCGCTCGGTGTCGGTGTATCATCTCACACTCAAACGCGGTGATGAAGTCATGCGGATGCCTGTGATTCGCAATCCGTATATCAATCGGATTATTCGTTTGGGCGGTTATGTGCAAGTGAATGTCGAGGATATGGAATAGGTGGATGCCAAAACACTCGCAGGGATGATAGACCATACCCTGCTCAAGCCCGAAGCAACATCAGACCAAATCGAGCAACTCTGCACAGAGGCGATGCAATACGGGTTCGCCTCTGTGTGTGTGAATGGGGTCTATGTGCCACTCGCCGCCGAAAAATTGCGCGGGAGCGCCGTCAAGGTGTGTACCGTAGTCGGATTTCCACTCGGCGCGATGCACCCATCCGCCAAAGCATACGAGGCGAAAATCGCGCTCGAACACGGCGCAACCGAAATTGATATGGTGCTATCCGTCGGCGACATCAAATCAGAAAACATCAGCGCCGTTCATCACGATATTGCGTCTGTGGTGGCGGAATGTCAGCTCAAAGGCGCAATCTGCAAGGTGATTTTAGAGACCTGTCTGCTCACTGACCAAGAAAAAGTGATCGCCTGTCGGGTCTGTATGGATGCGGGCGCAGATTTTGTCAAGACCAGCACCGGATTTTCGACAGGTGGTGCAACGGTGGATGATGTGCGCCTGATGCGTCAGACCGTTGGCACGGATATGGGGGTCAAAGCCAGTGGGGGCATCCGCAACCTCGCCACCGCCTTAGCCATGATAGAGGCGGGCGCGAATCGGCTTGGTGTGAGCGCAGGCGTGGCGATTATCAATGAATTAAGCGGTGGTCAGGCGCACGGTGGGGATGGATATTAGCAATTAACACCCCTCAATTTCGTGCTATAATCTAAAAATTCATTTGGATTAGCACTGATTTTGAGGATTGTTTACATGCCAGAATATACATCCACCGCCCCCAAAACCGCCCAAACCTATACCAAGAGCCTGACTTTGACGGTGGTTATCCCATGTTATAACGAAGAACATTTCATCGAAAAAGTTATCCAACGTGTGCGTGCGGTTGAATTGGCAGACCAAATTGTGATTGTGGATGATGGATCGACTGATAGAAGCCGTGACATTTTGCGCCAACTTCAAGCTGACCCGCGTAATAGTGACCTGACCATCATTTATCACGACAAAAATCAAGGCAAAGGGGCGGCGTTAGTGACTGGCTTTAAGGCGGCAACCAGCGATATTATCCTCATCCAAGATGCCGATGAGGAATATGACCCGCGAGATTATCCCCAATTGGTCAAGCCTATCGAAGAGGGCATAGCCAAAGTGGTGTATGGCTCGCGCTTTTTGGGCGGTCCGCGCAAGGCGATGAATTTTTGGAATATGGTCGCCAATAAAATCCTCACACTCGTCACCAATATCCTCTATAACGCTATTTTGAGCGATATGGAGACCTGTTATAAGGTGTTTCGGCGCGAAGTCGTGCAAGATATGGTCATTCGGGCGCGGGGCTTTGAATTTGAACCTGAATTCACCGCCAAAGTCCTGAAAAAAGGGATTCGCATTTACGAAGTGCCGATTTCATACAATGGGCGCGAATGGAGCGAAGGCAAAAAGATTAAATGGCACGATGCCCCCAAAGCGTTGTGGGCGCTCATAAAATATCGGTTTGTGAACTGATTTTTGTATGGCTAATCATCCCAATCGTCGTACATTTCTTTGGATGACCTTCATCACAACAGGGTTATTGTTGGCGTTGGCGCTCAACATCACCGAATGGCTACGTGGTGGTTTCGGTTGGCGCTGGGGTTATCAACCGATTCCTCTTATTCGCATGGGTGTGCTGATAATAATTGTTGTCGGTTATTTGGTATTGATGTGGCTCTTGCGAAATCGGCGTTTGTGGGTGTTATTCACAGGTGTGATTATTGGCTCGGCAATTGTGACGTATGCTGTAGCGTATGTGCGCGATGGTGATGCGTTATATGCGATGCTGACTCGCACCCTCTCTGAAGGCGCAACTGCCCCCCATTTTGTGGGCGTATGGCTTAATTCCGCCGAAGCCGAACCACTTTGGCGCGATTGGTCGATGCTCATGCCCAATTTGCCCCGTCATGTGGCGCTCAGTCCGCCCGGTGCGCCGTTGTGGTATGCGTTACTGGAATTTATTTTTAATGCGCTCCCCACATCATTATCCGAATCACTCCGCGCACCGTTGTATCCGTATCAATGTCAGGTGTATACCTTCATCGAATACACACCTGCCGAATGGGCAGTCGCGTGGTTCGGCATCCTCATGCCCGTCATCGCGGGGTTTATCATCATCCCACTATTCGCCGTTGCCAAGACCTTTTTTGATGAGCAACATGCCCGTCATATCATCATCGCGTGGGGATTAGTCCCCAACATGGCGTTATGGGGTGGCTCGTGGAATACGTTGTATCCGTTGCTCGCCATCGCCAGTTTTTTATATTTGCATTTGGGCATCGTACACGGTGTTGCCAACGGTTTGCGCCACCGCAAAACGGTGCGCCTGTTGTATATCAGTGGGTTATGGGCGGGCATTGCCAGTTTTATCAATTTCGCGTTTATGCCGATGTTTTTACTGTTTGGTTTATATACCCTCATGATGGCATTTTTAGGCGCAAAACCTGTTCAATCGGCACGGATGTCATTTTCAGTGGTTGTTGGCATCTTCTTCGGCATTGGCATGTTGACGATTTGGGCGATTTATTGGCTGTTCACCCGCGAGACACCCCTCGAAATTTTGAATGTCGCGTTGGGCGGGCATCTTGACCTAGAACGCAATTATTGGTTTTGGGTGGTCATGCACGTTTGGGATTGGGTGCTGTTTGCGGGTATTATGTGGGCATTGTTGAGCGTGTATGGCATCATACAGGGGTATCTGACCCGCAAAAAACACCAACCGATTCCGCCTATCCTGATTTTGAGTGGCGCATTATGGTTGATGGTCATTATCACCACCCTAAGCAATACTGCCCGTGGCGAGACGGCGCGGGTCTGGTCTTGGATGACCCCGTTTTTATTGCTCTCGGCGTATGATGGTCTGATGCGCTTGGTCAATCATCCCAAAGAACAGCATATATCCCAATCTCAAGCATGGTGGCTGGTTCATCGGCTACAAGCCATATCGGTGGTCGTCCTCGCTAGTTATCTGAGTGTATTCGAGACTGAATTGCCACCCCCTGCCACCCGTCCACAACCGATAGCCGATGTGATATTTGCCAATGCAACTTTCACTCGTAGCACCGATAACGCCTCATTCACGCTCACAGGGTGGCGCGGGGAATATGACCCCGACCAAAATGCGCTCATCTTATGGCTGAATTGGACGAATGACCAGCAAATTTATGATGCGTTGTGGTTCGGCGCGACACCTGTCAGTCCCGATGGAGTCGCTGGCGACATGGTGTTATGGCAACCGGGTCAGTTTATCCCCAATCCCGATAATCCAGAATTGGATATGCGCTATCCGACCACTTGCTGGTCGCCGACTATCCACACGCCGTTGGGCGATAAGGTGATTATCCCATTGCCCGAAAATCCACAATCGGGCGAGTGGTGGGTGAGCATTGCCATATTTGGGGATGAGGCGGGTACAGAGGGGCGCTTGGTGGTGAATGGAGACGAGTTACAGGTGGGTATCGGCGGCATCCGCGTGGAATAAATTATATTTATTCCACTACTCTTGATTCATCATCTCGAACATCTCATCCAAATCAGATTGTGATAAATCTTGCCGAAAGTCATCAATAATCTCTAGTAAATCTCCCATTTGGAAACCTACATTTTGCTGACGTTGGTCTATGCGATTTCTGAGAGTATTCAATTGGTCGTTATCCAGTTCATCAATCAACAGAAGTAAGTCATTAAAAACCATAATCATTTCTCCTTTCATCTCCACTTTATGCACATTATCAAAGAACGCCATAAAACCCCGCGCTTTAGCGATGGCGATATAAGGCATGGTAAATTGATTGTACTTAAAAATATGCTAGAATAGAAATAATGTTTAGGTGATAGCCAAAAAAAGTGGAATAGATTGATGCCCAATCTGGTCGAAGTGCGAAAAACCTACAAATACCGATTGTATCACAACAACAAGGTGGATGGTTCACTTCATCATCAAATTAATGTTGCGGGCATCATCTGGAATCACGCCCTCGCCCTGCAAAGGCGGTACTATAAACTCACTCGCAAATACATCCCATTGGATGTGATGAAAAAACACATCGCCAAACTGCGGAAGCGTTGCCCACAATATGCCTATTGGAAAGACTTGGGTTCGCAGGCGGTTCAAGAAATCCTTGAGCGTCTGGATAAGGCATATATGCGCTTCTTCAACAAGCAAGGCGGATTGCCCCACTTCAAAAAGGTCAAGAAATTTAAGTCTTTCATCCTGAAACAAGCGGGATGGGATTTACTCGACAAACAAGAGGGTAAAAAATATCGCAAGATTCGCATTGGCAAGAACATATATAAATTTGTCTATCACCGTCCGTTGAATGGTGAGATAAAAACAGTCGCTATTAAGCGAGATGCAACGGGGCGATTGTGGTTGTGTTTCAGCGTCATTGAGAAAATGGTCATTCCAGAAAAAATCAGCACGGGTAAAATCGGCGGTTTCGACTTTGGGTTGACCGATTTCTTGACGATGAATGAAGGTGCAACCATTGGATCGCCACAATATTACAAGCGTGACCTACCTCGTTTACGCGCCATTCAAAGTCGTGTCTCGCGCAAGGTCAAGGGAAGCAACAATCACAAAGCGGGGATGTGGCATATCAATCGCCGTCATATTCGCATAGCCGATAGTCGCTTAGATTTCCATTTTCAACTGGCGCATGATTTGTGCGACCAATATGATGTGATGGTGTTCGAGGACTTAAATCTCGATGCCATGAAGCGGCTTTGGGGACGGAAAGTAAGCGATTTAGGGTTTGCTCAGTTTGTGAAGGTGTTGGATTGGGTTGCCTTCAAGCGGGGCAAACGTGTTGTGAAAATAGACCGTTGGGAGCGTACAACGGGCAAATGTAGTCGTTGCGGTCATACGCAAAAGTTAGACCTGTCTGACCGTGTTTTTCAGTGTCAGGGTTGTGGACACACATTAGGGCGTGACCACA
>DAOTVP010000043.1:0-7187 GCA_034436155.1 Anaerolineae bacterium
GTACGGCTCGATTTTATCATCGCGGTGGCGATCAGTGCGGGACTCATCGAAGAACGCGATAGCCATTTGTATGTGCGCCGTGCCGAAGCCCGAAAATGGCTCGAAGATAAACGCGCCAATCAATTACAAACCCTGATTCAAGCGTGGTTGAATAGCGTGATTTATCAAGAATTGTGGCACGTCCCCAATCTATATCCCCAAACAGCGTTGGATAATTATCATCCCGATGCAGGACGCAAAGCATTGCGCGAATTTCTGCGCGATTTTACCCCCAAAGGCGCGTGGTGGTCGTTGACTGATTTTATCAGCCTGATTCAAGAGGTCGAACCCGATTTTCAGCGTCCGAATGGCGATTATGACCGATGGTATATCACCAACGAGGATGATGAATACCTCAGTGGGTTTGAAAATTGGGATGCTATCGAAGGGGCGTTATTGGAATTCTATATCAACAACCCGTTATTTTGGCTGGGAATGGTGGATTTAGCCGATGATGCCGTCCGTCTGAACGCCTATGGACGGGCATTCGTGGGCTGGGAGGCGTTCCCCGCCGTGCCAGAGACCGATGAGCCGATGAAACTCAACACTGATGGCACAATCCTCATTTCGCGCAAAGTTCCACGCATAGACCGTTTTCAAGCCATGCGCTTTACACAATGGGAGGGCAAAGCCAGCCCAACCATGCCCTATACCTACAAACTGACGCAAGAGAGCATCGCCCGCGCTGGCGAACAAGATATCACGCCTGATCATATCGCCACCTTCTTAAAACGCATCACCCAAAACGCGCCGTTGCCCGCATCGGTGGCGAAATTACTCACATCCAACCAACCCCGCGAAACCTCTAGCGTGACCCTAGAACGCCTGCTGGTATTACGCACCACATCGGTCGAGGTGATGAATTTCATCCTCGAAACACCCGCCCTACGACGTTATTTGGGCGCACGTTTGGGCGATTTGGCGGTGGTCGTCCGCGCCGACCAATGGGAAGCGTTGCGAACCGCCCTAGATGAAAAAGGCATTACGTTAGAAGTGATTAGCTGATCGGAGCCGTTCTGTCGCCAGACGTGCGCCGATGATGTTGCGGGCAGTTGCGCCGATTTCGAGTTCCGCCAACGCGCCTGTGACATATATCCCCTCGCCCCAGCATAACGATGTATCCACCATCGGATAGCCACACGGCGCGAGGGGCAGGTCATATCGGCGCACGGCATCGGCTAACCACGCGGGAATCGGCGCGGCGGTGGTGTAACCTGTCGCTAAAATCGCACCATCGGCAAAAAATTCGCGCCCATCAGCACATATCACCCGAAACGGCGCGTTATCCACATCGATAATATCGGCTATCACATGCCGAATCACCCCTTTTTCGATTGCCAATTTTAACTCAGTCGCCACATCATACGGCATAGACCCCTTGTATCGCGCCTGTTGTATCATCTCACGGCGCAGAACGGGGTCATTGGTGGCATAAAACGCATCCAAACACAAGCGCGTCACCCAACACGGGTCGCTATCAAAATCGCGGATGGGGATGTCACGCTGGCTGATGAGCGTCACATCTATCCCGTTTTCCATGAGCGAGAGTGCCGTCTGTACGGCGCTGATGCCACCGCCTATCACCAACCAATGCCCATGTTGAATATCTGAGCGCGAAAAGTGGTCATCCAAAATGTGATGAATCGGCATATCCGATTTTGCCCACGCAGGAATGTGCGGATAATCACTCGCGCCCATCGCCAACAACACCTTTTGAGCCTCAATCGGCGCGTGGTCAGTATAGATACGCCAACCGTCAGGGATTTTGTCCATGCCGATAGCCGATGCTTGGATGTGGCATTTATCCACGCCAAAACGGGCGATGAGCGAATCGCTATGCGCGTTGAATACCGCAAGCGAGGGGCGTTCATAAAGCGGTATGGACGGGGGATAATCTGTTCCCGCCACATTCAAAAATGTTCGCAGATGAAACGGGTCATCATGTAAATGATGCGCCCCTGGTGAACGCAGATGCGACATGCCGACATTGGCGGTGACGTGTTTCCAGCGTCCGAGCAGGTGCGGGTGCGGGTCGAGGATGACGATTTGCGCGTGTGGGATGCGATGTTTGCGGATGAGATGTAAGGCGTGTGCCGTTCCGTGTATGCCCCCGCCGATGATGAGCCAAGTGTACATGACTTATTCCTTTTTACCGCGCAACCATCCCAACGCCAGATCTGCCAATTTGCCAATATCGGATTTAGGCGCGTTTTTGGCGATTGTCCCCTCAAATTGGGCTTGGAGCATATCGGCATCCAACCCGCCGTGTTCAGCAATCACCACAATTTGCGAGATAGGCGTACTATCGCCCCATGTGCGCCCCCATGTAATCGAGGCACGCTTGCCAACAACTTGCAAAACGCCCATCATCGTGGGGTCATCCACCAAATATAATACCCCTTTTGCCCGATACACCGTCTTGGGTAGGTTATCTACCACACGGCGCACGGCGCGTAACGAGAGTAATTCCGCGCTTTGCCATGACCATGTGCTGAAAATCAGGCTATGGTCGTGGTGATGATGGTCGTGGTCGTGGATTTCACCTTCAGCATGGACGTGAATATCGGATGATGCGCGGTTGGCGGTTTTCTCATACGAAAATATGCCTTGCCCAAGCAACAATTCCATTGGCACACGTCCGTGAGTCGTCTCGATGAGGCGGGCTTTGGGCATAATGCGATGCACCCATGCCCGAACTTTTGCCAGTTCATCCGCCGTCACGAGGTCTACTTTGTTAATCACGACAATATCCGCCGAGCCGACTTGTAATACCGCCATCATCTCATTTTGACGTTCCAGCGTGAGGATTTGTTCGGCATCCACCACCGCTAATACAGCATCCACCAGTATCAATTGGCTGAGGGCAGGTTGCCTGAATACCATCGCAATTTCGAGCGGGTCAGAGACTCCACTGGCTTCGATGAGTATCGCTTCGGGCGGGATTTCGCGCTGGGTCAAATTCACCAACGCCGCGATTAAATCCCCGCGGATGGTGCAACAAATACACCCATTCGACAATTCGATGGTATTTTCTTCACGCGCTTCGACCACCAACTGTGCATCGATATTGATTGCGCCAAAATCGTTGACCAAGACCGCCACCCGTAACCCGTGCGGGCTATTCAGCACATGATTGAGCAAGGTGGTTTTGCCCGCGCCCAAAAAGCCTGTTAAAATGGTGACAGGAATGGGATTTTGTTCAGACATGATGTTATTCCTTTCTGTTTCGGCATCATCATACACGGATACCCTATGGATATTCAACTCGAAACGCGCTTGGTCTTACAACTGCAAGAAATCGCCAAAAAACAGGGACGCGAAATCGCCGACATCCTCAAAGATGCTATCGCGCAATATGTAGAACGCGAAACGGATGAAACCGCGTTTCGGATAGGGGTGCGCGACCTCATCAAAACGCACAAATGGCTGTTGGATGAATTGGATAAACGCTAAGATGACCGATATTCGCTACCTCAATATTGTCGAATTGATTATCATCAACGAAGAACTTATCGGTGGGCGCTCGCAATTGCGCGATGTGAATTTGCTCGAATCGGCGGTGTTGCGCCCGATGACCAGCGCCTTCGGTGAAGATGCCTACCCGACCATCCACGACAAAGCCGCGGCGCTATTTCATTCGCTATCGCGCAATCATGCCTTTGTGGATGGCAACAAGCGCACCTCTGTTTTGGCGACCATCCTGTTTTTACAACTGAATGGATACAAAGTCACATGGGACGAAACAGAGGCGCTGAATTTCGTCCTCAAAATCGCGCAAGGCGAGACGGATTGGGAGATTATTGCAAATTGGTTACAGGCAAATAGCGCCCCTGTGCGGTAAAATAGATTGATGAATTTTTTCACACAGGAGAAATAACGATGGAACGGTTTATCTATGAAGCCCATTCGGGTGTACGCTGGTTGGTGGTGTTGATGACGGTGGTGGCACTCGCATGGTTATTGGTGCGCTATATCCAAAATCAGGCGTATGACAAACGCACACATATCATCATGGCATCGTGGGCGGGTCTGATTGGATTGCAATGGCTACTCGGCATTGTGTTGATGCTCATACTCGGCACATTCACAGGGATGCAATGGTCGCACGCAGGCACAATGACCATCGCCCTCGCAGTCGCGCATGGTTATGTCCCGCTCAAAAAACGCCCCGACACGGTGCGCTATCTGGGTGGATTAGCCAGCATCGTGGCGGTCGGCGTGTTGGTTTTCGTCGGCGTGCAATTGGTGAATGGGTGGGTTGGATAAATTTAGAGATAGCATAGACAAAATGGCGGTGGACGACATACGCACTGCGTGCTAGTCGTCCATTACACATAGCCCAGTTTTAAGGGTGTAATGGCGGACTAGAGGCTTTAGCCTCGTATGTCCGCCACACGCCACAAAAAAATATGCTCAGAACACGCTTCTGCGCGTCCGTACAGGTGTAAAGATTTTTGAAATTTCACAATCATCATCATTGAATTGGCATCCCCTTTAATCTCGGTTATAATTTGGAAAAATCGAAAATCAACCGAATTAACGTGGGGATACCCGTATGCCAGAAAATATTTTGCAACTCCGTGTATTTTTATCATCACCGGGCGATGTCAATGATGAGCGCAAAGCCGTGTTAGAGGTGCTAGAACGCATCCCCCACCGTCCGTCATTCCGTGACAAAGTGACCTTCAGCGTGATTGCGTGGGATAAACCGGGCGCAGATACGCCCATGTTAGCCACCATGTCACCGCAAGAGGCGATAGACGCATGCTTGCCCAGACCATCGGAATGTGACATCGTAATCACCATTTTTTATTCGCTCATGGGGACACCGTTCAGTATGAACGGCACAGCGTATTTATCGGGGACGCATTATGAACTGCTCGATGCGCTCAATTGCGACCATCCGCCACAAACACTCATTTATCATCGGAACGAAGTGCCGAATATTCATCCTGATGACGATGATGCCCATTTGCAATATCGCACCCTCAAAAAATTCCTCAAGGGGGAGACATTTTTCGACCCCACCACAGGCGCGATTCGGCGCGGGATTAACCCGTATACATCCCCCGCGCATTTCCGCGAGATTATCGAAAATCACATCGAAGCGATTGTGCTGAAATTACTGGAAAAACACGCAAAATCGCCCATCCCACAAAAACCGCCTGTGGATGATGTGACCGCAGGCACATCCATCGAATTCAAGACTAAAATTTGGGAAGGGTCGCCGTTTCCGGGTTTGCGTCCATTCACACCTGCGGATGAGGACATCTTTTTTGGGCGGGAACGCGAGACCGATGCGGTCATCAAACGGCTGACGGAACATCGCTTTGTGGCGGTGGTCGGCGCGAGTGGGAGCGGAAAATCGTCGCTGGTCGGCGCAGGATTGATACCGCGTTTGCGTGCCAACGCCATCAGCACCGATAAAACGGGTAGCAAAGATTGGGCGCTGGTACAATTCACGCCAGGGGCGGATAATCACCCCTTCGAGGCGTTCATCAACGCCATTTTCGGGACGTTCCCACACCTCAAGCCATCGGCATTAACCCGCCACGAGCAAATCCAGACTTTCATCAGTAGCATGATGCAATCGCCCAAGCCACTCGATTATATCATCGCCGATGCCCTCGAAAAATTGCCCGCGTGGGCGGAAATCCTGTTTTTCATCGACCAATTTGAAGAATTATTCACCCTCGCCCATCCTGATACGATAGACCCGTTTGTGCGGATGGTGGATTATCTGACCAAGCACCCGCGCACACGGGTGGTCATCACCATGCGAGCCGATTTTTATCACCGCGCCGTCGAACAGCACCGCTTGGCGGAATTGCTCCAAGACGGGTCGTATCCGTTATCTGCACCCGCACAAGGCGCGTTGTATCGCATGATAACCCGTCCCGCAGAACGCGCCAACCTCATCTTCGAGGACACGTTGCCCGAACAATTGCTCACGGACACGGGCATGGATGCGGGCGCGTTGGCGTTATTGGCATATACCTTAGACGAATTGTATAAAATCGCGTCTGAACGGGGCGATAATCACATCGGCTACGCCGATTATGAGGCGCTCGGCGGGGTCTCTGGCGCGATTGGAGAACGGGCAGAAGCCATTTTTCTGGCGTTGCCTTTCGCCGATGACCAAAAAACGCACCTGTTGGGGCGGGTTTTCAAAGAATTGGTCGAGGTGGATGAACGGGGGACAGCCACCCGTCAACGCGCACCGTTGGGGTGGTTTGATGAAGCCGAACACGCCCTGATTCGTGCCTTCGCCGATGCACGGTTGTTGGTGATGGGCGAAGGCGCTGATAAAGATGCCGTCGAGGTGGCACATGAAGCCTTGTTCCGCAGTTGGACGCGCCTGAAAGATTGGATTGTCGAAGCCCAAGAAGACCTGATTTTGCTCCGACAAGTGAGAAATGCCGCCCATGATTGGGAAAAACGCGCCCATCCCGATTATCTGCGTTGGAATCATGAACGCTTACAATTGGTCTACGCCATGATAGAACGCCAAAACCCCACTCTGAGCGAGGTCGAACAAGATTTTATCGAACCCGAATCGGCGCGGTTGTTGCGCGAATTAGACGACATCACCACATCGCATTTACGGCGCGCGAAAATTGGTGATCGCCTTGCCGAAATCGGCGACCCGCGCAAGGGGATTGGTGTGTTGCCCAACGGCATCCCCGACATCGCGTGGTGCTTCGTCGAAAAAGGTGGGGAAATCACGATTAGAAAAGATGGAAATGATGCCACATTCGATATTAAACCGTTTTATGTAGCGAAATATCTGACCACCCACGCCCAATATCAAGCCTTTGTGGATGCACCAGACGGCTATAACAACCCCGAATGGTGGAAATTGTTTCCAGAGAATTGCCGCCCGCAAAGATTATTTTCTGTTACCAACGGCAACTCGAATGCCCCACGCGATAGCATTTCTTGGTATCAGAGCATGGCATTTGCATTTTGGTTAGACCATCAGTATCGGCAAAACGGGTTATTTGAGGCGGTGTTGGGATTAAATCCCGCCGATTGGAAAATTAGCCTGCCACCCGAATGGTATTGGCAATGGATGGCGCAAAATGGGGACGAAGCGCGTGACTATCCGTGGGGTGCATGGGATAAACATCCGCGTGCCAACACCACCG
>DAOTVP010000044.1:0-46905 GCA_034436155.1 Anaerolineae bacterium
ATTTGTACCATTGCGTACGATGTTAGTGCTTCCACAACGACTACAGGTATACGTGATAGTTTCTTGTATCATGGGAAGCATTATCATCTCTCATCACTTACTTTTCAACCACTACCAGCGCACATAGATAAAATCTTCGACACTGGCGACCCCATCGCGCACGGTGCTGGTCACACCATTAATTGTGCCGACCACGACTGTGATAATTGTTTCGAGTATTCCAGACATACCAATAAGTCCTAGTTGTTGTTATCCCATTTGATATCAGTATACGGTATTCTGGCGCAAAAAGTTGCTGAGGGATGGGTGAGGGGAAATGTTGTTTTGATGATAGTTATTGTCTGTGGCTGACATACACTTCGCTAGTCAGCCATTACAGGCTTATGATAGGCGTTGTGGATGGTGATAGTGTGGCTGGCATACGCTTTGCTAGTCAGCCATTACAGGCTTGTGATGGATGTTGTGGATGGTGTTTAGAGTGGCTGACATACGCTTTGCTAGTCAGTCATTACAGGCTTGTGATGGATGTTGCAGATGGTGTTTAGAGTGGCTGACATACGCTTCGCTAGTCAGCCATTACAGGCTCATGATGGTTGTTGCAGATGGTGTTTAGAGTGGCTGACATACACTTCGCTAGTCAGCCATTACAGGCTTGTGATGGATGTTGTTGATGGTGTTTAGGATGGCTGACATACGCTTTGCTAGTCAGCCATTACAACCCCTTATGGTAGGTATGAGTGTAATGGCGGACTAGGAGCATTTTCGTTAGAAAATGTGACGTATGTCCGCCACAAAAATACTGATTAGAGTATAATAAGATATATTTTAAGTCATTAAGCGAGTATGATAGAGAGAGATTGTTTATAATGGTTGATGAAAAGAAGTTTATTATCAAACTCCAAGAACTTTTAATCGCCTATGGATATGAACAATATGCTGAATTATTAGATGGAGCAAGTTGTGAATTTTATTATTGGGGTAGTTATGAAGATTATTGGACGCTTTATTTAAACTTAGCCCCAAAATCTTTTCGAGTTGTTGATGAAGATGATGATGTTCGACAAAAACTAATCCTTTATTCTCAGAAGGCAGTTCCTAAACAGGAAATTACCAATCTGCAGGTTGAAATCTCTCTGAATTATAATGATGAAGTCAACTCTAGCACGTTAGAGAGACAACTTTTTAACCCATCATTTGGTAAACCATCCACTGATGAAAAATACCAATGTGATGTGTTTGTTATCATGCCCTTCAAGCCTGAATTAAAACCAGTCTATGATAACATTATCAAACCCGTTATTGAAAATATGGGATATACCATAAAACGGGCTGATGAACTATACACCGATAAAGAATCCATGCACAAAATTTGGTCTATGTTTCATGCGTGTCAATTGGTCATTGCCGATTGCACAGAGCATAATCCGAATGTTTTTTATGAATTAGGGATTGCTCATACTATTGGTAAACCTACTGTTATGATAACTCAAAATCAGGATTTGCCCTTTGATATACGTACTAAAGATGCTCTTTTGTATAGTACGAATTTTGATAAGACAGAGAACTTTAAAAATAAACTGAAAAAAGCTATTCAGGATATGATAGGTCATAAACCCGTCATAGACGAAATACCGTTTTAATTCTTTATGTAGGTAGGGGGTAGTTATGGAACATCATCGCAAAAAATTGCGCTTAAAAGGGTATGATTATTCAAGCGAAGGTGTTTATTTTGTTACGATTATCATTCAAAATCGACAGTGCTTGTTAGGTGATGTATACGATAATGTCCTCAGTTTATCACCAGCAGGCGAGATGATTGCACAATATTGGTTAAGATTGCCACAACAATATCCACAATTTGAATTAGATGATTTTGTTGTGATGCCCAATCATTTTCATGCGATTATCGTAATCCATGATGTTGCAAAAGATAAAAAACAAGTTACGCTATCACAAGGTATACAGTGGTTTAAGACAGTTACGACAAATGCGTATATTCGGGGTGTGAAAAATCACAGTTGGATACCCTTTATCGGTAAATTATGGCATCGCAGTTTTCATGATTATATTATACGAGATGAAAGAGGTTTGCATAATCTCAAGCTATATATTGCACAAAATCCTGAACGTTGGCATGAGGATAGTTTATTTGGGGTAGGTGGGTGATATTGTTTTTATCAAAAGTGGCTGACATACGCACTAACGTGCTAGTCAGCCATTACACTTGTCACCTATCATAAGGGGATGTAATGGCTGACTAGAGGCTTTAGCCTCGTATGTCAGTCACAAGTTAGGTAAGACTGCCTGTTGTCTACTTGACTTCGACCACAGCGCCTTCGGCTTCGAGTTTGGCTTTGATGTCGGCGGCTTCTTCTTTTGAGACCGATTCTTTCACGGTTTGGGGTGCGCCTTCGACCAAATCTTTGGCTTCTTTCAAGCCCAAATTGGTGATCGCACGCACGACCTTGATGACGTTGATTTTCTTGGGACCACCATCTTTGAGGATGACGGTGAATTCGGTTTGTTCTTCAACGGGTTCGGCAGTTGCCGCGGCACCACCACCAGCGGCGGGTGCCATCATCATCATGCCACCGCCCGATGCGGCTTTCACGCCCCATTTGTCTTCGAGCATGGTCTTGAGTTCAGCGGCTTCCAACACGCTCAACGCGCTTAATTCTTCGACTAATTTGGCTAAATCTGCCATGATGTTAAAATCCTTTCAGACTGAATATGTTCGATTATGAATTTGCAAATATCTCTGCACAAGTGCAGAAAAATGGATGTTATGCCGCGCCGTTTTTCTCTTCGAGATAGGCATGGATAACATTGACGACTCCCGCAGTGGCGGCATATAGCACGCTGGCAATCCCTTCGGCGGGGGCAACGATGAGTCCGATGATCTGGGCGCGGATTTCATCGAGTGTTGGCAATTTAGATACCGCATCAACACGATTGGCATCCAAAATATCTTTACCCATGATACCGCCTGTGACGGTCAGTTTTTCCGCGAAATCTTTTTGGAAATCCAACACCGCCTTAGCGACTTCGGGCAGATTCGACATGCCAAACGCCACAGAGACTGTCCCTTTCAGCAGATGTGCTGGCACAGGGAAACCCTTCATCTCCAACGCTTTGGTGAATAAGGTGTTCTTCACAACGGCGTATTGCCCTTTTGCGTCACGCACCTTTTTGCGGAGGCTGTTCACTTGGGCAACGGTTAAACCAGACGATTGAATGACGATGAAGCCATTGGAATCACTCAGAATATCCAGATACCTAGCGACAATTTCGTTCTTACGCTCTTTAGAAAGTGGCAAAGCCTTTTCCTCCTTTCCGATAAAATTTGTGGTAGGGTTTTTTTGCCCTAAAATTGAAAAAAGCAGTCTACCATGCAAAGTGAAGACTGCCATTATGATTGTCTAATGGTCATGTACCTCACCTCGGCGGGGAATTAAGGCGTTTTGTGTGCCACCCGCTGTCTATGGCAAAGAAATATGCTTTAATCAGACGGATATTATAAAATTAGGCGATAGTTTGCGTCAAGCCTATAAAAACAAAACAGGCGATACATCATCGCCTGTTTTAGGGGTTTGGGTCCAATAGGATTCGAACCTATAACCAACCCGTTATGAGCGGGCCGCTCTGCCGTTGAGCTATAGACCCCTATTTCGGTTGTTAAAATCAGCGATTGATGAGCGGGTAACGAGATTCGAACTCGTACTGAGACCTTGGAAGGGTCGCGTGCTACCATTACACCATACCCGCGAGTCGGGGTACCCAGACTCGAACTGGGGACCTCTGCGTCCCAAACACAGCGCGCTACCAACTGCGCTATACCCCGAACTGTGTGAATTATATCATACGATCAGTCAGCTTGTCTATGCGGTTTTTATCAAACAGAATATAAGTTTCAATTTTATCGAAATGTGTATATAATTGAACATATACCCATTCAAGTTAGGACATCCTCATGACGATATTGACCGATTATCTCCAAAAATTAGATGATAAATACCGCACAGGTGATTCAACTGAACATACTCACCGTAGTGCGTTAGAAGTTTATCTCCAATCATTGGACGATAATTTGATCGTGATTAATGAGCCTGTGCGAATCGAAATTGGTGCGCCCGATTTAGAAATTCGTATTGGCGAAGGATCAACATCGCTTTCAATTGGCATTGTCGAATGTAAAAATATTGGGACGAATCTGGATAAAGAAGAAAAATCTGATCAACTCAAGCGGTATCACGCCCTCGAAAATGTCATCTTGACCGATTATTTAGAATTTCGGTGGTATCTGAATGGGGTGCGTCAAGAGCGTGTTCAAATCGGCGAAATTAAAGATGGGCGCATTGTCCCTATAGTGGCTAATTTCGCACAATTTGAGGCGATGCTCGCCAGTTATTGCCAATATCGCATCCCACTGATTAACACCACGCAAGATTTTGCACAACGGTTAGCGGGTATCGCGCAATTGATTCGCAACCTAATCAAGTCTGACATGCGAACCTCGCAACCATCGCAACAATTGACGCATCAATGGGAGGGTTTCAAACAGACTTTATTGCCCGATATGAGTATCGAAGAATTTGCCGATATGTATGCTCAAACACTCACTTATGGCTTGTTTGTGGCACGTATCCATTACGAAAAGCATCCGAAAACATTTGATGTGGATGTTGCCGATAAATATGTCCCCAATACCAATCCATTTTTGCGTGAATTGTTTCATAAAATGAGTTTTGCCCAATTGGGTGAACGCTTGAATTGGTTGGTCACACGGTTAGCCGAAGTGTTGGCATTGACCGATGTTGAAGAACTGCTCAAAGATTTTGGCAGACCGACAGAACAAACCGATGTTGTCGTCCATTTTTACGAGACTTTTTTAAGTCATTATGACCCCGATATGCGAAAGTCGCGTGGTGTTTATTACACGCCAGAGCCTGTTGTGAATTATATGGTTCGCAGTGTCGATGTTTTGTTGCGCCAAACCTTCAAAATAGGTGGCTTAGCCGATGAAAAAGCCATTATTCTCGACCCCGCCACAGGCACAGGCACATTTTTATACGCGGTCATTCGTCATATTTATGACCAATTTTCATCCAAAGGTGCATGGAAAAGTTACGTCACGGATAATCTACTCAAGCGATTATTCGGATTTGAATTGCTTATCGCCCCATATACGATGGCACATCTGAAATTGGGTTTACAATTGCGCGAAACAGGGTACGACTTTCCGTCTGGCAAACGATTGGGAATTTATCTGACGAACACACTCAATGAGGGTATCAAAAGCAAACATCTGATGTTTGCCGAGTTTATCAGCAATGAGGCGAATGGCGCGACCGATATTAAACAACATGAGCCGATCATGGTTATCCTCGGCAATCCACCTTATAGTGGTCATAGCGCCAACGACAATGAGTGGATTAATTCGCTCATCCAAAACTATCAGGAAAAAGATGGTCAGACATTGCGAGAACGCAACACCAAATGGTTGCGCGATGATTATGTTAAATTCATACGGATGGCACAAGACCGCATTGAACGCACAGGACATGGGGTTATCGCTTTTGTGACCAATCATAGTTATTTGGATAACCCGACATTTCGTTTTATGCGAAAAGTGTTGCTCGAAACGTTTGATGATATTTACATCATCGATTTACATGGCAATAGCAGGCGCAAAGAACAAACACCCGATGGTTTTGCCGATAAAAATGTGTTTGATATTCAACAAGGGGTGGCGATTGGTATTTTTGTCAAATCGCCCAACCATCAACCGAATACATTAGCGACTGTTCATCATGTTGATGTATGGGGGCGCAATCGTGCCATGAAACATGAGTGGCTCAATACGCATGATGTATCCAATACTGATTGGACAACTTTTGAACCCTACGCGCCATTTTATGCGTTTACACCCGCCACCAGTGGCGTTAAAAATGGATACGTCAACTATCCCCAAATAACCGATATCTTCCCGCACAATGTGATGGGTATTCAGACCCATCGTGATAGCTTTGCAATTGCTTTTAAGTCAAAACAACTTGAACAACGCCTGAGCGATATGCGTGATGAAGCATTATCGGATAGAGATTTACGCTCTAAATATCAACTCAAGGATAATCGTGATTGGCAATTAGAAAAAGCTCGCAAGAAATTACAAACATATCACGACTGGAAAAATAAAATACGCATTTGCTTATATCGCCCATTTGATCAACGTTATTTTTATGCAGATACAACGGTTTCAGATTATCCGCGGCGGTTATTGCTCCAGCATGTGGTCGGGCGCGACAACCTCTGTTTGGGTGTCGGACGGCAAGGGTCGGCGGTTGCCGATAAAATGTGGTCGTTGGCGATGGTCTCGAATGTGCCGATGGATGCCAATTTATTTCGGCGGGGCGGGGTACAAGTGTGTCCGTTGTATCTCTATCGTCAATCGGATGAACTCGATTTGAATGGTGGTGAATTTGATTATGATTCAAATGGGCGCAGACCCAATTTGAGCATCGCTTTTGTGAGGCAACTCGAAGCGCAATTCGATAAAAAATTCATGACCGATTTCACACCAGAAGATATTTTTTATTATGCCTATGCCATGCTCAATAGCCCGACTTATCGTATCCGTTATGCCGATTTTCTGAAAATTGATTTTCCCAGATTGCCGATTGTCGGCGAGTTTGAATATTTCATGCGTTTGGCACAAATTGGCAATCAGCTCACGCAATGGCATCTCATGACGCATCCCAACATCCGACCACCGTCCGATTTTGCCATTTATCCGATACCCCGTGCCGATGATATTGATGGTTTGGTCGAGGCAGAACACATCCGTTATGATGATGTTCATCAACGTGTTTTTATCAACCCCGACCAGTATTTTGATAAAATTTCGCCCGATATTTGGGATTTTTACACGGGTGGTTATCAGATATTGGATACGTGGCTCAGAGAGCGTATCGGACAAAAATTGACCTATCAAGATGTAGATGATTATCGGCGCATGGTTTGGATAGCACACAATACCTTGCCAATCATGGCAGAGATAGACATGGTTTTAGCCGATGCACTCTTATTTGAACAGTTGGGTGATTAATATCGGCATTGTGCTATACCACCCGCAACATCGCCAAATTCGCCATCAGATAATCGCGCAAGGCACGCGGTTGAATTGTCTTTTGTTTGATGACCGCCGCTTCGAGTTTTAGCTCATCCACTTTGTATAACCCGCGTTCATGTTCGGCGATCGCTTCGGGTGAACGCCGTTTAGGATCGACCGATATCACCTTACACAGATAAAAATTCCAGCGCGACATAAACAATTGCATCGCCAAATTGATAATTTTCACCTCGACACCCAATTGCGCCAGCAACGCCTCGCGTAGAATGCGTTTATCATCCGCGCCATCTGGCACAATCGAATCGCCCGGTGCCACCCACATGGGTTGTTGGCGCGGTCCTTGGGGCAATTGTTTGATGAGAATGAGCGTGTGTTTTTCGGTGAGCAAAATGGCACGCACACGCCGTTTATCTGAAAAATAAATCTCGGACATCCTGATTGTATCCTCATCTTATAGACGACTGATAGGCATGATGTATCATATCCCTACATTTTTTTCTTGCCACCACTGCTCAAAGTAGAGCGCATTTCATCGCTGGTTTCGCGCATCTTTTGACCACGCTCGAATGTGATTTGCTTATAAAATTCATCATCATACGCCCGATTTTTAATCACCACGGGCATCGGCACGGCATGACCCATGATGATGGCTTGTTGTTTGGTATCCAGTCGCGCCAACACTTCGCGCAGGCTACTCGCGCCACTAATCCCGTTCAAGACTGCCGCCACATCGCGTTCATTATCGAGGAGCGCCGTCACGCGAGTCCCGATTTGGCTCATGACCTCTTCGTCAATCCCACTTGGGCGCTGATCTACGACCAGAAGCGTGACTTTATATTTACGCAATTCGCGGGCGATAATGCCGAAGATGGTCTGGTCTGCCACCATTGGGTCGAGGAATTTATGCGCCTCTTCGATGACAATCATCAATTGTTTGGGTTGGAGCGATGAATCGCCCAATGACCGCTCGACTTTTTCGACATATTCGGCGTGGATACGGCGCGAGAGATAATTCGCCACCAGCATATACGCATCCAACGCATTGCCATAACGCCCGAATTCCAGCACGACACTGCGTTCCTCTTGGGTGAGGATATGAATAATTTTCTGGACGCTATCTTCGACAGGCTCGCGGGTCAAAAATCCCCACCGTTCAAACCGTTCCAAACGGCGCTGAAGCCCCGCTAACGTCCCCGCCATGATGTTGGTATTTTCGGTGATTTCTTTGATGTCATCCACGCGCCCGTCTAATAAACGGGCAATCCAATCATTTCCCCAACGTTTATGCAAGGTATAACCCGCGTCAATCATGGCATCGGTGATGTTCATCGTGCCTTTGAGCATGGCAATATCTTCGGGCGAAATCTCAGAATAGGGGATGCTCACGCTGAAATCATACGGCGCGTTACGGCGCTTGCTCGATTCTTCATCCAGTGTGATGATTTTTACCCTATCAGGGAACAATTGGCGCAAGCCTTTCACATTACGACCGTTTTCGCTGGTGACTTCCCAGCCATAATCGTTGTGCATATCAAAAATCAGGCTCACCGCCACATTGCGCGAAATCACGCCAGATAGCAAAATCCGCGTGAGGAAACTCTTCCCCGTTCCCGATTTGCCGAATACCCCCACAGACCGTTGTACGAGGCGCTCTAGGTCGAGGTTGATTTGCGTCTGTTCTAATTCCAACGGCGCACCGATGTTGAAATGGCGCTCATCTTCTTGACCAAATACATCGTTCACATCTTCCACGCTGGCGTTATACACTTCGGTGAAGTGGTTGGGGATGGTTTTCACAGGTTTGGGCGCACCATCTTGGTCAATGCTCAACATCGGCGCGACATGCAACGTGCCATAGGCGATTGTGCCACTGTAGACCAAGCGCAAAAAATCATCCTGCATATTGGGCGGGTCGTTTTGGATGTTGGGCGTGGTGGTATTCAGCTCAATATCGGTGAGCATACAGAAAAAGCGTTTCTCTGCGCCATGTACCACCACATAACGCCCAACGGCTAAATTTTCGACCGATTGCACACTTTCGAGTTTGACTACCAAGCCTTTGCTCAGTGACCCGCCGACCACCACGCCGAGTCGGGTGGCTTCGGTGACAATCGGATGCGATGCAGTGGATGTTTTGGTATTGGTGGTGGCGGTTTGCTTGCCCGCACTTTGCGGAAACCACACCGCCATATCTTCTTTTTTATCGTTCATACGTGTATTTTAACCATTCTCAAATGTTGATACGCCTATTATAACGGAATAGAAAAAAGTTTCCAAACAGAGATTTTTTTGGACGCATGAGGAATAATAAACCATGAACATCACCCGTCAAGTCGTGAGTGACCAATTGCTCGCCTATCTCAATCAAGAATTAACCCTTGCCCAATTGGTGGATTGGGCAGAAAACACGTTTATTGATGATAGTCTCGTACCCGATGAAGATATTCCCCTACTAAATGATATTCTCATGTATCTGGCAGGGGCAGATACATCTCAATTTCCGTTGACTTGGCATATATGTGCTGATTTTATGGCAAAACTCGGCACACCTGTCAAAGTGATTCGCCAAGTGGCAGAGGCATCGTAAATGGGCTACTTTATGCGTTATTTCATCCCAAATTCGGCGGAATTATTATCGTTATCTATCATCCGCGAGGCGTTGACCGCCATTGATCCGCGTTATACCATTCAGATTGACCCCACAGACACCTATTTTGGTGATTTGTATTATGACGGGCGCAATCTGGGCGAAATCGAGATTAATCATGCGGATGATGAAATTTTTCAGGAAGAAATTGAGGATTTTCTCGATTTGCTCAGGCATAGCAAAGACCCACGAAAAGAGGGTGTTATCAACACACTACGCGCAACGGGGCAGATGGTGGCTGTATCGGCACTTTGGCGTGATGGCGATGCCGATGATGCCGATTATGTCCATGACCGTATAGACCCGTTATGGGAATGGTTAGATAATCACTATCAGGGGATGTTGCATTGTGATGGTGATGGCTTTTATCATGGTGTATCGCTTATCTTAGAAATGACCACACGTATTTAGTCAATTATGTAAGAATGTGGGTAATTGCCTCATCTAATTTACATCCATATTTTATCGAAAAACGCAAATATGGATAATTCACATAGGAGTTAATAACAGTGAGTGATAAAAAAGTTCGTGTTGCCATTATTGGCGTAGGCAATTGTGCCTCTTCATTGGTACAAGGTGTGTATTATTATCGTGATGCGGCGGATGACGAATTCATCCCTGGCATCATGCACAACAATTTGGGCGGGTATCGGATTCGGGATATTGAATTTTCCGCCGCCATTGATATTGATGTCGAAAAAGTTGGCAAAGATTTGGGTGTGGCGATTTGGTCGGGGCAAAATAACACCGTCAAATTCGCAGAAGTGCCGACTAATACGGGCGTGACCGTAGAACGAGGCATGACGCACGATGGGTTAGGTCCGTATCTCTCGCAAAAAATTACCAAAGCGCCCGGTAGCACTGCCAACATCACGCAATTGCTCAAAGATACCAAGACCGATGTCGTGGTGAGTTATTTACCCGTTGGCAGTGAACAAGCCACCAAATGGTATGTTGAGCAAATTCTCAATGCGGGATGTGCGTTTGTGAATGCGATTCCCGTATTCATCGCTCGTGAACCGTATTGGCAGGCGCGGTTTGAAGAACGCGGGTTGCCTGTTTTGGGTGATGACATCAAAAGTCAGGTTGGGGCGACTATTGTGCATCGCGTGTTGACCAACCTGTTCCAAGATAGGGGGGTCAAATTGGAGCGCACCAGCCAATTGAATGTCGGCGGGAATATGGATTTTTATAATATGCTCGACCGAACCCGTTTGGAGAGCAAAAAAATCAGCAAGACCAACGCCGTCACCAGCCAATTGCAATATGATATGGGCGCGGATAATGTGTACATCGGACCCAGCGATTATGTCCCGTGGCTCGAAGATCGCAAATGGGCATACATCCGTATGGAGGGACGCACCTTCGGCGATGTGCCGTTGAAT
This sequence comes from Anaerolineae bacterium, assembly GCA_034436155.1. Taxonomy (GTDB): domain Bacteria; phylum Chloroflexota; class Anaerolineae; order Aggregatilineales; family Phototrophicaceae. Next base: position 11,162 of record DAOTVP010000044.1, read on the forward strand.
ATCGAACTCAAACTCGAAGTGGTAGATAGCCCCAATAGTGCAGGCGTGATTATTGATGCCGTGCGGTGTGCAAAATTGGCGCTCGACAGAGGCTTAAAAGGAGCGATTGAGGGACCGAGTTCATACTTCTTCAAATCGCCACCGATTCAACCGCCTGATGATGTGGCGCGTCAGATGGTCGAGGCGTTCATTCGGGGTGATACTTATACATGGAATGGTCAAGACCGTTCTAATGGTACAGGGGCGCATCAGAAATAATAGATACACGGGCGGGATACTCCCGCCCGTTATGCAGGTGCGCCACCCCGCACGGGGTTAATTTGGAAGCGCCGTAACAAATCATGAAAATTCGTGGTGCTTTCAGTTTCACTCAACATGATAATCATATACATATACCCCGATTGCATGGTGATGACCATGTATTGATATAACCCACTGCTTTCTGCCGCCACAAATAACGCATCGCCAAACCCATAAGAGCGCAACCGCGATTCGAGGATGGTCATGCCTGTTTGTTGTGGTGATTGATTAAATGCCGTCTGTAATTCTTGGAGCGTGATGGTTTGATTCAGCATCGACAAGCGCATGACCACCAGGGTGTTATTGGTTTCACGGTCTATCAGACCCATTTGTAACAAACTACGGGTAGAACGGGCATCGACTAAGCCGAGTAAGGCTTGCCATTGGGTGTTATTTGCCACAAAATTGGTGTTATCTTCCCATGTATTGGGCAGGGTTATCACCACGTAGGGGGTCGAAAATTCGACCAACGAACTCGATATTTGGCGTTGTGTGACGGATACCGCCTCTAAGCTATTGCGACCGCCGCCCGGCAAGTTGGTCAGCACGACAAACCCAATCACCACAACGGCGAACATTACCGCGATAACCGTAGCAGGATTTGCCCCATCTTGTGAAACTGGGCTACCCGATGTCGATGGTATCGGCTTGGGTTGGATGGGGGTATCTAACCGCTTGGGGGTCATGTTGGGGACGATGGGTTTCGGTGCGCTCGGTGCTGGTATGGTTGTCGTGGGCGGGATAGATGTAGGCGCAAAACTGGCTTGAAATTTGCCCGAAATGGCAACCATCACCATTTGTAAGCCCATCTCGAAATTGTTCCGCAGGTCTATAATCGCATGGTTTTGCAGGCGCTCTGGCACATCCGCATCTTCGAGTTGTACCACAATGATTTGTTTTTGTTCGGCGAGGGCATTGCCAATTTCTGTCTCGAAGCGGTCTGGCATGGTGGTTGTATTGACCAACGCCACCACCACACAATCGGCAATGGCGATTTCGCGTCGTGCCAAATCAGAATCGGGCGAGATACCGTCATTGGTGAAGACTTTGAAACCGTGTTTCATGAGGGTCGCACGAAAATCGGCGAGGGTATCGCTGTGGGGGTCTGGTGAACTGAGAAATACATTTTTGGGAGGCATGGGTAACAATCCTCAAATTGTCTGTTATTTTATGCTTATCATAACCGTTTTTCGGATGTTTTAACATGATAACCCATGACGATTATCATTTTGTTCACCGAACTCTAAGCGGTATGCCATAAGTAGACACAAGTTTGCTATAATTAAGATGCACATCGTGAAAGGACGATATATGATGACCGATGAAACACCCAACCAAAATCCATTACGCGCACCACTCACACCAGAAGAGCGCCAGCAGATTCGCACCTTGCTCATCTTTTTGGGATTTATCCTCATGGCGATTTTTGCGATTAGCCTGGTGATTGGTGTGGTGAGCAACAGCTTGTGGAACGCAAGTTAACGATTTCATCAAATAACTTGCGTCAAGAATTGAATTTTAGGTTAAAATATGGGGTACAATCTTTGATATTGATACATTTAACCATAAGCATTGAAAGGACATGCCTTTGCTATTAGACGGGTTAGTCGTCAAAGAACAGAGTGGGTTTTTTTGGGTAGAAGTGACCGATGGCACAATCTATCGCTGTCAGTTACGTGGACATTTGAAGGAGCAAGCCCAATCATCGGATATTGCCGCCATTGGCGATAGGGTGAAAATATCTCCCGTCATTCAAGACGAATCGGGCATCGTTGGATTGATAGAAGAAGTGATGGAACGCGATAACGTATTATCGCGCTCGGCACGCACACAAGGCAATCGTGGTGCAGGTGAAGCAGAACGCGAACACGTCATCATCGCCAACGCCGACATTATTTTCATCGTCTTGGCGGCGGCGCAACCCACCCCCAATATCCCCATGCTAGACCGCTTGCTTGTGGCGGGCGAAAAAGCGCAAATTGACGAACTCATCATCATCATCAATAAAATAGACCTCGAAGACCCGTCTATTATCACCAAAAAATTTGTCCCATATATCAAAATGAACTACCCCGTTTTGCAGACCAGCGCCAAAGATGCGCGTGGGATCGATGCCGTGCGCGAGATGGTCAAAGGTAAAATTGCCGCGTTTACGGGTCCATCGGGTGTTGGCAAAACTAGCCTGCTCAATTGCTTGCAACCCGGTTTGGGCAGGGAAGTTCGCAATGTGAGCAATTATCATCAAGAGGGGGTACATACCACCCGCGATAGCGCCCTCATCAAACTTGACCCCATCATTTATGGTGATAAAACCTATCTGGCAGATACGCCAGGGATGCGTTATTTGAATATTTGGGATGTCGAACCCGAAGAATTAGACGGCTATTTCCGCGACCTCGCGCCTTATATCGGCAATTGTCGCTTTAGCAATTGCACCCACGACCACGAACCAGGTTGTGGTGTGCGGAGCGCCCTCAAGAAGAATCTGATTAGTTTTATGCGTTATAAAAGTTATCTGAAATTGCGCGAAGAACTCGAAGCGATGTATGCTTATTAAAGAGTAGTTTTTTTTACCCACACCCCAAAGGAGAATTTTTATCATGCAATATACCAATCTTGGACGTACAGGCTTAAAAGTGAGTCGCCTGTGTTTAGGCACGATGAATTTTGGACCCGAAACAAGTGAAGCCGATAGTTACGCCATTATGGACAAGGCGCTCGAATTGGGCATCAATTTTTTTGATACCGCCAATGTCTATGGTTGGAAAATTGGCGAAGGCATCACCGAACAAATCATCGGGCGCTGGTGGGCGCAAGGTGGTGGTCGGCGCGAAAAAGTGGTGATCGCCACCAAAGTTTACGGCAAAATGGGCGAATGGCAAAACGAGAGTCGCCTATCGGCATTACACATCAAACGCGCCTGCGAAGCCAGCCTCAAGCGCCTCCAAACCGATTATATTGATCTCTATCAGATGCACCACATCGACCGCGAGACCCCGTGGGAAGAAATTTGGCAAGCGATGGAACAATTGGTGCGCGAAGGCAAGGTGATTTATATCGGCAGTAGCAATTTCGCTGGTTGGCATATCGCCCAAGCCAACGAAGCCGCCAAAAATCGTAATTTTATGGGTCTGGTCTCTGAACAAAGCCTGTATAACCTTGTGGAACGGCGCATCGAAATGGAAGTCATCCCCGCTTGTGAACATTATGGATTAGGGCTTATCCCGTGGTCGCCATTGGCTGGCGGTATTTTGGCAGGTTTAGATGAGGAAGGTAAACGTCGTCAAAGCGGACGCGCCGCCGAGGTGCGTGCTAAATATTTGCCCCAACTGAAAAAATTTGTGGCGTTCTGTGCCAAAATTGGCGAAAAACCCGCCGATGTTGCCCTAGCGTGGATGTTGCATAACCCGGTTGTTACCGCACCTATCATCGGACCGCGCACAATGGAACAACTCACAGGGAGTATGCGTGTACTCGACATCAAATTGACCGAATCGCAACTCAAACGGATTGATGAGATCTTCCCGCCTGTTGGCAAAGCGCCCGAAGCCTACGCATGGTGAGCCGATGAATATTGATTATAGCGTACGACAAGCCAAGTTAATCGGTATCACCGGTGTAGATGCGGTGGCATTGGTGCCAGGTGCAAACCTGACTTATTTTACGGGTCTCGATTTTGAACTCTCCAAACGCCCAACAGTCGCTATTTTTAGCGATGCGGGCTTGGCGTTCATTGTCCCCGAATTGGAAGTGCCTCGCATCGCCCAAAAAACCTATTTAGAAGCCGATTTATTCGTCTGGAGTGATAAAGATGGCTTTATGGGCGCATTTCATGAAGCCACCCAAAAACTCAAATTGACCTCTGCGCCGTTAGGTGTTGATGGTTTGACCATGCGCGTGTTTGAGCGCGATGCGTTTGCAGATGCTGGTGTTCCTCATATTCGCAATGTGGGCAAGCAATTGCTGAATATTCGTGCTATCAAGACGACTGATGAGGTGGATTTGATGCGCCAAGCCTGTCGCATGAGCGAGACGGCGCTCCATCGACTGATGACCACCGTCAAAGTGGGGATGACCGAGCGCGAAATCGCAGAGACACTCACTCGTTATCTATTTGAAGCGGGTTGTGAAACGCTTGCATTTGATACCCACGTCCTCACGGGCGAAAATAGTGCCTTGCCACATGGTACTATTAGCAGTCGCGTTTTGGGCGCAGACGAATACTTGCTGATTGATTACGGCGGTAGATACAACGGTTATCCCGCCGATATTACGCGCACATTTTGTTTGGGGACACCCTCCGAGAAAATGCGCGAGATTTATAACATCGTCCTTGAAGCCAATCGTGCAGGCATCGCTGTCGCCAAAGCGGGTGTGCCGTGTGGTGATGTGGATAAAGCCACCCGTGATGTCATCACCCAAGCGGGGTATGGCGAATATTTCATCCACCGCACAGGGCATGGCTTGGGTTTAGAAGTTCACGAATTGCCCCAAATCGCCGCCGATGTGACCGATGTTTTAGAAGTGGGGATGGTGTTCACCATCGAACCCGGTATTTACATCCCTGGTTTTGGCGGTGTGCGAATAGAAGACAATATCCACATCACCGAAAACGGTGCAGAGGTGCTGACGCATTTCCCCAAACGCTTAACCTATGAAGGATAAAAAGCAATCTGATGAATGTTGTTTCTATGATTTGTAAGGGCGCAAGATTTTGCGCCCGGATAGGCACATACCTGTCTTTGATGGTATTGTTGGTTCGCATCCCTACCACCGCCCAAACCGAGCGACCGATTATATCCCGCGACAATATCGCCAATTTATCCCAAATTGGGGAATTAATGGGCTTCACGGATGCCGTCAATAGCCTTGTGTTTACATCGGATAGTCGGTTTTTGATTGGCGCTGGCGAAGATACCAGCCTGCGTGTGTGGGATGTTGTCACCCAAACCCAAATTCAAGAATTATTCCCACATAATTCATATATCAAATCGATTGCCATCAGCCCCAATGGACGGCGATTAGCGACTGCTTCATGGGATAGGCAAGTCATCATTTACGATGTGGCAGACGATGGATTTATCTCGCAATTGAGTACGCTATCGGGTTATACGGCGGTGATTCAGCAAGTCCAATTTGTGTCGGATGATCAACTCGTGTTCACCGTTGGCGATGGGGCGTTGATTTTAGCCGACATCAACAAGCCCAATGACCAAAAAGTCGTACCACTTGGGTCGTTGCATATTTATGACTTAGCGGTTACATCCGATATGATAGCCGTCTCGACTGGCTTCCCCAATATGGCGATTTGGGTATTCGATGCCAATTTAGATCATCCACGACAACTATTTGAAACGAATCAGGTATTGGATACGATTGTTTTTGCCCCTCTAACAGATGAGGCAACGCGCCTTTTCGTGACAGGCGGTGGGAGCGAAGGCATTACCATCTGGTCGTTGCCCATTGCGGTAGATGCACCGTTGCCTGAAACCCCGATGAATGGCATCCTCGTCCGTGATGCAAGTATTTGGCATACCGATTTCGCCTTTTCATCCGATGGTGATGTGTTATTCACATCCACCTATGACGGGGACATCTTTCTGTATGACATCAGCGACCCCACCGATGAACGCGGATTATTGCCTACATTAGAGACCGATTCGGGCGTGGTGGATAGCGTCATGAGTCCCGATGGGCGGTTATTCGCCACAGGTCACGAAGATGGCACGATTAGATTATGGGGCGTTAACGAGTAGAGACAGGGACACGATACATCGTGTCCCCCGATAGGTTTATTCTGTCGTTTTGGCAGACGATGCCATGGGCGCGGATGTTGTGGTGCTGGTTGTATCTGATTTGGGCGCATCCCCACCCGATGCTGCCGATTTATCAGTTGTGGCATTATTCGGTGTCGTGTTGGTAAGTGCGCTCTTCGAGCCTTTGCTATCGTTCACATAAAAACCAGACCCTTTGAAGATGACACCCGCGTTCTGAATCACCCGCCACACCTTTTGTCCAGTGGTGGGGTCAGTGGTGAGGGCAGAATCGGTGAATTTTTGTTTGATGGTGAAGGTTGTACCATCTTCTCGACGATAGGTATATTCTGGCATAATGCGTAACCTCAGATAACAAATTGTACACGATGAACATTCATATTCTCTATCATAATCTACAAAACCCTTAATTGACCATACATACCCCAAAACTCTGATAGATTTTTTATGTTTCGTCACCAACTCTCATGATAGGGTGGTTATGGTTATTGTTATCGCTATAATGGATAAAAAACGCTTAGGTTTAACAAAAAGGTTTTATGGTGATGAATATTTTAATTATTGGCGGTACACGCAACTTAGGTTATTTTTTGGCGAAGCGCATTTTAGAAGAGGGGCATCAATTGACGATATTGAATCGGGGCATTACCCGCGATGATTTGCCCGATAACATCGCTCGTCTGCGGTGTGACCGCACCAATACCCAACAATTACGGCGTGCCATTGGTGGACGGTCATTTGATGTGGTCATCGATAATGTGATGTATAAAGAGGGCGAAGCCGAAGATATTGTCGATATTTTGCGTGGGCATGTCGGGCATTATATCGTCATGAGTAGCGGACAGGTGTATCTGGTGCGAAAAGGTCTGGATCGTCCCTTCAAAGAGAGTGATTACGAAGGCGAACTCATCCCTGCGCCGACCGAAAACACGTATGATTACGAAGAGTGGTTGTATGGTATCGATAAACGTAAAGCCGAAGCCGTTTTTGCCCGTGCGTATGAACAACACCAATTCCCCTACACGGCGTTGCGGATGCCGATGGTGAATAGCGAGCGCGATAATTTTAACCGCCTGTATAATTACATGCTCCGCATCAAAGACGGTGGACCCATCCTCGTACCTGATGTGCCGAATTATCCCTTGCGCCATGTGTATACCACCGATGTCGTCAATGTCGTCATGACGCTCATCAACACCGGTCTCGGCAAGGGCAAAGCCTATAACATCTCGCAAGATGAAACCATATCATTGCACGATTTTTTGATGATGTTGGGCGATTTGATGGGGCTTGAACCGCAAATTCAAGTCGTGGAGCGGCGTTTATTAGAGGCGAATGGATTTTTGCCCGAATGTTCACCCTTTAGCGAATTGTGGATGTCTGAACTCGATAACACCCTTAGTAAAACCGAACTCGGCGCAACTTATACCCCATTACGCCAATATTTGGCGCGAATTGTGACGTACTATACCGAACACCCGCCCAAAGCGCCAACGGGTTATAAACGCAGAAAAGCCGAGAAGAATTTTCATCACACAACAAAATTATAATCAGGAGACCCGATAGCGCATGATGAATGACCTGTTAGCACAAATTCCAGACGGTATTTATCAATTTGTCGCCCGCGTGGCGTTGGTATGTATCGCCATCATCCTCATCATTATTTTACGGCGCATTTTGACGTGGCTAATTTTGCGTCCCTTGCGCCAATTGAGCAAGCGAAGCGGCTACGACACCGATGACCAAGTGGTGGAATTATTAATTGCGCCTATGCGCTTGTTGGTGATAGCCATAGCCATAGCCATCAGTGTGCAAATTATCCAGACCACTGAGGGGATTAATACGTTGGTGTTTGGTATCTCGCGCACGTTGATTTTGCTTGCCATGTTCTTGTTTGTGTATCGTCTGGTCGATCTGATCGCCCCATCGAGTTTACGCATCGCCAACATCACAGGGTTTAACATTCAAGAACGGCTTATCCCCTTCATCCGCGTTGGCGCAAAATTGCTCATCATCTCGGTTGCCATTGTGGTCATCTTACAAGAATGGGGGTATGATGTGAGTGGGTTGCTGGCGGGGATTGGTATCGGCGGGTTGGCACTCTCGCTCGCCGCACAGGATACATTAGCGAATTTATTTGGATTTATGGCGATTGTCAGCGATAGACCGTTTGATGTGGGCGAATTTATCAAAGTGAATGATGTCGAAGGCACGGTGGAGCATGTCGGGTTGCGCTCGACTCGTATCCGCCAATTGAATCAGGCGGTGGTGTATATGCCCAATAACACCGTGGCTAATAGCGCCATTCTGAATTGGTCGCGCCTGAAAAAACGCTTTTTAGATTTGCGCGTCAGCCTCGATTACGAGACGACCAACGCCCAATTACAACTCATGATGGAAAAAATTCGGGCATATTTGAAGTTACAAGAGAAGGTCGATGCCAATTCGGTGGTGGTGCATGTCATTGACTTTAAGACCGAATCGATTGATATTATCATTCGCGCCTATCTGTATATTGCCGATTGGGGCGCATTCACCGCCGAAAAAGAACGCCTGACCCTCGAAATGCTCGACATTATGAAAGACCTCAGAATCGAACTCACGCAAGCGATTATCAATATTCGCATGGTCGAAGAAAATCGCCCTAGTCGCTTAGGACGAGATTTACCAGAAGGAATTTTGAATGACTGAGACCGCCTCCACACACACACTCGCGCAAGCCATTGGCTTCACTGATGCCGATTTGGTGGCGAATCGCGCAGGCGAATTGAGCCAGTCGCAACGCATTGCGCTCCAAAAACGGCGTGGTCGGGCGCTGTTTTTGGGTTTAGGGGCGTTTTTCGGGTTGACCATGTTGGCGACCCTGTTTTTATTCATGGGGAGCAAACCCGATAATTCGGACATTTTGAGCATTATCGGCGTTGGATTGACCATTTGTAATGCGTTGGTGATAGGCATCTTTTTTCGGGCTTGGTTGCGCTTGAATGGCGATATAAACGCAGGGCGTGTTTTAGCGGTATCGGGCAAATTAGAACGTGTCCTCAAACCGCTCAACCGCCGTGTGATGAATTACATGATACGCATCGGCTCGGTTGAGATATATGTCAACAAAGAGGTGTTCATCGCCTTTGAACACGAAGCCAGCTATACCCTATATCGGACACCCTATAATCGCACATTGGTATCGGCAGAACGAGGTTAATCATGTTTCCAATCAAGGTGATGACATTCAACATTCGCGGCAGTTATTTCGAGATTGACGGCGATAATTATTGGCTCTATCGGGCAGATCTTAATGCCCGTACCATCCTCAAATATGCACCAGACATCATTAGTTTTCAAGAATTTCAGCAGGGCAATCACGAAACTTATCATCTCTATCTGGATGATTACGATTATGAACTCGGTCTGGTGACGATAGACGATAGCGAATATGGCATGTATAACGCCATTTATTGGCGCAGAGAACGTTTTTTACCGCAAGATGTCGGTGGATTTTACATCAGCCCAACACCCGATGAATTCTCAACGGGGTGGGATAGCGCCCTCATCCGCGCTTGTAATTGGATAAAATTTCACGACGCATGGACGCAAACCGATTTCATCTATGTGAACGTACATCTTGACCATTTGGGCGAGATGGCGCGTGTAGAGGGGGCGAAATTGGTCGTTGAAAAAATCAACGCCATACGTGGCGATTTGCCCGTCATCATCACGGGCGATTTTAATTCGCGGGCGTGGTCGCCACCTGATGAAGATTTGAACAACCTGCCACCGAATATCACATTAGAAGATGCCCCGCCTGCGAATACCGTCCATAAAGTATTCACTGATGCGGGGTATGCCGATACATACCTGCTCGCGGGGCATGATGAACATCCCGATACCAACACATTTCATAACTTTTTAGGGCAAGCCTACCCGCCAATGGCAGTACGCATCGATTGGATTTTAGTTCATCATGGCGCAAAGCGTATTCAAACTCATGCGTGCCAGATTATCCGCGATGGTGAACCGCCGATCTTCCCTAGCGATCATTACCCCATCCTGTCCGAAGTGACGATTGAATGACATAGGAGTTTTTGATGATGAAAACCCGACACTCATTTTTATTACTCAGTATGATGGCACTGGTGTTGGTGGTGATATTGACCGCCTTCACCAATACCCCGCATATCGCTCAAGATAGTGTTCAACAAACCGAGACCGCGATTTATGCCCGTGCCACCGAAATTGTGCGTGGGGCAACCCTCACCGCGCAAGTTGGGGGCGATATGACGCAATTTTCGGGTGGTACAAGCACCCCCTTAGCAGGTGTGTGTAATTCATTGTTGTATCGCCAATTAGATGATGTCAAATTGGATATTGAACACGCATTGGCGCTCATCACCAATATGCCCTCAAATTTCACCGTAGATACTTTGCTCCTCGAAGAAACGACCGATTGCATCACGTTCACACGCCAAGAATTTACCATCACGATTACCGTGCCATTGCCAACATTAGACGATTTGCATGATGAAAATCGCTTAGGCACATACTTGGGACGCATCTTGTTAACCCTGTTCGCCAACACCCCTGTGGAGGGATTATCGAATCCTGTTGTGGTGTTGGTGTTTCAATATGGCAACCAAAGCCGAACATTCTCGGCGGCGTGGCGTGATGTGCGTGATATTGGTGGGGCGGGCATTGGTGCCACAGGCACAGATGGCGCAGAAGCGATTCGACTTTTCAGTTTAGCAGGTGTTGAGGACGAATAAAAAATATGCGTGCTATTATCGCACAAAATAAAAAACCGACTTTTGTGGATATACCAGACCCGATTCCCGCACCCAACGAGGTGTTGATCGCCGTTCATGCAACGGCGTTAAACCGTGCCGATTTGTTGCAGGTGATGGGGTTGTATCCACCGCCATCGGGGTCTCCAGAGACGTTAGGATTGGAATTGGCGGGTGAAATTATCGCACTTGGCAAGAATGTCACCCGTTGGCGTGTGGGTGATAAAGTCATGGCATTAGTCGGTGGGGGGGGTTATGCCGAGCAAGCGGTTGTCCATGCCAATCATTGTATGCCCGTGCCGATAGGCATGACGTATGAACAAGCCGCGTCTATTCCAGAAGCCTTCATAACAGCATATAGCAACATGATTGTGATGGCACGCTTAAAAGATAACGAATGTGTCCTGATTCACGCAGGCGCGAGCGGTGTTGGATTGGCGGCGACTCAACTTGCCAACCTCATCGGCGCAAAAGTGATTGTCACCGCCAGCGCATCTAAACATGCAGTGTGTTATGCCAATGGCACAACGATTGCCATAGATTATAAAACAGAAAATTTTGCCGATAAAATTTTGCACGACTCCGATGGTGTGAATGTCATTGTCGATATGGTCGGCGCACCCTATTGGGAAGATAATTTTCGGGTCATCAAAAATTGGGGGCGGTGGGTGTTTATTGGCACACAAGGCGGGAATAAGGTCGAACTCAATATTGGTCAATTGATGAAAAAGCGCCTTAGCTTAATGGGGTCTACATTGCGAGACCGCACCAATGCCGAAAAAACGCTCCTTGTGATGGATTTTGAAGGGTGGGTGATGCCTCATTTTGATGCAGGTGCATTGCGCCCGAATGTTTTTACGGTGATGAATTGGGAAGATGTAGACAAAGCGCACGATATGATGCGCCAAAATGTGAATGCGGGCAAAATTGTCTTGAAGATACGCTAGACGAAACGCCAACTTTTAGGCATAATAGCCGTTCACAGTGGACATAGATAAAAAAGGTTATTGTCATGCCCGGTAAACGTAATATCACACAAAAGAAACCCCAATTCGGGAATAACCGCAGTCACTCGCTCAAGGCGACACGGCGTAAATTCAAACTCAACATGCAAAACAAGCGCATTTATGTGCCTAGCATGAAACAATTCGTCCGCGTTCAAGCCACCGCGCAAGAATTTAAGACGATTGATAAAATTGGCTTAGAAGCCTTCTTGAAACGTCAAGGGCGCACCATTAAAAGCCTATTCCCGAAGGAATCGCAAGGGGCATAAGTACGCCCCTTGTTTTTTTCTATTTGGCAGAGACTTCAAAATTCAGGCGAAGTCGCCCAAAGTAATAGAGTGGGGTGGTTTGATAATCTTCTAAATAGCTCACTTCAAGAATAGTCATGATGAGGCGCATCGTCTCAGTCTCAACGATATATTGCTTATCTAATTCGGCGACCACGACCATCACATCTTCATTGACCTGTTGGGCTTGGGTTTGCATTTGTGCTTGCAATTCGCTATAGCCCACGGGTGATACCACCACGATTTGTTGCGAATCACCATCGCTATAATCGAATAACGATACCGAAATACCCCATACTCCATTTTCGTTCTGATGCGCGACTTTGGTTTCGAGTGTGCCTGTGGCGTTGCTGATACCACAATAAAAGTTGTTGGCGAATAACGTATTTCCATGCTCATAAACGGCGGTTTGCGTTATTGTGCTTTGCATATCTCTATCCTCTCATGCTACTATAGCCTCATCAAGTAAAATTGTAACGTGTTTTAGATAAATCAGATAGGCATACCCATGGATTCTCTACTTGCAAATTCGCCCAAATTATTGGCATGGTATAAAGCCACCCGCCCGCGTGTTTTCACAGCTACGTATGTCCCGATTTTGTTGGCGGGGGCGGTCGCGTTACAAAATCATGTGTTTCGTATTGTCCCGTTTGTGTTGGCACTTCTAGGCACGATGGCATTACAAGCGGGCGCGAACTTGGTCAATGAATATTTCGATTATCGGCGTGGTGCGGATGAACTCAAACAAGCAGGGCAAGGCATGACCATCAAGCACAACATTTTATCGCCCCGCGAGGTGCTGATTGGCGCGGTTGTCACCATCATTTTCGGCTCGCTGATTGGGATTTATCTGGTCTCACAAAGCGGGTCGTTGTTGTGGATAATCGGCATTATTGGCGTGCTTGCCGCTATCACCTATACGGCGGGTCCGTTTCCGTTGGCGTATAATGGCTTGGGCGAATTGACGGCAGGCATCGTATTCGGTCCGTTGGTGGTGATTGGCGCGTATTACGTGATGGATACCAACATTTCGTTCAATCTGGTGCTAATTTCCTTGCCGATTGGCTTCATGGTGGCGGCGATTTTGCACGCCAACAACATCCGAGATTACGAAGCTGATAAAGCCGTGAATAAGCGCACCACTACCGTCTTATTCGGGTTGTCTTTTGCCAAAAAAGAATATGCCTTTTTGGTGTTTGGCGCGTATATCGGTGTGGGTTTGCTGGTTATTTTTAATATTGCGCCACCATTGGCATTACTCGCCTTGCTCACCTTGCCCCAAGCCTATCCGTTGGTGGTGATGATAACCACCGAAACAGATCCGCAACGCCTCCATATCGCGCAAGGGCGCACGGCTCAACTGCACGGGCGGTTTGGATATGCGTTGGCTATCGGTTGGGTGTTATCGGTATTGGTCACGGCGGTTGTCTGATGAATAAAACTTGGTCTTTATGGGCGATCACGGCGGTTTTACTGATAGGCGCATTCGCCCGTCTGGTCGCATTTGGGGATGCCCCTGCGGGTTTGCAACACGATGAAATTTATGATGCGCTCGATGGTGTTGGCATTGTGGAACGGGGCGATTTCGCGCTGTATTATCCCGATAATCAGGGGCGCGAGGGCGGATACATGTGGCTGAATGCCGTATCTGCCCGATTTTTAGGGCGCAACACGCTCATGGTGCGCTATGTCTCTTTCGCGTTGGATCTGCTCACCTTAGCCTTGCTCTATCGGGTGGGCGTGCTGATGTTCAACAAACGGGTGGCGTTGATAGCGACTGCTTTCACCGCCGTATCGTTTTGGACAATCTCGATAGCCCGCATCGGCTTGCGCCCTGTGTTGTTGCCGACCGTTGTTTTGGTGGTGTGGCTATGTTTATATAGCCTATTTTGGGGGGTGACATCCCCAAAAGCGCGGTGGCGCATGGCGATTTTGGCGGGCGTATTCATCGGATTCGCGTTATACACCTATACGTCATCATTTGCGTTATATCCATCGTTGGTCGCCTTTTTGGGGGCGATGGTGCTATTCAAACGGGAACTCGTCCGCAGTCGTTGGCGCGAAATTGTGCTGATGGGCATCATCGCCATCGTGATTATGCTCCCGATGATTGCCATCCGCTTATCGCCCGAAGGCACAACGCGCTTGGGATTGGTCACGCGCCCGTTGGATGACTTTCGCAAGGGGATGCCCGATGAACTCATCACCAACGCGATTCGCTTAGTGGGGATGCCGGCTTTTTTCGGCGACCCCGAATGGCGTTATAATATCGCGGAACGCCCGTTATTCCTCGCGCCGATTGGTATGTTGGTCTATATCGGCATTATCGGCGTGTTTTTCGCCATGCGTAAAAATCCGCTAAATGCCTTTTTATTGGCGCTGTTGTTATTCGGATTAACCCCTAGCCTCGTTACTGTGTCTGCGCCATCGTGGTTGCGTGTGATTCTCGCTATGCCGAGCGTGATGTTATGTTTGGCGGTGGGGATAGACCTGCTTGGGCGTTTATTTCGCGGGCGCTATCACACGGCGGTGGTATGGGGCATCGGTGTGGGGTGTGTGGTTATCACCGCGCTTACCGATTGGTGGGCGTATTTCATCGAATGGGCGAATCATCCAGAGGTGATGAGCATTTACCGCGATGATTTAGAACAACTTGGTCACTTTTTAGCCACCAACGACACCGATTTGGCGTTGGTCGCCGTCCCGAATGCTGATCTAGACGCGCTCACGTATTACTTAGGGCGCATCCCACCGCAGAACCCACGCCAACAACTGGTCTTTTTCCAGAGCGAATCGGCGTTGGTCATGAGCCAAACGGATACCCTATTATTCGTGTCATCGCTCACAACACTATCCCCCATATCAGGACGCTGGATAGCCAATGCGGAACAATTAGCGCCCATTCTTGACCAAGCGGGACGCATCGCGTTTGACGTGTATCGATTGAGCGGGGCAGATTTATCACAAACGTTAGACGATATAAGCGCCAATACGCCGTTTATCGCCCAGAATTACATCGCTGATTTGACTGCCATTTCGTATCCTGTGCGTTTTGCCGATATGATCGAACTGGTCGGCGTGGAATTCCCGCGCTTACCCGTGAAATCGGTGGATGATGGTCTGGAATTGTGGTTGTATTTGCGCCCATTGGTGAGTTATAGCGATAAGCCCGCGAATGTGTTCGTGCATGTGGTGGATAGTGCGGGGAATGTGGTGCGCCAGCGCGATATGCTCGCCGTCCCGCCCACGCAATGGCATGACCAAACGGTGATTATCCAAGACCATTTTATCTGGTTTGATGATTTGCCCGCAGGCGACTATCGTGTCATGTTGGGTTTGTACGATTGGCAAACGCTGGTGCGTTACCCCCTCGCCGATTATCCGCACGATTTTGTGGTGCTGGGGATGATTACGGTGGTGGATGAATAATCATATACCTTTTACAACGTGCAGAAGCGCATCCATACATCTAATTTTTCATGTGTCTAACTGAATTTGGATAGGTGTGAATGGATTTAGGGACGATATACGCTTCGCTAATCGTCCCGTACAGGCTTAAAAATTTCCGCGTAGATAAAGGGACGATATACGCTTCGCTAATCGTCCCGTACAGACGCAATATTTTCACAGCGTGGATAAATTTTTGGATGTGTAGATACCGTCTTGAAAGTCAAGAGGGCGGATTAGAGGCTTTAGCCTCGTATATCCGCCCTATCAGCTCTACACATTAAAACGGATATGCACAATGTCGCCATCGCGCACGACATAATCCTTGCCTTGCAAGCTGAATTTGCCCGCTTGTTTGACCGCCGCCTCGCTACCCGCATCGAGTAAATCTTGGAAATACATCACTTCGGCGCGGATGAATCCCTTTTGCAAATCGCTATGAATCACGCCTGCCGCTTCGGGCGCTGTTGCGCCGATCGCCACGCTCCATGCCCGACATTCATCATGCCCAACCGTGAAGAACGATTGAATTTCCATCAATTCATATGCCAGACGAATCACCTTCGAGGCGCTCAATTCGGTGATGCCATATTCTTCCATGAACAGGGCGCGGTCATCATCATTATCAAATTGCGAGAGTTCCGCTTCGAGCTGACCTTGTAACCCGACCAATTTTGTCCGTTTATGTGGGAAGGTGATGAGTTTTTCGGGGTCTTGAACCTCTTCGCCCATATTGAGGACGATGAGCATCGGTTTGAGCGTCAAGAAGCCATATCCGCGCAACGATTTTTCTTGTTCTGGTGTCAATCCAAAATCACGCAACGGTTTTTCTGCGTCCAGATGGGCTTTCATCGCCTCGAATAATGCCAATTCATCGGCATATTGCGCTTCGAGTTTTTTGCCCTTAATGCGAATATCATCGGCGATTTTTTGCAGGCGTTTTTCGACCGTGACCATATCATTCAGCAAAAATTCGGCTTCGATAATTTCGAGGTCACGTTGCGGGTCTATCGTCTCGTAGGGGTGGGGGACGGCATCATTTTTGAAGGCGCGTAACACATGCACGAAACCATCGACTTGTGAGAGTTCGTTCCGCAATTGCCCTTTCAGACCGCCCTCGCCGATGCCTTTATCTAAGCCCGCAATATCGGCGAAGGTGATGGTGGCGTAGGCGATTTTTTTGGGGTTATAGAGTTTGATGAGCGCATCCAGACGGGCATCAGGTACATTGACGACCGCCGTATGCACCTCAAATTGACCACTACTCGAAGCGGCGGTCTGAAGATTTTGCCCCGTGAGCGCGTTAAAAATGGTGGTCTTGCCACTGTTGGGAAGCCCGATAATGCCTAATCGCATAAGATTATATCCTCATTGATAGATTATTTTGAATGTGTCTATGATAGCCGATGAATGGGGATGTGTTCAATATGCGATGTGGTGGATGAGCGAGGTCGGATATACGGGCATGCGCCCTAATCCGACCGTACACTAGGGTAATCGTATCAATTTTATGGCGGATATACGAGGCTAAAGCCTCTAATCCGTCAGTACAAACCTAAAAATTGCCGTGACTGTACGGGACGATTAGCGCGAAGCGCGTATATCGTCCCTCATATGTTATGATTTGCAATTGCTATAGTCGATTTAACTACGGACAAGCCTAAAAGCGCGTCCCCAAAATGATACTTAAACCTCTACATACACCTTGCCATCTTCTTCGATGACGGTGTAGGTGGTTAGGGGTTGTGGCTTTTTGCCGAAGCTAATCATACTGCGCGACCAATCAGGCATTTTGATGCCCAGCAGACCCGTCACCCAATCTTTATTTTCGCCACTGCACATCTCATATTTCGAGCCGTGCCATGGACATACGATGGTATCGCCGTCTAATTTGCCACCCGCCAGGGGCAAGGGCAGATGAGCGCATTTGTTTTTGACCGCACACACACCACCGCTATTCATCCGTGCTACAACGATGGACTCGCCTTCAACTTTGACGGTTTTTAATTCACCTGTACGAAATTCTTCTGATGACCCAACCAAAACCCGATTTGCCATGATACACCTCTTGATTACACTAAACGATATTTCAGAGTGTACCGCATATCGGCTTATTGTGGGGTGGGTTTTGCGCCACTTTCTAATTGACTTTTTAGGCTGTTTAGCATTTTATTCGTGCGGGCGGTCATGACACGGCGCATGAACGGCGCATATAACCCTGTCAAAAACGGCATTCGGATATTCATGCTTTCGCTGACCAGTGTCGTCCCTCCTTGTGGTGTGAATTCAATCTGACCCGTGACAGGGAAGCGCCCCAAAACGCCTTTGTATTCGACCAGTTTATTCGGCTTGTAATCGGTAATATCGGCGTTCAAATCTAAGCGCCAACCCATTAGATAGGTGTTACGGCGTTGGGTGATGCTGATGCCTGTGCGGATGCGCTCATCGGTCATATCCATGCTTTCCACATCGGTTTGCCATTTTTGTAAGTTATCTACTGCGTACCGAAACACATCGCCAATCGAGGCGTTAATGGTGATACTTGCGCTAATCTGTGGCATACCTCTCGCTCCTTAATTGTGTTATCAACATGGGCTTATTGTAACGAATTTATCGCAATAAACGAATAGCACCCCACTATTTAGCCTAATTTATGTTATACTTTCGCATGATAATTTCATCACAATCTTTAGGATGATAACGCATGACCGATT
The DNA here is from genome assembly GCA_034436155.1 of Anaerolineae bacterium. GTDB lineage: Bacteria > Chloroflexota > Anaerolineae > Aggregatilineales > Phototrophicaceae. Next base: position 29,466 of record DAOTVP010000044.1, read on the forward strand.
TAACCCACCTGACCATTTCAGAAGCCCTCGCCAAGATGGATGCGGGGGAAATCACCTCTGTTCAACTCACACAAGCCTATCTGGATAAAATTCAACAACTCGACCCGCAAATCAAAGCCTATCTGACCGTCACAGCAGAATTGGCGCTCCAACAAGCCCAACACGCCGATGAACTCCGCGCACAAGGCGTTAAAAAGCCGTTGCTCGGCATCCCGATGGGGATTAAAGATGTGCTATCCACCAAAGGAATCGAGACAACATGTGGCTCGAAAATCCTCAAGGGATATGTCCCCATATTTGATGCCACCTGTGTGGCGCGGCTCTATGACGCGGGCATGGTCATCTTGGGCAAACTCAATATGGATGAATTTGCGATGGGGTCATCCACCGAGAATTCGGGGTATTTTGTCACACGTAACCCATGGGATTTAGACCGTGTACCGGGCGGTAGCAGTGGTGGTAGTGGCGCGGCGGTGGCGGCTTTTATGGCGAGTGCCACACTCGGCACGGATACAGGCGGTAGCATCCGCCTACCGGGTGCGTTTTGTGGGATTGCCGCCCTCAAACCGAGTTACGGACGGGTGAGCCGATACGGACTCATCGCCTATGGGTCATCGCTCGATTCGGCGGGTCCGTTGGCGCGTTCTGTCGAAGATGTCGCCCGCATTTTGGGCGTGATGGCGGGGCATGACCCGCTCGATTCGACCAGTATGCCCGTCCCCGTCCCGAATTATCTCGACCACCTCACAGGCGACATCAAAGGCTTGCGCGTGGGCATCCCCAAAGAATATTTTGTCGAGGGGATGCAACCCGAAGTCGAATCGGCAATTCGCACCGCCATCGAAAAATTGAAAGAATTGGGCGCGGAAATTGTCGAAATCAGCCTGCCTCATACCGAATATAGCCTGCCTGTGTATTATCTGATTGCCACCTCAGAAGCCTCTGCCAACCTCGCTCGTTTTGACGGCATCCGTTACGGGGCGCGGGTAGAGGGTCAAGATATGTGGGATACGTATAAAAAGACACGCGGGCAAGGCTTTGGCGCAGAAGTCAAACGGCGTATCATGCTGGGGACGTATGCGCTTTCGGCAGGCTATTATGATGCCTTCTATGGCAAAGCCACCCAAGTGCGGGCGCTGATTAAACAAGATTTTGACCGTGCCTTTGAAAATGTGGATGTGATTGCTTGCGCGACATCGCCATCGGTGGCGTTCAAAATTGGGCAAAAGACCGATGACCCCTTAGAGATGTATTTAGCCGATGTATTGACCATCTCGGTTAATCTGGCGGGGGTGTGCGCTATCAATGTGCCGTGTGGCTTCGGCGAAGGTGGGATGCCAATCGGCTTCCAACTGATCGGCAAACCATTCGGTGAAGAGACGATTTTGCGCGTGGCACATGCGTATGAACAATCTACCACATGGCATTTGCAACATCCGCAAATCGTAGGGGCATAACAGAATTTGTACGTGCGTAAGGGCGCAACATGTTGCGCCCTTACGGGGATATATTATCATGGACATCATCATCAACCACCAACGACATACCCTCATCCCCATTCGGCAATTTCGTACAGATTATCACTTGCCCGATAATTTTGGGGTCGCTTATTTTGAACCCAAAGATTTCACAGGCATGGCGAGCATCGATGGGGCGGGTGATGCCCTAGATAGCCTACGCCAAGCGATGCTCGGTCTTGTGTTGCCCCCCACAACACCTATCCCTAGCTTTGAGACCATCGAAAAAATTGTGCATCAATTTGATACAACACTGCGGGCGGTGAATCAACATATCGGTTTACGCGAGGTCGAAATTGGTTATGCCACCAGCGGTTTTGGCGATGTGTTGAACGCATGGTTATACGATCGGGTGCGGGCGCATCAGACCAAATCTGCATCAACACCATTTGAGCAACTCTATGCCGATTGGGTGGCGAACAGTGGGCGACGTTCAGAGAAAATGTATCTCTATCCGCATCAACATGTGGAATGGCGCATTCGGCTATTGAATAATGCCTATGGACGGGTGGGGTTACAAGTAGATATGCCCGATAAGACAGTGTATGTGCATGATACGGCTTATCTATGCCCCGCAGAGGGGTTTGTATATCGATTATTGCGCGATGTGGTGAATAAATTATCGGTTTGACCACGCATCGAGCGATGGATCGTTGATTTCGGCGATAATCTTCATCAAAAATAACGGATTTGCCACTTCAAGCTGTTCGATGGTGCTGGCTTTCAGGTGGTCGAATAGGGCTTGCGATGAATCGTATTCACCAGCCCGAATCGCTTCGGCGAGCATGTGATTTTGCGCCGTTACTTCGTTGATAAATCCGCGTTGGCTCGTTGGGCGCGGGGTATCTAAACCCAGCAAATCGTGTAGCCGTGACCATTCCGCCTCTAAATGCGTCTCATGAGAACTCAATTCACGCTCGACAATCCGCAAGACGTTAATCGCCACTAGCGTTTGAAAATAGAGTTTTCTATCCCCTTTGATGACTGGGATGACATGCGTTTCGAGGTGTGAACGGGCGGCATCGAGCAATTCTTGGGCGGTGGGGCGGTCGTACATCGCAAAATATCCTATAAATTGATTTCCAGTTCGATTTCATCGCGCAGGGGAATATCATCTTTGCCGATAATCGGGATTTGTGGTTTGAGTTTGCGCGATTCGACCAACGCATTCGGATAAACCGCGACCAGGTGAAATCCCCATTTTTGATAAAAACGCAAGGCTTCGAGGTTATCGTTGGTGGTGACGAGCCATAAGCGTTTGCATCCGTTTTCAATTGCCACTTGTTTGACCACTTCTAATAATTTAGACCCGACCCCCATGCCTTGTTGTAGGCTATTGATGGTGATAATTTGGCAACTCCGCCCCTCAATATGATAAGTGATTAAACCCGCAGGTGGGGCATCTTTTGGGGCGTTGGTCAATTCTGCCACAAAACCCGGTAACAAGTGAGCGTAATAAGCGACCCCGCGTGAGACAATCTTCGTTGAATACCAATGCTGGTCTAAAAAATGGGCAACCCAATTTCTATCACTGGGTTTAAGCGGTCTGATGGTAAAGAGTGGCTCTGTATCGGTCATAAAAACTTATCTGTAGGTTAATTCTATCAAAAATACGACAATACCTATTATAGAATATTCTTTGAGTCTACGCCATAAATTCATTTGGTAGCCACATATTGGTGATCCTGCTATGCTATGTTATCATCTAAACATCGTACCCTTAAAATAAATTTAATTAAAATGAGGAGGGAAATTATGCCCGTCCATCTGAAATGGTGGGATGACACCGAAACCATTCTCCATTATGAATTTACAGACCCATGGGATTGGAACGAATATGATACTGTGTTGCGTCAGGGAAGGGCGCTCATGCGTGAAAAAGACCATTATGTGGGTATTTTGAACGACATGATGCACACCCAAAAGTTGCCGACATCATTGCTCTCCAAAGCACGCGGGTATATTTCGACCAAGCCGAAAAATACCGGACGGGTTATCTTCGCCACCCAAAATAAATTTGTGGTGATGATGTTCCAGATGTTCATACGGGTCTATCCCAAATTGGCAGAAAATTATCATATCCGCTCCCATCTTGAAGAATCTGTACAAGAAATTCAAGCATGGCTCGCAGAAAATACCTTATCCCATAGTACAGAAGATTGAGAGATACATATGCAACCCAATAACCCCAATCAACGCCAAATTCGTATCGAATTCCCGCCCAATCTGAATGCCAGTTATGCCAATGCCGTCATCATCGGGCAAACAGGTAGTGAAATCGTCTTCGATTTTGTCCAAGTTATCCCGAATGACATGCGGGCGCGGGTGCAACAACGCATCATTATGACCCCTTCTAGCGCCAAATCCTTTTTACAGGCATTGCAACAAAATTTAGAGATTTACGAAAGTAAACACGGCGAAATCAAATTGCCACCCAAACCGCAATCACTCGCCGACCAATTGTTTAATTTTGCCCCCCGCGGAGATGATAACCCTGATGAATAATCTGGATGCTATCGCCGAGATGTTACGCGCCGATTTGACCGAAAAAGATACCGCCCGCGATAAAGCGGTGGTGCAATCACGCGAACTCATTCGCCTGTGTGCTGAATGTATCCGCGCTATTCATCGGCGCGAATGGGCAGATGCCGATGTTCGCCTCGATAACATCCGCCAAGTATCCAAAACCATTGTCGAGGGGGTTATTGGGTATCCTGAATTGTTTTATAGTGGCTATCTCCAAGATGCTCTCAAAGAAGTGGTCGAGGCATTCGTCACGTATGCCATTATTCGTGACCAACCCTTGCCAACGCCCGAAACGCTTGCCGTACCCAGTTCGACTTATTTATTGGGATTAGCCGAAGCCGCCACCGAGTTGCGCCGTTTTATCCTCGACATCATGCGCCTAGATGAACGGCATAGCCAAGAGGCGGAGCGCCTTTTGGATTGTATGGATACAATTTATGACCATCTGGTGACATTTGATTTTCCCGATGCGCTCACACATGGTCTACGCCGTCAGACCGATATTGTGCGCGGTGTCTTAGAACGCACCCGTGGCGATATGACTACCAGCCTGCGCCAGCAATTGCTCCAAGACGCGCTTGACCGCCTCGAAAAAAAGATGAATGACACAGCATAACCGAACTGGTACTTTGGTCTAATCTTGTGTTAAGAAATGCGCGTTGTAATGGCAAAATAATTGAACGCATAGTAAATTATCGGCATCGTCCGAAAGAAACACTTCTCACACCAAGTTATTTTTATATAGGAGACCTCTCACATGCGTTCATTTCGTCGTTTGATGTTGGCATTTGTCATCGTTGCGCTGATGGCAACCACCTATATTACCCGCGTTCCCGCCCCCAAAGCCCAAGCCGCCCCGAATGGGTGTGGTCCCGAAGCGTTGTATCTGTATACTCTCATCCCCGATACCATTTATTATTGGAGTTTTTGGACTGGCACTGTGCGTTTTAGCTTCAAAGCCGCCTGTGATGCTCATGATGTGTGTTATAGCGGGAGTGGCATCAGCCGTTCTACGTGTGATAGCCGTTTCTTGAACGACATGCTTGCTGTATGCAACACAGGTCCATCGTGGGATTCGCGGACGTGGTGTCGTTCAATGGCATACACGTATTATGGTGCGGTGCGGACATTTGGCGGTATCGCCTATACACCGTGATTTTTTTGATACGACTATTTTTATGAGGGCGCGTTATGCGCCCTTTTTTTCTGTAGGCTAAGTTTACGCCAATTTTTGACGACACTTAACATTGGCTTAACACAAGTGCGTTATCCTCTCTGAGCTATGTGTCTCATATAGCAAATCTGCTTAAAAATCCGATTTACAAGGAGATTCCATGCGCGTTAAATTTACATTTGCATTACTGCTTGTTTTGTTGGTCTCTAGCCTCATCATCCCCGCCACAATCGCCCAAGAAAGCGACCTCGGCACCGAAGAAAATCCCATTCAAGTATTTTTTGTACCGTCTGTCGAAGCCCAAGTGATTGTGACGGGTGGCGAAGTGATGGCGCAAGCCCTCGAAGCCGCGACTGGTTTGAAATTTGAAGTGTTCGTCCCCACCTCGTATGCCGCCACTGTCGAAGCGATGTGCGCCGCACCTGACCGTTCTATGGGCTTCATCCCCGCCGCGGGTTATGTGATCGCCAGTGAACGTTGCGGTGTCGAAGTTGAAGCCGCCGCTGTTCGTCGTGGTTGGAATGTGTATTGGGCGGCGTATATCGTCCGTCGTGATAGCGACATTTATACCTTCGGCGATTTAGAAGGTCGGAGCTGGGCATATCCCGATGCCGGTTCGACATCCGGTTTCATTGTCCCCTCGGTTGAACTTGCCGCTGGTGGCATCACGCCCGGTGATTTGGTCGAAGCGGGTGGTCATAACCAAGTGGTGCAAGCTGTGTATAGCGGTGAAGTTGATTTTGGCACCACCTTCTTCAGCCCCCCCCTTGTACCTGGTGCGCCTTGGCGAATTGGTGATAATCCAGAACCGTATGATTTAACTGTTGACGAATCGCGTTTAGATGACAATGGCAATCTGTTTGTCGGTGATGTCCGCATCCTCGATGCCCGCGCCAACATTCGTGAAACAGCCCCCGATGTCGTTGACCAAGTGCGTATCTTGCGCCTGAGCAACCCCATCCCCAACGATACCCTCAGCTTTGGTCCCGATTTCCCTGAAGACCTCAAGGCACAAATCATGGAAGCCATTTATGCCTTCGCCGAAACCGAAGAATGGGCGCAATCCATCGGTAGCGAAGATTTCTATGGTTGGAGTGGCATCGCTCCCATTGACGACTCGGTTTATGATGTGGTGCGCTTGCAATTTGAAATCTTGGGTCTGACCGAAGAAGACATCTTCGGTGGTTGATATTTAATCAGTGCTATTTTATATCGGGCAGGCAATTTTGCCTGTTCTTATTGATAATCAAACCAAGTATAAGGGCGCAACATGTTGCGCCCTTATAGCTCATTATAATCATTTGGGATAGTATTTTATGCTCATTATTGAAAATCTGACCAAAGTTTATGATAACGGCTTCATGGCGCTGGATAACCTCAGCCTCGAAATTCCCGATGGGCAATTTGTCGCTATTATCGGCTTGAGCGGGTCTGGCAAATCTACGTTGTTGCGGTGTATCAACCGCCTGATAGATCCAACCAAAGGGCGCATCATCTGGAAAGGGTTAGATATTACCGCCGCTACCGATGACGAATTGCGCCACATCCGCAGACGCATCGGCATGATCTTTCAGCAATTTAATCTGGTCAAACGCTCTAGTGTATTGACCAACGTCATGTCTGGGCGTTTGGGATATATCAACCCTGTTTTTAGCCTGTTTAATTATTTCCCACCGCAAGAGAAAGCCCGCGCCCTAGCGGCATTAGAACGAGTGGGTATCGCAGAAAAAGCCAATAATCGCGCCAGCGCCTTGAGTGGTGGTCAACAACAGCGCGTTGGTATTGCCCGAACCCTCATGCAAGAGCCAGAAATGTTGCTTGCCGATGAGCCTGTTGCCAGCCTCGACCCTGCAACATCACATTCGGTGATGAAATATCTGGAATTGCTAAATCAAGAAGACAACATGACCATTTTATGCAGTTTACATTTCCTTAGCCTTGCACGGGCGTATGCTCATCGGGTGATTGCACTCAAAGATGGCAAACTCGAATACGATGGTCCGCCACAAGGTATCGATAATGACCGTTTTAAGATGATTTATGGCGAAGATGCCGTAGAAGTCGAAATTCACTAGGAGCGATAGACCGATATGCTGAATAATAATCCCCCTGTACGCTCCCGACAAATCCTCAGACGGCTCATCATTCTAATTGTTATTACGGGTGTCCTCGTTATTTTTTCGTATGGGTGGCGTGTCACCAATATTAACCTCGCTGTGCCACAAGAACCGCAACGACAACAAAATGTGGGCAAGGCATTGCGCGAATTGCTCTCGCCGAATGTGTTCACACAAGATTATGTGGTCGAATCATTCTCCACGAATTTTCGGATGAATTGCTCGGATGATGAGATTATCCCCCCAAACGCACCGTCAGACGGTCCGTATATCATTGTCGAACCCACCTGTGGCGTATCGAATCAGCTTGTAACCGTTTATGGATATAACTTCCCCGCCAATGGTCTGGCACGCTTGAATTGGATTGCGTTGGATGGTGAACGGCGTATTCGCCAAATTGAAGGCTCTGAAGATGATAACTTTGTCACCAGAGATGACGGCACATTTGAGGTCAAAATTCAAGTCCCGCGAATCCGTGGCACCAATGACGAAATTCACACCATCGAAGCCCAAGCCCGTATTCCAGACGGACCCATCCGCTTTAGCGAGACGACCAATCTGGTCATCGAGAAGATGGTCGAGACGATTTTTTTGGCGCTCATTGCCACCGCAGTCTCGATTTTGCCATCGGCAATCCTCAGCTTTATGGCGGCGCATAACCTGATGCGCCCGATTCGCGCTCAATTTGGTAGCCTGATGGTCAGTTTTACCCTGTTACCCGTTGGGTGGATATTCGGGGTATGGTTGCTCAAGCCCATTGGCGAATTTGTCTATGAAGCAGGTAGCCAAAGCGGATTTACCGCGCTGGTGATGCTCATCATCATTTTAGTCGAGGCATGGGTCATCATCACCAATTTTGAGAATCTGAAATCGCTCATTCCATTTATGATTATTCGCCGAATGGTGAATACGGTGGTCATCACCGTATCTATTGTTGCGGTTTTGGCATTGCTCGGTGGGTTGGGCGTGTTGTTCCAAAAGACTTTTACAGGTGGGATATTCATCTATCTCGGTGGGTTTGTGGGGTCTTTGGCTCAGATGATAAAATTATCATTAGAGCCAATAGCGGGGTTGGTGGGGGCATTTGCCATTTCATCGCTCGGCACAAATTTAACCCGTGACCTGATTAAAAATACCGATACCCTGTTTAATCATCTCCTAGGCGGATTTTTAGGCGCGTTAGGTGGCGCGATTTTATTGGGCATGACCGCCACCATCGGTTTATCCGCCGCGTGGATGGGATTATTAATCCCCGTCATCGCTGGCGCATTAGCCACCACCTTGCTCCCACAAGTCTATCGTTGGTTTGTCCCCAAACCAGAAGTGCCAAACCCGACCGATCGCAATATTTTACGCGCATTGGCATGGCTCAGTGGGTTTATTGGTTTTGTGATTACGTTCATGTTGCTCAATGTCGGGCAATCGCTTGTAGAGGGGATGTTGCCCGCGCAAGTGCCTGTTCTCACGATTGGCGATGCCACACTGTATCGTTATGTGGCGGTGGCGATGCTCATCGGCGCGATATTTGGTGGGGTTGCGGGTGGATTAGGCGGGGCAAGAGGCAACTTTCCGCTTGGCTCGGTGATATATAATGCCAACCGCACCATTTTGAACACCCTCCGTTCAATCGAACCGCTTATCATGGGTTTGGTGTTCGTCATTTGGGTGGGGATTGGTCCCTTCGCAGGCGTGTTGGCGCTGGCGCTCCATTCGATTGCCTCACTGGGCAAACTCTATTCGGAGCAGATCGAGAGTATAGACGCGGGTCCGATAGAAGCGTTACAAAGCACGGGTGCAAATCGGCTACAGACGATTATGTACGCCGTTGTGCCACAAATCATCCCGCCATATATCGCTTTCACGATGTACCGTTGGGATATTAACGTGCGGATGTCTACCATCATCGGGTTTGTTGGTGGTGGGGGGGTTGGCTTTTTGCTCCAACAACAAATCAATTTGTTGCAATATCGCAACGCAGGCGTGGCGGTTTTGGCGATTGCCATTGTCGTATCCATTTTGGATTATGCCAGCGCCGCCATCCGTGAACGCTATACGTAGAATTTTAGACATAGGGCTTGAATAAAGCCCTATATTTTCCTCTTTATCCCAACACCCGATACAACCAGCGCAACATCAATTCGTGTTGTTCGATATTTTGCTCCATCGCCCGCGAGCCATGCCCCGCATTAAACCAGTGGACATGAATATCTTTGCCCTGTTCTTTCAATTTTTCTTCGTAGACTTTCATCTGACGGGCGGGGCAACGGGTGTCATTTTCGCCTTGAATCACCAAAATGGGGGCGCGGATATGATCGACATACGTAATTGGCGAGCTACTTTTGTGCTGTTCGGGCAATTCATCAGGTGTGCCACCGAACAGGGCTTTCTGATACCCGCGCAACGTCTCGGCTTGGTCTTCATACATCAAGCGCCAATCGGCAATCGCCACCAACGCCATGCCACCTGCCCATAATTCAGGACGTTTGCCAAGCGCCTGTAGGGTTAAATATCCGCCATAACTGCCCCCATTGAGGATAATCGAATCGGCTTTGGCGATGCCATTCTCGATGAGCCACTCCGCCACCGCCACCATGTCATCCACCTCGCGGTGTCCTAACATGCCTAAAATGCTCCGTTCAAAGTCGCGCCCAAATGTGACCGACCCACGATAATTCACCGATACCCACGCAAATCCGTGATCGAGAAAGGTTTGTGCCGATGCGCTAAATCCTTCTGTCTGGACGGCTGTCGGTCCGCCATGTGTATGCAAAATGGTTGGGAAGGGTCCCGTCCCTTCGGGCGTAGCCACCCATGCCTGAATGATCGCCCCACCCGTAGATTTTACCTGAATGGAGCGCCATTCACGACTTGGTGGCACATCACCCGCGCCTAACACCGTACGAATTGCGCCGGTTTCGATGTGGATGGCGATGATATGGGCGGGGTGGGTGGCATCTGACCATGTGGTGAAAATTTCTGTCCCATCGGGCGAAAAATACCCGCCAAAATAAGACCCTTTGGGCGTTTTGACGGCGTGTAATAAACTTTTATCGAGATCGTAGACGTACAGTTGATACACAGCTTGATAGAGATGTGCCAATAACAATCGCTTGCCGTCATGCGACCAACCCCATGTGTTGATGTCGCCTTCGATATTATCGAGCGGAATATCGAGCCTATCGCCTGTTTTTACGTCCCAAATCACGGGGCGGTTATACCCAGAGACATCCGTATCGGCTAAAAAGCGCGTATCACCCGCAACGGGTGAAAATCCAACAGGCGATAAACTGCCATCGGTTTCTTCGAGAATCAACACTTTTTGTTCGGGTGATGAATCGGCGAGGTTGAACGCCATCAAACACATATCGGTCGATTTACTGCGTTCACTGGTGGCGATGACGGCATAATCGGCGTTATGCGTGAGCATCGGTCCATAACTTAATGCGGGGCTGGTATAAAGCAGGCGCGGTTCGCCGAGTTTTGCGGATTTATCTACATCCATCAGATAAAACTGAAAGCCACTTGCCCCCGCCGCCGTGAAGCCAATCGTCTTGTTATTCAGGCTTTGGCTAATGCTGAAAGAGGCATACGGTGGTAAATTGGGGGTAATATCTTCTGGCGTACCGCCCATAAATGGCACACGGACAAAATGCCCGATTTCATTGCCTTGTTCATCATCTAAATAATAAAAATAGTCCCCATCGGGGCTGATGCCCGCGAACACCAAGCCCGCGGGCTTATCGCTAATTTGGCGCAAATCGCCCGTCTCGACATCCCACGCATAAATTTGTAAAATGCCCGATTTGTTACTGGCGACCATCCCGCGTTTGGGGTTGTTATGGGCGATGGTGCTATATGCCACAATCGGCGCACGGAAACGTTTGCGCCAATCGGCATCGTCAGATAAATTGAGGGGTTTCATGAATAGAGTATCCTTTCAAATAGATAGTCATTTGTTTTAATGTATTTTTGTGGCGGATATACAAGGCTAATGGACATGATATATTATGTCCCTACAAATCGTCCATTACACCCGTAAACCACACTATTTTGTAATGGACGATTAGCGCGAAGCGCGTATATCGTCCACAAGTGTTGATGATTTTTATTTTATCACGATAAACAGATTTGATACATTTGAATAGATGGCAACACCCGCCCCTCAAAATCGAATTGCGTCAGATTTTCCCATGGCGACCCTCTCTCTGAGGTGGGGATAAACGCTGGCTCCCAGTAGAAAAATCCCATGCCTAAATGATTGGGCGTGTTTTGAATGACCTCAATGACGGCTTGCAAAAATGCCTGTTGACCTTGCGGATTGGCGGGATAATCGGCTAATAGATGGTCATCCGACCCCACAGGATTATGCACATCATCCGCCCAAGTGAGCGTCCATGGATAAGCGGTTTCGACAATGAGGATTGGTTTTTCGTAACGATATGCCAAGATGTTGATATTGGCGCTCAATTGCGTGAGCCGACCAGACCACCACGGATAATATGATAAGCCGATAATGTCAAAATCCACCGCGTTGATGATATGGTCAAAAAACCATACGCTGGCGTGCCGATTGCCACCTGTATCCAGATGAATCACGATTTGCGTATCGGGTGATGTTTCGCGCACCGCATCCACCCCCGCATTGAGCAACCCGATTAAATTCGACCAGCCCCGTTCATCGCGCACCCGACCCGTATCCCACAACATCCCGCCCGAAATTTCGTTGCCGATTTGCACCATCGCGGGCGGGGTATCTTGAGATATAAACGCCGTCATGACTTCTTTTGTATAATCATAAAGCGCCTGTCGGATGTCATCAAACGATAAATTTGCCCATGCGCGGGGCTTGATCTGATTGGCGGGGTCTGCCCATGTATCTGAATAATGAAAATCCAGCAAAATACCCATGCCGAGCGCGTGAATCCGACTTGCCAACGCGAGGTTATAGTCTAAGTCATACATCGCATCGGCGGGGGTATGCCACAGGCGCAAGCGTATCATATTCACGCCTTGTGTTTTGAGATAGGCGAGTAAATCGGTTTGGATAACGCCGTTTTCATCATAAAATATTGCGCCATCGGCTTCGATATGTGCTAATGACGAGACATCCGCCCCACAGATAAAGCGTGTTTGGGTGGTTGTTGGGATGTATATCGACCATATCAACACACATCCCACCCACAATATCCAACGTATTTTCATCATGCAATTTTTTCCAGCCATGAGATAATCGCATCGGCGCTTTGTCGCCACGTTTTTTCGAGCATCATATCGTGGGCGGTGTTTGGGATGACCACCAATTCGGCATCATACGCTTTGGCGGTGGCTTTTTCTTCTCGCAACGAAAATATGCGGTCATTTTCGGCGGCAACCACCAGCATTGGCACGCCTTTCGCTTTGACGCGCTTCGGCTTGGGCGTTTGGAATAAGCCACCATCGAATAATATCCGTACCGATTCGTTGTTGATTTTGGCATGATATTTTTCGACTTGTTCACGGGGCATATCATCCGAAAAAAATAACCGATGCGACCGCGTCACATCCGCCACAATAGGATAAGTATTCAGGCGAAAGGGTACTTGTAGGGCGATCTGCGGATAGCGCACCATAAAGCGCAGGGTGAAAGGTAATGTCCCAACCGATGGAATCGAGGCGAGTAGCACCGCGCCACGCGCTGGATATTTTTCGAGATATTTCTGGACGATATACCCGCCCATGCTATGCCCAATTAATACAGGGTATGCGCCATATTCGCTGTGTAGCTGGTCGGCAATTTGGCGCACATCCGCCACATAATCCCAAATACCGTTCAAAAACATGCGCTTGGTCTTGGGGCTATCGGCATGTCCGCGCAAACTAAGCGCATGGGCATGATACCCGTGTTGGGCAAAATACGGCAGAAAAAATTCGTCCCAACACCATGCGCCATGCCATGCCCCATGTATGAATAACAACGGTGGGGCATTTTTTGCGGTGATAGGGCGGTGTGATAGCAATTCGAGAATCATGATAAACTCCTCATTGTGATATGCAGGTGTTTTAACGCATTTGGGTAGAACTTGTCAAAATTTGACACAATTTTTGAGTGTGGATATGATTTAAGCATTATTTCGTGAAAAATTGTAACCATAAGGGATATGATTTATGCCTACCAGTACGGCACTATTCCCCCAATATCAACTCGGTTCTGCTTATGATGAGATGTTCATTGCGCCAGATGTCCCCCGCGACCATTACGGATTGCTCTACCAACGCCTGAATGAATTTGGCGCAGATGAATTACAACATCGACAACAAGCCGCTGATTTATCGTTTTTGCATCAGGGCATCACTTTCACGGTGTATGGGCGCGAAGAAGGCACGGAGAAAATCTTTCCATATGACTTATTACCGCGCATTATCCACGCCAGCGAATGGGATATTCTGGAACGCGGATTAACCCAACGTATCACGGCGCTCAATTTGTTCTTGAATGATATTTATCATGAGGGCAAAATCCTGCGTGATAAAATTATCCCCCGCGAATTACTGTATACTTGCCCGCATTATCGGCGTGAAATGCGCGGGGTACATATCCCCAAAGGGGTATATATCTCGGTGGTAGGGACAGATTTAATCCGAATGCCCAACGGTGAATTTGTCGTGTTAGAAGATAATCTGCGCGTGCCGAGTGGCGTATCGTATATGTTGGCGAATCGTCAGGTCATGCGAAATGTATTCCCGAAAATGTTCGCCAATTACGATGTTCGCCCGATTCACAATTATGGTCAAGCGTTGGTGAATACCTTACGGGCGTTAGCCCCGCGGGGCATATCCGACCCGACCATCGTGCTGTTGACTCCTGGCGTGTATAACTCGGCGTATTATGAACATACCTTTCTCGCTCGTGAAATGGGGATCGAATTGGTGGAGGGGCGTGATTTATTGGTGCATAACAACATCGTTTATATGCGGACATCGGCAGGGTTGCGCCGTGTGGATGTGATTTATCGGCGTGTGGATGACGACTTTTTAGATCCGTTAGCCTTTCGGAGCGATAGCACGTTGGGCGTATCGGGCTTATTTAATGCCTATCGTGCGGGCAATGTGGCGTTAGCCAATGCCATCGGCACAGGTGTAGCAGATGACAAAGCCGTTTATACATACGTGCCACACATGATTCAATATTATCTTGACCAAGACCCCATCATCAATAATGTCGAGACGTATGTGTGTTGGGAGACCACCCAAAAAGACCATGTACTCGCCAATTTAGACAAATTGGTCGTCAAAGCCGTTGGCGAATCGGGCGGGTATGGGATGCTCATCGGACCGCAAAGCACCGCCGAAGAACGCGAACAATTCCGCCAACGGATTATCCAAAATCCGCGTAATTACATCGCCCAACCAACGATTATGCTCTCGACTGCACCATGTTTTGTCGATGGTCATGTCGAGGCGCGTCATGTGGATTTGCGCCCGTATATTTTATATGGCGACACCATCACGATTGTCCCCGGTGGGTTAACCCGGGTGGCGCTCCGTAAAGGATCGCTGGTGGTCAATTCATCACAGGGTGGTGGAAGCAAAGATACATGGGTTTTGCGTTAAGTCTGATAAAAAAGGTGGCAAAATTCTGTAACTTTTTCACATGGTTTGTCGATGAACCTTGCCTCTACAATATATGCTAATCCATAGTATGTTTGTCGAGGGATGCTGGTATGCTTTCACGAGTGGCAGATAGCCTATATTGGATGAGCCGTTATTTAGAACGTGCCGAACACACGGCACGTTTGCTCGATGTTCATTCAATTTTGATGTTGGAACGTGTGAGCAAAACCGAAGATGATAAGCGATGGCTACGCATTTTAGAATCGTTGCGTGTGCCAATCACACCTGAAGCGAGCGATTTTGAGCGTTTCATCACCACGATCAGTTTAGATAATAGCAACACGTTTTCTGTCTTATCGGCGATTCGGCTGGCGCGTGAAAATGCCCGACAAGTGCGCGAGCGCATCAGCACCGAGATGTGGAGCGAGTTGAATCAGCTTTATCTATTCGTGATGGATGTGCGCGGGCTTGCCCATATTTCGCATGGTCAGTTGCACGATTTTTTCACGCAGGTGAAAAATCGGATACACACCTTTCAGGGCATCACCGACTCGACACTCAGTCATAATGAAGGCTGGCATTTCATCCAATTGGGTCGGGGGATAGAACGCGCCATATCGGTCTCGGTGCTACTGGATGTGCAATATGCGGGTATATCCGATTTTGATACCATCGGCACAGTCGATGAATATTTTGAATGGCTGGCGCTCCTCAAATCGTGTACGGCATTTGAAGCCTATACCAAAGTGTATTCTGCCGATTTACGCCCGAATCGGATTGCCGAATTTTTGCTCCTCAACGAAGAATTTCCCCATTCGGTGCGGTTTTGTGCCAATAGCATCGCGCAATCGCTGAGCGCAATCGCCAGCGCCACCGCTACATCCCGTAATAGCCGTGTGCATCGGTTGGCGGGGCGCTTACATGCCAATCTCAATTTCGACCAGATAGATGAAATTATCCAACAGGGATTTCACAACTATCTGCACGAAATCCAATCACAATGCGCCAGCATCCATAAATTGGTCTATGAAACATTTATCGCCTATCCCATTGATTCAGCTTTATCAGGATGATGACTATGCTTTATTCTGTCCGCCATATCACCGAATTCACGTATAGTAAACCGATTGCCGAAAGCCTCATGGAATTGCGTTTGCAACCCCGTACCGATAATTACCAACGGTGTTTGTCATTTCGGCTCGAAATCCAACCGACCACCCAATTACTCGGTTATCGAGATTATCTGTATAATACGGTGCATCATTTTGGCATCCCGCGCCTGCATCAACATCTGCATATCACCGCCGAATCGCATATCGAGATGATGCCCGTCCCCGAATTGCCAACCGCGTTATCTCCATCGGCATGGGCTGATTTGGATGTGTTGGTGGATGAGGGCGATTTTTGGGAATTCATCATCCCTAGTCATTTCGTTCAACCGAGTGCCTTGTTATTCAATTGGATGAATAAATTGGGGATGCGCGATAGGCGCGATGACCCATTGCGGATGTTGCTGGAATTAAATAGTGCTTTGCATGACCAATTCACGTATCAACCCAATAGCACCAAAGTAGATTCGCCCATAGACCACATCCTTTCGACGGGGATGGGGGTGTGCCAAGATTATGCCCATGTCATGATTGCGATGGCGCGACATTTGCGGATACCGTGTCGGTATGTGAGTGGGTATTTGTTCATTGAACGCCAAGAAGAACGCCACACCGCCAATGATGCCTCTCATGCGTGGGTAGAAGCCTATTTGCCCGAATTAGGCTGGGTGGGATTCGACCCCACGAATAACCAAATGGCGGGTCATCGGCATATTCGCATCGCTATCGGGCGTGATTATCATGATGTGCCACCGACCCGCGGGGTATTCAAAGGTGGGGCAGAGACGACTCTGCGCGTGGGTGTTGGGGTGTATGCCGAAGATAAACTCCCGCCAATGGAAGAATTATCGCCACCGATGACGTTTGTCGGCGGTGACGAAATTTATCTGCCCGGTTTCCAACATGATAGCCACGCCCAACAGCAACAGCAACAACAGCAGTAGGGCAGATGTTGGCAATATATCCCGAAGATTAGGTGCATCAAAATCAGCATTTTGTGCTAAAATGCTGATACAAGCAAACTGATGTACATATCTAGGGAGTAAAATCCATGCCAACTATCAATTTTCGGGGCAAGCATTATGTCGAAAATCATCATCTGATTGTGCCATATAGCGAATTAAAACCTGTGCCAGAAAATGGTTTATCACCTATTCCGAGTTTGAATGATAACGTGATTGTGCATGGCGATAACCTACGCGCCCTCAAAGCCTTGCTCCCCGTTTATGAAGGACGGGTGAAATGTATCTATATAGACCCACCCTATAACACAGGCAACGAAGGATGGCAATATAATGATGCTGTGAATAGTCCCTTTCATCGGGAATGGTTGGGGCAAGTTGTTGGCATAGATGATATGGAACGGCACGATAAATGGTTGTGCATGATGATGCCCCGCCTCAAATT
>DAOTVP010000045.1:0-44407 GCA_034436155.1 Anaerolineae bacterium
GAGGGGTGAATGCTGAGCGGTGTATACACAACCCCAACGACCATCCCCTGCAAACCCACGCGCACATCCCGACATACAACCTGAGTAAACTGTAACAATGTGCATATTTTGTTCATATTCTATTTGCGTTATCTTCTAAAATAGGTAAAATAATCTACATCTGTATTTTTTATTGGCATATGTAGGAAAAACCTGATGAAAATAAATGCGAAAAATTTTTATGCAATTGTGATGCTCCTCACTGTGTTGGCTTTGGTGATTACACCCGCCTTTGCCCAAGAAGATGAGGACTCAGACGCGGGTGTAACCACCATCGTTGGCGAGGTGAATTACACGGTAGGCTTTTTGGCAGATTTTGGTTATGGCGCTGTGAATGTGCTTTTATCTGATTCATCCAGTTTCGTAGATCAAGCCCGTAGACCAGACCGTACACCCGACCCTGATTTTGTCTTACCAGAAAGCGCCCAACTGTTGGGGCGAGTCACATCCGACCCACTTGTTTCGCCATTTACATACGAAATTCGCTTGCCAATTATTCCCATTGGTGAACCGCGTGATGTCGATAATGATGACGAAGAAGATGCTGGTGTTATCATCAACGATATTTCTGTATTTGTGAATATGTATGGCACACCCTATTGGGATCAATTCCGTGAATATGGTGCTGGATTCTCATCGTTGCTCACGACTAATGAATTTGCCCTTCGTTATGAATATATTGGTGGCAAATTCATTGTATGGGCACCCGATGATGAACAGGGTTTCCCCTCTGGTTTCGGCGAAGATGGCTTGCTTTTCAGTGATGATGACCCCATCACCACGCTTAAAGCCGGTTATACCGTTGTAGACATGAACACCGACCCCTTCACATTTGACCGTTCTGCAACTGCGACTGTCGATTTGATTGAGGCGGAACAATCGCTCCAACCCGCAGATTATACCAACCTCAGTTATACCGAAGCCTTTGATGCGCTTATTGACCAAATGCGCCGTGAATATTCATTCACCGAATATAAAGGTATTGATTGGGATGCCTTATACGAAGAATTTGCGCCACGTATCGCAGAAGCAGAAGCCAATAGAGATGCTACCGCCTTCCAATATGCCATTCGTGATTTTACGTGGTCTATTCCAGATGGGCATGTCGGCGCGAATTTACCCCTCACCAATGATGATTTCTTCCTCAATACCGATGGTGGGGTGGGGATGGCTATCCGTGAAACCGATGATGGACGTGTGATCGTCAACTATCTAACCGCAGGCGGTCCCGCAGAAGCCGCAGGTATTCAACTGGGTGCAGAAATTATTGCTTGGAATGGTGTGCCTATCCAAGAAGCATTACCCGAAGTGGTCACGTATGCCGCGCCTTATAGCACCGAACATAATTTGCGTTTACAACAACTGCGTTATATCACCCGTTCCGTGTTAGGGTCTAATGTCACCGTTGAGTATCGCAATCCAGATTCAGAAGAGACAGAAAAAGCTGAAATGGTCTCTGTCCAAGAACGAGATAGCTGGAGATTTTCTTCGATTGCGCGTGGTTCTGCCCCTCCCACCGCTTTACCCGTTGAGTTCAGCGTTTTGGATAGCGGGTATGGGTATGCCCGCGTGAATACCTTCTCCGATGATCCGCTCATCTTACTCAGTAATTGGGAATGGATGATTAACACCCTTAATGAGAATAATATTGAGGGCTTGGTGATTGACCTGCGTTGGAATGGCGGTGGGTATAACCTCTATAACCAATTGGCTGGTTACTTCACCCGTGAAGAAGTGATTGTCGGTAATGATGCCAATTATGTCCCTGGATCTGGCACATCGGACGAGTTCTTCGTTGATCCGATTGATGAAGAAAAATTGCGCCCCAATCCAGATGGTATTTACTATGGGGGCAAGATTGCTGTTTTGGTTAGCCCGAATTGCGCCAGTTCGTGCGAATTCTTTGGTTATGTCCTGAGCCTCTTAGATAACGTGACCGTCATCGGTTTCTATCCAACCGCAGGTTTGGGCGGGAATATCACCCCTGTGTATCTGCCCGGTGGGTTATACTTCCAATTTACAACGGGTCGTGCGCTCGATGCCGAAGGCAATATCCACCTCGAAGGGATTGGTGTCGTACCCGATATTGATGTCCCTGTGAATGAAGAAACCCTGTTCGCTGAAGGTGATGTGTTGCTCGAAACCGCAGTGGCACATCTCAATGAAGCCACGACCATCCCTGTAACCGATGGTGGGACGATCGAAGTCGGTACGCCTGTTGATGGTGAATTGGTGGCGGGTGAACGCATTGCCTATACTTTTGAAACAGGTGATGGTGGCACATTTGATATTGTGGTATCTGACCCCACCGGCAATCTCGACACGGTTTTGCGGATTTATATCGCGGGTCAAACGGATGTTGCCGCCGAAAATGATGATGATAGCAACGGTGGCACAGTCAATTCGGGCTTCCGTGGGCTTGAATTACCACCCAATTTCACCCTCATTTTAGAAGTCGCTGGTTATGAAGATGCCCAAAGTGGTGCTTTCACCATCAGCATCACCCCATCCGAAGGCGAATAAATCATCTCGCTAGGGGTTCAAAACCCCTAGCTACTATTTGTTTAGGGAAGCCCACTAAAGGGGTTTTATTTTGGGGTTGTTAATTCAATTTTGAAGGCGGATTTTAGCGCCTTTAGTGCGCTTGATGCGACTAGCTGAGGGTTTTGAACCCTCAGCGAAAGCTAACAAGCCCCTACTTTATACACTAGATTTTAGTCCAGTTTCACCGTTTGGCGCACAATCCCCGCACGCTCATGACGGGCAATCACTTCGATTTCTATCCCCGCAGATGCGCCACTGACCACCCATTCATATTTAGCACGGTCATCCGTATGGGCGTGTGTCGTCCATGGGCTGATGCTACTGGGTGTGAGCGCACGCCCTGCCAATTGACCCACCTCATCGCGCAATTTGCCACTGGCGAGCGTCAACCCAACGGGTAATTTTATCTCGAATAACACACCGCGCACCGACTTTTTCTCGATAGCTTTTTGCGAGACTTGGGTCGGCAACCAGCCTGTATTGTGTACCACCAACTGAATTTTATACACCCCATCGCCCAATTTCGTGACATTGCTCGAATACAATTCGAGTTTGGGTGTGATGAGCGCCTGCCATATCAACCAGTCGCTGAACGGCGCGATTTCTTTCTCTAAAAATTGGGGTGGGGGATTGCGCCACGCATACATCATATCCCATCCGCCGAGTTCAACTTCGCCCAATTGTGGATGATTGAACGCATACCAATCCACGTAACCTTTGCCCGCTAATACATCATCATTCCATTTGAGCATTTTCAGGTCGTCTTCGTGCGGATGTTCCTGATACCACTCGATATATTTATAATCGGTGATGCCCGCTTGCCGTTGTGGACTCCAAATTTCGACTGTCCAACCGAAAATACCCAAGTGGTCATAGAGCCAATCATCAAAGACACCTGTGATGACCTCTTTGGGATGATATTTGAAATCGTGAAACACCGAAATAGCAGGGTAGCCCGTAAGTTCTGTGCCTTTTTCGCCGATTTTTTTATACACCCGCAAATCTTCGACAGGGAAGTTATCATCCGAAAGTGTGCCATACGGACGGAGTAATACACCACTCCATGTATGAAAGGTGATGCCGTTGGTGATATTGGGATGGTTGGCGATAAAATCCACAAGCGCACGCACTTCTGGCTCGGATGTGGGATATTTGCCCGCGCCGTATTGTTGTACCTCTTGTCGCCAGTTGGCGGGGAAATTACGATTCAGATCGAGTCCTTCGGCGATGCGTTTCATGCGAATCGTCACACCGTCATAATTTTCGATGCGCCCTTCGTTCATCAGGCGGTAATATGTCCCGCCAATCTCGGTCGGCTCGCGCCGTATCAGCAAACGAGGTTCATCGGGATGTTGTTTCCATGCCCCATTGGGGTCTTTGATACGCATCATCAACACCCGCCCATCGCCATCCATATCTTCGTTGATGAAACCCTCTATATCCTCTTCGGGATACGGATACCACTTGGTGCTAGAACGGATATAACGCGGTTTATCTGATAGTGCCAATTCTGCACCATCAGGATTCACTCGTGGGCACAGATAAAACACGCGGGTATCCAATGCCCGGGTAACATCCGCATTTTTACCGTATTCGCTCGTCAATTTGTTGATGAGGTATAAAACGGCGCTGGTGGGCGAGACCTCTGTGGCGTGGATATTGGCATCCGCCCAAATTGCGGGCTTCTCTGCTGGCGCTCCTGTTTGATGATTAGTAACTGTCACCAGCCAAATATCACGCCCTTCGTAACTTTTGCCGATGCTTTCTAGCGTGACCAAATTCGGGAATTCGTGTGCAAATGCTTGTAGATTGCTGGTGAGCTCATCATAACGCACATAATGGTCAAAGGTGATGTGTGGCATAAATCAAAAAATCCTTTCTGTAAAATTAAATACCGACCTTCACAGGTTGTAACCTGTTTGGTTGCCGAAATAACAGTTTGAGCCGAACATTGATGATGCCGATGCCCAAAAAGATGAGCGATGCGCCCAAAAACATGGTGATACTGATATGCTCACGCAAGACCAACCAGCCTAAAATCAGACCCACCGCAGGCACGACATACGTCACCATGGTGGCGCGGAATGCCCCCAATTCTTGAATGATGTAATAGAAGAACATATAGGCGATGAATGTATTGACGAACCCCAAACCTAAAATCGCCACCAACACATTGCTATCGAGTTGGTCGTAAGGCGTATAGGCACGCCCACCAAAAAATGGCTCAATCAGCATGAAGATAAATCCAAGCGTTGCGCCGACCACAAATGTCGAGGTAGATGTGATGAGCGAGGGTAGCTTATATTTTGCCATCACCTTACGGCTATACACAGTTGACCCAGCGTAACAAAATGAGGCGGCGACAATCGCCAATTGACCCAGTAAAAAGTGAACATCCACTGATGTGCTGTGTGCAGAATCGCCCAATCCAGATAAAATGCCGATGAACAGGGGACTTGCGAATGGGTCTATGGGATTAATGGCATCTGCCGAGAGCAAAAACACGCCCGAAAACCCAACTGCCAAGCCCAATAATTTGCGCCGTGTGATGCGTTCATCGGCGAAGGCGAAATGGGCGATCACCAAACCGAATAACGCCGCCGTTGCTTGCAACACTGCCGCCATACCACTGGTGATGACTTGCTCACCGACTGAGATGAAGGTATAGGGGATGGCAACATTGAATACCCCCAAAATAATCAGGGCGCGGATAATCGGGAATTGGGTCGGAAATCGTAACCCGCGTGCATACGCCACCATTGTCAGAAAAATTGCCGCGATAATCGTCCGTGTGAAAACGACTTGTGTGGGCGATACCCCCGATACCCCCACCCGAATCAATAAAAATGATGACCCCCAAATGACCGCTACCAGCCAAAACGAAGCCCATGCTCTGGTTTTCATGTGTGAAAAATCCTACAATGTTGGATAAAAATAAAAAAGGCGACCAGCGTAAAAATCGAATGATACGCTAACGCCATTTTTATTATAAGTCGAGTGCTGTGGATGGGTCAACTTGGATATAAGATTTTTTTAGTACCATTACAGACCAATAGTGGTTTTAGGGGGTCATAATCCCCCACTATTATCTAATCCCACTTGCGTTCATCAACCACAGTACGCCCGCCTGGTTGAATCACGCCTTCATCCACAAACACCACCTCATCCACGCGCAGACGCACCGCTTGTTGTACCAACGCTTTGAGTTTATCGGCGAGGTCGCCCGCCTCGACACCATTTTCGAGTTGCACGCGAATGGTGACATAATCGGTCTTTTCTGGGCGCGATATGACGGCTTGCATCCGCTTAATTTGTGGGAATTGCGCTTTGGCGGCGAGCAATTGATTAGGGTGTAAGAACATGCCCCGCACTTTTATCGCCTCGCCACTTCGTCCGAATAAGCCCATCAGGTGTTGGGCGCTATGGGTGGGGTGGGGGTCGAGTGCGCCCAAATCACCCGTCCCAAAACGGATGAGCGGGTAGGCTTTGTTGAAGGTCGTCACGACAATTTCACCTTTTTCGCCATCGGGGACGGTTTGACCAGTTTCTGGATCGACAATTTCGATATAAACCGATTCCACGATGCTAAATCCAGCTTTATCGGAACGGCTATACCCAATAAATCCCAAGTCGGCTGTGCCATACGCCGATGTGGTTTTCATGCCAAATTCGCCTTCAAAACGGGCTTGTTGCTTGGATGTATAAATTTCGGCGGAGAATAACGCCTTTTTGATGCTGATTGCCTCTTTGGGGAAGCCCATTTCGAGCGCCTTATCTATCAACGTCTCTAAGTAACTCGGTTGCCCAACGAATCCTGTGATATTTAATGCGCTCATCATCATAATTTGGAGTTCGGTATTGCCCGGTCCCGATGGGATGACCGTTGCGCCACATGCCCGTAGCGCCTCATCCAATAACAAACCTGCGGGGGTCAGGTGATACATAAATGTATTCAACACCCTATCACCCCGTCCAAATCCGACATAGCGAAAGGGCGCGAGATTATTCTCTATGTTATCTGGATTGAGTGGTTGCGGGTCGTAGATGGGACCAGGTGAGATGTAAATACGCGGTAAATCATCAATCGGGATGGTCAAAAATCCGCCGAATGGGGGATTGGCTTGGTGGATTGCCACGAGCGAGTCTTTGCTGGTGACGGGCAATTTGACCAAATCCGCCGCGCTTTGGATGTCTGATGCGCTCACACCTGCCGAGTCAAAAATTTGCTTGATGGCGGGTGAATGGGCATAAGCATGAGCCACCAATTCCCGAATCCGATTATCAAACGATGTCATAAAATATGCTCCTTCAATATGATGACGGCTATTTACGCTGTAAGGGCGCAATATATTGCGCCCTTACATACAGTTTGCGATAAAATTGCTCAACCCAGCCACCGCTTGCGCCGTTTATAATGTTTGATGTTGCGGTAACTTTTTCGTTCACCCGATGTATTCAGACCCAAATAAAATTCTTTAATATCTTCATTTTCGCGCAATTGACTGGCGGGACCATCGAGTACGATGCGCCCATTTTCCATCACATAACCATGGTCGGCAAGTTCGAGCGCGGCACGGGCGTTTTGTTCGACCAATAAGACCGATACACCCGATTGTTGTCTGATTTCGCTAATAATCCTAAAAATTTCTTTGACAAGCATGGGTGCAAGCCCCAACGAGGGTTCATCGAGCATGATCAATTTGGGATGTGCCAATAATGCCCGACCAATCACCAACATTTGCCCTTCACCACCCGATAAATACCCACTGACCCGTTTGCGTAAATCGCGCAGGCGCGGGAAATAATTAAAGACCATTTCGAGGTCACGTTTATAATATCTGCCACCTTCATACGCCATTGCGCCTGTGTGCAGATTTTCCTCAACGGTCAAATGACGAAATAACGGGCGACCTTCTATCACCTGTACAATACCGCGCCGTACTACATCTTCGGGAGACATGCCATTCATCTTCACATCGCCCCACATGATGCTCCCGCGTGTAATTTCGCCGATTTCACCGCGTAGCAAGCCACTAATGGCTTTCAGTGTGGTCGATTTGCCCGCGCCGTTGGGTCCGAGTAGTGAGACGATTTGCCCCTCTTTGACCTCAAACGAGACACCGCGCAACACCTGAATCACACTGCTATAAATCACTTCGATATTATTGACGGTTAATGTGGACATTGAACATCCTTTTGTAGATGTATGCGGGCGACAAATTTGTCGCCTCTACACATCTTCTATCTGACGTGAGGGCGAGGCACGCCTCGCCCGCGACAATTTTATCTCAATTTACATATCGTCCATGCCAGGCAACATGCTCGGCGCGGCTTGGAATGACCCATCGGCAGGGTAGAGGGGTACGATGATGGGTGGGTAGTAGGTCGCGCCACCATCCAACGGCACTTTGAAGGCATCATCACCCGAGGTTGCGACACCATCGGCTGTGGCGTTCAAGAAGCGCAGTTGCACAATGCGGTTGTTGGGGAGCGCCCGCAATCCACCACCTTCAAAGTCAAAGGCATACAAATCGAGTGGGCTATAAACCATCGTTTCGATCGTTTCGCGGATGGCGGCACCATCAATCGCATCGAGGCTACCGACACGGTTGGCGGTTTGGATGTACATTTCAATGTATGTATCGACTAAGCCCCAGCCCAAGATGTACGAAATCCCGCGCACGGTTGGCGCACGCCCATTTTTATCGGCTTCGGCGGTGAGCAGTTGAATGGCGGGGTGTTGCACTTCTGACCACCATCTGAAGGGCATCGAGCCGATGAGACCATTAACAACGGGCAACCCATCTGCTTCACTGAGTGAACCCATGCTGAGGAACGCCACAGATGAATCTAAGCCCCAGTTCACCGAAGCGAGCGTGAATTCGCCCAGCAGACCCTCTTGTTCCAACGCTTCGGCAATACGGACGGGACCAGTCGCCAACGCATTGATGTAGATGATATTCGCGCCGTCATCGTAGGCTTGGTTGACCAACGGGGTTAACGAATCTACGGTTGCAATCGGCAAGAAGGGGTAGGCTTCATCCAACACATCGACACCCAGTTCTTCGCAATAAGCGGTCGATTCGGGCGTGAAGGCGGCGAGACCGAATTCAGCCACAGGACCGCCCCAACCGAAGTAGGCGATGACAGGTTCTGGATACCTATCCGATGCCGATGCAATATATTCGCAGAACATGGCGAATTGGTCGGCATAGAGTGGGTTGGTCGCATACACCCAACCAGGGGTCATGGCATCTTCACCATACAGACCAGCGATTGACCCTGCGCTGATGAGGACGGGGATTTGGTCGGCTTCGACAAATGGGCGTAATGTGACCGAATCGGTCGATGAATACAGCACCAACACATCAGGGTTCAATTCTTTTAAGCGGGTATAACCGGGTTCAACGTTGGCAGGATTGCCACCCGTATCGACACGGTATTCATCACCAACCAAAATTTCTGCACCGCAGATACCACCACGCGCATTAAAATAGGCGGCGGCATCGGCTAAACCAGCAAGTAACGGTTGGGTGATGGGGGCATACGAGCCACTGGTGTCGCCCAAGTGAATGATGGGGATACCACCACCAGTCAAATCGACTTCGCACTCGCTATGTTGGATGAAATCGGGCATCGTCATATCTTCTTCATCTTGTGCAACGGCGGGGATGGCGAAGATTCCGATGAGGGCTAAAATGGTGCATAGTAATGCTAATTTACGCATGTTACAAAACTCCTCCAAAAACATTTTAAGAGATTAAACTTTAAGTTTGATTGTATTGCGCTATTGCTTGTGTTACGATATGTTGCCTCCTTGCTGTTAACTATAACACAATTTTTCACGGGCGCAAAAATTGCCCGAACCAGAATGCTGGATGATATTTTTAATATAGGCACGATAAACATGCTCTGTACGGACGCGCTTCTGCGCGTCCTGTTTTTGTGTGGCACATTTAATACGAATACGGTCGTATCTTCCACGAAATTTTCAAAATTTCCCACTGATAGGCGATGCCTCTTGGCAATAGCACCAAAAATAGCGCCAATATCAATCCAAACATCAGTGGCGGGAAGGCGGTACTCACTTGTTCCGATGGCACAAATGTGAACAGATTGCTGAAGAATGTCGCCAACACGGGTTGAATATCGGGTACAACCACCTGATTCACGATGAGGATGAACGCCGAGCCAAATAACGGACCCAGCGAGAAACCCGCGCCACCAATCACCAACATGGCTAATAACTCAATCGAGAGCGCGAGGGTGAAGTCTGTCGGTTGAATACTCTGTTTGTTGAAGGCGAATAATGCGCCCGCCAAACCCGCATACACCGAGCTGATAAAAAAGGCTTGTAATTTGTAGGTGAATACGTTGATGCCTAATAATTCGGCGGCGAGGTCATTATCGCGTATCGAAATAAATGCCCGCCCCACACGAGTTCGCACCAAATTCCGTGCCACCAAAAATGAGAGTACCGCAAAGGGGATGATGATGTAATACATGCCCAGCTTGGTGGCAGTCGTCCCAAAAAATGGCACGCCATGATTTTCGAGCGTAATTGCATTCGCGCCACCGGTATAAGGCGCGAGCGGGTAAGTGATGAGCCAGATGATGATGCTTTGCGCGGCGAGTGTCGCCATCGCCAAATAAAATCCTTTAACGCGCAACGAGGGCAACCCGAATAATAACCCCACAAATCCCGTGAACAACATCGTCACAGGGAGCGCAGACCAAAATGTGAAGCCCAAATTACGGACTAAAATCCCCGCCGTATACGCGCCAACTGCCATGAATGCCGCATGACCAAGCGAAATTTGCCCTGTATAACCCATGATGATATTCAAGCCTTGTACGGCAATGGCAAAAATGGCGATTTTGGCAATCGTGCTAATCCATAACGATGGGACGATGTTTAATCCGAGCAAGCCATCACTGCTCAACATGGGCAAGATGAGTAAAATACCGACAAACACCCATGCGCTGATGCGATTTGCCCATGTGCGGTCGAGCATCATATCTTGTGCGTAGGTGGTATTAAAAACGCCCGATGGGCGAATATTTGCCGCCATTGTTAAATCCTCTCAATCCGTTTTTGACCAAATAATCCATCAGGTTTGAAGATGAGTACCACCATCAAAATCACATATGGGACGAGTTGCGTCCCCGCTTCGGAACGGAAGAGTTGATCGCCCCAAAGTTGACCCAAGCCGATGATGAGACCGCCTATGAATGCCCCGCCCACCGATTCGAGACCGCCCAATAACACGGCGGGGAATACGATGAGCGCAATTCCTGGCAGGGTCGGTCCGATGCTATTGCCACCCCCATATAACACGCCCGCGATGAGCGCCAAAAGCGCCGTCACCACCCACGCAACGGCTAAAATTGCCCGCACGCGCAACCCAACCGATTGCGCCAACACCTGATTCTCGGCGGTGGCACGCATCGACAAGCCCACGCTGGTATATTGGAAGAACAAGATGAACGCCAAAAAGGTCAGCGAAGCCAAGATGAAAATCACCACTGACGCAGACGGTATCCGCAAGGCACGGTCAATCTGTGGGATGATATTCACCAATTCCACTTCGTAATTGCGGGGCATTCCTAACCCCGATAAATCGTTAAAAATCGGGATTTTGGTATCAATGGTCGGGAAGAAGAAATTGGTCATGCCCACAAAGATGCGGTCGAGCGCCAATGTCATCAACACCATCGTGAAAATGGGTTGTCCCATCAACGGACGGATGCTGAAACGTTCTATACACAACCCCATTAAGGTGGCAATCACCACTGCGCCGACCAGCGCCCGAATTAAGCGCCATTCATCACCGTTGATGGTCATCATAAATACCACCACCGCACCCGCGATAATCGCAATGACGATGCTGGTCAGGTTATAGGGGATAATTGCCTCATCATCGGCTTTGCCGATGCCAAAACGTGCCAACACATTTTTCCAATTTTGATAGGTGAGCATGTGGGCAAGCCCCAAGACGAACCCTAACATTGCGCCACGAATTGCCTCGACCAACACTGTGAGTGTGATGCCCAAACGCGCCACAGACGCATTGCGTGTATATAAATCTACGGCGATTAAGTCTATTACGATCACGCCCAAGAATATCAACACGGCATAGGGCAGGGCAACCGCATTTTCGTCTTTGGATTGTGTGAGTGGATTGAGGCGGGTTAATCCCAGCGCCAAAATCGCGCCGATTGCGATGCGATTTATCCAACCGATGCCGTCACTTGTGCCTGCAATCACCACAATAATGCCGATGACGGTTGTCACAATGCCAACCACGCCCGCGAGGATGAGTAATTTTTGCGTGTTCACATGCAGATAGAAGCGCGTTACGCTCATGAACACCAAAAATAGAAAGATCGTGATGAAGATTCCGCCGATGATGCTGGTGATAATCCCCGTCACAGTCGTAGATAATGATGGGATAATGGCGCGTAAAATATTGCCGATGACCCCGTTGCCAATCAGGTCGGTGAGGATGGGATACAATGCGAATAACCCGAATCCCCACGCCGTTGGCAAAAATAGTTTATCGAAACTGAAAGCGGTATTCATGTTGATGAACATGAACAGTGTCACGCCCACCAGCCCAATCACCGCCACCATATTGAAACTTTCGGCATTATAAAAATTCAAGAAAAACCATGCCGTGATGAGCATCATCGCGCCGTGTGCAAAGTTAAATACGCCCGATGCTTTGTTGATGATAACAATCCCCACGGCGATAATCGCATACACCGCGCCGACTAATATCCCTTTGATGGTGACATCGACATAACTGCGCGGACCGTCACCAATTCTATCGCCGAGCCACATCACAAAGATGACGGTTGCCACCAATGTCGCCCAGCGTCCGACCCATTGCCAATTGATGCGAGGTAGGCTGATGCGCCTCCCTTGTGAAAGTGTATTCGTTGCCAAAGTCTAAAATCCTTCACTCAACAATAAATCTAATTTCGGTTCAAACTTTTTGCTTATTTTGGACGGCAAGAATGCCGTCCCTACAAATTCTGCTCTTATGCCTGCTGTACGGACGCGCTTCTGCGCGTCCTAGTTGGGACGGCATGTATTCATACATCCATCACGCGGACAGCCGTCTCGACCACGCCCGTGCGACCATCTCGATATTTGACCTCTGCGCTGACGACCACCTCATCTTTATCGGTGTACATCGCATCAATCATCATCCCATAACGTTGTTCGAGGGCTTTACGGCGCAATTTGCGCGTGCGTGTGAGTTCGGCTTCATCGGCATCAAACGCCTTATGCAAAATCACAAATTTGCGAATCCGCGCCGCTTCGGGCAAGTCATCATTCACCCGTTGGATTTCTTTGCGGATGATGTCGTACACTTGCGGTTTTTGGGTTAAATCGACATAGGTGGTGAAATTCACGCGATTTTTCTCTGCCCAACGACTGACATTATCGAAGTCGATGATGACAATCGCCGTCACAAACGCCATATCAAACCCGCCGATGGTCATCACATCTTGGATATACGGGCTAAATTTGAGCCGTCCTTCGATGAATTGTGGGCTAAAACTCTCCCCGTTTGCCAATTCGATCATGTCGCTTACACGGTCAAGATAAATCAGATGTCCATCCGCGCCGATGTAACCCGCATCACCCGTTTGGAAGAATCCATCGCTATCAAACGCTTCGGCGGTCTTTTCTTCGGCTTTATAATACCCTGCAAAAATCGCCCGACTCCGCACTCGAATTTCACGATTTTCGGCGATTTTAACCTCAACACCGGGCATAACCTCGCCGACACTCGCCAATTTAACACGATTGGGATAGTGCATGGTGACACCTTGCATCTCGGTCGAGCCGTATAAACTGCGGAGCTCCACGCCAACCGCACGGAAAAAGCGCAACACATCGGGGCTGAGAACCGAGCCAGAGGTGAAGGCATTCCGCATCCGCACCATGCCGATTTTATCACGTAAGGGTTGTAAAATTGCCCATTCGGCAATCCAGCGCAACAATCGGGTCATGAACGGAATGGGCTTGCCCGCGTCTTCGAGGTCAATCACCCGATAGGCGACAGGCATAAATGTCGCATACAACAAGCGGTTGATCCACGAGCTATCATTGACGCGCATTTGCATTGTCCGCGCCAAATTTTCCCAAATTCGACTCGGAAAGAGTAGGGCAGAGGGGGCGATTTCGCGCAAATCGGTTTGAACCGTTTCGGGGCTTTCTGGAAAGTTCACCTGAAAGCCATACAACACATGCGCCGTCAGACCTAAACTTTGCTCGGTAATCCACGCCAATGGGCTGAACGATAAATAGTTGTCGGTCTGATAGGTTTGGATGACGTGTTGGGTATGCACATTGGCATAAATCAGGTTGCGATGGCGCACCATCGCCGCCTTTGGCAGGCTGGTCGTGCCACTGGTATAACTAAAAATAGCGATGTCTTCGCCTTCACCTTTGGCGATCGATTTGAGGAACGCATCCGGGTGTGTTTTGGCATACTCGCGCCCGATTGCCATAACCTCATCGAAACTGAGAAGCCAGTCATCATTGTAGCTCCACATGCCACGCTCTTCCCAATAAATCACCTTGCGGATGTTGGGCAGTTTATCGCGCAGTTCTAACGCTTTATCGCATTGTTCTTGGTCGTGCGCCACCAAAAAGACCGATTCAGAATTGGTGACGACATACAACAATTCTTGGGGATTGGCATCGGTGAATATGGCTGTGCTGATCGCACCAACGCTATGGACGGCGTATTCTGCCCAATAAAATTCGGGATCGTTCTCGCCGATGATTGCCACTTTTTCGCCCCGATTCAAGCCCAAACTCATCAGCCCAAGCGCAAAATCATGCACCTTCTGATACGACTCTTCCCAAGTATATTCTTGCCATATGCCGAGTCGCTTTTTCCGCATGGCAATTTTGCCCCAATATTTTTTAGACGTATCGACAAATAATTTGGGAATTGTATCTTTATCTTTATCTAAAGCGGGGATGTCATGCCCTTGCGATGTAAAAATTTGCGCTTCACGTTTTATTTGAGTATTAACCGCATCTATAACCATAATTTTAATGTTCCTGACCTAAGTACGCTTTGATAACCGCGTCATCTCGACTAATTTGTTCGGGTGTGCCTTCGGCGATTTTGATGCCGAAATCCAACGCCACGATGCGGTGAGAAATATCCATCACCAGCCCGATATCGTGTTCAATGAGCATAATGGTCATGTTTTGTTGTTCGTGAATATCGAGGATAAACCGCGCCATATCTTCTTTTTCTTCGACATTCATCCCCGCCATCGGTTCATCGAGTAACAGCATGGTCGGTTCTAATGCCAATGCACGCCCCAATTCGACCCGTTTGCGTAACCCATAACTCAGGTTGCCGACAACCGTCTTACGGACGTGTTCCATCTCTAAAAAGTCGATGATTTCCTCGACTCGTTGCCGATGCTCAATTTCTTGTTTTTTGGCGGGTCCCCAAAATAATGCCCCAGTGAGCATATTCCCCTTCATGTGCAAATGACGCGCCGCCATCAGGTTATCCAACGCCGTCATGTTGGTATAGAGGGCGATATTTTGGAAGGTGCGCGAAATGCCGAGTTGTGCGCGTTTATACGGGGGCAATTTGGTGATGTCTTGCCCTTCGTAAATAATCGCGCCCTGTTGCGGATGGTAAAAGCCGTTGATGCTGTTGATCAGGCTGGTTTTGCCCGCCCCGTTGGGTCCGATGACAGCGAAAATTTCGCCCTCATACACCTTAAAATCAACGTGTTGTAATGCTTTAATCCCACCGAAACTTAATGAAATGTCGTTAACATGCAATTTTACTGGTGAATTCGTCATGTAATTTTCTCAAAAAATGTTATTTTGCACAAAAATTTATTACCATACATCTTGAAAGATAACAAAAATTTTAACCAGATGCAACATTTTGCTTATGCAAACATCACAAGATGAGAATATTTAGAAAAACTCTCATCATGTGTTTATGTTTAGATGGGCTAGTTTAATGGTGCGGGTGATGGTAGGAGCGCCTGAACAAATTCTGTCGCGCTCTGAAAGCGGTCATCTGGGTCTTTTTGCAACATGCGCTGGAGCGCAATCGCCACATCCAACGACAAATCGGCATTGAATTGGCGAATATCGGGCGCAGGCTGGTTCATATGGGCAAATAACACTTGTGCCACATTGCCCTTAAACGGCAGTGTGCCACATAACAATTCATACACCACCACACCCAGCGCGTATAAATCGGCGCGGTGGTCGATTTCGGCGGCATCTTTAATTTGTTCAGGTGCCATATAATCAATCGTGCCAACGGCGGCGCTCCCTGTGAGCGAATCGGTATCGTCCATATTTTTCGCTACGCCGAAATCCATCAGCATAATCTTTTGTGGTTTACCCGTTCCCATGTGCTGAAACATGATGTTGCTTGGTTTAATATCGCGGTGGATAAATCCCTTAGAATGGGCGTAATCAATGGCATCGGCGAGGTCGAACAGGTGCGGATGTAAATCACTTAACACCAATTTTTGCTGTTGGATGAGCAATTCTTTGAGCGTTTGACCGTTGATATATTCGATAATCATATAGTAGATGTCATCTTCTTCGCCATAAGCCAGCGTTTTGATGATATTCGGATGGTCAAGGTTGAGTTTGCCCTCGCGCCGAAAGCGATGCCGTGACGACAAATTGAGGCTATGTGTGGTGTTCATCACTTTCACCGCCACGTAAGTATTATCTGCCACACCCTTATATACTTCGCCCATGCCACCGCGCCCAATGACATCCAACAATTTGTACCCGCCCAATATTTTGCCTGTGAGTGCGCCCGGATTGTCGATGTCGGCTTTGTCTTGATGTCGTTCTAGCTGATTCAGATCAAACCGAAAGCCATACAAACGGCGGTCTACAAATGTCCGTACCCGATGCCGAACTGGATTAAATAACCCGCCAATGGCAATCCCTGCGATGCCGATGGCAATATCACGGCGGTTTTCGCCAAAAATCGTCTGTAAGATCGCTTGCGAGAGGACGAACATCCCAGCGAATACGATGACCAAAATGATGGTCACGCCAGTCGCCACTATCGATCGATTAATCGTCAGGTCGACATCCCACAGACCGTAACGGGTAATCGCCAAAATCAGCGAGATACACACCACCAGCCCGCCGATAGTCAGCGTGATACTGCCGATGAGCGAGGTGTGCGGGGCTTCTCCGCCAAAACGCACCGCCACAAGCCGTAAGGTTTGCAAGATGGCGATCATCCCAATTTGAACCATGAGACCCCATAATAACCATTTGAATTGTTGTCGTTGGGTAAGGGTGGCATGAAA
Organism: Anaerolineae bacterium; assembly: GCA_034436155.1. GTDB lineage: Bacteria > Chloroflexota > Anaerolineae > Aggregatilineales > Phototrophicaceae. The sequence continues at coordinate 16,936 of DAOTVP010000045.1, forward strand.
ACGATAGCGATAAATCATGGCGATCACGGCGATTAACACAAATAAGTTGTTGACGGTGAATATTACAGGGCGTAATGCTTGAACATCGGGTGGGGCATACACAAAAAATATGATATATCGCGCCACTTCGTACACCAAAAACGGCGGGATGAGGAATAATAACCAACGCGGACGCGGGTAGCCATCGGGCAAGCTGATGAGGTTGATGCAAACGATGTGCCTGTGATGAGCATAAATCCGCTAGAAAGGTGAAAAATGGGGTGTAGGTGTGTAGCTAAATGCGATAACCCCGTAAAATTGGGGATGCCTATCAAACCCACGCCGATCATCACCGCGATGACTTCGTTGGGACGGCGAATGACCAGCATGAGTCCCAACACGGCTAATACGATGATTAAAACATATTCAATCGCAATCTGAGCCGTTGCCAGCGTTGCCCCACTACTGTCCAATAATTGGCGATACCGAATTGGAAATGCCGCCCCATACGTGATAAGCACTATCAGGATGTATATGATGCTGATGCGCCATATCCATTTGGGTAGAAAGCGGACGGATGTTGTGCTTTGTGATGATGGCATATCCAACCTAATATGCTAGGATACTCGATACTACGCCAATAATAGGATAGTGCAACGAAAAGCGTTTTCTATTATAACGGATTATTGAGGGCATTGACAAATTCTGTTGCCGTCTGAAAGCGGTCATTCGGGTCTTTTTGCATGGCGCGTTGGATAGCATTGGCAACAGACAGGGGAATATCGGGGCGAATGGTGCAGATACTCGGCGCGGGTTGGTTGATATGGGCGAATAGCACCTGTGCCAAACTGCCCTGAAAGGGCAACACGCCTGATAACGTCTCGTATAAGACGATGCCTAGCGCATAAATATCGGCGCGGTGGTCTACGGTGGTCGAATCCATAATTTGTTCGGGTGCCATATAATCGATCGTGCCAACGGCATCACTGCCCGTCAGTGTGCCTGTATCACCCAAAAATTTGGCGATGCCAAAATCCATCAGCATAATTCTGGCAACCCGATTTGTCCCGCCTGCCCGTAACAAAATATTCGAGGGTTTGATGTCACGATGCACATAGCCTTGTGCATGGGCATAATCCATCGCTTGCGCGAGGGCATGAAGGTGATGTTGAATATCTTGTAGGTTAAAATGTTCGCGCTCGATCAACAGTTCTTTGAGCGTGCGCCCTTCAACATATTCCATCACCACAAACACCAACCCATTTTCTTCGCCACCGCCGAGCGTTTTGATGATATTGGGATGCTCCAGCATGATTCTGCTTTCGCGCTCAAACCGCTCGCGCAGATTGCGATGAATTTGATGTCCTGCTTGCATGACTTTGATTGCCACATACCGTTCATCTTTGACCCCGCGATACACCTCGCCCATATTGCCCCGTCCGATGACATTCAATAGGGTGTATCCGCCCACTATTCGCCCTGTGAACGCGCCCGATTGGGCGATATTGGCTCTGGTCTGATGACTCGCCAATTGGTTGAGGTCAAATCGAAAGCCATACAGACGACGGTCTACGAAGGTGCGTACCCGATGCCGAACTGGATTAAACGCGATTCCGACCACCAGCGCCGAAATTGCGATGGCAATTTCGCCCCGATTTTCGCCCAAGATCGTCTGTAAGATGGTTTGTGATACCCAAAAAATGCCCGCAAAAACCACCATCAGGCTCATCGTCACAAAACCCGCCACCATCGACCGATTAATCGTCAGGTCGACATCCCACAAGCCATATCGTGAAATGGCGAATATTAACGAAACACACAAAATAATCCCACCAACAGTGGTGCTAAAACTGATGATAAGCTGGCTGATGGGGGAGATATTGCCCACAATCAAGACGCTCATCACCCGAAAGATTTGGTTTAAGATATTCACCACCACCGCGATGAAGATGCCTAAAAATACCCATTTGAATTGTTGGCGTTGGGTCGGGCTGGCATGAAAACGATAACGTCGGTGCATGTTATAGGCGGCGATGCCAATAAAAATGATATTCGGGATGATGGCAATCGGGCGGATGCTCATGGCATTGGCTGGCGGAAACACGAATAATAGCACATAACGGATGCTATCATAAATCAACATGAATCCAACAATCCACAACAATTTGCGCGGGCGTGGATATCCATCTGGCATACTGATAATCAGCACAAATGCTAAGGGTGATGCGCCGATGATGCCTAATGCCGATGGAATATGAAACAACGGATGCAATGCCACAGGCACATTCGACATGCCTGCGATGTTGGGCAATGTCACCATCAGTGTCAGACCCATCAACACGGCGATGAATTCGCTATGTCGGCGCAATACCAAAAAGAAGCACAAAATCGTGGTAACGAAAACCAGTAAATAATCTATCACCCATTGAATGGTGGCGAGGGTGGGAGTCAGGGTGGGGTTGTTGAGCAGTTGCATATAACGCACAGGTGACGCGAAAATATACGAGATGAGGATCACACATAAATAAAGCACACTCATTCGCCATAGCCAAATCGGTAAAGGGCGGATGCTGGTGCTGGTCGTCTTGGATGTCTGCGTCATATCACCTGTGATATATCAATTATAATCGTCCCATAATCCATTCGATTATATCAGACATGATGCGCCCATATAGGGTCTCGTTATGAATTTCATGATATAAATCTTCATAAATCTTGAGCGTTTTATCGGCGCTACCCGCTTTTTCGTAAATCAGTTGGCTGGCGCTCATCGGGCAGATTTTATCTGCACTGCCGTGCAAAAGTAATATCGGCAAACGTAAGGTGTTCAGTTGCGAGATGACCTGTTTGCTGTGGCTGATGATGGCGCTCGCCATGCCGAGTCGGGTCGGTTTAGCATTCACCAACGGATCATTGATATACGCATTGACAATATTTTGGTCGTGGCTGAGATCTGTGGGTGGGATGTTGACCATCTGTAAGGTGGGCGCAATTTTGCTCAGGAGGGTCAAAATTTGCACCACCAACGCGGGCGCACTGGTATCGCTGGTCAATGGAGACCCGCTCGAAATCCATCCTGCAAGCTGGTCTTGATGTTTTAGGACATACAAATTGCTGATGAGCGACCCCATGCTATGCCCATACATGAATATTTTTGTGGTGGGATTTTCTTGGCGCACATGCGTCATCACCAGCGCCAAATCATCGACCGCTTGCGTGAATGGGATGATATAACTGCGCGGTTCACCATCACTTTTGCCGTGTGTGCGGTGGTCATAGCCATATACCGCCAAACCTGCCTCGACAAAGGTTTGTGCCACATGGTCATACCGTCCGATATGCTCGGCAATACCATGCACAATCAGGACGACCGCCTTCGGCGCACCATCGGGCAACCATTTTTGGGCATGAAGCATCAGATTATCACTGGTCTTGAGCGTGAAGGCTTGGGCGGGTACGGTATCGGGCTTATCTTTGTAATTAAACACTTTTTCGGTCATCACGAATCTATCCTTGTTATCGCATTATCACGAGTGGGGAGGGCGAAGAATACGGCAAGCCCAAAATTGATGAGTAAGGTCACTTGGGCGCTGATGAATGATAATAAAAATCCGATTGAATAGAGGCATAATCCGATGTTGTAATTGCGGGTAATCCCTTGAATATCATCATCAGAGACATCCGTGCCGATTAACCGTCGTTTATAGCTGGCGTAGCGCCACAACAGATTGAAGAAAAATGCCGTGATCAGATACCCACCTGCATAAATCACCGCCGCCGTCTGATTTTGGTCGGTGCGGATATGGGTCGCCATGAGCCGTGTTGTGAACGGCACAATGGTGATCCCGAGCAACAAAAACACATTGAGCAAAAAGAGGATATGGTCGCCTTTGTGGATGACGCGGAACAAATCGTGATGATTCATCCACATCACGCCAATCACAAAAAAGCTGACGAAAAACGCGGCGAATTCTTCCCATTTATCCAATAAATTCGCCAACAAATTCCCCTCATTGGCTAAATTAAACACCAATAAGGTGATGATGATGGCAATCACGCCATCGCTGAAGGCTTCGAGACGATTCATTGAATAGGTCATGATTAGTACAACTTGGTGTTCGATGTGCGCCAATATTCAGAACAATCTTGCGTACGGTTGATGTAGCCCCGTTCAAATAGCTCACGGCGGAGCAATGCCCAATCGCCAAACGTATGCCATTGATTGATGATGTCGTTCACCTCGCGCTCGGTATACACTTTGCCATGTTCAAATTTATCGGCGAGATATTCGAGGATAATCGCTTGGTCTTTGCGATTCTTCTTGCTCATCGGAAAGCGCACCACGCGCCCGTTTTCATCGAGGTAATGGTAGATGCGGTTAGGTGTGGTGTTAGAGGGTGTATCCATATGTCGTGCCTTTTTTTTGATTAATCATATGATAGCGGTATATCTAAGCGCAACCATGTGCGCCCAATCCGAAACATACTGCCCGGTCGCAGGCTCACTCTGCCAATGATAGGGTCTACTTCGCGTTCCAGAAATGTCCCGTTACGGCTACCGCTATCTTCGAGCCAAAACGTGAGATAATACGGCGATGTGACCGAATCGGTGCTGGTGGCTGGCACGCTGACGCATCCCAAACGGGCATGTACCCGCGAGACTTGGCTATCATACGGCAGGTGAATATCGCAATTATCGCGCCGTCCGATGATAATCACCCGTTCTTCGCCTATATCGGGCTGAAAAAACGGGATTTTTTTGCCATCATACGGACCACTCATGAATGTAATCGAAATTTCGGGTTTATTTCGTCTGAACATCTTATTTGAGCTTCTCTCTGACCCACGCCAATTTCTGCAAACTTGGCTGATGATTAGGGTCTATTGTGAGGGCATGTTCAAAGGCGTGTAAGGCTTGTGGATACTGTTCTAAATAATAATATGCCTCACCCAGATTATGCCAATACCACACATCATTTTTTTCGTACTCAAGGGCTTTATCGTAACAAAGTCGCGCATCGTCCCATTGTTTGAGCGCCGCATAACACAACCCTTTGCCATTCCATGCCCACGCATAAGCGGGGTCTATGCTCAGGGCTTGGGCATAGGCTTCGAGTGCCTCTTCATGACGCTTTAAGCGCCTCAAGACTTGCCCGCGCCGCGCCCACAGGTTGGCGTTGGGGCTGGTGTGTTTGAGGGCGCGGTCTATCACATTGAGCGCATCCAGACGGCGTTCTTGTTCCAATAAAATATCCACTTGGTTGATATAATACCATACTGTGCGCGGGTCTTCTATTTCTGCCCGTTCATAACTGGCGAGCGCCTCCTCTTTTTTGCCCATTTCTTTCAGGGTCAATCCGCGCCCACTCCATGCCCACGCATAATTGGGGTTCAGGCGCACCGCGAGGTCAAACGCGGTGAGCGATTCGTTATGTCGCCCCATACGGCGTAAAATTTGCCCGCGTTTTGCCCAACTTTCGACATGCCGATTGTTGATGCTCAAGGCAACCTCAAGCGAATTTAACGCCTCTGATAATTTATTGGTGGCATATTCTTCATCGGCGAGATGATACCAATACCATATATCATCCGGGTTTAATTCAATTGCCCGCCGAAAACTATACAGCGCCTCTTCGTGTTTTCCAAGCTGGCTATAGGCTAATCCTTGCCCATGCCATGCCCAATCGAGGTCGGGTTCAAATTCAAGCGCGACACCATAATGATACAAGGCTTGTGTAAAATCTCCCAATCGGCGCAAGGTCTGGGCATATTGCGCGTGGATTTGGGCGTTGCGGTCATCAATTCGTAAGGCTTCATCGAGCAGTTTTGCCGCCTCTTCATATCGATTCAACGCCAATAAGACATCTGTTTGCTTGACCAGATAAAATGTCTCTTTAGGCGCGAATTGACTGGCGGTCTGAAAGCAGGTGATGGCTTCATCATAACGCCCCATCATTTCGAGCGTGATGCCTTGCTCATTCCACGCCCACGCATATCCAGGGGAGATTTTAGTGGCATGTTGGCACGCTTGTAGCGCCTCATCCCACCGTTTGAGATGCCGTAGGGTGTTGCCCAACCGCGCCCAACTGCGGGCATGTTGTGGGTGAATATCTAATGCCTTATGGAGCGACACGAGCGCCTCTTCGTAGCGTTCCATCAGCGCCAATACATTGCCCTGATTATACCAATGCCATACATCATTCGGTTTGAGTTCCGCCGCACGGGTATAACAGATGAGCGCCTCTTCGTAGCGTTCTAATTGCTCCAGCACGATGCCTTTGCCATTTATCGCCCATGCCGATTCGCTATCTAGCTCCAAAGAACGGTCATACGCCATGAGGGCTTCGGGCAATTTGCGGAGATGTCGTAATACTTGCCCCAATTTTGCCCAACTAAAGGCATGATTGGGGTCGGTGCGCGTGGCTTCTTGAGCGGGTTGGAGTGCATCTTCGTAATTATTCATCTCGACCAGCGTGTCGGTCAGGTTATACCAGTGCCACACTTCGTTGGGCATATAGCGCGTTGCCCGTCTGAACATGGTCACGGCATCTTGTAATTTGCCCATCGCTTTATATACCAAGCCACAACCGTTATATGCCCACGCATAGGCCGGATCGAGGTGGATGGCTTGCTCGTATGCTTTGGCGGCTTCGGGATAATTTTTCATGATGCGGTGGATTTGCCCCAATTTCGCCCAGCTATTGGGATGTTTGGGGTCTATTTGTAAGGCGCGTTCTAGCAGGGGAATCGCCTCTTTATAGCGTTCTAAATCGTATAACACATTGGCGCAATTAAACCAGTACCACACATCTTTATCGTTATAACGGGTAGCGGTATCGTAACAGTCGAGCGCCTCATCTAACCGCCCCATGCGTTCCAAGACGATGCCCTTGCCATTCCATGCGAAGGCATAACTGGGTAATAAGTCGATAGCGCGGTCATAGCACGCCAATGCCTCGTCATATTTTTCGAGTAGGCGATACGTGCGCCCTTTCCTTGCCCATGCCCACGCATAATCGGGTTGGAGCGATAACGCTTGGTCATATGCCACAATTGCCTCATCATACCGTTTGAGCGCCGTCAATGAATAACCCTTATCCATCAATTCACGCGCTTCGAGGGCGGGACCAGTCACCTCGACTTGCGGTTCTTCGCCCGTGATGGTGGTATACAATTCGGTCAAAAAAGTGACAATCTCGCCCCAATGTTGCGGGCGGTAGGTCGGATTTTTTTCGAGACACTTCATGACGAAGGTCTGCAATTGCTCGGGGATGTTGCGCTTATCTTTGACCCCAAATTGTGGTTTTTCGTTGAGATGCGCTTGTACCCAATTGTTGAATTTTTTGGCTAAAAACACGCGCCTACCCGTGAGCATCTCGAATAAGACACACCCAAACGAATAAATATCGCTCCGCATGTCCACATCTTTCGATTGGCATTGTTCGGGCGACATATACGGCGCTGTTCCTACAATCGCGCCGACACGGGTGAGTCTATCGGTGGGGAGGATGTTATCATCAGTCGATGGTTTATCATCCAACGTCGATAAATCGGCGAGGTCGACCGAATGCACTAAGCCAAAATCAGTCACTTTGGCGATATGATCGTGCGTCACGAGGATGTTGGCGGGTTTGAGGTCACGATGCACCAACCCAGGGACTTTCGATGTGGCATGTTGCATCCCCAGCGCGATATGTAGGGCATATTCGACCGTTGTGGGCAGATCGAGTTTGCGGTGTTCTATCCAACTGCGTAAATCAGAGCCGAGTTCTTCTGTGCCACTGACATATTCGAGGATGATGTGCGGGCGTTTGTGAATATCTTGTACCAGACGCGCCTGTACGATATGACGATGTTTTTCGAGCCGTACCCAAATCGTTGCTTCATGATTAAAGCGGGTGAGTGCGCGTTCATTGTCTAAATATTTGCTCTGGAATGTTTTAATCGCCACAGGTTCACGATTTTCGTGATCATAACACAAATAGACCACACCCATACCGCCACGTTTGACCTCAGAGACTTCGTAACGTCCATCTATGCGGTCGCCAACAGTGTAATCGCCCGTGGTGATGACTGCCAGATCTTCACTCTCCGATTCGATGACCCGTTCTGGGTCGGTTTTGGCGCTTGGTGGCGGTTTTTGCACCACCTCATGCACCCCCTCAAACGAGGTTTGTTCCATGACAGCACTCTCTTCGGCTTGTGTCTCGCTGAAAAATTGGCTCTCGACTACATTCGATTGAAAATCGAGTACCCCCATGCTATCGGCAATGGTCATCGACGCATCGCTGAATAAGGATGGCGGTGGCGAATCGGCGTGGGTACTTTCGTTATCCTCTATTTCATCCACATCGGTGATATCCCGATTTTGTTGCCATCTCGTTGTCGCCTTATTGCCTGATTTACTTCTAGCAGTGGTCAAATTTTGCCGATACAAATCGAGCATGGCGATGGTCTTACGCTGAAATGAGGGGCGCATTTCGGGTTGGTCATCATCATCTGTGACCGCCCATAACGTGGCGGCGATGTTGCGCCGTGTTGGGAAGCATTCGGCGAATTCAAACAACCAACGCAAATAGGTTTCGATGGCGCGTTTGGCAGAATTGCGGTCGACATCATTTTCGGCTTGGGTGATTGCGCGTTTATAAGCGATGAGCGTCTTGCCGATGTAATACACCAACAACCGATTATCGGGCGTGACCGATTGCAAGGCACAAATATCGCCCAATGCGAATAAATCATTCACATCCCCGCGCCGTAACGCCAATTTCCCCAACACCTGAATATCGGGGTTGGGGTCGGTGACGAAAGGGTCAGATTTATCATGCCGATTACGCTTTTTCAGGTGTGCGCGGGCGGCACTATCATCAACGGGTAACGGTTTTCGTCCTGTCTGGGGGATGGGCGGGATCTTCACACGACAACCTCAAATTTTAATTTATCATCGGTATCTACCAACACCCGCACTGTATCACCCTTCGTAAAAACCTCTTCCACGATTTTGGCGCTCAACGGGCGTGTCAGATGCCGTTCTATGGCACGGCGCAACGGACGCGCCCCTTGCGCGGGGTTGTATCCTAATTTTAAGAGGAATTCGCGGGCTTCTGGTGAGATGTCTAACGATAAGCCTTGTTCTTGTAAGCGTTTATACACCGCTTCAAGTTGTAAATCTAAAATACCGTTTAGGGTATGCTCTGAAAGCGCGTTAAACGTGATGACCTCATCCAAACGGTTGATAAATTCGGGGCGGAAGAAGCGATTCAGATACTTTGAGTAATCGGCTTTTTCTGGATTTTTTCCGCCGAAGCCGATATGCTTGTTGCCCTCTTCTGTGCCGATGTTGCTGGTCATGATGAACACCGCATGACGGGCATCTACGCGCCGTCCGTGTGCATCGCTGATCCTGCCTTCATCGAACACTTGCAAAAAGATATCGAACACCTCTGGCGCGGCTTTTTCGACTTCATCCAACAACACCACACTATACGGACGGCGACGCAAGGCATCGGTGAATTGCCCACCGCGTTGTGTATCTCGATATCCAGGCGGTGCGCCGATGAGGCGGGCTACGGTATGTGCATCGTGAAATTCAGACATATCCAAGCGAATCATCGCATCATCACTGCCGAATAAAAATTCCGCTAGGGCGCGGGCGAGTTCTGTCTTGCCGACACCCGATGGTCCCAAAAATAAGAACACACCGATGGGGCGGTTGGGGTCGTTCAGACCAGCGCGGGCGGTTTTGATCGCCGCCGAGACGGTATTGACTGCTTCATCTTGCCCGATAACCCGTTGGAGCAAGGCTTTTTCTAAGCCCGCCAGACGGCGTTTTTCGTTGGTCGTCAATTCGCTGACTGGAATACCCGTCCATTGCGATAATACCGCCGTGACATCACTGACTTTGACATCATTCGGCGCGGGGTCTTCATCATCGGGCGAAATGGTGCGGATAATCACCCGCGTACACGCTTCGTCTAGTAAATCCAATGCTTTATCGGGCAAGCGCCTATCGGTCATATATCGTACCGAGAGTTTGACCGCCGCTTCGATGGTTTCGGGTAAAATCACCACGCCATGATGTTCTTCGAGATGAGCACGTTGTCCTTCTAAAATTCGGATGCTATCCTCTTCGGATGGTTCTTCGATGTCTATGGTGCGGAAGCGCCTATCCAACGCGGGGTCTTGGGCGATCGCCTTGCGATATTCTTCGTGCGTGGTCGCGCCAATGCACTTAATTTCACCCCGCGAGAGGGCGGGTTTGAGGATGTTGGCGGCATCCAGATTGCTATCGATTGTATCGCCCGCTCCAACAATGGTATGGATCTCATCGATGAATAAGATACAGTTGCCCGAATTTTTGATTTCATCCACAATGCCGATCAACCGTTCTTCAAATTGACCGCGCAGGCTTGTCCCAGCGACTAATGTGCCGATTTCGATTTGCACAATGCGCTTGTTTAATAACGAAGCGGGTGCTGTCCCGTTATGGATAGCATACGCTAAGCCTTCTACGACCGCCGTCTTGCCGACTCCCGCATCTCCCAACAATAACGGATTGTTCTTTTTGCTCCGCGCTAAGGTACGGGCGAGGGTGCGAATTTCATCTTCACGCGCAATCGCGGGTCCGATTTTACCCTTCGAGGCTTGCACCGTCAGATCACGCCCATATTTGTCGAGCAGAGGGGTGGGGGCGGTGTCGGTATCGGATAACGGGCGTGGAAATTTGAAGGGCGAAAAAGACCCAAATGGCGATGCGCCAAAATCGAAATCGCTATCGGAATCGAACAAATCATCGATGTCACTATCGTCAATCATCGGCGAGACTTCATTAGGGTGTTGTTCCGAGATGAGGACTTGCAACCAATGATTCACATCGAAACCCATCTCGATGAGTTTGCGAACAGGGATGCCTTCGCCCTCTTGCAATAACGCCAAGAGGACATGATACTCACCCACATCCACATGATCTTGATCGGCTAAAAAGATGGCTAACGATAACACCATCTCGGTGCGCGGGGTCATGGGCAACACATCTCCCAACCCCGAATCTTTATCCGTGCCGATTTCACGGCGAATTTCGCTTCGCATGGTGCGCGGGTTAAAATCTGCCTGTCGCAATAGGCGGTTGGTATGCCCGTTTTCGATGCGTGTTAAGGCGATGAAGATATGCTCTGTACCCACAAAATGATGTCCTAATTTGCGTGCTTCTTCGACAGCCGCATTCAAAATACGGGTACAACGTTCACGAATTTCTTTTTCTGGAATATCGGGTGATGGTGTCATAACGGTTACTCTAAAAATCACAATGGATAATCTCGATATTAGTATAACGCATGAGTGCACTTTTATCACCTATTTGATTGGCGTTTTTGGTAAAATAAATCTAAACAAATCACTAGCCAAAATCTAAAACGGCTCAAATATAAAAACTTGTATCAGTTTTTTTGCAATTGATGTAATTTGTTATCTTTTTGGTTATACGTTTAGTATAATATTCAAAAGAGGATTATTCAGTTGAGTTTGGCGGTTTTTTTATGTCTAGTGATGCACTCATTGGTAAGCGATTAGGCGATTACACTATTCAGTCCTTGCTTGGGCAAGGGGGGATGGCGCGGGTTTATAAAGGATACGATGCCACCCTACAACGCTATGCGGCGGTCAAGGTGGTCGAACCGCGCCTGCTCGCCGCTCAAGATGAAAGTGAATATCGGGAACGATTTTTGCGCGAGGCGCGGGCGATTGCCCGTATCAATCATCCCAATGTGGTGAGTGTGTATCAATTTGGCGAATTGGATAATCTCTATTATATGGCGATGAGTTTTATCGAAGGCGATGACCTGCGTGATATTATCAAAGAATATCACCGCCAAAAATCGTATATCCCGCATAAACAAGTGTTGAAAATTATTAAAGATATTGCCCAAGCGTTGGATTTTGTTCATAAAAACGAGGTTATTCACCGCGATATTAAACCCTCGAATATCATGGTCACGGCGGATGGACGCGCCATATTGACCGATTTCGGCTTGGCGCTCAGCGCCCAAGAGGGGACGCTCGGCAACACATTTGGCAGTGTGCATTATATCGCTCCAGAACAAGCCATTTCATCCGCCCAAGCCGTGCCACAAAGCGATTTATATTCGCTTGGGATTGTCTTATACGAGATGCTCACGGGCAGGGTGCCATTTGAAGATGCGTCTGCGATGAGCGTGGCGCTCAAACACATTAGCGATGCGCCACCCATGCCGAGTATGTTCAATCCGCGCATTACCCCCTCTATTGAGGCGGTCTTGATGAAGGCGCTCGATAAAGATCCGCGCAAACGGTATCAGACGGGTATGGCTTTTGCCAATGCGCTCGAAACGGCATTGATGACCGATATCGAGATGGATACTGAAGTTCTAGGGCGCGAAAAAACGCCCACCGATGACAGCCTCGCCAGTCGTTTACGCAAACCCGATGCGCTCAAAACGGGCGCGACCGCCACTAAACCGCCCTCGCTGACGCGCAGTTCATCGTTATTGCGTCCACAAAAGACAGAGACAACCACCGATGATGCGCCAACGGCGAAAGATATGCCCCCAACGGCATTGCTCAAAGAGAAAGGATCTACCACATCTAAAAAATTGACCCCTGTGCCGATTCCCAAACCGAATCGGCGACGCAACCAAGTCATCATCGGTATGATGGTCGTTATGCTCATCACCTTGTTCGGCGCGTTGGCAGTGATTATCAATAATCCGCCACCCGCGCCTGTGCTGACGGATGCCGATGCCACTTTGCCCACTCGTGTCGCGTTGAATGGCAACCCGACAGAGGAGGTCGGTGTTGCGGGTGGGGTACAAAATACGCCCCAACGCCGTAATGATGGTGACATATCGCCGACCCCCACCGATGATAAATCATCACAACTACCCACACCAACTCCCCGTATTGAGGCGGTGAGTGATGATGAACCGCAATTGCTTCTTTATTATGATGATCGCATGTTTGTGCTGTATAATCGCGCCCCCGATGAAAATACCACGCTTGATGTTAGCGGCTTGACGTTTACGCGCCAATCCGATGGTGAACAATTCGATTCTAACGAATGGTTGCGGGTTGCCCCGCGCTCGATTCGCCTTTCGCAGATGCGGACGATCGATTGTTTTCAAATTATCGACCAGCCATTCACATCGTTGGCGTTGCCCGATTTTTGCACATTTAATCAGGGATACATCCGTACCCCGCGTTCTTTTTGGTTGAGCGAGGTTGATGGGGACGTGTTTCGGGTGTCTCGTGGCGATACTCTTTTGGCGACTTGCGCCACGATTCAAGATGATAGTGAACCCTTACATTGTGTTGTAGATATTCGCCCCACGCCATAATCTAAGCGATGGGGGTGATGGTTGGAATGGTCACACCACCATCGGATACACCCCCGAAAATGCTTAGGATGAGCAAAATGGTGATGATCACCACAACCAACGTGCCAATGATGAGGCTTATCGGCACAGATTGGCGGTTATTCGATAGATCCCCACTAATACGAGCATGTTCCAGCAACCATTTGCGCCACAAATCGCCCTTCACACGGATGTGATGATTTTCGAGTAGCACCAACTCGTCATACACCAACCCGCGTAGGGCGGCGTTGATCGCGGTTTCATCGAGCAGATAATCACTCTTGGTCGACCATGTGGCGATGTGTGTGGTGCTGATCGGGCGCAACGGATCATCATAAAATAAATCGGCAATGGCGGTTAAGACCAATTTTTCATCGGCGCTACGACCTGTCCAGATGGCTAAAAAATCCTCTTTCACGCGCTCATAAACGGCATTGTTCAGCGTTTTTATATCGGCGTATTGCCCCAATTCTGCGCCGTAATGATGGAGTAGATGAGGCAACCCACCTGTTGCCTCGTAAATGGCTTTGACCATCTCCGCACCGAGTCCGCTCTGATACCCCGCCAACACCGCCTCGCATCCCGCCAGCGATAAATTCGTCAACCGTAGCTGATGATTCGGTTTGATGAACGGCATAAATTGACCGATTTGGTCTTCGTAGCCAATATCGAAGGCGAACACCATCTGAATGGATGGCGAACATAATCCGCGCAACGTCTCGAACAGGTCATCGGGCAAATTTTCGCTGAGTAGGTGATGTGCATCATCCCACAGCAACAATAAATCGCGCCCACGCAAGGCTTTTATCAGTGTAGGCACAAAGATAGACACAAACCATACCCGTGCCGATTCATCCGATGGCATGTCGGGGATGGTTATCGGATACCACGCTAACGTGTCGAGGATGATTTGGCTGGTCATCACCCACAGTTGGTCTTCATCATCTAGCGATACATCGTCTAAGGCGATGAACACGCCGATGCTATGATGCGATGCGGTGCGGATGAGCTGATGCAAAAACGCGGTTTTGCCGATGCGTTCCCGCCCAATCATCACCAGCGGTTCATGCGGTGCGTTGGTGCGTTGGGTATGAATTCGCGCAAGGGCTTCATCTCTGCCCGCGTAGGGGAGGGGGTCGGAATCGGTCATAGATTTTCTCCTTGTTGATACCATAATCATGCCCCAAATTATGAAAATTTGCCAAATTTTACTACCCATAGCACAAAATTTCTGATATAATAAAATATGAAATCCAGTGAACATGAGAGAGAGAGATACAGACCTTATGACCCAACAACCACCCCGCGCCATCGCTTTAGTCGGCATGGCTGGTTCTGGAAAAACAATCTGCGCCAAGCATTTAGAAGCGCGTGGTTTTTATCAATTTCGGTTTGGGAGCATCGTCACGGATGAGGTGACGCGGCGCGGTTTGCCCATCACGCCCGATAACGAAAAAATCGTCCGCGAAGAATTTCGTGCCAACGAAGGCATGGATGCCATCGCCAAACGCGCTTTGCCCCATCTGCATCAGGCGCTCGAAACGCATACCACCATCATCATAGATGGGTTATATAGCTTTAGCGAATACAAAACACTCCGCCCGATTTTTGGCGATGATATGGTCATCATCGCTATTTTTTCGCCTAGAAAAATGCGTTATGCCCGCCTCGCTAACCGTCCAGAACGCCCGCTCACCGCCCAAGAAGCCGAATTGCGCGATTACGCCGAGATTGAAAATATCGAAAAAGGCGGACCCATCGCCATCGCCGATTATACCCTGACGAATGACGGCACGCCCGAAGAATTACTTTCTGCGTTAGATGCGTTGCTCGATAAATTAGGGGTGAAGCCTTAATTTGATGCTCATCCCTATCTATGTTACACTATGCCTATATCGGGTTTTTATGATGACGGATAATGTGTTTCATGCCAAAAATTTTTATCTCGTATCGCCGTGATGATAGCCTGCTCCATGCAGGGCGGATTTTTGACCAACTGGCGCTCAGGTTTGATCCCAAAGATATTTTTATGGATTTCACCATCCCCACAGGCGGTGATTTTCCGCAGATTTTACGCGATGCCGTCCAACAGTGTGATGTGTGTTTGGTGATTATCGGCAAGCAATGGGGCGATATGATGCACCAGCGCACGCAAACGGGGGCGGATGATTGGGTGCGCTTTGAGGTGCGGATGGCATTAGACCGCCACGCCAACAAGACGTGTGTCGTCATGCCGATTTTGGTCGGTGGCGCGATCATGCCCAACCGCGCCTTATTGCCCACTGATGTTCACAAATTGCTCGATTTGAACGGCTTATCGATGCGCGATACCCAACGTGATTTTCATAACGACATCGCCCAATTGGTGGCGGATATTCAAGCCGTGACGGGCGCATCATCATCCAACAATCAACCAATCAAGCCACCGCCACCACCACCACCTAAAATAGATGAATTTGCCACCTTCGACTCCTTTCACAAAGCCTACAACGACCAAAAATGGGATGAGGCGCGTCACTTTTTGGCGCAATTGCGCTCTGCCGAAAGTTTGACCAACACCATCTCGAAGGCGTTGGATTATTATGAAAAAGAATTGTGGGATATCCTCAACCGTGAGGCGCTGAAAAAGAAACGTGAGAGAGAATACCATGCGTTGCGACTGCTCTCTAAGGGGAATAAGAAAACATTCCGTGCGACATTTGAGGACTTTCAGAAAGATTTCCCAGATTACGACCCCGACCCGTTAGGGCATCTCGCCAGTCGTGCCTATGATTTAATGCCCCAACCATTCGACTGGATACACATCCCCGCGGGCAAAGTGACGCTCATCACCGAAGACCATTGGTCAGACAATTACATCCCCAAAGGTAAGGGTGTGACATTTGATGTACCCGCCTTCGATATTGCCAAATACCCTGTGACCAGCGCCCAATTTGATGTGTTTGTGAATCATCCCGATGGCTATAACAACCCCAAATGGTGGGATTATTCGGATGAGGCGAAAATATGGCGGAAAGATCGCCCAAAGATGAATTCATCCTATTTTGATGGCGCAGATTGCCCGCGTGAAAGCGTGAGTTGGTATGATAGTGTGGCGTTTTGCTTATGGTTATCCGCCATGACCGATGAAAAAATCATGCTCCCGACCGAACAGCAATGGCAGAGGGCGGCGATTGGCGATACCCAACGGATATATCCCTGGGGCGATGAGATTGATGAGACCTACGCTAATTTTGGTGGGAATATCGGCAGGACGACACCTGTGACGCAATATCCCAAAGGCGCGAGTCCGTATGGCGTAATGGATATGGCGGGCAATGTATGGGAATGGTGCTTGACGGCATATTATACAGTAAATATTAAATTAATAGAAAATAATAACTGTGTCTTGCGTGGTGGGTCTTGGTACGTTCCCGCCGATTTCGTGCGTTCCGCCGACCGCGACAGGTCCACCCCGTCTGTCGGGATCTACAGCAACGGGTTTCGGTGTGTTCGCTCTCACCAATAATTCTGTAATACTGTATACTGATATTACTGAAATTCTGAAGCAGGGGGTTTGGGGGATGCAATCCCCCAACACAACCCCGCGTAGCGGGGCGAAATTTTTTTGGTCAATTACGATGTGATTGATAGGATGTAGGGGCGAGGCACTGCCTCGTCCCGAATAAGGCATTGCCGTATCCCGTTGGTGATGCAAGCGAATATGTTTGCGCGGGACCGCCCGTACACGCCAATGATTATTTTTACGCCTGTACGGACGCGCTTCTAGGCTTGTCCGTTGTTAAATCGCCGGTGGCTCAAAGCCACAGGCTAACCAAAATTGCAAAAGCACCCTAATGTGGGTTAGTAAATAAGGGCGGTGTATAGCAGTGGACGACATACGCCCTACGGGCTAGTCGTCCATTACACATAGCCTAGTTTTAGGGGGTGTAATGGCTGACTAGAGGCGTTAGCCTCGTATGTCAGCCACAAAACACATATACCGTATTTAAAAACTAACCTGCTTATGCAGGCTTTAGGATAAAAATTAGCCAGATGCTCAAAGCATCTGGCGCTCCGCCCATATCCGCCAAAAAAATGATCACCTATTCATCGAATTTCGACAAAAATTAGGCTATACTATACAAAAATAATCACAAACGGAGAAACTATGCACACCTTAAAGCTCTTTGATGTGGTCGCAGTATTAGAAGATGTCCCCAATGAAAATGTATATCGTGGGCAAGTTGGGACAATTGTCGAAACCGTGGCGGATAGTGTGTTTGAGGTCGAATTTGTGGATGATAACGGGGTGGTCTATGCCCAAGCGACCCTCCGCGCCGACCAATTGCTCCACCTCCATCACGCGCCTGTGAATCCCGCCTAACCCTACTTCCCCCAACCGCCACCGCCGGGTGTTTCGATGACCAACAGGTCGCCGATTTGCGCCGTGAAGGTGGTTTTGCCCTCCAATAATTTTGCCTTGCCGTTGCGGATGAGCGTATTCGCGCCCCGCCTGCCCACCGCGCCACCCATCAATCCGTAGGGCGCACGCAAACGCCGTTCACTGTTAATCGTGACCGTTGCGGGGGATAAAAATTCGTACACGCGCCGAATCCCATCACCGCCCCGAAATTTGCCCGTCCCGCCCGATTGGTCGCGCAAGCCGTATGCCACCACGCGCAATGGAATCGCCGATTCCAGTGCCTCTATCGGCGTATTGAGCGTGTTGGTCATGTGGCTATGCCGACCGCTGAGTCCGTCTCCGTGTGGATGAGCGCCGTGTCCGCCCCCAATGGTCTCATAATACACAAATTGTCGCCCGTCAATCATCCCGCCAACGGTGATATTATTCATCGTCCCCTGACTGGCGGCGGGGATTTTATGCGGTAGGGCGGTGGATAATGCTCCTAGCACCACATCCACAATGCGCTGACTGGTCTCGGTGTTGCCGACCGCCACCGCCGCGGGGAATTGCGGATTCAACAGGCTACCCTGCGCGGTGATGATGCGAATCGGCTCAAAATTGCCGTGATTCATGGGGATGTCATCCTCGCTCAATAGGCGAATCGCATACCCCACCGCCGAGCGCACAATCGCCTCGACTGCGTTGACATTGCCGATCACCTGCGCGGCGCTCTCGGTAAAATCGACCACCATCTGCGAGTCGTGGATGGTGATTCGCACACGAATGGGGATAGGTGTCTCGCGCTGACCATCGCCTTCGAGCATATCCTCAAATGGATACACCCCGTCGGGTATGGCGCGGATGGTGGCTTTGGTCATGCGTTGGGCATACGCGATGAGCGCCTCTGCGTGTTCGGATAATGTTTCGATGCCATGTTTGATGATCAACTCGCGCAGACGATTTTCGCCCACGCGGTGCGATGCCAACTGCGCCTCAATATCGCCGATTCGTTCTTGTGGGGCGCGACTATTCGCCGTGAGCAGTGCCATCACGCCTTCGTTATACCAGCCACTGAGCATCAGTTTGATGGGCGGGATAATCAACCCTTCTTGATACAATTCGGTGCTGAGGGGCAATGACCCAGGCGACATCCCGCCAATATCGGCGTGATGCGCCCGACTCGCCACAAAAAACGCGATTTTCCCGCCCGCGAATACGGGGGATACCATCGTCACATCGGGCAGATGCGTCCCCCCGCGATACGGGTCATTCAAAATGACCACATCGCCTTGTTGCAACCCGACATCGCTATTCACAAACGTCTCAATGGCATACATCACCGAAGCGGGCATACTGCCCAAATGCACAGGGATATGGGCGGCTTGCGCCACCATCCGACCATCACCAGAAAACACGGCACAACTAAAATCGAGCCGTTCACGGATATTCGGGCTGAAGGCGGTGCGTTGCAACGTCTCGCCCATTTCTTCGGCGACAGAGGTGAATAAATTGCGGAATACCGCAAGGCTAATCGAATCGACGGGCATGTGCTATTGACTTTCTTTATGGAGTATCGTTACGCTCAGCAAAATGAATATGATTGCCATGTGTATCCAGAATGGTGAACTCACGGAATCCCCAAGGCGTATCGTGAAGCTGGCATTCTGGCGTGAGTGTTATTTTTGCCTTGAGTTCTTCATATAAGGGCGTGATATTCCCCACCCAAATAAAACAACTGGTATTGGGTGGAAGAGCGGGGTTATCACACAACCAAAAGTGTAAGATGATATGCTCACGTTTGATGACCATGTAATTTTCGGCTTGAAGATTTATCGTAAATCCCATCTTATCCGTATAAAATTCAGCACTTTCGGCGATATTGAGCGATGGTAAAACAGGTGTGACATAAAAAAATTCTGTTTGGCTCATGAGTTCAATCCTCATAGATTAAATGTGCGATGAGTTTATTATATCATACTTGTTCTAAAATCAAATTACGAAACACATCACATTTTGCAACCCAATTTTGCGGGATGTATATCGTGCTATCCAACTGAAAAATCAGCGCCCCTCCTTTGATAGTCGCGCCAATGGGCAATTTATCACGGTCATACAAACGCAGATGTTCGCCTTTGGGCGTGGTTTTATCTCCCAAGAATGCCTCATCTGCCGATGGATTTTTGCCTGTTTTTTCGGGCTGAATCGTGGGATGCGCGATCGTGCCAATCGCGGTGAGGCGTGCCGTGACGACTTCGATCGGGCGGTCTGTGAGGGCGTGTCCGTAGGCTTTATGATGCGCCTCATGAAATGCATGGGCGAGGTCTAATTCTTGCGAATAGGGGATATTCAACTCATGCGCTTGCCCAACGTAGCGCATATCCAAACTGGGGATGAACACACGGTCAGAGTCGGCGATGCCTTCGGCGGATAAATCGGCTTGGGCGTTTTCGTAGCCGATCATCAACGCCGTGCGAATGGCGGATAGTGCGTTTTGATGATGCAATTGCGTCATCACTGCTTGGCTATAATTCAGGCTGATGTCTGCCATGAGCAAGCCCAACGCGCATAACACGCCCGGATAACGCGGGATGAATACACGGGTCATATCGAGTCGTTCCGCCACCGCGCAGGCGTGCAATGCCCCGCCACCGCCGAATGCGACCAACGTAAAATCACGCGGGTCATAACCCCGCGCCACACTCACACGGCGTAAAGCCCGTTCTATGTTGCTATTGGCGATTTCGATGATGCCCTCCGCCGTTTCGATGATGGATTTGCCCAATCCCTGCGCCAAAACGCCAATTGCCCCTTCGGATAAGCCGATGTGTAAGGGCATTTTTCCGCCTAAAAAATGGTCGGGGTCTAAATAGCCAAGCACCGCCAACGCATCGCTGACTGTGGCGGATGTCCCGCCTCTGCCGTATGCTACAGGACCGGGGACGCTCCCCGCGCTTTGCGGTCCGACACGCATCACCCCGCCACTATCCAAACGGGCGATGCTCCCGCCACCCGCGCCGATAGTTTCTATATCAATCAGACGTGTACGCAGGGGCAATCCATCAATGACCGATTGTGGACGCGATAGGGGAGATGGCGCACACAACGCCACATCGGTGGATGTGCCACCAATATCCAACGTGATAATGCCGTTAATCCCCGCCAGTTGTGCGATTTTATACGCCCCAATCACACCCGCCGCGGGACCGCTTAATGCGGTTTGGATGGTCTGGCGCGTGATGCGCTCGGCGCTCATCAACCCACCATCCGATTTCATGATGCGGAGGGGTGTTTTGGCGGGCAATTTGTCGCGCAATTGCTGAATATACTGTTGCACCGTTGGGCGCACGTAGGCTTCGAGTGCCGTGGTGCTGGCGCGTTCATATTCTCGAAATTCGGGCAATACCTCGTGGGATAACACGATTTGATGTTTGGCTAAAATCTTCTTCTGGATGATTTTTTCGGCGATGAGGCGCTCGTGGTCGGGGTTGATGTAACTATACAACAGGCATATCGCCACCGCATCATATTGATTTTTGCTCAGGTCATCCAGTACGGCGTTCAGCGAGGCGCTATCCAGGGGCTTAATCACCTGTCCTGTATGGTCGAGGCGTTCTATCACCTCGTAACACGCATCCCGCGGGATAATCGGCGCGGGGAGTGTCGGCGCGAGGGCGTATAAATCGGGGCGGTTTTGCCTGCCGATGAATAAAATATCCCGAAAGCCGTGTGTGGTGATGAAGGCGACCCGCCCGCCATTCCGTTGAAGAATGGCATTGGTGGCGACGGTTGTGCCATGTGCGACCCACTCTAACAGATGTAGATTATCTTGGGTGATGCTTATTATGCCATCCAACATCGCCACAGAGGGGTCTTGTGGGGTGGTGGGCAATTTATGGATGGTCAACGCCCCATCGTTGCTCATCACAATATCGGTGAATGTCCCGCCTATATCTACGCCAACGCGCATCCGCATATCCTTTATGTAGTCGTTATATGCGATTGATTATAGCGCAAAATGGCGATTATTCATCATCACCATTGTTTTGACTTTCTTCTGATAGCGCCTCTTCAATCAGGGCTTGTATGCGCGTTATCGGAATATCTTCGTAATCACTTTTTGAGTAAATTGTTAATAAGGCGACATTATCGGCTAATTTCACATAATAGATAACCCGAAAGCCACCACTTTTACCCGTTTGTGCCGATGGATTTGCAAGTCTGACTTTATAAACCTCATATTCTAATCCTACATTAGGTATGATGTCGCCTGGGCGTTCATCATTTTTCAATTCTTGAACCAGTTTTTCGATTTCAAGCAGTACCAGTGGGTATTTCCGTGCCAACCTGCGGGATTCTTTAATAAACTGCTTTTTTAACTCAACCCTCGTTGACATAAAGCCCAAATTCCTTTTTGAGTTCTTCTAAAACCTCATCAGCAGGCAGTCCCATATCACCACGAATTGCCTCTAAAAAGGCTTCTTTGAGCGTGGCTAAAATTTCTTCATCGGTTGGTTCATCATCATCTATGACGATTTCGGTCAAAGCAGATAAAATATAGTCGTTCAGGGTGATTTGTTGGTTATCGGCATGGGCTTGTAATTTTTGGATGATGTCATCGGGTAGGTCAATCGTAATGCTGGTCATGGGGATATATCCTTTCGCTATTTTTTATCATTATAGCGGAAATTTTTGTTGGGTGGGGCAATAATAGAATAGGACGCGCAGAAGCGCGTCCGTACAGGCATAAAAATGTGTTACTTATGCCAACGCAAATTCATCTTCTTTGCACACGCGGATAGATTTTACCAAGCCGTGACCCATAAAATGCACCGTCTCGTTGACGCGGATGTGCAACGGTCCCTCGAAGGGAGAACGGTCGAGCAGGGTGAATTTCACCCCTGGATAAATCCCCAACCCGGCGAGATATTTCAATTTTTCGGCATCGTGCGAATTGACACGACTGATGACATACTCTTCGCCGACAGTCGCTTCGGTGAGGGGAATATCGTGAATTTGGGGCATAATCCCGTCTATATTGGGGATCGGCTCACCATGCGGGCATCGGCGCGGAAAATTTGCCATTTGTTCCATACGATTGACCAGCATATCGCTGACCACCGCGCCCAATTCATCGGCGGCATCGTGAACTTCGTGCCAGCCAAATTGCATCACATCCACCAAAAAGCGTTCTACTAGCCGATGACGGCGGATAGACATCAACGC
The DNA here is from genome assembly GCA_034436155.1 of Anaerolineae bacterium. Taxonomy (GTDB): domain Bacteria; phylum Chloroflexota; class Anaerolineae; order Aggregatilineales; family Phototrophicaceae. Next base: position 39,909 of record DAOTVP010000045.1, read on the forward strand.
CTCGCGCTCACCGCTTGGGGTAAGCATCAAGCCCTGATAGGGTTCGTGTTCGATATAGCCAGCATCTTTCAGGCGTTGCACCATGCGCGTCACCGCAGGCGCAGATACATCCAATACATCCGCTAATGCCGATGTCGAGACATAAGGCGAGCCTTGATGCTGGGCGATTCGATAGGCTTCTGCCAGATAATCTTGCATTTTGGTGCTTGCGCTCATCCCGTTATATCCTGATTGTGAATTTTTATTATCTATATCATAAATATAGCGGGTATAAATTTATTTTTCAAGCCCGATGGTTATAAATTTAGCCACGATTAAATTTTACGATCAGGTGATGATGACCTGCGAGAGCAAATCTTCCGCGATGGGTGTGAGTTGCGACCACAACGCGCTCGGTGTGGCGATGATAATCAAATACACATGCGTCCCATCGGCAATCATCATAAATCGTCCGACATTATCGGGGTTATCGAATACTTGCGATAAGCGCCCTATGATGGTGAAATTGGGTTCGCGGGTGATGTTATAATCGGTGGCATAGCCCCCAATTTGCTCGAATAATAAGTTGAGTGTCGCATCCGTTTCGGGGTTGCTATTAAACCAGCTATACGGATATACGCTGATTTGCATCATGCCCGATATTAAACTGCGGTCTGTCATGCCCTCATCGCTCAGATACGACATATCCACACGGCGCATAAATTCGATCGGCGAATCCCAAAAAATCAGGTGATGGTAGGGGAGCGTGGATAGGTCTTTATCCTCTTCTGGGCGGGGCAATTGGCGTAAATTAAATGGACTATTGACATATTCACGGTCTAAGACCAGCCAGCAGGTTTGTAGTGGGATGCTGACATTGCCATTTTCTAAAGATAATGGCGGGCGATGGGCAAAATTGCCCGAACAATCGGTTGGATGTGTATAAAACTTGAATGTGGGCAAGAGGCGGTCTATCTGATTCATCTCTTGTGGGCTACCTGCGACAGTGGTGATATACACAATCACATCATCTATCCAAATTGCCGATTGGAAGATGAACCCGCCATAATAATCATCACTGTTGCCTGTTAAATCTACCGTTGCGGCGGGATACCCCGCCACAGGCGCGAATTGTAATTCGTAATCGGCGAATTGACCGACAAACGCATTCATCAACATTTGGCGTTCTGTCACATTTTCGGTCTGAAAACCGAATAACGACAAGGTGCTGACGGGGATAAATTCGATGGTGATGAGTTGCCCTAATACCTCTTTGGTCTGAAAATACGTGTCGAGTGTCGTTTGTGAATCGGCAATTTGTAACGATTCGCCCAAGAAAAAGTAATTTTCGCTGGGGCGGGTGGCATACACCCACCCTGCGGGAATATCAATGCTATAGCGTCGTGATTCTGGATACACCGTTTGATTGCCCTGCGCCATGACAGGGTTTATACATAACCATAAACCGATAAATAGTGCCACTATCCACACACGACGCATATAACCACTCCTCAAAATGACCACTTACTTGGCGTTGGCAAGACGCTCCGCGTATTGCTGTTTATAATATTCCAGATAATCGCCTGTTTTGATTTTACGCCACCACCACTCATTGTTTTTATACCAATTGACCGTTGCCTCTAAGCCTTGTTCAAAGGTATAGGCGCGTTGCCAACCTAATGCACGGAGCTTGTCACAGTTCATGGCATACCGACGATCATGACCCGGACGGTCTGGCACATGTTTGATGAGCGATTCGGGCTTCTCTAATAAGTGTAACATGGCTTTTATCACATGAACGTTGTGTTTTTCATTTTCGCCCGCAATATTATACGCTTCGCCACTCACACCCTTATGCAACGCCACATCAATGCCTGTTACGTGGTCTTCGACATACAACCAATCGCGGATTTGCATCCCATCGCCATACAACGGCAACGATTTATCGTCTAGGGCTTCGGTGATGAAGAGGGGCAACAATTTTTCGGGATATTGATAAGGTCCGTAGGTGTTGCTACCGCGGGTGATGACGGTATCCATGCCATATGTGACGTGATACGCCCGTACCATCAATTCGCCCGATGCTTTGCTGGCGGCATACGGACTGTTGGGCAAAAAATTATCGGTCTCCACCGAAAAACCCTCATGTACATCGCCATACACCTCATCGGTCGAGACTTGTAAAAAGCGCCCAACCCCGTGCTTCCGCGCCTCATCCAACAACACATATACCCCCGCCACATCGGTGTGGATGAAGGCATCGGGGTCGAGGATACTGCGGTCTACATGGCTTTCTGCGGCGAAATTCACCACGGTATCAATCTGATACGTATTCAAAACGCGGTGGACGGTCTCGCGGTGGGCAATATCACCCCGTTCAAAGCGGTAGTTTTCTTCATCACTAATCGGTAACAAATTGTCTAAATTGCCCGCATAGGTCAATTTATCGTATACGATGATGTTGTAGTGTGGATATTTCGTCACCATATATCGCGCAAACGCGCTTCCGATGAAGCCCGCCGCGCCTGTTACGAGGATATTTTTCATGCGTTGCCTTTCTTGTCATCTACTATAGGGGTATCGGATGCCGATTTTTCGGCAGGTGTAGTTTCTGTGGCGAGGGGCAAGGTCTCGTTGAGGACAAATTTTTCGATCGCCTCTGCGACACCATCTTGGTCATTCGTGCCGACCACATAATTCGCCTTTTCTTTGACGACATCCCACGCATTGCCCATTGCAACACCGAGACCGACCAATGTGAACATATCGATATCATTTTCGCCATCGCCGATCGCCATCGCTCTTTCGGGTTTGACCCCCAAATCTTTGAGCAACGCCCTGAGCGCCGTCCCTTTGCCCGTGTTGGGTGGCAACACTTCGAGCATATCGCCAAAAATCGGTTGCAAAACACGCGCTTGGTTGGCGTATTGAATTTCGAGTTGCCAACGCACCCCTTTAATCTTTTGGGCATCGCCTTCTTTGAGCGCCATAATTTTGTTGATCGGCATATCGCTCAGGATATTTTGCAAGGGTCCGATTGCCTCTGGCATCGGTTCTTGATATTTGTGGTGCAAATTTTCAAACCACGTTGTTAGCCGTTTGACGAGGATTTTATTCCCGCTATACACGGCAATATCAAACCCTCTATCTTCGGCGTAGGTGATGATATGACGGGCGACATCGGCATCCAAGAATGATTGATGGGTGATTTTGCCATCGGGCAGGGCGGTGATGAGTCCCTGATTGTAAATTCCGGGCGTGGTCAATCCCAATTTTTCGATGATGCGCTTGGCGCTATGATGCGTCTTGCCTGTCACCAACACCACTTTTACACCGCGCTCTATGGCTTTGCGTACCGCTTGGGTGTTGCGGTCTGACAGTTGATGTTGACTATTCAGCAGTGTGCCATCGAGGTCGATGGCGATTAAATCTATCGGTGTCATGTAACTTTTCCTGTATGCAATTCGATTTCAAAATGCTATCCTATTGTAGACGAATTTGAAAGATTGAACTGATTGGCTGACCCACAGAATGGGTTTTCAAGAAATGGTATATATTTGTGGACGACATACGCACTGGCGTGCTAGTCGTCCATTACAGAATATCCAGTTTTTACGGATGTAATGGCGGACTAGAGGCGTAGCCTCGTATGTCCGCCACTACAATCTTTAAGGAGCTTTGTATGGAATTGATGATGATTTGGCGTGTGATTATGCGCCGTTGGTGGCTGATACTCTTGCCTGTGATAGTCGCAGGGGTGTTTGTGTTGCCCGATATGCTCCGTACAGGCATTCGTGGCGATGGTGGTTTTTCTGTCACCATGCGTTACACGGCGCATCAAGCCCTCAATGCGTTTCCTGACCGCTTGGGCGATTATCAAGATGTGTGGCTCGCCTCTGAATTACTGGTCAACGCGCTCACCGATTGGGTACGCACCTCGCGCTTTGCTGATGAAGTCAATCAGTTGGTACAAAATCCGCCCGCGTGGTCGTTGGCGGCGGATAATCAACGCAGTGTTGGCGTGATCACCCTGTCTAGCCCCGATGCCGATGGACTCGCACAAATCGCGGAGGCGGTCATGACGGTCATCAGCACCCGCGCCCAAGATTACTTTCCGCAATTAGGGGATATGCCCGCCCAGGTCGTCTTTTTGGACATGCCCACCGTCACACCCGCACCACCACCCCTCACAGACCGCTTTGGCGGATTTTTACGGCTCGGTTTGGCGCTCATTGCGGGGTTGGGACTCGCCTTTTTGGTGGATTACCTCACGCCTGTTGTATATTATCCCGATGAATTAGACCGCATGGGCTTGACCGTTATTGGGCGCATACCCAAAAGATAATGATTCGAGTGCCGATATACAGATGATATCTTTAAGGGCGGATACACAGCTACGCCTAATCCGCCCGTTGTGATCTTGTAGTGGCGGATTAGCGCCGTCAGGCGCGTATATCCGCCATATATGAATAAATGTTAGCGCCGTCAGGCGCGTATATCCGCCATATATGAATAAATGT
>DAOTVP010000046.1:0-2776 GCA_034436155.1 Anaerolineae bacterium
GCTGATCGAATACATCAACAGATAGCTGGTCAGTATCCACGACACGCCACTGATGCCCCCTGCGCCAACGGGCAAATTTAATTCGAGGATGAGCGTGGGCAAAAATGCCGAGACGACCGTCAAATCCACACTGCCCAAAAACACAGGCACGCATACCAAGCCGATGATGACCCATAAACGGCGTGTTGGTGTTGCGTTGGATGGTATATTTTCGCTCATAAATCCAGAATCCGTTCCGCAATTTTATCAATCGCATCAATTTGCGCTTGTGCCGATTCACGGGCTAATCGGCGTAAACCCGCAATTCCCCCTTTAATATCTTCTGCCGTGCGAATGAATAACGTGGCTTCGTGCGCCTCTTTAGATAGACGCGCCAATTCGAGATGGTCGGCATTTTGCGGGTCGAATGGTGGAATCGCGCACGCCTCGAATGGGGTACGATGAATATGGCGTTCACCTTGCAAACCTTTAGGTTGATACATTTTAATCATATCGTTGATATAAGGGCTATTGAGGATAGCACATAAATAATGTGCCTCATCAACACTATTTGTATCATAATGATAGGTGGTCGTATCTACGATAAACCCATTGGTGATGCGGTCATACACAAATCCATCAAATTGTGCCAATTCCAAAACACATGATGCGATATTTGTCCCACTGGCATTGTAAATCACTTTATAAGGCGATTTGGGGTTTTGTGTAATAATTTTGTTGCGATAATTGAGTTGTTCAAAAAAATTCATGCCACTAACATTCTTTTTAAGCTCATCCCATTTGCGACCTGCTTCCTGAAACCAATCAATGGCATGATGAGCTTGGCGCATCATATCCACATTGGTCATAAACGTGAGTTGGTTATCGCGCCAATCGAGGGGCAATGCCACCAAATTCAATTTTTGGTAGCCGAATGGATATAAATTTTTGCTCAAAAGCGTAGCATAAACATAATTATTCTCGATAGACCCTGTTAGCCTGACCTTATTATACGGGGCTTTGGCATCGGCAAAGACATCGGGGTCGGTCATCACGGAGGCACTAATCGCCAAGTTTTGGGGTTTTATAAAACACAGGGTACGTGGTACAAGGGTTGCCCCCTGGAAAAAATGTTGATGATAATGTTCACTACGAATGGTTGAATCTACAAAATTAATGGTGCTTGGTTTGGCTGTGATAAAGGGCTGAACTTCGTCTAAATCCATCTCATGACGGGGCAATTTCCCTTTATAAGCTATCGCTGGCACATTTTGAGTGTGCCTTTCATCGGTTTGAATTAACACGCATGTTGGCACATTGAATAATGGGGCTACTTTTTCCATATCTAAAATACGGCTAAATCCCATTTGTTGAAACGGACGATGTTGTTTTGCGCCTGTGATGACGGCGCGAGGCATGACAAAGGCAATCGTACCACCTGCTTTCAAATAACGGTCATGTGCAATTGTATAAAATAGCGTGCTTAAATCCATCTGTGTAAATAACTTTACGTCTTTTGTAGCAATAAGGTTGTAATGATGAGATAGCAATTTTACATCATCCTGATAAACCCCACTGCTAATATAGCGATAACTCAACCAAGGCGGATTGCCCACAATCACATCAAATTTGCTTTGTGCGAACATAGTCGGGCGCATCAGATTTTTAAGGATGTATGCCCAAATGCCGTTACGATTTTCTGATTTTAGTTGGATGAGCAATGCAAGATTTTTTTGCCAAATATTGACTGTATTTTCTGATAAATGATAAGTGGTATTCAACAAATGCTCAAATGAGGTGATAGCGGTAGATATATCACCTTTTTCGGCTTGTCGGGCGAAGTATTCCAACGAATCTACTAATGCTGTAAATCGTTGAGGATTATCTGTAATTTCTTGCGGGATAAGAAATACTTCTCGCTTTTCTCGTTCACCATTTACAGATAAAACAATGGTATCATTTGGTGTTCCTTCAAGGGGTTTAATCAGAGCATCCGCCATATAAACAGGGATATTGACCATATACCTCTCGGTAGTGGTTTTAATACGCCGTAACTCTTGGACGAGCGCCAGCAAATAATTGACCCGTGCGATGGTGACTGCCAACGGATGGACATCCGTCCCCATGACGTTGTTCATGCAAAATTTGACCAATTCTTCCCCGCGTAAGCCTAATTTAATTAGGCGTTTGATGGCGGTAAATAAAAATGTGCCACTGCCACAGGCGGGGTCGTATAAACTTTTAGGCGCGTTGTAATCAATTTCTTTCAGGGTCAATTCTGCCAACCAATCGGGGGTATAATATTCGCCCAAATCGTGACGTGTAGAGGGGTCTACCAAATTTTGATACAGTTGCTTGAGCAAATCTTGGTCTATCTGTTTGAGATCATACACAATCAGGTGATTAATCAACGTGAAGAAGGCGGGTAGGGCTTCATCGCGGATTTCGGGCAATAAAACCCAGCTATAAAAATCATTTTCGCTGATGTTGCCGATGCCGAATTGCTCAAAAGCCGTGCCATCCAAAATCGCTTCGAGTTCTTCGTATCTATCTGGCATATCGCTTTGCCGATTGAGCAATGAGGCGTATCCGATGAGGCGGGCAAATTGCGCCAAATAGGTGTGGCGGATGAACAACTCATCGGTGGTAATATCCGAGCCATACACCTTGCTCAATAACCGCGCCCATTGCACGCGCCATGTATCCAGTTTGGGCGAATGGCGTATTTTTGCTAATAAGCGCGAGAGTGTTTTTTGCATTTCGTTAAAGGTGGGGCTTTTGCTCCCAAAGCGCCTGA
>DAOTVP010000047.1:0-94176 GCA_034436155.1 Anaerolineae bacterium
CCGTGTTTTTCAGTGTCAGGGTTGTGGACACACATTAGGGCGTGACCACAACGCGGCAATCAACATTTTAGAGGCGGGACATCGCCACATGCTGTCTCAGTCAACGGAAGCCCTTGCGACTTAGCGAGGCTGTTGGCGTTAACGGCAGAAGCCCCTGCCTTTAGGCATGGGGAGTATGTCACAGTGTATATACATCTTTTTGAAATCACGAAAGTTTAGCCGATTGCCATGTGTATCAAGCGACTCGCCATCATCATACTCTTACTTTTTATAGGGATAATCCCTGGTTATGCCCAATCCAGCACCGCGCCCGATTATAAAATTTGGGTGGTCTCGTTGCCCGAATTATCGGGCGATAACGCCACATTCAGCATCAAATTTGGCTTGCTCAATGTCGGTATAGATGCCACCACATCCGCCACCGTACAGATTTATCCCCTGACGGATGTGAATCAGATCATCACCCAGACCTCTGTCACCCCGCTACGTCGTAACGAAGTGCGCGAAGTGGTGATGAATTTCCCCGTGCGGACATTGCCCGCAGGCGAACAAGTGCCGTTGGGGGTGCGCGTATTACTCGCAGAAGAAGCCAGCAATACTTTGCTCGATAATAACGCCTCATTCAGTGTGTCTGTGCCGTTGTATGCGGGCGAACAAATCGCGCCTGTGGTGGATCAAACCCCTACATCTACCCAACAAATACCAACGCTTTTACCCGAAGGCGTGATTCGCATCCCGATTATCAATGTGGATGTCGACCTGAATAATAACGAACAGCGTGCCATATTTGCGGGTGTTTTGGCGGGGGTATGTCTGCTGATTCTGATACTCATCCTCATCGCCCGTGTGTTATTTCGCAAAGTGCCGTTATTCGGCAGTTATAAACCCCCCTATAGCACCGTCAGCCAATATGACCGCAATACCACCATGGGGCGCAGGCAACTTTGGCAACAACATGCCCAAAATAACACGGTGCAATACCCATGTAGGCAAGGTACATACCACGCTCGCAAATTGTTACTCGGCACGAATGGGCGGTATTTAGATGGCTGGCGCATCACCGCTTTTCGCATGATGCAATACGATATGTACGGCAGAATCACCCGTAGCCAAGTGTTAGCCACTCAAAATTGGGTCAGACGCTTGAATAAAATCGCGCATAAAGGCGGACGGCTCAAACCCAAGCAGATTTCGCGCCGTGTGTTGCCGATTGCCAAATGGATGAGCAAACAATTCAAAAAACGCCTCACCCCAAAAACAGGCTTGCTCTCGATCGCGCTGGATGTGCGCTTTGAGGGCAGGCATGGCGAAGTACGAATCGTGTTTGAATTGCACGATTGTCATCAGGGAATGCCCGCCTTGCTCGACCAATGGGATCCCGACATGATTATCATGGGGCGCACGTTGCACGAAAGTTATACCTATACCATCAGTGGTCAAAATAACACCGAGACCTATCGCCAATTCAAAAAACGGCTTCAGACTGATATTCAACAATGCCTCGTTGAATTATGCCAAGTGATAACCGTTGCCTATCCAGAACCGATCATCTCTGCGCCCAATTTTCTCAATCCGCCCACGCATCCCACCAGTAGCCCGCCGACAGAACGTGGGATGCCCGTTGTATCGCTCAAAACGCCAACTTCACCCGTCACCGAGCGTGTGATTGTCGAAATCCCAACCGAACACAATATGTTTTCTGCGAATCCACCACCACCTAGTTTAGAAGGATTGTCGGATGAAACCCAACAACACACCCCAAATGACGATGATTGGCAATAAAACCCATTATCCCAAAACGATAAATATGTCTGTAAGGGCGCAATATATTGCGCCCTTACATCTGTTTATCTTGCTGTTTATGTTTATTCTCATCCCCTATAGCCTATCGGCGCAAAATACCATGCCCTCGTCATCACCACAGGATACCGTCACGGCGCTACAACATGCCGTCATCCCCATCAACAATCCGTTCACAATTGCAGAACGGTTATATGGTATCGAAGCACCAACCGCGCCCATCGAAGCGCCGATTTATCGGCGTGGCGACCGTGATGAATTTTGGGTATCGGATAATAGCGCACGACAATCGCGCCAAATCATGGCGGAATTAAAGGCTATCGGTCTACATGCCTATTTTTGGGTTGAAGTGGGCGAAAATGTGCGCCAAAGAGATTTACAAGCCCTTGCCGATGCGTTTGATAATGATATTTATCAGCAAGTGCGCGATATTTGGGGGTCTGAACCGTATTTAGGGGTAGATGGCGATCCGCGAGTTCATATCTTATTCGCACGCGGATTGGGTTTTGGGACGGCGGCGTATTTCTCGCGCAAGCATAATTATCCCGAAATCGTCTCCACCCATTCCAACGCCCGCGAGATGTTTTTCGTGAATTTATCCACCATAAGCGACCTGAATAGCACCTTTTTACGCAGTACGCTGGCGCACGAATTTCAGCACATGATTCGCGCCAACATCACTCCGAATGAAGATTCGTGGCTCAATGAAGCCTTCTCGACCTTCACCGAAGGGTATTTGGGGTATGAAGCCGCAGGGCGCTATCCATCTGAATTTTTGAACAACCCCGAAACGCAACTCAGCGCGTTTGGCATCGCGCCCAACCGCCTCGCCGAATATGGGGCAGGCTATCTATTTTTGACCTATATCTATGACCACTATGGCATAGAGGCGATTCAAGCCATATCGCAAAATCCGATGAATGGCATGTTTGGGGTGAATCAGGTTGCGATAGATTTTGGAGCAGGAACTCATGCAGACGTATTCGCCGATTGGGTATTGGCGAATTTGATACAAGATGCCGATACGCTCTCTTTCGGCTATCGTAGTCTGACGACCCTCATCCCACCCGCCACACGGCGCTTGAATGGTCGCCAAAATCAGCTTGACCGCACCCTATCACAATATGCCACCCATTATTATGAATTAGCGGATTTTCGCGGTGGCGATACGCTCACCTTAACGTTGGAGATGCCCGAAACTGCGCCCCTCGTCCGCACACATCCGCATAGCGGAGAACGGTTTTGGTATAGCAACCGTGCCGATGTGAGTCATACGCGCTTGTATCGTCAATTTGATTTATCGGCTGTGACCAGCGCCACCTTCACCTATCAGCTATGGGCAGATTTAGAACCCGATTGGGATTATGGCTATCTGCTCATCAGCACTGATGGTGGCGAGTCGTGGCAAACCATCCAAACCGAGACCATGACCACCGACAACCCCGTTGGCAATCGTTATGGTGATGCCGCGTATAGCCTCTTGACAGGGCGTTGGATAAAAGAACAGGTCATTTTGGATGATTATGTCGGGGGCGAAATTTGGCTCAGTTTTGACGTGATAACCGATGATGCCGTCAATTATTCGGGCATGGTGATTGATGATGTGGCACTCCCCGAAATTGGCTATTACAGCGATTTTGAGACCGATGATGGCGGTTGGATAAGCGAAGGTTGGGTATGGGTGACGAATCATGTCCCACAACAGGCTTGGTTACAAGTTGTTGAATATTTACCCGATGGTATCACTGTGAGGCGGCAGTTGTTGCCCGATGACATAGCCCCCCTGACGATAGATAGCCGAACTGAGCGGCTATTCATCGCCATATCGCCGATAGCACCTGTGACGACCATTCCTGTTGAATACACGTTGACGATTCGGTTGGATGATTAATCGTCTTTAATTTTTTAGGTGGATAGACGAGGCAACAGCCTCTAATCCGCCAGTACAAACTTAAAAATTTTCGTGATTTGTACGGGACGATTTAGCGCGAAGTGCGTATATCGTCCCTATTCCCCAATAATCTTTTTATGTCTGTACGGACGTGCTTGTGCGCCTTCATGCTTAAACTTCCCACACAGGAATACCCGCCAAGATGCGCCGTAATTGGTCTGGAAATTTGGCGAGGCTCAACGGTTTGCCCAAAAAGCTATGAAAGCCAGCTTTGCGGGCAACATCAATTTCGCTATTATGTACGGTATACGCCACAATCGGCACATCGGCGAATTGCGGTTTTTGTTTGAGCGTGGCTAAAATCTCAAAGCCGTCATAATTGGGTAATTCTAAATCTAAAAAGACCACATCTAATTTATCAAGTGTCTCTAAAACTGCCTCTAAATGCTGAACGAACTGCACGGCGGTGAACTCAACCCCTTGCCGTGAGAGCATCATGGTTAACACTTCGATGTTGGTTTTACTATCGTCAATAATAAGCGCGTGCGGTGCAGACATAATGATGTATCCTTTGCATGGTGGTTGTTAATCCCAAATAGATTGACCGTTAAAAATGACATTCAGTTTTTCGATGAAAGTCTGCATCGTGATAGGTTTGCTAATAAATCCAGAAAACCCCTTCGCTTGCGCTTTGGGGATCTCGATAGTTGGGTCAGATGCCGAGATCGCCACAATCGGGATGTGTTTGAATTGTGGATATTGACGGATAATATCGAACACATCATATCCGCTCACGTTCATCGGGAACATCAAATCGAGCAAAATGAGGTCGGGATGTACATGTTGTAGCTTGGAAATGATCAGTTCTGCGAATCCCCATTTATCAAATTCAATTTTTGCCCCTGCTGATTCGACAATCATCTGTACCACATCCCGATTATTCGGGTCGTCTTCAATATAAAAGATGGTTTTTCCTACAAGGCTCATATCTCGCTCGTTTCTTGGCTAAACAATATGCCATACACTTTCGCCCTGCATGACCCGCCTGAGCAAATCTGGAAAGGTCTGAATGCTCAACGGTTTGGCGATTGCTCCATCAAAACCTGCCTCGCGTAATTGTTCCACTTCTTCATTCATGACGCTGGCGGTCAATGCCACAATTTTTGAGCCAGCAAAACGGCTATTCTCGCGGATCATGGTCAACATCTGAAACCCATCATACGGACGCACATGAATATCCAACAAGATAATCGTTGGGGTGTGTGCTAATTGGTTGATGCGTTCCAGAAAGTTGGTGCTATCCTCAAAAATGGTGATATTTTTCGATCCAACACCATTTTCGATGATGATTTGCATAATTTGGCGACTCATCGGGTCGTCTTCGACATATAAATAGTGATGTTCCATCGATTATAAAACTCCTGTGTCTAAAATCACTTGTTGCTCGCTTCTGTTTGGACGCGCAAAAGCGCGTCTGTTCAGGCATCAAATCATGCCAGTGATTGTTGCATCTCGGTCATGAGTGTTTCGGAACGAATGGGTATGGTCAGATAAAAACTCGCGCCTTGCCCAACCTCGCTTTCGAGCCATAACTTGCCCCCATGAGCTTCGATGAGCTTTTTGGTGATAGGCAAGCCCAATCCAGTTCCGCCCGCGTGTTTGATGCCGTGTTCGCTTTGGCGGAAGGGTTCAAAAATGATGCCTTGGTCTTCGACAGAGATGCCCGGACCCGTGTCGATCACGGCGAAGAGTAGCTCATCGGCGCGTTTCTTGACGCTCAGGGTGACACTGCCTTTTTCAGTGAATTTACACGCATTCGAGAGTAAGTTGAGCAGAATCTGGCGGATGCGTCGTTTATCGCCCACAATGCGCGGTAAATCGGTGTCTATATCGGTGATGAGCGCCACGTCTTTGTCTTTTAACAAGGTTTGGCAAGTGGCAATGATGCTATTAAATTCGGGCATAAGGTCTACATTATCTTCGATGAAGAGTTTCATCATGCCCGCCTCGATTTTGGTCATGTCCAGCACATCGTTAATCAATGCCAGCAAGTGTTTGGCGCTATCGAGCGATTTGCCGAGCGCATCTTTTTGCTTGTCATTCACCTCGCCCAACATGCCCAACGAGACAAATTCGGTGAAGTTGAGGATGGCATTGAGCGGGGTGCGTAATTCGTGGCTCATACTCGCCAAAAATTGGCTTTTCATCTGGTCAACGGCGCGGAGTTGTTCGGCGATTTGCACCTGTTCCTGATACAACCGCGCCCGTTCTAATGCCGCCGCCACCAGATCAGATAACCCGCGAATGAGGCGTTTATCGAAACGGCTAAAGCGATACGGCGTATCGCAAGAAAAACCAATCCGCCCGATAGTCCGCCCTCCAAATACGCAATCTATCCCCAATAACGCTTGGACATTTTTAACCAAATGCACGCGCTCATCATGTGGGTGGGTTTGAATATAATCTGCCATGTTGTCAATGTGGATGAGCGAATCGCCAGCTGTTTGTGGATCCCACACAGGCAATATCCCATCGAGGGCGTGTGCCGTTTTTTCGCCTTTGCGAATAATGCCCACTATCCGCGCTTGTTTCGATGTGGCAAAATCGTAATTGTCTGCCACCATCAACACCACACTATATTTGAACGGACCGAACACAGCGGCAAACGCATCTAAAATTTGCGTATAGGTGACGGCGGTGTTAATCGCTTGGCTGAGGCGATAAAATTGTTCTGTCTCTTGTTGGGCTTGTTGGGCTTGCAGATATGCCCGCCGTGCGGTGATATTTTCTGCCAGACGGGGTGCGAGTAATTCGATCATGGTGCGAAGCGATGTGGGGAAGGTTTGGTAACTATCCCAATTAATCACCATGAACCCTTCATGACGTTCTTGAGTCCGAAGCGGGATGATAATCATCGCCAAAAAGCGCGTTTGGCTGATGATCGCGATCTCTTTTTCGCCCAGCCAACCATTGGTGTGGATATTTTCGATGTATAACGGCGCGTCTGTCCCAATCAGTCGATATACCACCGGAAATTCACTGGCATCAAAATTCATCAAACGGTCAAAGGTGTTGATGGGCAAAATTTCGCCTTGTTCATTTTGGATGGCGACGGTGCGTAATTGAATTATGCCGTTATCTTCATAATCCACATACATCAACGCCACACGGGTTGGCATGTGTTGAATGAGGATGGCGCTGAATGCCACCAACAGGTCATCTTCTGTGTGGGCATTGTTCACGGCATCGCCAATATCGGCGAGCAACTCTGCCTGAAAACGGGCATCTTCTATGGTGCGGAGCGCCACCGTTTTTTCGGTGACATCCCGAATCAGGATGAGCGTCCCCGATTGTTCATCATTATCATTGAGAATGTCATTGGTGGTCAGTTCATAATAAGTTTGCGTCTGTCCATTTAAGATTTGTAACTCGGTATGGACATTATGCGTGGCGATATGCGGTGCAAGCCACACCAGCGCCTCATTCACCAATTTGCCGATAGGTGATTTGCCCGCGAAGAGCATGTCTTGGGCGCTAGGGTTAATATCCACAATACGCTGGTCAGTATCCAGTACAATCACCGCATCGCGCATGGCTTGTAACACTTTTTCGCGGGCGCTAGGGACGATATTGAATAACTGATACCGAAATAAGCCAATCGCCACAAAGATATTGCCCAACCCAAACGTAATCGGTTGAAAATCGCGCTGACCAAATAACGTTACATCGACAATGAACGCAAAACTGCTGATGAGTGGGATGATTAACCCGATGATGACAAATACCAATTGTGTCCGAAAAACACCCGTTATTTTCCGTAAATAATTGAACAAGATACCCAAAGCCAAGAAACTCAGGATATATGAATAAACGGCTATCAAGCCCAGTACAATGCCCAAATCGTAATAGAGGACATCAAACGGTTGATTCGGGATGATGACGAAATTGCTCCCCGTCAAGCCGTGCGTATCATTGGTGAAGGCGAGGACGGTGGTGATAATCGGGAAGATAGATAACCCGATAGATAATCGCACCAAATTTTTCACAGATATTGAGGTGGTATAAGCCAGCGCGAATATGAATATGGTCACTGGCACTAAAAATGAGCCGATATATTGAAAATTATCCCAAAAGATCTTTTCAGATAAACTCGGCGCGTTCAGCTCAAATATATAACCGATTGTCCATTGTGCTTGAAATAAGGCGTAAAATGCGAATGTCAGCGCACCGCGTATCTGCCGATTCTGAAAGGTATATACCGCGATGATAATCGAGATTAAAAATGAAATCGCATATGGGATGAGTGGTAATCCAAATTCAAACATACATGTGCCTCTATCATGCTGATTTAGATTTATTGTAGGGGATATGATCGGTCGTGGTAACTGGCTAATCAGACGGTTTTTGGCTGATACGACCTATCTAGTTGGACAGGTAGCCTATACAAGGTTATTTTTGGCGGCGATGACAATCGCCTCTGAGCGCGTGGTGACACCCATTTTCACGAGAATATTGTTGATATGAAATTTGACGGTCGATTGGCTGATGACCAATTTTTCGGCGATTTCGGGGTTGTTATCGCCTTTCGCCATCAGACGCAGACGCAACACCTCTAGCTCACGCCCTGTCAGACCAAAATCACGATTTTCTGTCGCATCTTGAGCCGATTTGAGTAAAATCGAAGTTACTTCGGCAGAGAAAACCGATGCCCCCGTCATAGCGGTGCGAATCGCGCTGATTAAATCGCCAGAAAGCGCCCCTTTAACCACATATCCTATCGCGCCACTGTCTAACATCGCCCGCACACTGTCATCATCCTGAAAACTGGATAACACCAAAATTTTGATACGGGGATAGTTGTCGTGTATCATGCGCGTGGCTTCGATGCCGTTGAGATGAGGCATGACCACATCCATCAAAATTAAATCGGGTTGTAACTCATCACACAAGCGGATGGCTTCCATGCCGTTGTTTGCCTGCCCGATGAGGTCTATATCGGGCGCGATTTTGAGGATGGTGGTGACGGCTTGATGCACCCATATGTGGTCATCTACGAGTAAAATACGGATTTTGGTTGGATGGGTCATATAGTATTTCCGAAAAATAAATCCTATTGCACACATTATAACCGAATTAGATAATAATGATTTGAACACGTATTAAACTTGACCAAATTGAGGAAATTTTTCATGAGTAAACATATTCTAGTCACGGGTGGCGCAGGATTTATCGGCAGTCATGTCACCGATTTGCTCATCGAGCGCGGGTATCGGGTGACGGTGTTCGATAACGAAAGCACGGGCAAACGCGCCGATGTCAACCCACAAGCCACATTTGTGCATGGCGATGTGCGTGATGAAGCCGCGCTCGAAGCCGTTTTCAAAACAGGTATCGATGCCGTCATCCATATCGCTGGACAAGCCTCGATTCGCCTTTCGTTCATGTATCCCGAAGCCGATTTGAATGTCAACACCTTAGGGACGATAAATATCATCAAGCAATGTATCGCGCATCGCGTTGGGCGCTTGCTGTTCGCCAGTTCCATGACGATTTATGGCACGCCCGATATTGCGCCCACGCCCGAAACGGCATTCCCCGCGCCTGTGTCGTATTATGGCGTGACCAAATACGCCGCCGAGCGATTCGCCCATATCACCGCCACGCGCAAAGACCTCGATTTCGATTTTCATGTCACCTCATTCCGCATGTTTAATGTGTATGGGGAACGTCAAAGCCTAACCAATGCCTATCAGGGTGTGTTCGCTATTTTTATGGGGAATGTGTTGCGCGGCGAGCCGATAAACATCCACTCCGATGGTGAACAATCGCGGGATTTTGTCCATGTGAGCGATGTGGCGCGGGCATGGGTGGATGCGATAGATAATCCCAAAACCTACGGCGAAGTCATCAATATCGGCACAGGTCGCCCGATTAGCGTGAATCGGCTATGTGATATGGTGCTGGATGCGTTTGGATACTCGCGTCAGACGTATACGGTCAATCATCACCCCGCGCAACCGGGCGATATTCGCGTGTCATCGGCGGATATTACCAAAGCGCGTACCCTGCTCGGTTGGCAACCGACCATCGCCTTTGAAGACGGCATGAAAGAGACGATCGCCTGGGCGAAAGGCGTGATGCAAAAATCGTAGGACGGCGGACGGCATATATACACCCTAAAATCTGATTGTTCGCCTGTACGGACGCGCTTCTGCGCGTCCACAACTGATGATTAAATGAATGTCAACAGAACCTAATCCCACACCGCGAAACTATTCACATTATAACTGTTGGGGAATAATGACCACGCCACCTGATTTTGCGGTGGCATGAGGAGTAATTCGCGCAACCTGCCATAACGGTCACGGCTACGCCATGTGAGCAATTGCCCATCGGTGAGCCATGTATAGGTGAGCGCATCGCGGGCTAATACTCGTGATGCGCGTTGTTCATTTTTGATATTATCCAGCGAGATCATCACCAAATCGCGCCCATAGCGCAGGCGTTCTATTTGCGAGATGTTGTAGATGATGATTTGCGTATTCGGGATCCAACGCGGATACCGCCCATCGCTGACGACATGATAGGCTTCTGTGCCATCTCGACTAGAGACGACCACCCGCGCCAAGCGTGTCGCCTGATTCACATCTTCTTGTGCCACCAGCCATTGGCTATCATCCGACCAACGCAAATCCACCACCGAATTCAACGGATGCCGATTCGTGCCGATGTCGTAACGCATATCGTTGGCAATATCCCACGTTTTGACCATATAAAAACCGCTATCCTGCAAAATCATCGCCAACCATTGGCTATCGGGCGACCAATACACCTCTGACGCGAAAGACGGTATCGGCGCGGGGGTCATATTTTGCGATGCCACATCATAAATCAACAATTTATCGGCTTTGCCAATCGCCAATCTTTCGCCATTGGGCGACCAACTCATCAGCAAATAATTGGTGGATGTGGTGGGGATGGCTTGGCTCTCGCCCGATGGGATAGATACCAAAAACAGGGTGTTATTATCGATTAGGCTGATGTACTCGCCCGTTGGCGACCATGCGTAAGGCACGACCTGAAAATTGCTGGGGTTATGCAAGCGTTGGATGGTGTTGCTATCGGTATCCCACAGGTGCAAGCCATTCACACGCGCATCCACCGTATTCGGACGGCAATGAAAACTCACATGACGGCTATCGGGCGACCAGCGAATCGTCTCGCGGGGTGGGGAACAGGTGTTGTATCCCAACGGAAAGCGGGTTAGGGTATAGTTGGTCAAATCCAGCATGTAAAATTCGATTTGGTTATAAAAATCCAGCGTCATCAGGGCGCGAGTGCCATTGGGCGAGAAAAATACATCCCATTCGCTTTGAAATGGCACAGGCACATACACCGTGACGCGCCGTTGAATATCGGATATGCCGAAGGTGTGCTTATCGTGTTCCAGATGATACAAATACGCCACCACCCGCGTTGTTGGGATGTGTGACCCAATCCACACCGCGATTAAACATATCCCGCCGATGATGGGGACGATTATCAAACACACGCGCACGGCAATTTTGGTTATCATCGCACAAATCCAACAGCTTGAACACGAACAGACGGACGGGTGAAAAATGTGTCACTCGTTTGAATGTTATAATACCCCAATTGCGCTTCGCGTGTCATCCGTCCACCGTAATATTCAAATACAATCGCGGTGCTATCTGATGACCAACGCGGATTACGGGCTTGGCTGATGATGAATTGTTCCTCGCCACCCACTTCCCACCAGAATAATTGCGGGATGTTGCCCCGTTGCGCCACATACGCGATTTTGCTCCCATCGGGCGACCACGCAGGCACTTGCGACATGACCCCCGCGCCGAATACCAGCAATTCAGACGCATCAGGACGAATCACATATAACGAATCATCCTCCGACCGAATGGGACTCATCACGAGCCAGTCGCTAGTCGGCGACCAATTCATCCAGAGTATATCTTCTACTTTGAACGTATCGGTTTGCAATTGGATAATCTCGCCTGTTTGTGTATTCACATTATAAGGGCGATGCGATGTCGTGACGAATGCCAGCCATTTGCCATCGGGCGAGAGATACGATATCCGAATCCAATCAGATACAAGCGGTATCCATGAATTGGTCTGCACATCATAACGATTGAGCGCATTTCCAGATAATGCGAAGAGGGTGGTGTTATTTGGATGCCACATCACTAAACTATACGCGACATCGTTGGTTGGGGTGATGGTTTTCGAGTCACCTGTGGTTAAATCTATCAAATCGAGGCTATTCCCGCGTGTGATTGCCACATAATCCCCATTTGGCGACCACGCGACTTGATAAGATCGTGTGAGTTGATATGCCAATTGATAAATCACATCCAGCCGATTTTGCGCCACATCAAACCGATACAACCGCGCCAGTGTATCGCTCCCACAGCCAATCGCAATGCCACGATTTTGATGTAACCAATATGAATATAACCCAACACACCGCCCCGATGGAGTGGGAATAGTCACCCAATTCCCCGTCTCGATATGCCATGTGGCGAATTGCGTTTTATCGGGCGCATCGGTAATCAAGATTACTTGCCGACCATCATCCGAAAATATGAGCCTATCCCCATAGACGGGGTAGTCATAGTGCAAGTTGAGATTGCGTTGGGTATCTATCCAAATCAGTGTGTCATCATACGTGTGGGCATAGACGATATGCGTAGGGGTTTGTGAGCCTATCCAAACGGCGAACAGGCATAACCCGCCCGTGAGGATGAATATCGGCATCATCAGACGAAGCAACATGCGGGTTTGCAGGGTATAATTGTTCATCGTACAAAAGTAAATCCCAACACGCTGACATCTTCATCGGTCAAAAAACGCCGATTGCCCGTCTCATCTTGATACACCAACCGTTGTCGTTGCGGATAATAAATATAGGCTAATCCATCGCCATTGGGCGACCATTGCGGGCTATGCGTATCGCGCATGAGGGTTTGCGGGGGCAAAAACGAGGCTAAATCCCACACGACCACCTCGCTATAATAGGTGGGACCGAGCGTATCATACGTTTCATAGACCAAGCGCGTGTCGTTGGATGTCCAAAGGGGCGCGGCTTCGAGATTTTCGCCCAATGTCAATACCGTACTCCGATTGGGACGGGCGAGATAATACACATTCCCCTCGCGGGATTCGATGAGTGTGCGGATAATCACCCATTGGCTATCGGGCGACCACGCAACCAAATCGACGTTGTTAATTTTGAGGTCTGTCGTCTCTAATAAGTATAATTCACGACTGTCGATATGAAATGCAAATGCGCGGGGGCGACGCTCTGTGTTCACCAATGCGATCCATTCACCATCAGGTGACAATACAGGCGATAAATTAGAAGAAAAATCTGCCAGCAGAATTTCCAATTCGCCCGTATCAAAATGATATTCTTCAACACCATTTAATCCGAGTAGAAAAATACCTTCACCATTCGGTCGCCAACCGATGACGGTGAAACGTCGTCCTTGTGGGGTGATGGTGATCAAATTTGTGCCGTCCACGTTCACCACATGCACCTTGCCATCATCGTGAATCGCCACGCGCTTGCTATCAGGCGACCATTGATAATCCAAGATGACGTTGGGTAGATGAAAAAGCGAATAAACATCACCCGTTTCAACATCAAATGTATACATACCGCCAATTGTGCCATTGAGTGGATTATCTCGACATTGAAACAACACATGTCGATTATCGCGTAGCCACTGCCAATTGCGGGCGGCACAATTGACATACAATTCGGGCAAATTCACCACGCGCCCACTTTCGATTTCCCATACCACAAAATAGGCTTGGTTAAACGCGCCTGTCGGCAAAATCACGCGCCGACCATCATCTGAAATTCGCATATTGCCCAATACATACACCGGAAAATCGAGGCGAATAGGCAAGTTGCGATGAATATCCAGCAGTAATAGATATTGGCTATCGCGGTCATACGAATAGGTCTGCGCGATGATGCGCGTGGTGGGGTTGGCGTATCCAACCATCACCGCGCCGATACATAACATGGCTATACACACGAATACCAATAAACTTATCCGAAAAATCCGTCTCAATTGCACACGCACATCCTTACTTTGCCGTTATATCATCCTCATTGTAGGGCATTTTGTGATATATTCAAAAGGATATTGGTTTATCGTTGGATACAAACATGATTGCATACGCTTGGTTATTGCGCGTCATCTTCGGGGTGGCGTTGTTATTCGGCAACGAAATTCTGCTCTGGCAAGATCCCAACCTGCACAGCATCCCCGAATGGGCGCTCCTGTTGGCGGGATACATCGCTATCAGCGCGATTATGCTCGACCTCGCGGTGCGCTATCGCGTGAACGATAGTTACATGGCGATGTTGATGACGTGCATCGGCGCGTTGTTGATAGGATTCCTGCTCAATCCTGTGGTGATGCTCGCCGATTTTCCGCGTCATCTGCTCACGCGGGTGATTGGCGCGAGTGCCTTCATCACACTCGAAATGTGGGGCTTATTTTTGGCGCTGATGGGCGGACATATCGCCCGTTATCGGCGCAATTTTATCGGCTTCGCATTGGCGATCGGCTTCAATTGGGGTGTTTGGGCGCGATATGCCTATAACCTCAACGGTTGGTCATCTGCGCCTGCCTCGGTGAGCGATATGACGATTTTGACGGGGATATGCCTTGTGGTTATCGTTTTTGGGATATTCTTTTGGCGCACGCGCTATCAGACCGCCTTTACGCCGTTGATGTTGCGGATGGGGCTGGTCGAATGGTTGCTGATGGGCATCGTCCTCACGGTGATTTTCCTCATTCAAGCCGTTGGTGATATTTACACGGGGTCAGAAATACTCGTTTCGTTGTTGTTGATATTTTTATGCTGGCTCGGATTGTGGTCACAGCGCCCCGAAAAAGGCAAAATGTTGATGGATGCCCATTTCCCGCCGATGATACCGCCGTTGGCGTGGCTGATAGGCGCGTTGGGTGTTTTTATCACAGGGACGATATTGGGTTATGCTTTGCCCCTTATCACAGCGGATGGATTTAGCCAATTGTATTTATTGGAATTGGCATTTGCGGGCATCGGATTCGTTTGGTTGCCCTTAGTGGCATCGGTCTTAGCCGTCCGCGCCTTTGAACGTCAAACACGCAAATTGGATATTTTATAGAAAGAGACACACACATGACACACATCTCTATCCTGAAAGATAAACACATCGTCTTGGGTGTGACGGGTAGTATCGCCTGTTATAAATCCATTGACCTCGCCAGCAAACTCACCCAAGCGGGCGCGTTGGTGGATGTCATCCTCACCGATGGCGCAGAAAAATTTGTCACACCGCTCACCTTTCAAGCCGTCACAGGCAGACCTGTCTATACCGATATGTGGAAAACCGATGGCGCAGACAGCCTACCAACCCATATCGCGCATGTCGGTTTGGGTGAAGATGCCGATTTACTGGCGATTATCCCCGCCACCGCCAACACCCTCGCCAAACTCGCCTACGGATTAGCCGATAATTTGCTCACGGTGACGGCGCTCGCCTCGCGTGCGCCTATCGTCATTGCCCCTGCGATGGATGTGGGGATGTATCAACACCCCACGGTTCAGGGTAACATCGCCCGCTTGGTGGAACGGGGTGGGTTGCTCATCCCGCCAGAAGAAGGGCGCTTCGCATCGGGATTGATGGGGGTGGGGCGCTTGCCAGAAACGCCAACGCTCATCGGACACATCCGCCGAATCATCGGGCGCGATGGAGAACTCGCCAGCCAGAAGGTGGTCATCAGCGCGGGCGGTACACGCGAAGCCATAGACCCCGTGCGCTTTATCAGCAATCGCTCCAGCGGAAAACAAGGTCATGCCCTCGCACAAGCCGCCGTAGATGCCGGTGCGCGAGAAGTCGTGCTGGTGACAACATCCGATTTACCCGTGCCGATTGGCGTGCATCCGATTTTTGTCGAATCGGCACAAGACATGCTCCACGCCATTTTGCGCCATAGCGCCGATGCCGATTTGCTCATCATGGCGGCGGCTGTCGCCGATTTTAAGCCTCAACATCGCGCCGAGCAAAAAATCAAAAAAGAAAATACAGATAAAAACCTCACCCTCGAATTGGGACGCACCGCCGATATTTTGGTCGAGGTTAAAGCCCAACGCGAACAATCGGGGTATCCGCGTATGGTGGTGGGGTTCGCCGCGGAGAGCGAAAATGTACTATCCAACGCCCGCGCCAAATTGATTCGTAAAGGATTAGACCTGTTGGTCGCTAACGACATCACCGCCGATGATGCTGGATTCAGCGTTGATACTAACCGTGTGGTGATTTTAGATGCCGATGGCAATATGGATGAATTGGCGCTGTCGAGCAAGGTTATCATTAGCGAGCGTATTATAGCCCGTGCGGCAATGATGTTAGGGAGCGAATAATCACCTCAAACACCCCAATAATAGGGGTTTTGGTAATGTTTGTTAAGGTTTTCTAATTGCCAAGCCTACGAATTGTCATATAATGTGAATATGACGATTTATTATCGTCCTATTTTTCACAAACCTAAATTAAGGAGTCTTCTCAAATGAAAAAGATGTTCGTTTTATCCCTGTTGTTGGTTGCACTCATGGGACTTTTTATTCCAACCACTAGCGCCCAAATGGGGGGAACGGTAGATACTTGCTTCGGTTTATCGCAAGCAGATTGTGCTGTCATCAACAATGCCACTGCAAATATGGCAACCGTGACATCGTTTGTGCAAACATTCACCCTCAATGTCGAGATGAGCGGTTTCGAGATGCCCGATGCGTCTACAGCGTTGACCTTCCAAGTGGCGGGTAGCGGACCGGTGAGCCTGACCGAAACTGGCTTGAATTTGAATTTGCCCATGACAGCCACCGTTGGCGGTGTAACCGCAGAAGTTGGCTTCCATGTTGTGGATAATGTGGTGTATTTGGCTATCCCAGACGGCGTTATCGGGATCCAAGGCGCGACCGATTTAGCCGCGGCATTTTTGGGCAGTCAATTGGGCGGTAGTGCCGATATGTTGGGCGGTATGGGCGGTATGATGAGTCCAGACATGCTCCTCAGCTTTTTGCCTGTGAGTGACTATCTCAGCCATGAACGCTTGGCGGATGTCTCTATGATGGGCATGAATTTGTCGCCGTTTGTGTTCACTGCCGATATTTCTGGCATGATTAATAGCCCCGAAGTCTCGATGCTCATCAGCTCCATCGGTCCAATGCTTGGTGGTATGGGTGGAACTGAATTACCCGCAGATGCCGCCGCGGCATTACAAGCATTGCCCACCGTGTTACAATCATTGGTGCTTCAATTCGATGCCACCCAATACGTTGGTTCAGATAATTACATCCACAAATTGACCTTCAACCTCAATTTTGCCATTGACCCCACCACGTTGGCGAATGTTGTCCCTGGTGGTATGGAAGGTATCACGGGTCCTATCAGCATGGTTATCAACTTTGATGTGGAACTGACCGAACTGAATCAACCCCAAACGGTGACTGCCCCAGAAGGCGCTATCATCATTACCGCAGACCAATTGATGGGTATGCTCGGTGGTATGCTCCCCTGATTGTCTTTTGCTAAACCATTCAAAACAGGCGTGGCGTTGGCTACGCCTGTTTTTGATCCCGTAGGTGAATCGTCACTAGGTGAACAAGGCTATTCTGGACTATAATCGCATAGGTTTTGTTAACCGATTTGGGATAAAAATTGCAATGATAGTAAATGATGATACCAAACCCCGTGTGCTAGTCTCGAATTATTATGGTAGTGTGCCACCACCGCCTGATGATATTGATTTAGATGATCCTATGCCAGAAGGTGATGTGCGCGGACCGGGTTGCCTGATATGGGCGGTGATGATTGTCTTCATCTTGATATTGGGTGTGATTATCGTTATCTTGGCCAGTGCGGCAGGTTGGACAGATGGGCAACGTGTCGCTAATATGGATGCAACCGCCACTCAAGCCGAATTTATCAACGAAACATTACGGCGCATCCCAACGGATGTATTCTTGCAAAATGAGTATAACTTTCAGTTACGGCTCAATGCGTTGGCGCAGATGACCCCTGGTGTGCCACAAGTGCCAGAATTACAAATCACCGCGACGGCGCTCATCCAACAACAGGTGATTAACTTACAATTGACACAATTGCCTCAAGATTTTATCAACAATGACCGCGCTCGCATCGAACAACGACTGGCGTATCTGAGTCAGTTTATGCCCAATTCGCCCGAATTAATGGCATATCAAGCCACCGCAACCGCGTATATCACGCTATTCACCCCCACGGCAACCTTAGCGGTGGTACAAGCGCAACCGAGCCCGACACCGCAAGTCGCTCCGACCCTCAATTCAACTGGCGGGTTCGATTTACCGGCATTACTGGCGACCGCCCGCCAACAAATTGATTTGGGGCAACTGGCAGAAGCCTATAACACGCTCGACATTATCATTCGTGTGGATGAAAATTATGAACGGGCAACGGTGCGGAGTTTGATGAATCTGGTCTTAACACGCCAAGCCCGCCCGTTATACGCCTCGTTGGATACGCTCGCCGAAGCCATCCGCCTGACCGACCTCGCCGAAGAATATGGCGATATTGGAGACCTCAATTATGAGCGCCTCATCGCGGGGTTGTATTTGAATGTGGTGAGCGCCTCGGGATCTGGCAATCATGGCATTGCTATTCGGCGTATTCAAGATATTCTGCGTTATCAAAGCACCTATAAGGGCATCAACTTGACCGAAATGCTCTTTAACGAATATGTCGCTTATGGCGATGCGCTGGTGGCAGGGTATCAAGCCTGCCAAGCGGTGTCGCAATATCAACAGGCGCTCAGTTTGTTTTATAACGCCTCGGTAGATAGCAAACGGAGCATCGCGCAAGCCCAATGCACCGCCAGCACCCAACCGACATCGAGCGCACCGATTGGTGAAATCCCGACTTACGAGCCGATCGCCCCGTGATAGGGTGGGTTCTCATAGGGCGCTCATGGTTATTTCATCCAAAATTTAGACCGAGCGCCTAACATCTTAACCATAATGAACATGCGAACTTGGTTGGGTTGTGTTGATTCCCTCTTGAGTGGTACGAATGTGTCGTTTCCAAGTTCGTGAAAAAAGTCTTCTGGAAGTGAGCTCAAAGTTAGCTCTTCCCTTTGTGAACTACCTGTCGTGTCCCCCCTCACACAGGTAGTTTTTGATCCTGCGAAAATGTATGTTCAAAAAACGCTATTATTTTATCGCATTTTGTGGTAAAGTTGGGATAAATTTGGGATATATAAGGGTCATAAAATATGAATGTTGCCGTTTTACAAGAAAATTTGCTCAAGGGGATTAACATCGTCAAAAATGCCATCGAATCGCGCCCAACGATGCCCGTATTGGGGAACATCCTCATCGAGACCGATAATTCAAAACTCAAACTCGCGGCAATTGATATGAGTTTGGGCATGGGTATCACCTGTTGGATTGGCGCGAGTATCACCACCGAAGGCGGAATCACGCTCCCGTCCAAGACCTTGCAAGATTTGGTCTCGAAATTGTCTCCAGAAAAAGTGGAACTCAACCTCGACCAAGCCACCCAAACCGTCCATCTGCGTTGTGGCGCGACCAAAGCCAACATCAAAGGCATTGATGCCAGCGAATTCCCGCCTGTGCCAGAACAAACCGAGGGCGATTTTGCGGTTGAAGGCAAAGTGTTCAAAGAGATGATCAACCAAACCGTCTTCGCCGCCGCCACCGAAGATAATCGCCCCATCCTGACGGGTGTTTTGATGCGTGTTGAGGGCGATAACCTCACCCTGACCGCCAGCGATGGCTATCGCCTTGCGGTACGAAGTGCCAAACTCATGGAAAGTTTAGATAAACCAGTGGATTTGGTCGTGCCTGCTCGCACATTGGCGAATGTGGCAAAAATCATCACTGATGATGATAGCGAAGTGTTGATCACACTGCCCAAAGAACGCGATATTGTCGTCTTTCAGACGAAAAACGTGGTCGTCTCGTCACAAGTTTTAGAGGGCAAATTCCCCGATGTATCGGCGATTATCCCCAAAAATTATCGCACGATGTGTATCGTCCCCAGAGAAGATTTTCTGCGGATTTGCCAACGCGCCGATGTGTTCGCCCGCGATAATCATTCCAGTGGGCGCATCATCATCACCCCTGCCAAAAGCCCGAATGATGTCGGCACGATTATGGTCATGAGTAAGAGCAATGAACGGGGCGATAACGAGAGCATCATCGAAACCAGCGTAGAAGGCGAAGGCTTGAATATCTCGTTCAATATCCGTTATCTGATGGATGTGTTGAATGTCATCACCGATTATAACGTGGTTTTCCAGAGCAATGGCACAGGTGCGCCTGGGGTCATCCGCCTCGAAAATCGGGATGATTTTGTGCATATCATCATGCCCATGACCGACCGGTAACCAGATAATTGGTGCGGAATAGGGACGATATACGCGCTATGCGCTAATCGTCCCATACAAATGGAATATATTCCAATTTGGGGACGTGTACGGGCGGATTAGAATATCTGCCCTCAAAATACCCCATTATTTATGAGACACGCCAACTATCATTAAAGGGGGAATATCATGGCGATTTTTGTCGTTACGGGTGGGGCGGGATTCATCGGCTCACACCTCGTAGAACGCCTGCTCAAAGATGGGCATCACGTCCGCATTATTGACGATTTATCATCAGGTAAATCCGAAAACGTAGCTCATTTACGCGCCCTCAATGGTGATTTACACATCACCCATGCCACCATCGCCGATTATGATGCCATCCGCCCCATTTTCGCCCATGCCGATTATGTATGGCATCACGCCGCCGTGATTTCTGTCCCCTATAGCGTAGACCATCCCCAAGAAACGCACGCCGTCAATGTCACAGGGACGCTCCATATTTTGCGAGCATCGCGTGAAGCGGGTATCAAACGGGTGATATTCGCCAGTTCATCCGCCGTGTATGGTGATAATGACCGCCCATTACAAGCCGAACACGACCCGCTCGCGCCTATCTCGCCGTATGGGGTCACGAAATGGATGGGTGAACAGTACATGCAGATGTTTCATCGGTTATACGGGCTAGAGACGGTGTGTTTCCGCTATTTTAATGTCTTTGGCGCACGTCAAGATCCCACATCGGCGTATGCCGCCGTCATCCCTAAATTTATCTCTCAGATGAAGCGGGGTGAAGCGCCGACCATTTTTGGCACGGGCGAAGCCACTCGTGATTTCACCCATGTGGATAACATCGTCCACGCCAACATCCTCGCCACCACCGCGCCCGATGTGGCGGGGGGCATTTTCAACATCGCCACGGGGATGCGAATTCGCGTGAATGACCTTGTTCATACGCTTAATCATATCTTGGGGACATCGATTCAACCGATTTATGCCCCACCTCGCCCAGGCGATATTCTCCATTCGTGCGCCGATATACGCTTCGCCACCGAAAAACTGAATTTTACCCCAATAATTGATTTTGAAGCGGGATTACGCCAAACAGTTGACCATTTTTGATGTATAATCAAGCATCAGGTGCGAAAAAATCATACACAAGGATGCAACATGAGCTTTGATGATGAACTCGATTTTTTAGATAATATGGATAGTGATAGTGGCGCGGATGCCGATTTAGAGCGCAAAATTGCCGAATTTGATGCTCAAGTCAAACAACGCATGAAAATTTTGATCAACCCCAAACGTCCATTAGAGCAACGGATTGCCGCCGCCGAATGGCTCGGTGAATGTGGTGAACCGAAAGCGATTGTCGCACTCAAGCGTGTGTATGATAAAGAACCGAAAAATGCGCCCCTCCGTAAAGCTGTTATTTATGCTTTGGGGCAATTTAAGGCATTAGACGATGCCATCCAACGCAATCCGGGCGAATCGGTCGCCGATGCTTTGGGCAATCCAGAAAATGCGCTGGTGTTGCAACTCATCAATAATCTCACATTAGATAATGCCTTTGGTGAACGCAAAAAAATATCCCCAAGCGCCCTTAGTCGTGTGCGCTTGGGCTTGTTGCTGGTTTTTTTGGTGCTGGTAGGGTTGAATTTGGCAACACTCGGTGGGAGCAATTCTGGCGGTGGGTCTATCCCTAGTGCCACATCCACACCTGCCGAAAGCCCAACCCCATCGGGACCTACAGCGACACCGACCATCACCGAAACGCCCACCAATACACCCACGCCGACCCTCAGCCCGACACCCACCGCCGATCCCGAAGCCTTACGGCGCGATGTGAGCGCGTTATATGCCATTTTGGATAATCTTGAAGACCCCGGTCGGGGTGCGTATGCCCGACTGAATCAATACTGGATAGACCGCAACCGCACCAATTGTTTCGAGGCAGATCCTATCATCCCCGATAATTTCGTGGTGAATCCAGAACTCTCTATCCGTACTGATGTGCCGTTGGTGCGTGAACTCGAACTGGCGGCGCAAGACATCAACGTGATTTTGACCTTTTTGCGAGGCGACCCGACTCAATCACCCACAACCGGTTGGGCAGATTTCCGCGAAGCCTGTACCAGTGGTCTCATCAATGATGAAGCGCGTGTTGCCCAAGCCACCAATTACATGCTGTTCCTCAGCAACGCATTACAATCGGCGCGGGCAAAACTCGATAACATCCGCAATCAATTGCGCTAGAGGGTGAATGCGTCCAATTACGCTTTTTATTCTTCTTCTCGCGGTGTTCCTGCGCGTGTATCATCTGAACCAACAAAGTTTTTGGTTTGATGAAGCCTTCGCATGGAACATTGTGATTCAACCCGATATGTTCCCGCGCATCGCTGCCGATACGCATCCGCCTCTGTATTATCTGCTCCTACGCGGATGGATGAGCCTGATGGGGGATAGCGAATTGGCGTTGCGGAGCTTATCGGCGTTCATCAGCACGTTGACCGTCGCCGTGATGTATCCGTTGGGGCGCGAAATCGCCAAAAAATTAGGCATAGGGTTAGTTTTTATCCCCCTGACGGCGATGTTATTCTTCGCGCTCAACGATGCCGATATTTTCCACGCCCAAGAAGCGCGTAACTACGCCCTATATAACCTGCTCGGCGCGACCAGTATTTGGTTATATCTGCGCTGGGTTAATCGTTTATCCCCACCCCCAACCCCCTCCCCACAAAGTGGAGAGGGGGCTATAAATCGTGATAATCTCCAAAATCGTAGGGGGGGATTAGCGAAGCGTATATCCCCCCAGCATCATATTCATCTATCGGGCATTTTCTGGTCACTTTCGATTGCCTTGCTGGTCTATACCCATTATCAGGGGGTATTCATCCCCGCTATCATCGGCTTACATGCCCTGATTTTTCTGCGCCATAAAACCCGCCTGTATGCCATTTTCTGGTTGATGCTATCAGGTATATTACTCGCGCCCTGGATGCTGTTTGTGACCATCCCCCAAGCCCAAAACGCGCTCGAAAAAGGGTTGCCATTCGCCATCCCATCTAATATCGAGACGCTTGTGGATTTGCGCGGGCGCTTTTTGGGCGCGATGTGGGTGTTGCTCATCGGCTTGATGCTGATGGGCGTATGGGGCGCTATGCAACGAAAAAAATGGGGACTGGTGATTTTACTCACGGGATGGATTATTATCCCGTTTACAGTGCTATTTGTGGGGAATATCTACGCCCCCCTGTTGACTGACCGCAAGTTATTGCTCATCACGCCCGCGATTGCGCTGTTGATGGCGATCGGCACGGCGCAACTCGATCGCGTTGGGCGCGGATTGGTCATCATGTCAATCCTCGTCTATAGCCTCGCTACGGTAGATTTTTATCACCAACGGGAGCCGTGGCGCGATATATCCGAGACGGCGTTAGCCTATGCCCAACCCCAAGATTTATTTTTAGCAGAAGCCCAAGTCGGACAATATCCGCTCAAATATTATTTTACGCGCCACATGCCACCCGATAGCCAATTTTATACCTTCACCTTTCTAGGCGACCCCACCATGTCGCCGACCACCGACTGGTATACGTATTACGACCTGTTTTTGCCCGATGTGCTATCGCAACATATCCAAAACCAGACCGATGATATTGCGACGGCGTGGGTGGTGTTTTGGAGCAACGACCGCGCCGTCTTAGACCGCCTGTCAGATGCGGGATATACGCGCACATGGTCACATCTCACCGACCATTTCGGCAATATCATCACCACGTATCGCTACGATAAATTATCAACACAACCCGTAGATAGTTTTGCCAATGGTATGATTTTACGCGGGGCGTTGGTAGATGAAGATGCGCTACGGCTCGATTTATGGTGGTCTACATCGGCATCGCTTTCTGCCGATTACACCACCGCAGGCGGGT
This sequence comes from Anaerolineae bacterium, assembly GCA_034436155.1. GTDB lineage: Bacteria > Chloroflexota > Anaerolineae > Aggregatilineales > Phototrophicaceae. The sequence goes on from DAOTVP010000047.1 coordinate 24,096, forward strand.
TACTCAATGCCAATGGCGTGTTGGTAGCGCAGTGGGATAGTTTTCCGCCGATGATGACCAGCCAATGGGATGAAAATATGCACATCTACGACCCCAAGCCGTTGCAAATGGTGGATGGATACACCCTCACGGCGGGCGAGTATACCGCCATCGTGAAGGTGTATGTGTGGGATGGTCAAATCACGGATATTCGCACACAATCCGATGCGCCCTATGTGGTGATTGGCACACTGACAATAGATTAGAATTTTCGACAAGATTGTGATAATCAGTTATAGTTCACACCAATCTAACCCTGATTGCGAGATCTTCAAAGCTATCTATTTATCATCATATCAAAGTGGGGTATCATGAGCGACCCAAATCAATCCAGTGAAAATCTTCAAGATCAAGCCTTATTAGATGCGTGGCGTACATTGATGTATTTTGATCAATTGAGTATGAAAGGCAGAAAGGATTTCAAAAATTTACGTCGATGGATTATTCTCATCACGTTTATGATAAGTGTCTTCTCTGTTTTCACCCTGATGTTTTCATTTGCACAATGGTTTGTGTTGATTTTGCCGATTGTTGGGTTAAATCTCATGAACTATACCACCTTGTATTCCAAGCCCACAACATGGATTGAACATCGTTACGCCGCCGAAAAAGTACGCTCAGAAATTTATTTATATCGCGCCAATGTCGGTAAATATCATCTTCCACCCAACCAAAAAGATGATATTTTACAAGATGAGGTGAGCAAAGTTCTCGAAGACGCACCACATGGCATGTCTGATGAAGGGTTTATTGATAAAGAAACCTTCGACAAAAATCCAATGGAAGAGATTCAAAAAGCCCTCGAATGGTCAAAAGATGATAACGGGTTCACCGATTTATCGGACGATGCGGGCATGAAACAATACATTAAAACCCGTGTTCAAGGACAAATGGAGTGGTATCAGACGACAGTCAAAAAAGATTACAAAGAAGGCAAGCGCATGACCCAGGTTGCTATTGTCATTACAACCATTGGGTCAATCTTGGGGTTATTGTTAGGCGCGAATGAACCTCATTGGGTGGGTTTATTTGCCATTGTCAATTCCATTAGTGTTGCTTTAGTGGCGTTTTCTAATGTGAATATGAGTGGCAGGACGTATCGCTTATATTATGAAACGCTGGTTAAGTTAAAAAGGCGATTGGGAAAGTGGAATGCCATTTTGAACAATGATGACATGAAAGACTCAACATTCAAAGAACAAGCGCGTTCAAAATTCGTTACCGATATCGAAACGATTTTGATGGATGAACTCGACAGATGGTATGAAATTGCCACTGAAATTCAAATATCCAATGATACCAGCCTGAGAAATAGTTTTAGCAAACAGGTGGATAGTGAATAATTGAGTCATTGGATGACTGAAAAATCATCAGTCATCCGTGTTACTTATTCGCCTTGCGCCACGCTGAACGGAATATCCAAGATGAAGCCATCGCTCAATTGCACGCCGAACACATACATCGGCAGGCGTTCCCCTGTGGCGAGGTCATAAAAGCCCACGCGCACGCGATAATCATCCGCTTCGGGCAAATCGGGGATGTAAAATCCGCGCCTATCAATCACATATTCGCCCTGTTGCCAGAACAGGGTGGAATAATAATTCAATTCCCACCCGTAGGGTTTATTCACCACGCCGTCCGCCGTGTGTAATACCGTGTCGGGGTCGGATTCACGATACAGATGATAAAAAATGGCATAATCTTTATCGGTTGGCTTCAGCACTTCCCATACCAGCTTAAATTCCACTGGGTTGGTGTAAATCCCTCTGAATACAGGCTCATTCACCAATCCGTAACTGACCAGACGGGCAAAATCGCCGAAGCGCACCTCGCCGATAGGGAAAATTTCGATGGTCAAATTATCCTGCGGGGCAGGTGGATGAAACCGCGCCTGTGGGTCTATGGCGTAAATATCGAAGTGTTCGCGCCAATCTTCAAACCGAATGGGCGGGGTGGTGATGAAATTTTCGCGCCGTAAACTGGCATAAAACGGATTATGAAATCCGCCTGTGTTGGCGTATAACGCCTGTGCTTCAATACCATCAATAAAATAATCGGCACTACCCGCGTCATCGAATGTGCGCGGGATTTTGGTGATGTTGATGTCCCACATCGGGAAGAAAAACGGTAGACGCTGTAACCCCGGCGCGAGGATGGTCGGCGTATCACCAGTTTGGGATATATCCTCAAAATAACGCACCACCTCTATCAGCGAGGCATCGCGCAAATCATCTTTGGCGGGCATTGTCCACCAAAAATCCCAGCCGTACCCCTCATCGTATAACGGGATGAGTATTCCGTGTAATGATACAGCAAAAATGGCGAACACATAACCGAATCGTAACGGAAAGCGCCATTGTTTGATTTTTTCGGGCGTTATCCATAATCCCAAAATGGTCGCCGTTGGCAAAATCAGCAGGGGTACAATCGGAAACGAGAGCCGATAGTGATAACTATACGAGTAAAAATAGGTGATGAAATACGGCAACGCCAGGGCATATCCCCAACCGATAATCGCAACAAAACGCCAACCCCGTTCTGATAGGTGGGCGAATCCGAAATCTGCCAGCGCGATGAAAATCAGCGCCATGCCCAATCCAAATGCCACCCATTCCCAATTTGCCATACGCGCAGGCGTGATGATGGTCGGCGCGACACCGAGCGCAATCAATATCACCCCCAACGACACAAAAATCCGATTTGGGCGCGAATGTTGTTTTGCGATGAATACAAAGGCAATCAACACGCCGATAGTCAACAAAATCCACCCGAATTCGCTCCCGCTCCGCATGGCTTCATCGAGCCAATAACTTTGTGGAAAGGTGATAGCCGAATGACCATAGGCAACATTGCGGAGATACCACACCGACCCCAACGGCAAGCAGGCAACCGCCATGCGTACCGCTATCATCAGGCGGGGCTTAAAATCATGCCAGCGCCGTGTGCGAATCGCTTCGAGGATGACCACCAGCACCACCCCCCATATCAACGCGCCACCAGTGGGTTTTATCCACATCAAAATGCCGAGCCATATCCCCGCCAATATCGAATAACGCACGCGCACATACTGATTATCGTGTTCCATCCACGCCATCAAGAAAAATGCGCTGGATGCGGTGAAAGCATAGGCTTGCGGAATTTCGAGGTCGCCGATGCGCGTCCAAAATCCAAAATGCGGATACAATGCCCATATCGTCGCCAAAATTAACCCTACACGCCGATTAATCAACCGATTCCCCAGCGTATACGCCGCCAAAATGCTCCCGATTTGCAAAAATGGCAACACGGCGCGGGCGGCGTGGTCGTTGATGTCGCCCATCATCAGTTGTCCAAAGGCATATTGCAATTGCAAAAATTGCGGATAGTAGCCGATGTCGGTGGGGATGAAGCCTAACAGGGTGTAAATCCGTGATTGATACCCATACACCCACAATTCATCATACCAACCGAATGCTGTCCATGAGGTCATGACCCAGCGCAGGGCGGTGGCGATGAGTATCAGAAAAATCAGAAATTTCTCGTCCGATGCCCACGTTTGACGTGTATGCACCGCCAGAGGCGCGGTACGAATCCGTTTTGCCCATGCCAATCCCCAAAATAAAACGGTGATGGCGATGATATTCAGGGCTAAATCTTGATTTTTCAGCAACGGATGACCGCCCACCAAGCCCGAAATCTGCGTTTGCATGGGGTTGAGCGGGTCGCCTGCGGTCAGGTTGCTATTTTGCCCCCAGGTGCCAAGTATGAATAAATACGCCGTGAGCAAGGCGGCGCTGAAGCCGATGCCACACATGACCACCATCGGTCTATCGTGCCAATCTTGTCGGGGGAGTGCCAATAATGCCAAAGGAATACCCATGCCGATATACACCAAGAGCAATATCGGCAATGTATTCACCGTAGAAATGAGCCAATCCATGAATGTTAAAATCCTTGAGTGTTAGCGCCCGATGCGATATTCTTCGCTAAATCTGCCGACCACACCGCGACTATCTACCGTCGCCACCGCCACCGCTTCATAAACTTGCCAATTGACCGTTGCCATTGCGCCCGAATTGGGGTCTATCACGGTGAAATATTGGTCGAATATCAACGAATTGGGACGGCGTAACCCGACCACGTACCGCCCTGCATCGGGGACGGCTTCCCAAACGAGGGCGCTATTGCCATTGCCGACATCGCGCAACACGATATTTCTAGGTGGGATGGGTCCGCCACCCAGCGCATACAACAAGCCCATAATCGTGCGCGTCGATTTGAGCAGATAGGCGGGTTCAACACCATCGATTGTGTCGCGTCCTTCGCGCTTGGGCGTGTCTTCGAGTGATTCTATCAGACGGGATGACGGGAATCCGCGTTCTTCAAACGATTCGTGGTCGCCATAACGTCCCTCGCGGTCAATTTCGTTCTGCATGGCGAGGTTCAGGTCTAATTTATGATAGTAAGCGATAAAATTCAATGTGCGGGCGAATTGCCGTGAGCGCGATTCGTTGGGGGGCGCAGAAAATAAGCGTAAATCGCGGTCATTAATATTCCCCTGTGGGTCGTTGTTACTGCCAATGGTATCGAGGTTAATCATGCCAATCACGGGCAAGTTGTGAACAAGCACGTAATCTTGCACAAAGGCTTTACTGCCCTGTCTGCCCACTTCTTCGGCGGCGAACAACACAAAAACGATGGTCGCCCGCATCGGGCTGGTGCTGAGGACACGCGCCATCTCTAAAATTGCCGCCACACCAGACCCGTTATCATCGGCACCTGGTGCAAAACTATTGCCATCGGTTAAATTATCGGTACGGCTATCGTAATGTGCGCCAACCACGATAATCCCCGCATCGGCGCTCGTGCCTTGAATATAGCCGATGATATTGCGTTGTTGGCTGGCAATGCCGTTATAACTGGCGGTGAATGGTTGCTCGAAGGTGATAAATTTTCCGCCCGATTGGGCTTGAATTTGTTTGAAGACATCGCTGATATAATTCGCCGCCGCCCCGACCCCGCGTGTGAGCGATTGCGTGGGTGAATTCACATGTCGTGTGTGAAACCCAACCAATATGTTGATATGTTCCATGAGGCGATCTTGCTCAATCCGATTCATCAGGTTGAACAGTTCAATATCCACGCTGGTTTGTTGCGGTGCGCTCTGTGTCGATTGATTCGGCACAGTCCCCCCCTGTGGTGTGGCATAACTGAGGGGGGGCTGTGGGGTGGGCATATCCGTTTTACGGGGTAATAAGGTGGGTGGTGCTTCTTGTGCGCCCAAACTACAGGCGAGTAACACCATGCTCAACCAAACGATGAGCAGGATATGATTGCGAGGGGTTGGTCTCATGATTCTATGATAACACTCCAATTAAACGAACAGGTTTGTGATGTCCCACCACTATTACCCTCACAATTGGCAACGGCGGTATTCCCCGCTTTGATTTGGAAATTGCTCCGCCACGCCAACCAATTTTCGGGTGCGAGGATTTCTCGGCTGGTATCGGTGCATCCCCAATCGCGTTGCACTCGCGCACTTTCATCGGTGGGGCGTGCCTGATTATACCGTATGACAATACACGCATTGGGCGCTAAGGTCTTATTCGAGATATTCGTCATGGTGACATTGCCTAGATTGAGGGTCGTAATATCAAATTGCGCTTGGCTGGCATTACGAAGCACCAACAAATCGCGGGTATAATAGGCTTGCATCGGCTCGCCCGGTCCGTTGTTAATATCTGCGCCACCACCGCCTAATCCCGATAAAATCACGATGGCGAGGATAATCACCGCCACCACCCCGACCACAGCGCCGATGATGGGCAAGGGTACGTTTTGGGGCAATTTGAAATTCGGCTTGGCTTTGGGCTTTTTATGGAGCGAATCGGGGCTAATCACCACCTGAGACGCATCGGCTTTGGGCATGGCAGAGGGTATCGGATTCACCGATGGGGTGGGTGTTGGCGCGGGGACAGATACCCCTTTCGCCGATTTTGGCGCGGACGAGTCGCTCGCCTTAGATGAGACTTGTGCTTTGGGGGCTTCTTCTGTTGCGGTTGCATCATCTTTCGCCTTCGATTTCCCTTTGCCTTTCGCTTTGGGCTTGGTAGAGGGTTGCGAGGTGGGTTCATCATCCCATGCCGATAAAATGGATTCCTCTGTCGTATCGTCCCCTTTGACGGGGAAGGTGGTCGGGCGGTCGACTAATGTCGGCGATACGCTGGCTTTATTCAGTTGAGCGCCATACGCCAATTCGAGTGCTTTGATAAAATCACTGGCTTTGGGATGCCGTTTTTCGGGTTCTTTTTCGAGCGCCTTGAGCAATTCGCGTTCCACGCTCTTGGGGATGCTGGCGTTGATCGCCGTTGGCAAGGGTGGCGGTTCACTGATATGACTGAGTGCCACCTGCATGGCGGTATCACCTTTGAACATGATCGTCCCGGTCAAAATTTCGTAGACAATCACCGCCAACGAATAGGTATCACTTTGTGGGACGGCGCGTTCCGATGCCAGTGCTTGTTCTGGAGAGATATAACGCGGTGTGCCGAATGCCGTACCCCGTGTCATATCCACGTCTTGGCGCAAGACCAATCCAAAATCGGTCAGGTAGGCGCGATCATTTTTATCGATTAACACATTCGAGGGCTTTACATCGCGGTGAATAATGCCGTGCGAATGGGCATAATCCAACGCATACGCCACTTGCTTGAGCAGATAAAACATGCGCGGTAACGGCATGGTTTGCCCCATGCGTTGCAAGTCGTTAATTTCATCGGCTAAATCGCGCCCAGTGATGAGTTTCATCGCCAAAAAATAGACATCATGTTCTTCACCATATTGATAAATCGGTACGATGTTTTCGTGGTCGAGTTTGGCAATGGCTTTGGCTTCGCGGGTGAATCGTTCCGAGAGGGTGGGGTCGGCATCTAGCATGGCGCGGGTGAGGACTTTAATGGCGGCATCCCGTTCTAGTTTTTCGTCATGCCCGATATAAATTTTCGCCATCCCGCCCGATGCCAACACCCCTGTAATGCTGTAATCACCCAATTTTTTGCCGATTAGAGGGTCATTTTTTGATGTGAGAGTCTCCATTAGAACATCATCCCGTTTATAATTATGCGATTTTATGCGCGTCTTTGCTCTTTATTGTATCGTATAGTAGCTATTATAGTGTAGAATGTTTTTTTGCATTTAGCCAACGATTTCTCAACGAACAGAGAGCGATGACCATGCACATCTTATTCATCACCACCTATTTTGAACCCGATTCAGGCGCGGCGGCAGTCCGATTATCCCGTTTGGCGCGGGGATTATTGGCGCGTGGGCATACCATCACTGTCCTGACGACCATGCCTCATTATCCGTTGGGGAAGATTCAAGACGGCTATCGGCATAAATTTGCCGTCAAAGAAAACCGAGACGGCATGACGGTCATCCGCACATGGTTATGGGCGACTTCTAGCCCCAAAATCAGCCGAAAATTCATCAGCCAAATGTCGTTTATGTTCACCGCCTTGTTGCGTGGTCTATTTATCAAGCGTCCCGATGTGATATTCATCGAAGGGCAACCGGTTTTCACCAATTTCGCGGGCGTGTTGTTGAGCATCCTCAAGCGCCGTCCGTATTTGCTGAATATATCTGACCTGTGGCCCCAACATCTGCTATCGGTGGGGGCGCTCACCGAAAACAATCGTGTCTATCGCCTCGCGTTGTGGATGGTCAAACGCACCTACGCCCGCGCCAAAGCGATTGTCGCGCTCAGCCCCGCATGGGCGCTCACGATTAAATCACTGGTGGCGCATCCGCAAAAAGTGAGCGTCATCCTCAATGGGGTAGATTTAGATAAATTTCACCCGTCCATAGATCCATCCCACTTTTTGGCACGGCATCATTTACCAACCGATAAAAAAATAATCACCTTCATCGGCACATTCGCCACCCAATACGATTTTGATACGCTGTTCGCCGTTGCCGATTATTTCACCAGACGGGCTGATTTGCTATTCGTCTTCATTGGTGGCGGATCTCAAGCCGAAAAAGTGAATACTGCCGATTTGCCCAATGTGGTCAACATCACATGGGTGAATCATGACGATATGCCCAGCGCGTGGCGTATTTCGGCGTTGACGATATGGGCGATGCGCCCCGCGCCGTTGTATGAAGGCACAATCCCCGCCAAATTTTTCGAGGCGACCGCTTCGGGCGTGCCGATTGTCGCCGCCCAGACGGGGATTATCGCGGGCATTATCCACGAACACGGCTTGGGGATTGTTGTGCCTGTTGGCGATGTGGATGGTATGATAGGCGCGATTGCCCGCCTAATCGATGACGAGGCGCTCCTCGCCGATTGCGCCATGAAAGCGCGGCGTTATGCCGAAACGCATTTTTCGCCCACACGGGTGCTAGATAGCTACGAGGCGCTTTTGCAACATGTTGATAAACCGTGATTGCTAGATGCTCAAAGCATCTAGCTACACCCAAAAAGCGCACTAAAGGCGCTAACATCCGCTTTGATGATACATAGTTACGGCAAAATCAGCCCCTTTAGTAGGCTTCCAAAACGGTTAGCCTATGGCTCAAAGCCATAGGCGAGACTATAATACTCCCCATGCACAACCGTGTAACTATTTTTTTTAGGAGATAACTTTTCGTGGCACAAATCATACAAATTCAAGATATTGCACAATACGATGGGCAAGAAATCACCTTGCGCGGGTGGGTTTATGACCGCACAGGCAAGGGCAAGCTCGAGTTTATCAAATTGCGTGATGGCTCTGGTATCGCCCAATGTGTGGTGTTCAAAAATGATGTGTCTGAGGGTGATTTTGAACTGGCACGCAAACTCACCCAAGAATCATCCATCATTATCACGGGGGTCGTCCGCAAAGATGACCGCGCACCGGGCTATCCGGGCGGGTACGAAGTCGGCGTGAAATCCATATCGCTCATCCAAATGGCACAAGATTATCCCATCACCCCCAAAGAACACGGGGTCGAATTTTTGATGGATAACCGCCACCTGTGGTTGCGCTCATCGCGCCAATGGGCGATTTTACGCATCCGTGCCACCATCATCCGCTCGATGCGGAATTGGTTGGATGATAACGGCTATCTGTTGGTGGATACGCCCATCATCACCCCCTCGGCGGGCGAAGATACCACCTCGCTATTCGAGATCGATTATCACGGTGAACCCGCATTTTTGGCGCAAACGGGGCAACTCTATAACGAAGCCAATATGATGGCATTCGGAAAAGTGTATTGCTTCGGTCCGACTTTCCGCGCCGAAAAATCGAAAACGCGCCGTCATCTCGCCGAATTCTGGATGCTCGAACCCGAAATTGCCTTCTGTTCGCTCGAAGAACTGATGGATATCGAAGAAAACATGGTGCGCTACGTGGTCTCGCAAGTGTTAGAAAAACATCGCGGTGAACTCGCCATTTTAGAACGCGATACCACCAAACTCGAAAATGTGACCAACAAATTCGCACGCATCAGCTATGATGAGGCGATTCAACGCCTGCAAGATTTACAAGCCTCGTTACCCGATGATGACGAACAAAAAGACTTGCTCAAAATCACTTGGGGCGAAGACTTCGGTAGCCCACACGAGACGGCGCTCACGCAGATGTTTGATACACCGGTGTTCGTCTATCACTATCCTACCGCCGTCAAAGCCTTCTACATGCAACCCGTCGAAGGTCGCCCAGAGGTGTGTCGGAGTGTGGATTTGCTCGCGCCCGAAGGCTACGGCGAAATTATCGGTGGCAGTGAACGCATTTATGACTATGATTTGTTGGCGCAACGCATTGCAGATCACAAATTGCCTCCCGAAAATTACACTTGGTATCTGGATTTACGCAAATTTGGGTCTGTGCCTCATGCGGGCTTCGGTTTAGGGATAGAACGCACGGTGGCGTGGTTATGTGGCTTGCCCCATATCCGCGAGACGATTCCCTATGCGCGGATGCTGAACCGTAAGACACCCTAAAAAGGACACCCTATGTTACGCAAAAAACGCTTTTGGCTTGGGATGGGTTTGAGCATCGCCGTCAGTGGCTTTCTGCTCTATTTGGTCATGCGCGATATTCACTGGGAAGATACGCTAAGTGCCATGCGGAGTCTGCGCTTGCCGTATGTCGTCCTCGCCTTTGGCATGATAACGCTCGGACTTGGTGCGCGTGGCTTGCGTTGGCATTACATCCATTTGAGGCAATTGCCCCTCAAACGCAGTCTGAATTTAACCAGCGTGGCGTTTTTTGTGAATAACCTGTTGCCATTTCGGGCGGGTGATTTGGTGCGTGTGGAAGGGGCGGCGCATGGCAATCCGCGCTTACCCCGTTCTACCGGCGTGAGTCTGGTGGTCGTGGAACGCCTGCTCGACTTTTTGGCGTTGGTGGTGCTGATTGCGTTGGCGTTATCGGGCTTGCCAACCATTCCACCTGAAATTCAATCGGTGATGGGACTCATCACCATTGGCTCACTCCTCGCTAGTGTGGGGCTAATTTTGATGGTGACGGTGTTCCAAAATATCACGCGCACGATTGTGATATGGCTCAGTGAACGCATCGGCATCCTGAAAAAAATTAACCTCGTGCGGATTTTGGATAATGTGTTGATGGGTTTCGCCATGATACGCCGCCCCAAATATCTGGCGTGGGTGATGTTGTGGAATGTGATGGCATGGCTGACATTGGTCATCGCCTATTACTTTTTGCTGATGGCATTATTTCCTAACCCCACATGGGCAGAAGCGACATTATTCGTGGTTGCCGCGGCGTTGGCGATTATCATCCCCACCACCATCGCCAGTGTTGGCGCAATCGAAGGCAGTGCCATCCTCGCGTTGACCAGTCAGGGCTACTCCAGCGAGGCGGCATTGGCGCTTGGATTAACCTTACACCTCATCACCTTACTCAGTTATACCGCGCCCGGTTTATATGGCATTTGGGCAGAAACCTTAACCGTGAGTGGCATCTTGGAACAAGTCGCCGATGGGCATGTAGATGCCACTCAAGAGGCAGAAGCGGTAGAAAATTTATAAATAATCGCGCAGATGACGGCTACGGCGTGGATGACGCAAGCGCCGTAATGCCTTGCCTTCGATTTGACGGATGCGCTCACGAGTGAGTCCGAATTTTTCGCCCACCTCTTCTAACGTATAACTTTTGCCATTTTGCAAGCCAAAGCGCAGACGCAAAATACGCGCTTCGCGTGGCGTGAGCGTCGAGAGCAATTCTTCGATTTTTTCGTGTAACAATTTGTCGTGGGTCATCTGTGCGGGGGTGGGGATGGCATCATTTTCGATGAAATTGCCGGGTTCGCTATCTTCATCATCGCCGACTGGCTGTTCGAGGCTGAGGGGTTGCCAACTCACGCGGAGCATCCACTGAACTTTGCGCGGGTCCATATTCATGGCGCGGGCGATTTCTTGAACATCGGGCTTGCGTCCATTTTCCTGTTCGAGTTCGCGCACAACACGATACAAACGCCGTATTCTATCAGTCATGTGGACGGGCACGCGGATTGTCCGCCCTTGGTCGGCGATAGCGCGGGTGATGGTTTGGCGTATCCACCATGTAGCGTATGTGCTAAAGCGGAATCCGCGCCGATAATCAAACTTTTCCACCGCTTTCATCAGCCCCAGATTGCCCTCTTGGATGAGGTCGAGGAACGGTACGCCACGATTCATGTATTTTTTGGCGATACTCACCACAAGGCGCGTATTGGCGCGGATGAGGTGGTCACGCGCCTCTATCCCCTGTTGCATCAGGTTGTACCATTCACCCGCACGGGCGTGGTTGGGATTTTTCCAATATTTTTTACTGGCAGATATGCCCGCTTCGAGCCGTCGGGCGAGTTCGGCTTCTTCTTCGGTGTTTAATAATGGCACGCGCCCCATCTCTTTGAGATATAAGCCGATGGTATCACTCGATGCGAGCAGGGCGATTTCGTATTCATCGTCCATCTCTTCATCGAAGTCATCTAGATCATCGCCAAATTCCCTCCCCAAGAGGTCATCATCAAAATCGAACAGAAAGTCCTCTTCGTTAAAAAAGTCATCATGAGGTTCATCATAAAAATTGTCGTCAGATTCTAAATCAAAACTATCGTGAAAATCATCTTCGTCTGTGTATCGGTTGACCATCGTAAATTCCCCTTATGCCTTCCCGCTTATTTCTCTAATAAGGTCTTGAGGATTGCCAGACGTGGGTCTATGGCATCATCGGCGCAAGTGCAGGTTTCATGATTCCAATTTGCCCCACATTCTGGGCATAAGCCTTTACAATCGGGCTTGCATAATTCACGATGTGATTGTTCGATGAGCGTTTCTGCCCGCAATAATGCCCCCAAATCGAGGATACCATCATCTTCAACACGAAATTCGGTTTCGATGTTGCTGTTGAAAGCGAATAACTCTTCAATATCCAATTCGACCACATGCTCAATCGGGTCGAGGCAACGAAAACACGCATCATCAAACGCGGTAACAAGGTGCGATTGTACCAAAATGCCCTCTTTGGTACGGCTCATCTGTAAATCACCGCGAATATAATTCAGGGTCATTTCATCAGAGAGTTGTACATCGGGGAAATCGAGCGCCGAATCGTTACTCGTTCCAGAACTCGCATGAAGCAAAAAACCAACATTTATTTTAAGGACACGATTATTCATCACAAGCCGCCTCTATAATAATATGAATAAAGAGGTTCAGGTAACATATTGCTTGCGTTCAAACTTAACAAACATTTACGTTACATTCGGATTATATGGAGTTTTTTAACCGAATGTCAAGCAAATTGAGCCACCGAAACGGAAATTCAACCGAAAATAAAGACAAGCACTATCAAAAAAGTGGTTTATTCAAAATCAATAAATATGTTACAATATAGAGGCAATTATTAAACAATTAAAGGTCAACCACCGATGAACAACAATCAACGGATAGGGCAGTACGAGATTGTAGAAGAAATTGGGCGTGGTGGCATGGCAACGGTGTATCGTGCCAAGCAACTCAACGCCGATAGATTTGTCGCCATTAAAGTGATTCATAGCAACATCGCCGCCGATAAATCAGCATTAGAGCGATTCGTGCGTGAAGCACGTCTGGTTGCCCGTTTGGAACATCCCTATATCATCCCTGTATACGATTATGACGGCGCACATAACCCGCCGTATATCGTCATGCGCTTTTTAGAGAGTGGCACACTCAAAGATGTGTTGGATAGGGGGGCTATTCCGTTAAGTGAAATTGCCTATATGATGCGTCAAATCGCCAGTGCGCTCGATTACGCCCATCGGCAAGGGGTGATTCACCGCGATATTAAACCGAGTAACATCATGATTGATGCCGAAGGCAATGCCTACCTGACCGATTTTGGCATCGCCCGCTTTAGCGAATCGGGCAGTGATATGACGGGCTTAACCCATACCGGGTTAACGGTCGGCACGCCCGGATATATGGCACCCGAACAGGGGTTGGGGCAAAAACTGGATGAACGCGCCGATATTTATGCGCTCGGTGTGATGTTATTCCAAATGGCGACAGGCAGTATGCCTTATAGTGCCGAAACGCCAATGGCGCTCGTCCTCAAACATATTCAAGCGCCCATCCCATCGGCGCGGGCTATTAAGCCCGATCTACCGCCCGAATTCGATATAATTATCCGCAAGGCGATGGCGAAAGAGCCGACAGAACGGTATCAGACTGCGCATGAATTGAGTGATGCCATCACCCAAATCGCAGGCATGAGTTCGCTGACTGAACAACCGACCATGCTCAAAACGGTGGCGCTGAATATCATTGATGATTTGCGCCGTATCCGCCAAGAAAAAGGCTCTCAGACCAATATCACGCCTGTGATGTTTGGCGGTTCGCCATACCCCACACCACCATCAGGCGGATATTTGCAAGCCCCTGGCGGTACGCCTTATCCCAGTTCGCCGATGAGCGCCACCCGTCCATCGCGTGCGCCGTTGTTGATTGGTGGGGTGGTGGTTTTATTTCTCATCATCGGCGCAGTGGTGGCGCTGATTGCGAGTGGCGGTGGTGATGATGACGATACCCCCCCCGCGACCAGCATCGGCGGGGTGGTTATGATTACCAGCGACACCCCAACAGTTACGCCAGATGTAGATGACAATGGCATTACACCCGATGATGCCACCAACGCGCCCAATGGTGATGTTGTTGTGGTGAATAGCTCGCCAACTGCCACCTCGACCAATACGCTCACCCCAACCGAGACCCCCACTCAAACACCGAGTAACACGCCCACATCAACCCCAACCGACACACCCACACCCGCCACGCCGATTGTGCAAATGCGGACAGATCTCACCGTCCGTTTGGGACCAGGGACGAATTATCCCATCATTGAAACATTGCCGAGTGGCATCACGCTCGACATCATCGGCAGGAGCGAAGATGGACGTTGGTATCAGGTGTTATTGCCCGATGGATCCGATGGATGGATATTGTCATCGCGCTCGTTTGTGAGTTTGGCGGGTAATGTGGATGATATTGCGGTGGTCGAAGCGCCTAGCAATACCCCAACCTACACGCCGACCCATACCCCAACATCCACACCCAGTAATACCCCGACTTTTACACCATCGCCAACCGAAACACCGTCTCCCACCAATACTCCATCCAATACGCCAACGCCGACCAATACCGATGTTCCCACATTCACGCCAACGGCAACCGATACCCCATCCAATACGCCGTCACCAACCAGCACCAATACGCCGACACCTACCGAGACCCCAACCATCACCCCGTCGCCAACATCGGCGCTTGATGTGACGTTGACGCAGATCGCCCGCGATTTCTTCGCCACCCAAACCGAATTTTATACCACCCGTGTGGCTGTAGTCGTATCGCCGACACCTACCGCCACGCCAACACCCGCCCCACAAGGTGCGTTGCCCTTCATCGCCGATTTCGAGAGTACCAATCCGATTGCCGAATGGGATTATGACCCACAAACATGGCAAGTGGTCAACGAAGATGGTCAAAAATTGTTGCTCGGACGCGGACGCTTATCCGCGCCGATGGTGGTGGTCGGCAACGGCAGACCCGAATGGCTTCGTGAAGATGATTTCGTCATCAGCACCGATTTCAAACTCGAAAACGGCTCTGGTGGGGCGCGAATCGTGTTCCGTTATGATGAAGATGGCGGGTATCAGGCAGTTGAACTCTTCCCTGGTCTGGTGATTTTACGCCGTAACAACTTAACCAATCCCGATGTGACCAACCGCGATACAGAGGTCATCATCCAGCAAGTCGGCAGTGCGCCCATCTCGAATGATACATGGCATAATGTCACCATTTGGGTGGATGGACGCTTGATTTATGTCTATCTGGATGGACGCTTGCTCATGCGTGCCACCGATAATAACCCCGAATTAACGGCAGGTCAGATTTTATTACAGGTGAACGCCAGCAATCGCTCGGTGCGATTCGATAATTTCACCGTCCAAAAAGCCGAAGCCTTCAGCAATCATTTTGAAGGTGCAACCTTGCCTAGCACATGGCAAACCAACAACAGCCTCAAGACTCTCATCACAACCGAGAGTGGCAACAATTTTGTGCAGGTCGAAAATAATGTCGAAGTCAAACCCGTCATGTCGCCGATTCAAGATTTCACCCTCCGTTCACGGGTATGGAGTAGCCAAGGCGGGTATCGGTTGTATTTACGTGAGAGTAGCGCGGGCGCGTTGTTGTTCCAACTCGATGCAGGCAACCTCAATATCAGCCATTTAGATAGCAACGGTTCAGTAGTCTGGACGCGGCGCGTCGATAATTTTTATACGCGCAATGTATGGCAAGCGGTCGAAATTACGCTGATTGGCGATAAACTCAAAATTGTGTTAGAAGGGCGCACGCGCTTTGAAGATACCCTCCAAAGCACACCGCCCGCAGGCACATTGCGAATCGTCACGGGCAATAACGATTATATGCGGTTCGATGACTTTTTGGTCACGCAAACCGCCGCCACCGCCAACGCCGAAGCGCAATTCGCCTTTAGGTTACAAACGGCGGTGCTGGCGCGGAATTTCCGCCAATTTCGCAGTGACATCGAAGAAGATTTTTCGACCGAATTAAATGCCCGTTACTGGTGGGTTGGCAACCAAAACGCGGCAGGAGATTATGTCCAAGACCCCGCTTCGCCCACCAATCAGACCTTTTTACGCATCAACGACACACAAGGCGATAGCCAGACGTTTCGGCTCATACGCGATGATTATGGTGTGCAGATGTTCGGCGCAGGCACAGATCGCCGTACTTATAGCGATTCAACCGATTTATACGTCACCGTTTTGGTGCGTATCCCCAACAACCAACCGGGCTTGGTGTCGTTGGGTGCGCGTGTGAATACCACCGTGACCGGGCAAAGTTTAGAGGGTTACTTTTTGGATATGCGGAAAAATGAGGACGGCACGGTGGATTTTATCGCCCGATATACCACCGCCACCGAAGAGGTGATTTATCATGAAGGGGCAATTCCGGGCGCGGAAGATGCCCAACTGCCGATTTGGGTGCCCCTCAAAATCATCGTGCATGATGATAAAATCGCGTTTTTCGTCAACGATTATTTCATCGCCGCCCAAGATAACATCACCAAATTGGGCGGGACGGTCTCACTCAGTGTTGGGAACGACACAACGGGCGATTTCGATACGCTGTGGGTGCGCGATACATCACCACATGGGGAATAGGGATAGATAACTCTATCCCATCTCACAGTTTTATCTATCCATAATCGCCGAGCGCATCCGCTCTAATGCCTCTTCGAGCAAATCTCGGCGCGTCCCCAAATTAATCCGCACGAAACCCTCGCCTTCTGCGCCGAAGGTGATACCCCGATTCAGCGCGACTTTGGCTTCATCCAAGAAAAATCCCTCGAACATACTCATGAATCCGTTTTGGGTCGGTGGACGCGAGACCGCCCGCGTATCCCACCACGTTAAATATGTCCCTTCGGGGTGGGTGATAGGCATATTCGGCAAATACGACTGGACGAATTGCGTGGTCAAATCGCGGTTGGCTTGCATATAGGCTAAAACCTCGCGCAACCATTCCTCGCCGTGTTGATACGCCGCGTGCATCGCCGTTAATCCTAAGATATTGATGTGCAACCCTGCATTCCAGACCGTTTCAGCATAGCGCGTCCGTAACGCTTCGTTTTGGATAATCGCAAATGATGCGCCTAATCCCGCAATATTAAAGGTTTTGCTAGGAGCCATCAGCGTAATTGTATTCTTAGCGATTTCGGGACTGAGCGATGCCGTTGGGATGTGGCGGTGATTATCGAACAACAAATCGCAATGGATTTCATCAGAAATAATCAGCATGTCGTTTTCGATTGCCGTCTCCGCCATCGCACGGACTTCGGCTTCTGTCCAAACGCGCCCCACGGGGTTATGCGGATTGCAGAATAAAAATGTCTTGGTTTTGCCTTTGGTAATCGCCGCTTTGAACACATCCAGATCAATTTGATAGCGCAGTACGCCGTCTTGTTGCGTATAGATTAACGGCGCGGATTTGGTGAATAACCCGTTATTGGGCGGGGCGGATAAAAACGGCGGATACACGGGTGTTTGGATGAGGACTTCTTCACCCATGCGCCCAAAGGCGCGAATCGCCATATTGAAGCCTGTCACCACGCCCGGAACCCATACAATATCATCGGGCGAGATATGCCAGTTGTATAAATCCGCCATGCGTTGGGCGAGTAATTCCCGCAGGGGTTTATTTTCAAACGCATATCCAAAAACACCGTGTTCAATGCGCGTTTTGAGGGCTTCAATGACGGGTGATGGGGATACAAAATCCATATCGGCGACCCACAGAGGGATTATAGACGGGTCATCGAAAATATTATACTTGACGCTATCGGTATGATAACGGTCTATCGGTTGGTCAAAGTTGTACGGCATAAAAACAATCCTTTTGGGGATAAATCATGAATCAATCAACATCTGTTGTGGCGGACATACGAGGCTGAAGCCTCTAGTCCGCCATTACATGCCTAAAAACGAGGTATTACGTAATGGACGACTCGCACGCAGTGCGTATGTCGTCCACCGCTATATCCCATTATCGAATGATTAAATCGTGCCTAATACGCTTGCAAGAATACGATTTGCCCGTTCAGATTGGCGTACCACGCGGGCAACCAACCGATGCCGAACAATTCCAGTTGAATATCTTTCTTGAATGGTGTGACCACATACTCGCGGGTTTGGTTAATCACATTCACCCAATAATCGTTGGTCTTTTGTACCTGCGCCTCAAATTCCTGTTCAATCATGTCCAATTCGCGTTCTAAATCGGACATGATTTCTTTGCGCTCGCGGATATTATCTTTGGTGTTGCGTTGATAGCGCGATGTACGGCTCATGCGTGAGAGGGTGTAATTGGTGCGCCCTTTCATCAAACTGGTGATCGCTTCGCCCGTGGTGAAGAGTTGCTCGCGTTGTAGCCCCTTGAGTTGCGTTTGTTCAGACCGAATATCGCGCTCAGTTTTGCGGAGTTTGGCTTCTGCCTTATCCATCATATCGCCATATTTTTGCGCCAATTTATCAATGGCGAGGTCGCGTTGTTCGCGTGCGGCGATTTGTACCTGTGCTTGGAATTCGCTGTAATCGCTATCGGGATTGCCATAAATGCCTAAAACATCATTATGTGGCAGAATGAGATGCGCGGTGTTATAGAGCATATCCACCACCTCTTTTTTGAGCGCCGACAGGCGGGCGTTATCTGCCAATCCGGGTGATAATGACCCAAATAACGCTGGACTTTGGGGATTTTGCTCGATCATACGGGCTTCAATGGGGTCTATCATAAAATCTTCCCAGTGGATGATGCCCATCCGTTGTAAATCGGTGACAAAATAGGTGAACATCCGCGCTGTGTAGATGTTGGCTTTGCGGTCTGAGTAGCGAATCATGGCTTGTGCCAAGAGACCGGGTTTGTAGACCAATTGCGCTTGTGCGCCACCACCCGCGTTATAAATGCCCGTGCGTTGCGACCATTGTTGCATCGAGGCTTGGAAGGGAATCCGCACGGGTAAAAAGTATTGTGCCACACTGCTTGATAGGGGCGGTGGATTATGTGAATAGCCCGCAATATGGCTTGGTTGTGCCTGCACAGGCGTGGTATTTTGCACAGGCGGTTGTGAGGGCATGGTATTTGGCATGGGCATCGTTGCCGATTGCGCCGTGAAATTCATCGGTGGCGGGGGTGGCATTGGTGTGGCGCGGGTATTGGGCAACGGTGGCGGGACGGGCGCACTCATGCTGGTGGGCAAGGTCGGCGGGGGTGGCGGGGGTTGTAAGCCTGCCTGTTGTTGCCATGTGGGTTTGGGCGCGTTCATCGCTTGTTGTTGCATCGTCACCATCAATTCTTCGCGCTGACGGCTCATCAACAATTGGATTTGTTGCCGTGTGAGCGGACCGCGCAAATAGCTCATCGCCCAACGGGTATGCACCAATGCTGGACCCGCCTCATTATGCACGTTTCGCATCAAAAACACACGCGGGGCAATATCGGCGATCATCGCTTCAATATCTTGTAGGCTGAGGCTATCATTGACATTCGCCATCGCCTGAAGCCCATCCATCACCCGTTTGCGGTCGTTATCTGATTGCAAACGCCCGATAAACCACGTCCCCGCGTTGGTCAGACCTTTATAATCCAGATCGCCCGGATTTTGCGTAGCGAGGATGAGTCCTAATCCAAACGCCCGCGCTTGTTTGAGCAGGCGCATGAGCGGGTCTTTGGTGGGCGGATTTTTGGGATACGGCGGGAAGTAGCCGAACATTTCATCGATATACAAAATGGCACGCAGGCTGGTCGTGCCTTGTTGTGTCCGCATCCAGCCTAGCATATTTTCTAAAATGAGCGTGACGATGAATTGGCGTTCTGGCTCGGATAAATGCGCGATATAAAAAATTGATGTGCGCGGTCTGCCATTGGGTTGATAGAGCAATTGGTGAATATCTAACGATTGCCCGTTAATCCACGATTGAAACGATGGTGCGGCGATGATGTTGTTCATCTCCAGCGCCAATTTGGTGCGGGCTTTTTCTGGAAAATATTTTTCCAACGGGAAAACGCCTAATGTATCGAAGGGTGGTTTTTGGATTTGCAGGATGATTTCTTCCAGTGTGAGGTCTTTGCCTTGTTTCCATGCGTTCTCGAAAATGTTC
This sequence comes from Anaerolineae bacterium, assembly GCA_034436155.1. GTDB lineage: Bacteria > Chloroflexota > Anaerolineae > Aggregatilineales > Phototrophicaceae. The sequence continues at coordinate 44,337 of DAOTVP010000047.1, forward strand.
GAGATGAGGACGTGTTCACGGTCTTTGACTGGTTCGGCATTGATGCCCGCCAGTGCTAAAATCGCCGATGTTAACCCTTTGATTTGCTCGCGGTGCGCCTCTTCGTTCACCGACCAGCCCTCACGCGGGGCGCGAAGCGAGGCGAGGATGCTAATCGGCAAGCCTGCATCTGACCCTGGCGTATAAATGCTATATTTGCTGGCGAGTTGTAACCAGCGTACACGGTCTGGTACGATACCCCAATTTTCTAACCCCGATTTCCATTTTTGCGCCACATCTGCCGCATATTGCGGAATATCCATATTGGCGCGACGGGCATCATCCACATTGACCCACGGCTCAAAATCTTGTGGGCGCATATCGGGGAAGGTGAGCAACAAATTGGTGATGTCGCCTTTGGGGTCGATGACGATGGCGGGGATGTTATCTAAAATTGCCTCTTCGAGCAAAGTGATGCACAAGCCCGTTTTACCACTCCCCGTCATACCGACCACAACCGCGTGCGTGGTCAGGTCACGGGCATCATAATAGACCACATCATCCGTCAGGCGGTTGGTTTGCGGATCATATTGTCGTCCCAAGTAAAAATTTGCTTTTGCTTCTATAAATGCCATTTGTTTATGCTCCCATAAAATGGTTAGTCGGACGAAACACAAAACGGATCGCTAATTGGGCATATCGAGGTTTTGACTATTTAATTGTAGCAATTTTTCCCAATCAATAGTGCCATGTGGTAAACAAAATTGTTTGATAAATTGAAAAATTAAACGATTGATGAGATATTCTTTGTGATTTCCCAAAACATAGGCATGTTTTTTTGCACCTTGCCCTATGGATTTCATCATTCTGATATAAAAATCAACATCACCGCTTAAAAAGTGCCAAAAAGACTGACCATATAATTTGAGTACACCATTTTTAGTTAAAATGGTCTTAGAATTGCCATAACAAGTTCCGATAATTGGTTGAATAGCTAAATTCTGATTTTGAGCCAACAGGGTTTCTTTCGCATGTTCAAAATCTGCTTTTAGTGATGCCTTTGAAAAAGACAGTTGTTGATTATTGAGTCTGATTTTTGCAAAGTAGTGCGTTTCTTGTTTTTGAAATTCTAAATCAATGCCTGTTAGAGATGATTGATAGCCATGATACATTTTGGATGTTACAAAAATGGCAACTTGTTTGAGCAACGCCTCAAATAGAAAATCTTCTTGAGGTCTCAATGTTAATTCAAGTAATTTCACAACGAAATCTTGTCCAGAACTCATATTTTCATTATGAAACCAATGAAATGTGAAATTTTGTAGTATATCTTCAAATTGGACGGATTGAATCAATGTCAATTTGCTCTCATAAAACTCTGCCATTTTTCTAACTATAAAATGATGCACATCTGCATATTGTAGACTATTCATAATTAGTTTCCATAACACAGAGGCGCACACACGGCACGCCTCTATTCACAAAGACTATTCTATTATAGCACGATTTTTCTATCCACAACGCATATCGGCGGGATTTGGTTGGCGGGCTTGGCTCATCAGACGGTCAAATTCTTGGAGATACAACCGCGCAATCTCAGGACTTTGGATAATCACCAAATTTTCATCGTTGCTACGGGTGGCATTATTCGAGATGTTGAACGATCCTGTGATGACCGTTGTCTCGTCTACGATGAACACCTTATGATGCAAGGTGTAGGGGTTGCCGTCTTGCAACACATTTAAGCCGACACAGAACATACGGGGTAATTCGCTCGAATCGGTTTGGCTACCGCGGGTCTCGAAGATGCCCGATACCTGTACCCCTGCATTGGCACGGGCGATGATGGTATTTCCAACCGAATCTTCGGTGAACGAGAAGGTCATAAAACGGATACTGCGTTGTGCTTTTTGCAATTCGTTAATCAGACCCGCCAACACATCATCGCCTGGTCCGAAATAAATACTCACTGCCACACCATCCAACGAAAAACTCAGTTCATGCGGTGTTTTGCGTGGTCCGAATGTGCCACCGAACATGATGTCGAATTCGGTCTGATACGCCTCGACTGCGCGGGTACTCCGCATGAAAATCATGTTGTTATTATTGCGATACACATCATTCATGGTGAAATTCATCGAGCCTGTGATGACGAGGGTGCTATCGATAATCATGAATTTGTTGTGCATGAAGGCGCTACGGTTATCATACGTCATGGGGATGCCCGCATCAATCAGCTTTTGGATGGTCGAGTCACTATCATCTACCGTGTGTTCGTTATCCACCACCATCCGCACCACGACACCCCGATTTTTCGCCGCGAGGACGGCATCGGTCAGGCGCGGGATATTCCATTCAAAGGCGGCAATGTCGAGTGTGCGCGTGGCGCTATTCACGGCATCAATCACCGCTTGGTCTACCCCGCCGACATACGTAGAACGGTCAGAACTGCCCGTTGGGGCGGTGAAATACACCTGCCAAAAATCTTTGCGTGCGCCAAATCCTTGTGCAAAATTGATGGTTTGCACCTGCCCGCCAGAACCGGTTGTTTGTGGAATGGCGGTAGGATTGCTTTGTGGGATTTGGGTCGGGCGGGTAGATGGGCGCTCGGTGAGGACGACATCCATCCCCGTCCCGCTATCATCTGTGCTAAAGTTGATGCCAAAAAAGGCGGCGATGAGGACGATAATCGCCCCAATTACGCCGATAACCGCGTTCATCAGTGGATTTTCTTGTTTCGACTTTTTACTAGCCATGCGTTTCATATCTCCTAAAATACAATTATCCCATTAAAAATTACTATCATCATCGGGCGTGGTGCTATCATCCTCGGATGATGCCTGTTGTTCGAGTTGTTCTTTTGCGTCTGCGATTGCGCCCGTAATTTTATTGACGAAATCCATCAATGCCCCTTTGGGCAAAATTTCGGTGATGTCATCTACTGGTGATTCAATAGGCGCTTCTTCTGTGTGTTCTGGTGCGGGTGACGGGGAAGGTGATATATGACCCGTTGTAACCTGATTGACCGATTGGGCAAATTGCGCCAAGAAATGCGCTACCGAGTCGGTATTGGAGAGCAATTTTTGTTCTTCGATAATGCTATCTACAGTTTTGTTAATCGTTAAGCCGATAGCTTGTGCAAATTCCGAAATTTTACCCAGCGATTCTTGTTGTTCGTCTTGTGCCATCTCTTGATGTTCCGCCACATACCGACTCAGGTTACGGATGAGTTTGCGAAGTGCCGTGAATTGATGATCAAACTCATCTTCGTCTTTTGCCTGTTGTGCCAAGAATTGCACCTGGGCTTCGCCCCACTTGAGCAACGCATCTGCGGGTTGGTCGGTGAGCGCATCGGTGAGCGATTCATCTTCATAAAATTGTGATAGGGCGCTATCGAGGTCTATGTCTGACATTCATCACATCCTTTTTGACCAATCATAACGAAAAAATCCGTATTAGACCATGTTTCATTGCAGTCTCTTCTGGCTATGTTATAATTCAGGAAGAGCAATTACGCTATTGGAATTAAGAAAAAATTCAAAAATTTTCTTGTCTATGTAGAAAGGTCGTTAGCCGTGAGTTCCCTCGTTACTACATTAACAGAGACGTTGCGCTATCGTGGTGCAATCGGTCAATGGAGTTGGGTGTTACATCGTATCACTGGATTGGGTGTGTTGTTTTTTTTCATATTGCATATCATTGATACCTCGTGGTCGGTGTTTTATCCGGAATTATACGAAAAAGCCATCGCCATTTATCAGACCCCATTATTCACGTTGGGCGAATTTGCATTGGTGGCGGCGGTTGTCTATCATGCCTTTAACGGATTACGCATCGGCATTTTAGATTATAACCCGCGTTGGTGGCGCTTTCAGCAACGCGCCGCGGTATGGGTATTGGCGATTTCGGTGGTGGTGTGCATCCCTGTTTTCTTGCTCATGCTTGGTCATGTGATTAAATACTATGGGTCTAACCCAACAATTTTACCCCTGTCGGAGGTGTTAGCCGAACAATTGCCCTTCATCATCGGCATCGGCGCGGGCATCGTGGCGGCGTTTGTGTTCGCCGTCTTAGCGGGCTTCGTGTTGGGCAACAAAGAACCCGCTGTCCTAGGTGGTAAAGGCAGTGGTAGTAAATTAGAACGCTTCTGGTGGTCATACATGAGGATGAGCGGTTTGTTGATTGTCCCGTTGGTATTTGGGCATCTCGCCGTCATGCACGTTGTCCAAGGCGTGTTCGATTTGACTGTCGCAGGCACAACCATCCCTGGCGTGACGGCTACCGTTGACCAATTGGGTTTGAATCAATATCTCGGTAATGCCATCAACGACACAGGTACGGCGGTTGAATTTGTGGGTGAACGCTGGAATTATTTGGTCGCCAGTGTCGCCATTTGGCGCTTGTACGATTTTGCCTTGTTATTCCTCGCAGGTGTGCATGGCTTTAACGGCTTGCGCTATGTGTTGACCGATTACACATCCAACAGTGTGTTATTACGTCGTACATCGGTGTATGCCTGCATCATCGGCGCGGTGGTCGTCATCGGTGTGGGTGGCGCGGCATTAGCTGGCACAATCACCGATACATCGGTCAAGATGGCAGAAAAGGCGCGAATCGCATTGGTGGGTGAAATTCGAGGTCATAGCGATGAGCGCGAGACAGAAAACACGACACCTGCAGAAGAATCATCTACCCAAGACAATACCGAGTCGAGTTCCGATAATTAATTGCGTTTGAGGATTTATCGTTAGGAGATAGAAAGATGCAAATACATAAACACGAAGTGGTCATCATTGGCGCAGGTGGTGCTGGGCTGATGGCGGCATTATATGCGAGTCGTGGTGGGGCAGATGTCGCTGTGGTGAGCAAATTGTATCCCACCCGCAGTCACACAGGGGCGGCGCTCGGAGGGATTGGCGCGGCATTGGGCAACCTCGAAGAAGATAAACCCTTGTGGCACGCCTTCGATACCGTCAAAGGGGGCGATTATCTGGCAGACCAAGATGCGGCGCTCATCCTCGCAGAAAACGCGGTGGATGCGATTGTCGAACTCGAACACATGGGATTGCCATTCGATCGCACGCCCGATGGCAAAATTTCGCAACGCCGTTTTGGTGGACACACCAGCAATTTTGGCGAAAAACCCGTGCGCCGTGCCTGTCATGCCGCTGACCGCACAGGACACATGATTTTGCAAACGCTATATCAACAATGTATTAAAAACAATGTGAACTTTTTCGATGAGTATCATGTTGTCGATGTCATCATGAATGGCGATGCGTGTGTTGGCGCAGTGGCGGTGCAACTCTCAACAGGTGAATATCATATTTTCCACGCCAAAGCCGTGTTATTCGCCACAGGCGGATGGGGACGGGTGTGGCAAATCACCAGCAACGCCCACTCGCTCACAGGTGATGGTGCGGCGGTGGTGTTCCGTCGTGGTATCCCAATGGAAGACATGGAATTTTATCAATTCCATCCCACAGGGTTATATGGTTTGGGGGTGTTGCTCACCGAAGGCATTCGGGGCGAGGGCGGGATTCTGCTCAATCGTCATGGAGAACGCTTCATGGAAAAATATGCCCCCAAAATTAAAGACCTCGCTAGTCGGGATGTGGTGAGCCGTTCTATCTACCTCGAAGTGCGCGATGGTAAGGGTATCAATGGGCGCAATTATGTCCATTTGGATATTCGCCCGCAAACGGTTAATCGGTATCTGGCAGAAGCGGGCGAAACACGCCGTATTGATGATGATTATATCCGCAAAAATCTGGCAGAAACATTGGATGTATGCCGTACTTACATCGGCGTAGACCCGCTCACCGAGCCGATTCCTATCCAACCCACTGCCCATTATTCGATGGGTGGCATCCCGACCAACATTGATGCCGAAGTCATCCGCGATGCCGCGGGGACTGTCGTGCGCGGGTTGTATGCCGCGGGCGAAGTCGCGTGTGTGAGCGTGCATGGTGCAAATCGCTTGGGGACAAACTCGCTGGTAGATCTCGTGGTGTTTGGTCGGCGTGGGGGCATGAAGATGGCGGAATTCGTCAAGACAGCCGAATTTTTGCCTTTGCCCAATAACCCAGCCGAACAAATCCAAGCCGAATTTGAACGCTTACGCAAATCCAACGGCAAAACCCGCGTGCATCAAATCCGCACCCGTATGCAAAAAGTCATGATGGATCATGTCAGCGTATTCCGCACCGAAGAGGGCATGAATACCGCCATTGCCGAATTGAAAGAACTGCGTCATCTGTATATGACCGACCTGTGCATTGATGATCGTGGCACCAAATACAACACCGACCTCATGGAGGCGTGGGAACTGGGTTGTTTGTTGGATATGGCAGAATCCACCGCCCTCAGCGCCGTGAATCGCAAAGAAAGCCGCGGGGCGCATAGCCGTGAAGATTATAAATCACGCGATGATGTCAATTGGTTGGTGCATACCTTCATCCATCGTGCGACCGATGACCCCTACGCGCCCAATCCCACCTACACCATTGATACCACGCGCAAGGTCAATATGAGCCTCGCCGATGTGGATGAACGCTTTATGCCCAAGGAACGGGTGTATTAGATAATTGGTAGGTGTTCGTAGGGACGGGATATATCCCGTCCCCTTTGTACCAAGTTAAGGTGTTTGACCCCACCCCCTAACCCCCTCCCCATTGCATGGAGAGGGGGAACGAAATTTGCTTGGTATTGCTCCCTTCCCCCACTGCGTAGGGGAAGGGTCGGGGATGGGGGTCATGCGTAGCTGTTGATAATTTTGACAATGAACACAATTTTGTGAGGGATAGACATGGAAATTACATTCAGAATCCGCCGTTATAATGCCGAATCGGGCAACAAAAAACCGTTTTGGCAAGAATATACACTCAAAGATGTCGAAGAGACCAACCGCGTTTTAGAGATGCTCCACCGCGTGAAATGGGAACAAGACGGCACGTTGTCGTTCCGTCGTTCTTGTTCGAGCGGGATTTGTGGCTCAGATGCCATGCGGATTAACGGACGCAATATGTTAGCCTGTAAGGTGTTGGTGCGTGATGTGGTGCGTGGTCCCAAAAATATGATTCAAGTCGAGCCGATTTTGGGTTTGCCCGTTCTCAAAGATTTGATTGTGGATATGGAGCCATTCTTCGCCCATTACCGCGAAGTGATGCCCTATTTCATCAACAATGATCCTGTGCCTGCCGATGGTCGGGAACGCCTGCAATCACAAGAAGATCGCGCTATTTTTGATGATACGACCAACTGTATTTTGTGTGCCGCCTGCACCACATCCTGCCCTAGTTTTTGGGCGAATGGCAAATATGTCGGACCCGCGGCGATTGTGCAAGCGCATCGGTTTATCTTCGATAGTCGCGATCAAGGCTGGAAGGAACGCCTTTCGATTTTATCTGAACCGAATGGGGTGTGGCGTTGTCGGACGATTTATAACTGTACGCCCGCCTGCCCGCGTCATATCGAAGTGACCCGCGCCATTGGCGAGGTCAAATTGGCGATCCAACGGGGCAGACGCGATGGTATCATCGACCCCGAAACCATCCCCGCCAAATTCCACGAATAAACAATCATAGGACGCGCTTCTGCGCGTCCGTTGTTTTACGCCCTGTATCATTCATACAAAATAGGGACGATATACGCGCTTCGCGCTAATCGTCCCCTACAACATGTGCAAACGAGGGGCATGTGCCACATTTATATCATCCGCTTCATATATCCCCTAAAAATAATCACCAGCATCCATTACAATCAGGGCATGAAAACACAAACCACACGTCCATTTTATCAAATCTATCACCTTCCCATTTTCATCGGCATTGTGTTGCTGACATTTATCGCCCGCGTGCATCATATCACCCTCGAAAGTGTGTGGGTGGATGAAGGATTTTCGTACTGGGCGATTCGTCATGCCGATATCTGGGGCGTATTGCTCCGCGATGTGCATCCGCCACTGTATTTTCTCAGTTTGCGCCTATGGGTATCTGTAACCGATATTAGCGAATTCGCCTTGCGCTATTTTTCGGTGTTGCCAAGCCTGTTATCGGTGGCGATGGTGTATCAGGTCGCCCGTGAATTGGAACGCTTGCGGTCTCCGTATATTCAAACGCCAATTCCGCTATTGGCATCGTTGATGTTGGCGCTGGCGGATATGGAAACATCGATGGCGCAGACCATCCGCATGTATACATGGCATGTGCTGTGGGTGGTTTGTAGCGCGTGGGCATTTTTTCGTTTTGTGCGCCTGTTCACGCACGATACGGTTTGGTCATGGCGTGTTCTCTCGGCATGTGTGATATGGATAGGCGCATCGGTTTTGCTGTTGTATACACAATATGTCGGGTTGGCGTTCATCGCTGTGCAGGGATTGACCGCGTTGTTATTTTTACGCGGAAAAATCCGCCTGTGGGTGATTTTGGGTTGCGTCTTCATCGGCGCGAGCTTCATCCCGTGGGGGGTGGCGGTGGTGGTGAATCAAACTGCCAACGTGGGGACGGGCTTTAATGTGCCGTCTACGCTCGCATCGTTATGGAATTGGCGCGTGAATTGGTTTACCCAACAATGGGCGTTGACCATCGGCTTGGCGTTGCTGGGATTATTTTCTATCCATTTCAAGATCAGCGTACAATCGGATCAACGGGAGGATATACGCGATGCTAATCCGCCCCTACAACCCTTAAAATGTCACCGTTTACCTAAGCCTGTACCGACGCGATTCATCGCGTCCTCGCCGAAAAATTCGACTTTCTCCAATCTGGAGAAGGGGAGCGGAAGGATGCGGTTTGGTGCTATCAACCGCCCGTTTTTCCTGTTGATGTGGATAGTCATCCCCGTTGCGGGCGCATACATCCTCAATTTTTACACCCCGATTTTGATGGATTATCGCCTGACGCAAATCACACCCGCCGTTGCCTTGCTGATTGCTTACGGATTAGGGCATTTGCGCGGAAAATCGTTATGGTTCATCGTGGCGGTGTTGCTGATTTATGGCGTTGCGACAGATGATACCCCCAATCCGCGCCCGCCATTTCGAGATATTGGGCAATTTGTGGCGCGTATCGCGGGCGATGACGATTTGCTCTTGGCGCATGTCACACCATCGGGTGATTGGCAGATGGTGTATTACTACGAATTGTACCTGCCCGATTTACAACGGCGGTCGTTGCGCCAATGGCAATTAGAGGATGGTGGCACATACTATCAGGGTTTGCGTGATTTGCTCACCGCACATGATGGTGTGTGGCTCATGCACTGGTCAAGTGATATGAGCAGTTTCGAGGCGTTGCGCGATACGGGTTACATCCAAACTGCCAAAACCAGTTGGTCATGGGTGGAAAATAGCAGTCTGGATTTGTATCGGTTTGACCGCATCCCAGACCAAGTGCTTGCCTGTTTTGTGAATGGCATGTGCATCCGACAAGCGCGATTTTCGGATGTACATGATAGGATGTTGGTCGAAATTTGGTGGTCAGCCGATGAGATACTCGCGCAAAATTATACCGTATCGGCGATTTTATTGGATGAAAATGGGCGTTTGGTCGCGCAGGATGATAGCTATCCCTTTTTTGGCGAAAAACCGACCAGCACATGGGCAGATGGCGAAATTGTATATGACCCGCATCCTCTACGCTTTGCGGAAGGCATCACCGAGTTGCCAGCAGGACGCTATACGGTGGCGGTGAAGGTTTATCTGCTGACGGACACGCTCACCATCCAACCGACAGATAACGGGGATGAATTCGCCATTTTAGGCGAGATGAACCGATAGGTATCACCCCTTTTTCCACCTTTCCCACGCTTCTGCGAGGGATAAGGTGTTGATGATGGTTGGCGGGTAGGTGATATGGTCGCGGATAGAACACAACCGCGAGAGTATCCGCGCTTGGTCATCGGGGCTATAACGATTCATATCGGCGGGTAGTGTCGCATAATCCACCATATCCCCATATAATCCCTCTGAAAATGTGGTCTGATAGGCGTGGTCAAAATCGAAATTCAGGCTATCCCCACGATTAAGCGGGATGGTCATGGTAGGAATTGGGCTATCCACGTCAAACTCGCTGATCTTCGCCATACCGTCTTGTAAGGTTGGGCGCGTATCCATCACCACAATCCGATACGGATGCCCAACAAAATCATCATCCATCCCCTTACGCGATACCCGATACGGTGGGATGGTGTCGAATGTTGGGGGCAGGTGATGGAGATAATCTAATTCGATAAATACCAACCCCTTTTTGAGCAATTCTAATCGCTTCGCGCTGTAATAAGACCCATCTTGACCACTGGGTTTGTTGGATGGGGATAATAATTCTAGCCAACCGACCAATTCACCACCCGTATCAGGTTGTTGATGATAGGTATAAATCCCAATCGCACGCGGTTGCGCGATTTCGTCATCCAAATGGAGCAATTCCAAAACGGGCATGAGGCGTTCTGAAGATACCTCAGAAAATGAGGTCGGTGTTGTGGGTTGTGGGGAACGGTCATAAATGCTGACATCTGATTCGGGCGTGCCGATAATCGCCGATTCGCGCCGAATTTGGAGCGACTGTTCGACATTCGCCGTATATCCCAACGGATGTAACCCCTTGCGGAGTAATTTCATCAAGTCGGTGATATGCACCGTATGAAAACTATGCCATCCCCTTGCGATGAGTTGGCTGTTGAGAATCGGGTTAATTCCCCGAAATAAATTGTGGGGATGCTGTATCGGCATAGCACACCCTACGGGTTACTCAACCGCGAATCTCCGGGCGCGACCTGATAAATCGCCCCCCAGGGTTGGTAATGTGTGAATACGCGGTCAGTGCGGATGACTCTGCCTTCTAAATCTTTAATCAGGCGGACTGTCGTCACATCTGCGCCACCGACTGCCCAATCCACTTGGATAATTTGTCCGGGTTGCAAGTCATAATTCACCTCGTAACGCGGGGGTAGTGGGGTGGTCTCATTTTGGATAGTTGGGGGCAAAATCTCAACGATACGCCCTGGATTGGTGCTATACAACCGAAATTGAATTTCGTTGCGGTCGGTGAACACATCCACTTCGATGAGCATGTGATAGGGGCTATCATTCACAAATCGAAAATTTTGGCTGGGAGTCCAGATGGCGGCATCCAAACCGGGTGGCGCGTTCAGTTCATAAAATCCCACGCGGTAAGCATGACCACTGCGTTCATTTATCCAATAGCCACCATTCAGGGCGGCGCGGAATAAGGTGGTGCTAACCTGACAAATGCCCCCGCCGATGCCATCGGTGGTGCGTTCACCCGAAATCACTTTGCTCTCCACAAAGCCCGCTTCGAGCGATACATCACCCAAAATGGCGTTAAAATTGAGTTCTTCATCAGGCGCGAGGATGATACCATCGAAACGCCGTGCGCCTTGTATGATATTATGCACCCGATTCGCGCCCGACCCCGTGAAGAGGGTGGTGGCTTCGCCGACCATCTGTGTGATGCCCAATTCTTGGGCGGTGATATGATCATGATACCGCGCAGGGGTATAATCGAACACCATCGGCACAACACGATCGGTCGCGCTGAATACGGCACTTTCCAACGCCGCTAATGTCGCCTCGACATTGAGACTGCGCCCAGAGATTGAGGGCTGAATCAGCACCAGTTGCCCTGTGCTATCATCAAAATGGAAACGCCCATCTTTGGGCAAGCCAATCAGACCGGGCGCGAGGGCTTCGAGCGATTGTGCGAAGACGCTCATATCGATTTTGGGCGCATAGGTGACTGTGCCATCCCCATTATCCACCAATTCGAGGCGCACAAGGGCTTGCAATTGGTCGGTGCTAATCGTCCACGGTCCCAAAATTTCGCCATTCATACCTTGCGCGGTGAGTTGAATCGGCGCAGAGAATACGACTTGTAATTGTTGGGCGATGCTCTCGACATCGGCGAGGGCGGGGGCGGTTTCATGCACCACCAGGGGCAATTCTGTGCCACCGTATAAGTTTTGTAGATATGGCGAAAGCCGCGCCAGTGTCGCATCCACATCCAACGTATAACCCATTTGGGCGGGCGCGGTGATGAGTTGCGTCCCCTGCAATTCCAGATGGGCATTTTGCGCGGGGCGGTTGATGTGTTGCGCGATTTCGACCAATTTCTGATATGCCATATTGGGGTCATACCGCAAAATCGGCGCGATCGCTTTGCCACTGAACCACGCCGAGGCTTGGTCTAATAAGCTACGCAGGGCAGATGTGTTGTTGCTCACTGCGAGGGCTTGCGCCACGGTGCCTTCGGCATCAAACGATACGCCCAATTCGCCCGCCGTGAATTGCCACACTTGGTCATGATGACGGAAGGTGAACACGGTGCTATCGGGATAGGTGAACCATTGCGATAGCGCATCGATAGCCTCTTGTTGGGTCATGCCACCCAAAGAAATCCCATTCACAAAAACGCCCGGTGTGATGCGGTCGAGGTAGGCGAATCGAAAACTCGCCAGCGCCATAATCAACACCAACACCAGCAATACACCACCCGTTATCATCAAAATCGGCAGGCGAATCCACCACGGATTGATGCCCATTGGCGCATCGGGTTGGGGTTGCGGGTAGGGGATAAAACGTTCTTGTGATGAGTAGGTTGCCATTTATTGCCCTTTCTCGTATTGCTCCACGAGGGCTTCGGCTTTTTTATATTCCTCAGACCCTTCTTCGGCGGTATCTAACACTTTGCACGCCTCTAGGTATTGTTCCATCGTGATAACCGTTGCCGATGATTTCGCCACCTCTAAACGGTCGGCTTCGAGTTTCATCTTTTCTTCATCGGTCATTTCGCCATTCTCGGCGATTGCTTTGGTAATATCTTCATCACTCAGCGATTTTTGGGTATCGAGCAATGCTTTTAGTTTGTCGTATGTTGCAGACATGCCATAACTCCTTGCATTCATAAAGAAGTTCCATCCACAAACGGATTATAGCATAATTACGATGATGAACAGTATACGATGATGTTATATTTTGCCTACGATGTGCGATTATGACGTGGAAAAACCAGTGGATTGGGCAAAATATCGTCTAAAACCATGCCCGATAACGTATAATCGTTAATCACCAAGCCATCGAGCAAGACGGGCAACATGGCGCGGATTCGCGTTTGTTGGTCTTGTGGGGCGCTCATACTCACCGTCACCAAGCGGTTGGTTTGGGGGTCTAAAATGCCGATGACAATCGTCAGGTTGCCTTCACCGTTATCCATCAGATAGTAGGCACATTCAAATTGATCCCATAAAAACGGGGATGGTGTGCTGACGGTGGCATTCCCAACATAATCGGGATATGCCAAAATTTTGCTCAAGATATCCAGGGCGCGGTTATTGTTATCCGATTCGGATATGGGGATATTCATCTCGTCAAGTGGCGGGACAAACAGATGAATCAGAATGCCACCCAATTGTCCCTCTGTGGCGACTGAACCGAGATATTCTGCCAATACCACACCGTATTCGGTGGTATATGATTCCCAAGTGCTTGGATATGGCAGGGCGAGGGCAATATCGTTCAGCGATAGATTGACAATTTGAGCGGTGTCGGTTGTGTTGGGTGTCGATGTGGGCATCAGGCGCACGGTATCACTCGGTTGTGTATCAGGCGCACAACCGCTTATCATCATCATAAAAATGGCGATAAAAATCATCCTCTTCATCGAGCAACACAACCACACTATTCCTAATTGGGGTGAACTGTTTATATGACCTTTTTTATCATAGTAGCATAAATACGATGGGTATGGTAGTTTTTCTAATCGTTTATCAAGCCAAGTCTCATCTCATTTTTGCCTCAAAAAAAGTTGCTAAAAAGTCTGTTTTAGCGCATGATTAAGGGTAGATAAATGAATTTTTTGCGATTGATTGCTATAGAAAGGGTAAACGATATGCTTTTCAAAGATGGACGTTGGCGCATTATGGCGCTGGTATGTGTCGTGCTGATGATGAACACCTTTGCCGTTGGCGCGGCGGAGCGCGATAATGCCCGTTGGGTAGTGACGTGTGATGGTTTCCGCAGTAACGGCGGGGGATTCATCCTCACACGCGATAATACGGGCATTGGACGCGAAGAATTGGTGATTTATGCCACTGATGGCACAGGCAAAACGATTTTTGGACCTGTTGTAGAGTCATTCATCGTGGGAGGTGGGTTATATATCACCGATGGCGTATCGTTCCGTTGGACAGCCGCGCCAAGCGCCAACCCGCTCACCGTGTATGTGGTGAGTTCTGCGGGCAATGGTTATCCAGAAGAACCTGTGTATAGCGTGCAGGACAACTGCGATAATTTTGCGGGCTTTTTAACCCCGCTACCATTCCCACCTATTCGCCCAACCTCGCCATCGGTCGGTTTGAATCAAGCCTCGCCCCTGGTGGCAAATCCCCAAAATATTGGGCGCAATTATGAGGGCTACCTGATTGTGAACACCTTCCGCGCTAATCTGCGGAGTGGGGATGGTGTTGGATATACCGTTGTGGCGCGGGTCAGTGGTGGCACAGAATTAATCGTGTTGGGGGTGAACGAAGCCCGTACATGGTGGTTTGTCGAAGTGGATGAGACACGCGGTTGGATTAATGGCGAATTGGTGTTGATGCGTGGCGATCTGACCAATACACCTATCCTCACAATGGATGAGATTGAAGGCGAAATTTTGCCACCCCGTTTCTATTTGTGGATTGTCACCCCCTTGCGGGCGACACCATCCGATCGTGGCGCGACGATTTGCCAACTTGAAGGCGATCTCGAATATGTCATCATCGGCAGGACGAGCGATAGTAGCTGGTATCTGGTCGAGGCGATGTGTGGTAATACGATGGTTGAGGGGTGGTTCAAAGCTGATGCGGGCGCAGTACGCAATTTAGGGCGTTTGCCTATCCCCGTTGTACCGTAAAAACATCATCACAGCTATAGATTCAGGGAAGGAGATACGCGCATCCTTCCCTGATATGTCCATCTATCCAATGGGTGTGCAGAGTGGGATTAACGCAGGGTGATCGACAATTATTTTAATCCACTCGATGCAAAACTCTCGATAAATCGGCGTTGGAAGAAGATGAATAACACCACCAACGGCGCGACCACCAAAATTGTCCCCGCCATCAATTGCCCGTAATTCGTGCCTGCTTCTGTCGCAGAAAAGAGTTGGCTCAACCCTGTGGTGACAGGGCGTGATTCGGCGGTACGTGTGACCATGGCGGGCCACAGAAATTCGTTCCAACGGGCGCTCACCGATACCAACGCAAAGGCGACATAGGTCGGAATCGAGAGCGGGATATAGACAAAGCGCAAAATCTGGAATAAATTCGCGCCGTCAATGCGAGCGGCTTCTTCGAGTTCGGGCGGGATTTCACGAAAGGTTTGGCGCATGAGCAATACACCAAATGCCGATGCCCAATAGGGCAACATCAGCGCCCAACGGGTATCGAAGAGGTTAATCTGGCGCATCAGGTTCAAATTTTGCACCACCAACACACCACTAGGTATCATCAATTGCAATAACAAGACGAATAATAAAATATTGCGCCCGAAAAATTTCATCCGCGCAAAGGCATATCCTGCCATGGTGATGGTGATAATTTGCACCACCAACACCCCAACCACGACCAAAATGCTGGTCAGATAATGCCATTGCCATGGCGCGAGTTCGAGTGCGCGTTGATAATTGTCGAGCGTTATCGTCCGTCCAAAGAAAATATTGCCCGTAGCGAGTGGGTCGGATGTCGGGCGGATGCTAATTAACAGCGCGAAAAAGAGTGGGGCTATCCATATCAAACAGAGCATGATCGTGATGATATCGGCGAGGATGCTCCAACCGTTGCGCTTATTCATCATCCGTCCTCCGTTCAAAAAAGGCGAAATTGATGAAGGTGAAGGTGAATAATATCACCACCAGCACCATCGAAATCGCATTGACATATCCGCGTGCCTGTGACGAGGGGTACATCTGATAGATATACCATAACAACATATTCGAGCGATTTGCAGGTAGCCCTTTATTCAACACATCCAATTGTTCAACCGTTTGGAAGGCATATGTCGAGGCGATCACCAATAAAAATAGCGTGGTTCGGCGCAATAACGGGATGGTGATGGTGAATAATTGCTGAAAATACGATGCGCCGTCGAGTTCCGCCGCCTCGTAAATATCTTTGGGGATGGCTTGCAAACCCGCCAGATAAAATATCATATAAAAGCCCGCTTGCTTCCAGATATTCACCACAATCACCGACCACAACACCAAATCGGGTGTATTGAGCCAATCTTGGGTGGGGATATTCAGCGAGCGCAACACAGTGTTTATCAGACCGCCTGTGTTGCCATATAAAAATGCCCACATACTCGCCCCGCCGATAAGGGGCAATAAGACAGGATAAAACAGGCTAAAACGCCATAATGCCCTGCCACGAATGGCGCGATTCATCAACAATGCCATGCCAAATGCCAACGGCAAGGTGATGCCTACCGATGCAATCGCAAAAACAATCGTGTTACCCAAAATTTGCAAAAAACTGCCCACAATCGGGTGTGGCGGGCTGGTTGCGATGAATAAATCGGCATAATTCTGAAATCCAACAAACGTATCGGGTGCTTGAACACGCCGGCCCCGTTCATCACGAGTATTTGCGCCCGGCTCATATAGGCTTTGTTCAAACGTCCGAATTGTTGGGTAGATGGTGAATAATCCGACCAAAATAATGGTTGGCGCGATGAGCAAATAGGGTATGATGTGTCGCCACGAGGGGCGCTTCATGCGCCCACTCTGGACGGCGCTGGCGGTGTGGATGGATGTGTGTACCTGTTCCATAGGGATAAATTCCATCAATTATATCGTTGCGGGCGGATATACGCGGCGAAGCCTCTAATCCGCCCGTACACATCCCAACATGTGACCATTTTGTCTGTACGGGACGATAAGCGCCGAGCGCGTATATCGTCCCCGTGTTGTATCTAATGATGAAGCTAATTGCTTCTAAACGGCTCTAATAATGCGTCAATTTGCGCCTGACCTTCTGCCAATGCTTCTGCCGCTTGGTCGAGAGGCACTTCGCCAGAGATAATACGGCTCAGTTGCAGGTTGATGATGTTTTGAATATCGACACTGCGATAGGCATCAAATTCTTTGACAGCATATTCCAGTTGGTCACGCGCTACGCCATATTGTGGATATTCTACCACGAGGCTGGCGAGCGGGTCGATTTCCCATGCGCTATAACGGGCGGCGATGTAGCCTGTTTGTGCGCCCCAATCGGATTGAATTTCGGGCGAGCTAAGGAACATCACCCAGCGCCACGCCGCATCGAGTTCGGCTTCGGTTTTGGGCGTGCTTTCGCTATCAAAAATATACAGGTTGCCACCACCCGTTGGTGCGCCATACCCCGTCCCCATTTCGTCCGCGGGACCAGAGGGCAAAAATGCCACGCCGACTTCAAACGGATTTTCGGAATTGGCGACATTGTTCAAGATGCTGGTCAAACTGCCCGTGGTGTGGTAAATCATGGCGGCTTGTCCACTCACAAAAGCGGTGGGTGTTTCGCCCCAGGCGCTACCGCCACGCGGTCCGACTCCAAAACCACCTTCCTCAACGGGCAACCCGACACGGGTCATAAATTCAACCGCGGCGAGTGTTTCTGGTGTATTAAAATACACGGTGTCTAATGCCGTACCCACCAACGGTCTGCCATACGCGGCGGCAAAACTTTGATAAATCCAGATGGGGAATGTGCCAGCGATAGGCAACAATAACCCGGCGCGGGTATCTGTCGTCAGGGCTTGCGCCACGGCGATGAGTTCTTCGTTATTGGTGGGGACTTCTAAGCCGTTTTCGGCGAGCAAATCGGCATTATAGAACAAAATGGGCGTGCTCCGTTGGAATGGGATACTCCACAGGTTGCCATCGGCATCTAAACCGTTAGCAAGAAATGCTGGGAAGAAATCTTCGATATACGCCGTTCCTTCATCACCCATCGCGTCAATGAATGGACTCAGTGGCACGATGGTGCTATCGGCGATGAAGGTAGATAAATCGGTGGCGAGCATAATCGCTACATCCACCACGGGGTCGAAGCCTTCGGCGAGGATGGTCTCACGGGTTTGGGTATAAGACCCGCTATAAACGACATTGATGGTGATGTCCGGATTTTCTGCCATGAACCGATCGGCATATCCCTGAAAAACGGCAGGCAAATTGCCTTCTACGGCGGATGCCCAATAAAAATCAATCTGAATATTTTCTTGGGCTTGGGTGAATGGGGCAACGCATAACATGCCAATGATGCTGATGAGGAGTCCTAACCGTGAGCACAGTTTTTGCATATCAACAACCTCCAAATAAGTTTAACAAGTTGGAAAAGTTCTTCAGTGATGATAGCATACAAACAAACGTTGTGCCAAAATTTTGATATGCAATTCATTTAAGTACCGGTTAAGTTTGATGGATGGAGTTTTTGATGAGAAAATTGACCCTCTTTTGGATGTTTTTCATCGTTATTGGTATTGCCAACGCCCAATCGAATCCCGCTTTATCTGATTTGATCATCGCCACCGTACCCGCCACTCACGATCGCATCATCATTCACGATGTGAACACGGGTGGCGAGAGAATCCTCACCTTTCCGATTATTGGTCAATTACACCTGTGGGATTTTTCGCCCGATGGTTGTCGTGTCTTATTCACAGTCGATTCGACTTCTGTTGGGATGCCGAAATTATACAGCGCCCGTTTAGACGGGAGCGATGTGCGTGATATGGTGCAATTTTCGGAATTGGGCGCGAATGATTGGGGGGTATGGGAGCCGACATGGAGTGCCAACGGACGCATTGCCTTCACCATGTATCGCATGTTGCAAGGGCAACGGGGTCTCGAAAAACAATCACATATCGCATGGATAGACGGGGCAGGTGGCATACCCGATTTTTATAGCCGTACCGGGCGCGAATTCAGCCCAACATGGTCGCCCGATGGGCAATGGTTGGCGTATGTCAGTTATGACCCGCGTGTACCGGGTGCTGATGCCTTTTCGACAGCCGTCCCAACCCCACAAGGGCAGGTGGGCGAGCCGTTACCGACCATTGACGAAGCCGATTTGTGGGTCGTCAGCACCGATGGCATGACCAAATATCAACTCACTCGTTTTGATATTGGCAGTATGCGTTCCCCGCGTTGGAGTCCAGATAGCCAAATCATCAGTTTTATTTATTCGGGACGCGCATTTCAAGATACGTTCTGGATGGTCGCCAATAGTCCAAGCGCGATGCTCACTCGCCTGAGCGAAAAAGCCAATTTGACACTTGACCATGTGTGGTTTCCAGATGGGAGCGCGATGTTGGCATCGGTGCGGAATTTGCGCGATATTCAACAAAATTATCTGTGGGTGATCCCATTGATTGGCAATGCTGATGAAAGTGCCACTATTTATCTGAATGACCCCGTGTTTTCGTATACTGATTTTCCGCGTTTCAGCCCTGATGGTCGCTATTTGGCGTTCCGTAACGAATATCGGTTGATTATCTACGATATCTCGGTTGGTACATGGACGGTCTATGATGAAGATGCACTTGGCAATACTCCCCCCGTTTGGTCGCCGATAGGATACAGAGGTGAGGGCAGTTGTTAGACATCCTAGACCATATTCTAGCTGATTTATAACCAATGTACTAAGTCTATTCGTCAGAAATTGGTGTAAAATGTTGCAATATACAAAGTGAGAATCCGATAATGGCAGACCAAGTTTTACTGAGTGCAGACCGTAACAATATTGAAGAGTGTATAGACCTCGCCCTCGATACAGGTGTTGGGGTGGAATTGATGACGTTTGCGTATCCTGATGTCCTCGATGGCAATTGGAAGCAAACCGTCTCGACGTATAACGCGATTCTGCGCCCGATTCGTGCGCCTATCACCCTACACGGTCCCTTCATGGATTTGGTCTCTGGTAGCCCCGATGAGCTGATTAATCACCTGTCTATGCAACGCTATCAACACGCCATTTATATCGCCTCTGAACTGGGCATCAAAATTGTCAATTTGCACGCCAATTTCATTGGGGCATTGCATAATAACAGTTATCGGCGCGGATGGCACGAGCGCAATGTCGGATTTTGGCATAGCATGGCAGAAATTGCCAAATCCAACGGCGTGACTATCGTCCTCGAAAATATGTGGGAATACGAGCCGAGCATCATCGGCGATGTCTTGCGTGAGGTCAATCACCCCAACCTGAAAGCCTGTTTGGATGTCGGTCATGCGCGGGTATTCGGCGATAAGCATCACACCATCGCCGACTGGATCACTCACCTCGCGCCATGGCTGATACACACCCATCTGAATAACAACAACGGCATCATCGATGAGCATTACGGTTTCGATTGGGAAGACGGCGTGTTAGATTATCACAGCATTTTGCCCCTATTCCGCAAACTGGAACATCCGCCGTATTTCTGTTTAGAGATGTGGCAGGTGAGTGATATGCGCCAAAGCCTACATTACTTCCAACTGGATAAAATGCCACAGGGGTGAAAAATCAGTTTGTGTGGCGTTCATCATCCTCACGCATCCGAATGACGGCAATCGGCAGGATGTGGCGTATATTAACAGCCAACCCGACAGGCGACCTCATCACCCTGCAATTAGACCGCACGCGCTTGCCAATCGATGAGACGATGCGACAAATTGTGACCGCGCCCGAAACTATCATCGCATCGGGCAATGGCGAAAACGTGAATCTGGTGACAATCCCGCTGTTGGACGGGGATTCCACCAGACTCAAAATACACACGATGCAAATTTGCCCAATTTCAATTGGCTAAATACATAAAACTGTATACGCCATCTTCACTCACGCTAAACCGGATACGTATAAATCGCAAATCTTCTTCTTCATAACGTCCAAATGGAATGATAACCGGAACGATGTTTCCATCGACATTTTCTGAGACGATTGTACCGCTAAAATCAATATCGTATCCTGCGATTTCTGTTGAATAAACAGTCATCTCATATGGTAGCAATCCATCTGGATTACCTAAACGGTAGCCCAAGAAGGTGATGTCATAATAGGTGGGGATGTAATCTAGTAAGGCTGTATACACTTCTCCCGCGACTAGAGTTACTGTGACAGGCGTGTTATCTCCAGCGAGCTGAATGACCTCCAATGGGTTTTGCATAGGGACAATATTTTCTCCCATTGCAAATGCCCGATAATCGGATGGCGTGCTAGCAACAGGTGTTGCTAATAGATGAACAATGGCATCATCACCATTAGCAATTGCCAGTAGATTGCCATCAGGGTGCAAAGCGACAAACAAATTATACGCATAGAAACTCACATTATCTGCGCTGTTCAGAGCATATAAATGATTCGTTTCGATTTGACCTTTTTCGTTGAGGGGTGAATCGGGGCTATATAGGGCAACAATACGCGGTGAACTACCGAATACGCCCACGATAATTTCGCCTGTGGGGGTAAAAGCAATGCCTCTTCCCATGATTGGTGCATTTTTGAAAGGTAAGGATAAGCGATCGCCATCAATGGTGCCGTCTAAGGTGACATGATGCGTCAAGACATCATCCGCAACTGAGAAAATATCACCATGTTCTCCGCCCAAGATAGGTGAAGCAAATACATATTGCCCATCTGGTGAAAAAGCGAGTGTCCGATTATAAATTTGTTCGGTCATCGCGCCTTCTAAAAAGTAACTGGTGATTTCACTTAATTTAGCGCCCGTGTGTGCATCATATAAAGATAGATGCGATGGTTCTAGGGTAACACTAGCAATGAGGCGTTCGCCATTGGGTGAGAATGCGAGATCGAAAAATAAGCCATTAATGAACCCGCTCGACATCCCCTCTGGTGTGATTTTGAAACGCTCTGTCCCATCGGCTTGGTACAAGGCTAACACAGAACGCTTACCACCAACCGCAATAGAATCATCTCGATAAACCTCAACGGTATTGATACTTTCGCCAATACTTGCCGACCATAATAATCTACCATCGGGGATAGAATAGACATAAAACGGTTGGGTGAGTTCCTGTTTTACAACGGCAATAACCGATGTGCCAACAGAAATATCCAAAAGGGCGCTTTGGGTCATAAAGCGGGTACTTTCGCCTGTGAGCGCATCCCAAATGTTGACTTCTCCATCTTGCCCGACACTGACCAAATAACGCCCATCATCTGTCCACTCTAATCCAGTCAAAACAAATGCGTGGTCATAAATATCAACCACATGCGTGAGTGATTCAAAGTTATCCGCAGTGATATATTGTGCATCATTGCGGGAAATGGTGATGGTATCGCCTTGTTGTGATGGTAACTGAGTCGGTGCGGATGTAGTCGTGGCGGGCGCATACCAACGAATCATCAGATTATCAAAATATCCAATCGCAACTTGATTGGCATCATTATCGCGTGTGATAGCATATTGAATCTGCACAGGACTAAAATCATTAAATGAGGTACTACTGATAAATGTGCCGTCCAGATAAACGGAGATCTGGTTATCTGCAAAGCGAATTCCCATGTTGTGCATTGCACCATCAGTCATATCCACATTATGGGTTGTTTCTATCAATACCCCTGATTGTGGGGAAGCAACGATAATGCGCCCACTTCGACATGCCCAATAAGTGAACCCGATGCTGGCATCATCATAAAGTGTGATTCCGTTACAGCCTCCTAAGCCCGGTGCGGCTTCGTTACGAACATCTACCGATAATTCAAAATCAGTATATAAAGTGGTCGAGATACCCATGTTACTGAAGTTATTATATACCCACGCTAAGGTGTTTTCTGCTGTCACTGAGAGTATCTCAATTTGATATTCACTATTGACGATGCCATAACGGATTGTCCCAGATTCATCTAAACCTTCGTACCAATTCCCCCTGTTAGATGAATAATCCTCTTGATATATGATGCTTCCACTACTAGGAAAATCCTGTGCTTGTAGCGGGAAAATAAGTACAAAGATAAATATGAATGGTACAAAATATTTCGGGTTCATATGCTCATCCTTATTTGATTATGGTGGGTTATATATAAAAGTCGAATCACGATTTGTCAGACAGTTTCATGATTCGACGATTCGTGATTCGACTATTGTTCAAATTTCAGGCTATCGGCGGGTGTGCCTGTGGCGGCTTGCATGAGCATAATCAACCGATTCGCCATCGCCGATGGGTCTGGATGAATCCCATCTTGGAGCAATGCCGTCTCGAAGACTTGTTCGATCACTGCATCCACTAGCGCGGTTTGCCCGTTGTTGATTAATCCCGTCAGGTTATGCAACAAGCCATGACGCGGATTCAGTTCCAAAATTTTGACGGGCAGTTGATAATCTTTATCCAACAAGCGGTTAATCCGATAGGCATAACGATTATTGCCCGTCTCATCGCTGACCAGTCGTGCAGGGCTATTGAAGGTCGCCTTGCTTTGGCGCACATCGCGCACGCGATCGCCCAAAATCGTTTTGAAGCGGGTCTGCAATGCCTCGAAACTATCCCCTTCTAAGGCGGGGGCTTCTTCGTCTGGGGTTTGGATGTCGCCGATGTTGCTCAGGTCAATATCGCTTTCATCCACACTGCGAATTTTATGCCCCTTATAATCACTCAAACCCATGAGCATGGCGGCATCTACGGGGTCGGTGAAATACAGCACCTCTATCCCGCGTTGACGGAACGCATCCAGATGTGGGCTACGGCGGGCGCTGGAAAAATCATCGCCGATGATGTAATAAATATCGTCTTGTCCCTCTTTCATGCGCTCGACATAATCGGCGAGGCTATGAAACGATTGCGGATCGTCATCATGAGTTGAATTGAAGAACAACAACGGCTCGATATCGGTCTTATCGGCGGGCGATACCACCACGCCTTGTTTGATGAGTCGCCCAAATTCGGCATAAATTTTCAGATATGTCTCGCGGTCTTTATGCGCCAACCGTTTGAGTTCCGATAGCACCTTGCCCGTGATGGTCTTTTTGAGCGTTGCCATGATCCGATTTGCCTGTACACTTTCGCGGTTGACATTCAGGGGCAAATCTTCGGTATCCACCACGCCTTGCACAAAACTTAGGTATTCGGGGAGCAAATCTTTGCAATATTCTTGGATGAGGATTTTGCGGGCATATAATTTTAAGCCTGCCTCTTTGCGGAGGCTGAACATGGTTTGCTCGCCCGATGAGGGGATATATAACAGGGCATAAAATTGTAACGGCACATCGGCACGCATGTGAATTTTATGCAACGGCTCGTTAAAATCCATCGTGAAGGAGCGATAAAAGTCGGTATATTGTTCGGCTTTGATTTCATCGGGCGATTGTCTCCACAGGGCGGTTTGTTGGTTGGTGGGATTTTCTTCACCATCGACAGAAATCGGGAAGGCGATATAATCGGAGTGCTTGCGGATGATTTGTTTGATGCGCCAATTTTGCAAAAATTCGGCATCTTCTTCTTTGATGTGCAAAATAATATCCGTCCCACGATTCGCCCGTTCCGCAGGCATGACGGTGTAATTGGCATCGCCTGTAGCTTCCCATGCGTAGGCGGGTTCATCGGCGATATACGACTTCGAGACCACACGCACCTTATCCGCCACCATGAACGCCGAATAAAACCCAACCCCGAATTGACCAATCACATCGGCGGCATTGGTAGCGCCATTTTGACCCGCTTTCATGGCTTCGATGAATTGCTTCGCGCCACTGCGGGCAATCGTCCCTAGATTATTGACCATATCCGCGCGGGTCATGCCGATACCGCTATCGCTGATGGTGATGGTCTTGGCTTCTGGGTCTATTTTGACTTCGATATACAATTCAGAATCGGCATCCAACACATTCTGATTGGTCAGAAGTTCAAATTGCACCCGATTCAGCGCATCAGACGCATTTGAAATCAGCTCACGCAAGAAAATCTCGCGGTCAGAATACAGCGAGTGAATCAGAATATCGAGTAATTGTTTAATTTCTGCTTGAAATGAAAAAGTTTGTGCCTCAGACATAATCAAAACACTCCCATGAACGTACTTCACTGTACATTTACGGGAGTCATTATAATGCGGGTCTGTTAGATTTGGGTAAAAAATTTTTCACCCGTGCAATTAGCGGTTTTCCACCGTGTACGAGGCGGGTTCTTGATATTCGTTCACGCGGAATGTCACCGTCTCGCTGGTCTCTTGCGTGCCATCGGCACGGGTGACGATGATGTATAATTCGTATTCGCCTAGCGCCAATTGCCACCAATAATCAAACGGGGCGCTGGTGTCTGTGCTGATCTCCGCACCATTCAAAATGAAGGTGACGCTGGTCGCATCCAACGGGGTGGCGGCGCGGAAGCGTATCCGTTGCGTCTCGACTGGGATTGTTGGCGAAATTTGAAATATCGAATAGGGGTCTGGTGCGAGTAGTCGCGTTCCCTTATGCTCATCGGGCAAGGTATAAATCACGCCTGTCGGCACAGGACGCACGCCCGTGCGTAAGCCCCATTCTTGCGCCTCTTGAGGCAACACCAAAAACACGCGCTCAATCCGATTATCGGGTGGGGTGGTGGCATCGGCTAATGTGCCTGTGCGCGAATCTAAAATAAAGGTCTGATACATATTGTCATAATCCGTTGGGACAGTCCCTTCGATAAACCACTCCATGCGCCGTTGTGGGCAGGCAGGTGTGGGCAATAAGCCACTGATATGGCACACTTCTGCGCGTACCACACCCTCTGGAATATCAAATTCGAGTTCGGGTTGCCCTAATAGCACCGTCCGCATGAATTGATTCCAAATCGGACCCGCGCCCGTCACCCCTGTCGATTCAATCATCGGCGAATTATCAGCATTGCCTACCCATACACCAACCACCAAATTCGGCGTGTATCCGACAATCCAATTATCGCGCATGTCGGTGGTTGTGCCTGTTTTGGCGGCACTAGGACGGTCAATTCGCAGGGCGCTATTTAATCCAAACCCGCCCATGCGGGCATAATTATCGCTTAAAATATCGGTGATGATGAACGCCACCCGTTCATCTAAAACGCGATTTTCGAGGGGCTTCGGTTGCCATGTGAACAATGTTTCGCCATCGGATGTGACGATGCTGGTGATGAGACTCGGCTCGATTCGATACCCGCCATTCGGAAAAATGCTATAGGCTTGCACCATATCTATCAGACGGACTTCGCCCCCGCCGAGTGTGATAGATAAATCCACGCGGGTGTTGTAGATGAGGTTATCCATGCCTGCATTTGCCGATAGCGTTATCATGTCGGTGATGCCGACATAATCGAGGGCTTGCACGGCGGGGATGTTATAGGAGGATGCCAACGATTCGCGCAATGATACGGGACCGTGTTCGACCAGTCCGTAATTGGCGGGGACATAACTTTCGAGTTTGCGCGTGACAAACGGTGTTTTCACATCCAGCAACATCGTTGCCGCCGTGAGTGGGTTTTCGAGGTTGGGGTTCATCGCCGCGGCATAGGTGAATGGTTTGAGGGCGCTCCCTGGTTGCCGATAGGCGTAGGCGGCATTCAACGCGCCGTCTATTGTCTCATCGAAATAATCGGGACTGCCCAATAACACCCGAATTTGCCCTGTATACGGATCCATAGCCACCAACGCGCCGTTATTGGCATTGGCAGGCACATCGTTAATTGATGCAGGATGATTGAGCGCGTAGAGTTGGCGTTGCATAATGCTTTGGGCGGCATTTTGCCAATCTAAATCAATCGTGGTGATGACATCTAACCCGCGGGTATACAATGCTTCGGGATATTGGCGCTCTAAAATTTCCCATACCGCCATGACCGCGTGGGGCGCTTGGATAGGGAAGCGTGTGGATGCGAATTGGAGTTCATCGCCAAATGCAGAATCGGCTTCGGCTTGGGTGATATACCCATTTTGTACCATCAAACCCAAGACAATTTTTTGGCGATTTTTCGCATTTTCGAGTTGGGTGAGCGGGTCATAATAACTCGGATTTTGCAACACACCCGCCAAGAGCGCACACTCCGCCAACGATAATGCATCGGCAGATTTGGCGAAATACGTGCGCGATGCCCCCTCTAATCCATAGGCGAGGTTGCCGAAATAGGCTTGATTTAAGTAAATTTCGAGGATGTCATCTTTGCTATACGCCATTTGCAGTTGCAACGCCAACGCCATCTCTTTGAGTTTGCGCTGAACCGAGCGTTCTAATCGGCTAGACGGGTCTAATAATAATAACCGTGCTGTTTGTTGGGTGATGGTACTGCCACCCGCCAATACTTCACCGCCCCGTATATTAATCCATAGCGCCCGCACCATGCCGACAATATCCACGCCCGGATGATAATAATAATTCGCGTCTTCTGTGGCTATGACTGCCTGTTCGCAATAGTTGGGGATGGTCTCTAGCGAGACCACTTTATTCAAGCCATTGTATTCACCGGGCGGGCGGATTTCATACAATAATTTGCCGTTCCGATCATAAATGCGCGTGGCGGGCAATTGATACCCTTTTTGTAAATCGTAAATCGAGGGCAACCCCGCGAACACATAAACATAGATGAACACGCCGAATAACGCGAATAATGTCCCCAAAATGAGCAGGACTTTTTGTAATCGTGACCGTTTTTTGAACCAACGCCAAATGGGCATGATGCTCCCCTTGCTTAAAATTGCAAAACCTTTCGATGTAATCTCATTTTATGTCATTTGAGAGGGTCTTGGGCGCACGTTTAGGCGATGATTAGGCTACGCTTGTGCAACGCTGGCTCAAATTTCAAACCCTTGTTGGTGATACACGTCAATCAAGGCTTGAGGCAACAATTGGCGCATGATTTGGTCGCGCTGGGTCAGGTGAATGAGCCAACGGTGTGATTGATCGGTGAATGTATCGGCAATTTCTTGGGGAGTCATCCACCGATACTGTGAATGTTCTTCGCTGATGCGAATCGGCAGAGATGGGTCTTTGAGGCGTGCGCCATAAAATACGCCGATGAGCTCGTTTTCGGGTATCGCTTCTCCGCGATAAAAATGCGTTGTGCCGATGAGCATATCCAATTGCACCACCACGCCGATTTCTTCATGCACTTCGCGCAAGGCGGCGGTCTCGAAGCCCTCGCCTTGATCAACGCGCCCCGTGACGCATTCCCATTTATTGGGGCTGGCATCTTTGGTGCTGGCGCGTTGCAACATCAGATAGGTGTTATCCTGGGGGTTATAAATCATTACACCAACCCCGCCTAAAAATTTGCCAATGCTCATAATACCCTCAATATCAAATAAAGGACGGCAATTTTGCCGTCCCGATAAAGATAATAGGTGTAAAGTAAAGACGCGATTGGCTTCGCGTCCACAAGCCAAAGTTAGACTCCCATTGCAGACCGCAACGTGTTACAGGCGGGGCAGGTGTTATCTGGGCGGATAATGGCATAGCCCGCCATCGGGTCACTATCGTAACGGGTGAAATCCACATTCCAAATAATCATCAAGCGAATCAGACCGCCAGAACGCGCCTGACGCACCGCCCCCGCCAACCATTCGGCTTGTTCGGTGACGCTGGTATTTGCGCCCCAAGCAAACGCCGCGGGGAGCGGACCCAATCCATCGGGCGAAAGATAACCCAATTCAGTGAAACACAAGGCTTTACCAGGGAAGGTAGATGAATACAATCTGACCATCGTGGGATAGTAGCGCGAATAATGGCTACTGTTGCCCCGCGGATCGCCAGATGTGGCAGTGGGGGGCAAAATACCTTCGTTATAATGCACACCGACACAATCCATAAAATTCGCCGCGCCGTTATTCGCCATATCACGGATGAAACGGTCATCATTCACCACACGCCCAGGGAATGCGCCTTCGGCACCCGTTGGCGCAGGGGCGGCACTAATCACCAACACATTGCGATTGGCATTTTTAATCGCCGTATAGCCTGCGCGGAGCATTTCGGTATATGCCGCCCCGCTAATTTGACCCGCAGGCCACTGACGGTCGATATTCGGTTCGTTCCAAATTTCGATGCCATCAGGGTTGAGCGCCGCCACACCCGCGAGGAACACCGAGAAAGCTTGAATATATTGCGCCCGATTCGCGCCCAATTGGGCGGGATCGCCAACGATGCCGAGCAAAATTTTGAAGCCCATGCTCCGCGCTTGGTCAATCATCGGTTGGGCGATGCTGGCAGGTTGCCCTTGTGACCAGAAAAGTTGTTTCTTGACCCACGTCATGCCCGCGCCACGCATTTGGTCTGGATAACGGAAGCCATCGACATGCCCGCCGAGTTCAAATCCGCCCGATACGGGTGGATTGCTTGGTGGCGGGTTGGTGGGAGGGTTGTTGGTGGGTGGCGGGGTAGATGAGCCACCAGAAATATTCAACACCTGTCCCGGATAAATCAGATTAGGGTTGGCGATATTATTCGCCGCGGCGATGGCTTGTACGGTTGTCCCAAACTGACGGGCGATTCCACCCAATGTATCGCCCCGTTTCACGGTGTAGGTGGTGGTAGTGGGTGGCGGATTGGTGGGTGGTGGATTGGTTGGGGGTGGGGTTGTCCCGCCTGTGGGGATGATGAGGCGTTGCCCAACAAAGATCAGATTGCGATTTGGGATGTTATTGGCTTGCTGAATAGCGGCGATAGAAACACCGTAGCGCAACGAAATGCGATACAAATTTTCGCCCGGTTGCACGACATGAACAGTTTGCCCTGTGTTTTGGGTTTGGTCTTGTGCCAAGCTGATATTCACACTGGTGAAAACCATCATGACCAACAAGAGCAGAAGGGCGGGGATTAATCTACGCATATTGCCGATGCCTTTCTGAAAAAAAGATGCACTATCCTGATTCAAAGTGTAACATAAATTAACGCTTTGCGCCGATGTTTTGGGTATAATCCCCCAAAATTCTTATATGCACCCCGTTGAGGTTTGGTAATTATGGACATTTTGCCCAAATACCTGTCCAATCTACCTCACTTTTTGGTTACTTTTCACAAAAGACGTTTTGAATTTTGGGCTACTTTTTCCCCTACAATTTTGTATCTTCTGCCTATAATGAAGCGTGTTCTATCAACATTGTTGTTCAAGCGAATGGAGTAATAGAGTATGTCATTTGTACCCCCCGCAGATGCGCGTAAATCTCCCAAAGCCTTGCTCGAATGGGCAAAAGCCAATGGGGTCGAAGAAGTAGATATTCGCTTTACCGACCTCAAAGCTGTCATTCATCACTTTACATCACCCATTGCTATTTTGGATGAGGGCAGTTTTGAAGATGGTTTCGGGTTTGATGGGTCGAGTGTGCGTGGCTTCCAAGCCATTAACGAATCTGACCTCATCTTGAAAGCAGATTTGAACACGGCTGTGATTGACCCCTTCTTCGCTAAAAAGACGCTCTCATTTTTGTGCGATGTCTATGACCCCATCACGCATGAACCCTATGGACGCGATCCGCGTGGTGTGACGCGCCGTGCAGAAGCCTATCTCAAAAGCACTGGCATCGCCGATACTGCCTATTTCGGTCCAGAAGCCGAATTTTTCATTTTCAGCAATGTCAGCTATGAAATCGGACCCAATGTTAGCCGTTATTATATCGATTCGCACGAAGGATTCTGGAACAGTGGTTCAAACGATCCGTCAATGGTCTATTTGAACCGCATCAAAGAAGGGTATTTCCCGCTTCCGCCGTTAGATAAAACCCATGATATTCGTGCCGAAATGGTTGAGATGATGGAGAAGATGGGTATTGCCATCGAAGTTCACCATCACGAAGTCGGTGGCGGTGGTCAAGCCGAAATTGACATGCGCTTCGATACCATGCTCAAAATGGCAGACCAAGTGCAATTGTATAAACACATTGTCAAAAATGTCGCCGCTCGTCATGGTTTATTGGCGACTTTTATGCCCAAACCCTTGTTCGCAGATAACGGGTCGGGGATGCACTGCCATCAAAGCCTGTGGAAAGATGGTCAACCCCTTTTCTATGGTGATAAATACGCCAGCCTGAGCCAAATGGCATTGTATTACATCGGCGGTATCCTCAAACATGCTCATGCAATCATGGCATTCACCAACCCCACCACCAACAGCTATCGCCGTTTGGTGCCTGGCTATGAAGCGCCCGTGAATTTGGTCTATTCTAACCGTAACCGTTCTGCGGCGATTCGCATCCCGATGTACCATAACAATCCCAAATCGAAACGTATCGAAGTGCGCTTCCCAGATCCCACCGCCAACCCTTACTATGCCTTCCCCGCCATGTTGTTGGCTGGTCTCGATGGCATCAAGAACCAAATTGACCCAGGCGAAGCGATGGATATGAATCTGTACGAAGCGGGCATCGAAACCAAGACCGTCCCGCATGGTGGTCTGAACGCCATTTTGGATGAACTCGAAAAAGACTATGAATTCTTGCTCCAAGGCGGTGTCTTCACCGAAGACATCATCAAGAGCTACATTGATTACAAACGTACCGAAGAAGCCGATCCCGTGGCGATGCGCCCGCACCCGTACGAATTCCAATTGTATTTGGATATTTAGTCATACAATTCACCCCACCCCCTAACCCCCTCCCCAAAAATTGGAGAGGGGGAACAAAGATGATTTTGAGTTTCTCCCTTCCACTATATCATGGGTAAGGGTTGGGGATGGGGGATGAGATTCACCCATTGCCCCCTTTATTCGCTTCATCTTCTGCCAACAGGCGCTCAATTTCGGCATATTCGAGTTCATCCACATAATGATTGATCGCTTCTTTCATCCAACCACCCAAATCGGGGTGCATGTGGGCAAAATTGGCGATGAAATCGGGATGTGAGGTATATAACTCGCCTAATCCGCGTAAAATATCGAGTGTTGGCTCATAAAAATAACGCAGATGTTGATGCCAGCGCACCATCAATTCGTCTGCCGCGTTGGGTGGTGTGCCTGCTTCTATCGCTTTGATAATATCGGTATAAATCGCGCCACCTTCATCCAATACCCGTTGTTTTTCGGCGGGGGAATAGCTATTCCAATTGCGAATCGATTCGTTGACCTTATCCGGTCCGTAGGTGAGGCGAACCTCGCGCTCATACTCTTTTTGTTGTTCATCACTGAACGGTTGAAATAATTGTTTTCTGGGCATGGGTATCTTTCCTTTTTCTACATGCACAATGGTGCTTTCTACGGTGGTGATGAGGTCAGCGAGGCGGTTGGCGCGGTGCATCAGCGCCTTGCGATGAGCATGTAAGGCATCTACCAGATTAAATGACGGGTTATCCAGAATATCTTTAATCTGGTCGAGGGGCATATCCAATTCTCGATACAACAAAATTTGTTGCAAACGCAATAATGCCTCATCATCATAATACCGATAGCCATTCGCGCCGATTTTAGACGGGCGCAACAAGCCGATTTGGTCGTAATGATGCAATGTGCGAACTGTGATATGGGCGATTTCTGCCACTTGTTTGACGGTATACATCACAAAATACCCTCCTGACACTCATTTTACAGCATAAACTATGACGTAACGTGAGGGTCAAGAGGGGAATTTTTATTTTCGTCTGGGGAATTGGGTGGAGATACGGCTATGCCTAATCCACCCGTACAGAATAGTTTAGCTTAGGATTTTTCTTGGGGATAGACCACACCCCATGTGGCGCGGAGGGCATCCATCGTCTCCATGATGGCGATGGTCTCATCCAACGGCATCCACTGGCTTTCGGTCTGATTCGCATCCAGACAGGTGTGAACCTCCATGATTTCATGGGTGTATCCAAAGCCTGTCAATGGCGTGCTGATGAGTTTCGGGTCTTGACCTGTGAGATGCAAGGTCATGGTGCTAGTATGCCAAAATGGGGCATGTAGGTGCAAATAGCCGTTTGTGCCATAAATCGTTGCATCGTTGCTGAGTTGCATCGTAAATGCGGTGTTGATAGTCGCCGTGCGCCCGCCACTATACTGCAAAATAATACTTGTGCGTTCATCGACACCCGTAGCGCCGATGTGCGCTGTCGTCAGGAAGCTATCTGGTTTTTGACCATACACCATGAACGCCAATTGAATCGGATAAATGCCGATGTCGAGCAACGTCCCACCGCCTAATTCGGGGTTGAACAATCGCGCTTCGGGATCGTAGGCGGGCTTAAATCCGAAGGTGGCATTCACCATCTGGATTTCGCCGAGTGTGCCTTCGTGGAGCATCCGCCGTACTTCATACATGCTAGGCATGAAGCGCGTCCAAATGGCATCCATGATGAATAAATGTTTTTGGCGTGCCAGTGCAATCACCTCACGAGCTTGTTTGGCGTTGAGGGTGAAGGCTTTTTCGCATAACACATGCTTGCCCGCATTCAGACAGAGCAGGCTGTTTTCGTAGTGCATGGCGTGGGGTGTAGCGATATAAATCACATCTACATCGGGGTCATTAACTAATGCCTCGTAACTGCTATGCCGATGCGGGATGTTGTATAAATCGGCGAATTCATCGGCACTGGCTTGATTGCGTGAACCAACCGCCACCACTTGGGCTTCTGGCACAAGTTTGAGGTCTTGGACGAATTTATGGGCGATTTTGCCCGTGCTGAGGATGCCCCAGCGATATGTTTTGGTCATACTTTTTTACTCGCAGTCTGGTAATGCTGTCAAATCCACCGCCC
Organism: Anaerolineae bacterium; assembly: GCA_034436155.1. Lineage (GTDB taxonomy): Bacteria > Chloroflexota > Anaerolineae > Aggregatilineales > Phototrophicaceae. The sequence goes on from DAOTVP010000047.1 coordinate 77,947, forward strand.
ATAACCCGCCGTGTATCCCATTTTGCGCCAGCATTAAGGTGGTCACATCGGGCGAGACCCACATCCATCCCCGATCATTTTCGGTCAAATTCAAGGGTAGGGGGGTGAGTGTGGTCAGGGTGCTGGTACGGAAATTATAACACTGAAGTGTGGGTACGCCATCAATTGGTCGGGCGATGTATACCTCATCGCGTGTACCACTTTGTACCCAGTCAGGCGCGGGGTAATTGTTGCCCGGTGGGTCTGCCTCAAAGAGTAGGCTATTGGATGATAGAAAGGCGTGCTTGCGATAGTAGCCCATCGGACCGAGTTCATCGGTGGTGATAATCAATTCGGTCGATTGCGCGTTAGGCCCAGGGACAGTGTAGGATAACGTGGCGGCATACACCGAGCGACTAATCCGTTCCGAATTGGCAGTGGCGGTGAAATAACGCACCATCTCGCCATATGCGCCGAAATAATACGCCACAAACGAGTCATTTTCGCCACCCCAGATGATACCTTGCAGGCTAAAGCGCGATAAATCTTGATGCACATAACGCCGATTGCTCCCATTTTGTTGGGCGGTATAAAAATGATTCACGCCCGTCTGAAAGACCAAACGGCGTGAAATAGGCGCGATGCTCATGAATGAATGACGATATTCCGCATCATCGCGCAGTCGCATTTGTTCGCGGGCTTGTAGGGTGATTTGCGCCACGCCAGGATGTTCAATCGGTTCAAAGTCGCCCGTATCGGCGTTCAATCCAAACCAATCCCATTCGGTGAACGGCACTTTATCGCATCCAACACCGTAACGGACGGGCGCTTCTCGTGGAAATTCCACGCTCACCACCTCATCATCACTAATCTGCGTGATGTTTGGGATGGGCGCAGAGGGGGGTGGGGCATCGGTGGGGTCGCCATAGGCTTGAATTTCAAAATGCGTGAAGGTCACATCATCTTCGTATAACTCAAGCGGAATATCAAAATATTGCTTGCCTTGTGGTGCAAGTGTGAACTCAAACGGGGCGACACCGCAAATGGTGACGGGATAGCCAAAGCCTTCGGCTACTGGTTCTGCATCGCCATCTTGTGCATAAGCGAGGGCGAATAGGTTGATATTGGTATAGGCGTTGGTCTCATCGGGGTTGATGATCTCGCCCCGCAACACAATTTGTGTTTCTCCAAATGGATTGAGCCGATTTTCGACCCGTATCCAATCGACGAACACCACGCTATCGGTTGTCATGCGATAGGTGATTTCTGATGATGGGGTAGGGGTCTCTTCTTGTGCCAATGTGGGCAAAAAGACCACACAGACGATAACAATGGCGAGCATCAAACGGCGCATAAGCATCCTCTACGAATTATTTTTCAGTTGAGCGAGTAATTCACTGGCTTGGGTGAAATATTGGTTATACCATACGGCTTGTTCGAGTTGAGCAACCGCACGGAACATATCATCTTCGGCAATATACGAGAGCGCGAGGTAATAATACATTTCCTCGACCCCTTCGGCATCACCAATCACGCGCCACGCGAGGGTTTGTACATCTTGAATACGCCCAACCGCTAAATATGCCTCGAAAATATCGAATTGATACCACATCATACGGAAGGGCAAGCCAATCTGACGGGCGCTATCGTACCACTTAACCGCCTCGTCATAACGCCCCATACGGGTTAACACTGTCCCCATATTGAAATGATTAAACGCATCATTGGGTTTAACACTGAGGTCTTGATTCACCCGTTCATACAACGCATTGATATTTTGCTCCTCATCCCAATGCGCTTCGCCCATCAAATCACGGACTTGAGCCTCTTGATCGGGTTCATATAACACCATGTACGAATAATTCAGTTGTCGCCAACGCTCCATCAAATCATCATATTTGACTGGTTTGCCGGTGTTATCTGCGCCGAATCCGAGCAATGAATCGAACAGATAGGCTTCGTTTTTATCGTCATCGTAACCCACCACCACACGATTATGGCTCATCCACGTCCGATTGACACTTTCGCCCTCTTCGTAATAGACGGTCTCGACCAACACGGGGAAGCCCGCCGCCACCAGCCGTTTGACCATCGGCAAATCGCCACCGAGCCGTTCCACACCGCCTAACCCAAAGGTTTGCGCGTATGCCAACATTTCTTCGAGCCGTGTGCTGGCATCGGCATCGCGGGGATTGAGGGCGCGGATGGTGTCGTAGTAATTCATCTCGCCACGCCAATACGAAATTTGCATGGTGAGCGCCGCCGCCGAACACCGATTAAATTGTTGCCAAACCCGTTGCATCCCCTCTAGCAACACGCGCTTGGGCAGAGATGGGGCTTGGTCATCGGGTGGGATGGGGATGGCGGATGCGGTAGATGTGGCGAACAAACAGATGAGTAAGAATAAGATGCGTGTGAAGCGTTTGGTCATGCAAAAATTCCTCAAAAAAATAACCTGATGTTACGGGGTAGGGCTAATACGATATACGCGCTTGGCGCTATGAGTGAGGACGCGCAGAAGCGCGTCCGTACAATTCATGGCAATTTTTAGGTGTGTACGGGCGGATTAGAGGCTTTAGCCTCGTATATCCGCCCCAAATAGTGACGTTACGCCTTCACCACCGCCGCATAAATCGCACGCAGGGCTTCGCCGATGGTGGCATATTTGAATTTGTAGCCCAATTCGAGCAAGCGAGCAGGCACGGCGCGTTGACCATCCAAGACGATGGTGCTGACTTCGCCAAATACGCTACGGAACACAAATCCAGGGACGGGCGCGGGGATGATATTGCCCAACACCTTGCCTAATTCTTTGGTCATTTCTTTGTTCGTCACCGGGTTAGGTGCAGACAGGTTAAAAATCCCACTGGCGTTTTCGTTGTTGATGAGGAAGCGAATCGCGCCCACTTCGTCATCCAAGTGAATCCAAGGCATGTGTTGTTTGCCACTGCCGAGCGTCCCGCCCGATTTGAATTTGAACGGGAATGCCATGCGCGGTAATGCCCCACCATCGGCGCTCAAAACGATGCCTGTGCGAATCACCGCACGACGCACACCCAATTTTTCGGCTTCGGTGGTCGAGGCTTCCCATTGTTTGCACACATCGGCTAAAAAGTCATCGCCTGCGGGGAAATCTTCGGTGACATCTTGGTCGCCTGTTTTTGTGCCATAATAACCCACCGCCGAAGATTGAATCAGCACTTTGGGTTTTTTGCTGGCTCGCTTAATGGCATCCATCACCGCTTCGCCTGCATCCACACGACTCTGCAAAATGGTCTTTTTGCGCTTCCATGTCCATTTGCTGGGCAAAAATCCTTCGCCAGAGACACTCTCACCCGCCAAGTTGATGATTGCATCGACACCATCGGCTAAATGTCCCCAACCATCGGCGGTTTTGGCATCCCATTTATGAAAATGAACGGTTGCAGGTAATGGTTCCGTTTGGCGCGGATTGCGACTCAGGACGTGGACTTCATGCCCATCCAGCGCCAAATTTTTGACGACTGCGCTCCCAATAAGACCTGTTCCACCTGTGATTATAACGCGCATAACATAACCTCACTTTGATTGTCAGATAGCAACACGTCACTTATTGTAACGTGAATTCGGCTAAGATGAAATAATCGGTCGTATTCACAGGCAAACGCGCCTGCGGATTATCGGCATTGTATAACCCTACGATGAGGATGTAATGAGACGCGGTTAAATCGTTGGGGATGATGAGCGCGTGTTGGTCGGTGATGATCTCGTCAATTGCCCATGTGATGGTCGGGCGATTCCACGCGCTGGGTTCGGCATCGCGCTGTGCGACCACATTCCCCGCCTCATCTATCAATTGGATGAACACCTTATAACGGGTTTCGATGAGCGCATCCGCCCGCCATCGCAGTAAAATTTGTAATACATCGCCTGTTATCAATGTGTCGGTGCTAATCGCATAACTGACCAGATGAATAGCATCGCCAAAGCGAATATCGGTATCAGTCGTATCCGCAAATTCAATCGGCATGACATAGCGCACCAAGCGCACCCCACCATACCAAGCGCCATCGGCTTCGTAGGTGAGCGAATCGAGCATCCCCTCGACAATATTATTCGGGTCGCGTTCCGACTGCGCCCAAAAAACGGCAAAAACACGCTTATGTTGATTGATAATCGCCGTCATTTCATCGGCAGTGGCGACATCATCCCCGCCGAGTCCGCGAGGTAATTCGTAAATGGGGATATTCCCCGTGTAATAATAACGGAACACTTCGGCTTGATTCGGCGCGGATAAAATAATCGCATCGCCGTCTCGTGCTTCGGTCATGATGATGGTCGCAATTTGCCGATAATCATCACGCCGAAAATCGGTATATAGGGGTGAAATGCCATTGATGAACACCACCATCACGCTCAAAAATCCGACACCCGCCGCCAATTTGGGGATGTATTCGATGTTGCGTGCATCATGGCGCGGTTTGAGCATCCACACTTCCCACACCCCGCGCCCCATCCACAAGGCAAATCCGACTTGGGCGGGGAGCAAAAATTTGAGGTTGGCTTCACGATATAATCCAAGCGCCAAAAATATCCCCACCGACAGCGCCACCCATCCCACAGGCAACCCGACCTTCCACCACATCCTGCGCGGTTCATTCGGCAATTGCAACAGGGCGAATAACAAGAAGAACACGATAGCGATATGCAAGCCCGTCCCCAGCGTAATTCCGACTGATAAATACGCCAAAATTGTGCCGATTGCGACTTGGGGTGATAGCAACGCATCCGCCTGACCCCATCCACCGAGTTGATGGAGCGCGGTGGGCAATTGGGGCAAAAATAATATAATCGTGGCGATATTCAGCGCGATATACGCGCCGATATGACGCAATAGGGGCGTGAATGATGCTTTTTGGCGGTATGCACGCAATCCATCCGCCCCAAACCACAACATCGCCAAAATGCCTTGTGTGAGCATGACGAGGGGGTAGGCGTAATGCGTATACAAGCCGATGGTGTTAATGAGGGCTAAGGCGACCCCACCCCCTAACCCCCTCCCCATTGCATGGAGAGGGGGGATAAAATTCGGTTTGCCTTGTTCCCTTCCCTCATTTGATGGGAGAAGGGTTAGGGATGGGAGATTTTGAAATGTGGGGTTCATGAATCGCACGAACAACCACATCGCGGACGCGCCCAACAACGCCAAAAGCGCATACATCCGCGCTTCTTGGGCGTAATAAATGCTGAATGTGTTCAGGCTGATGAATATCATGGCGAACACGGCAGGGATTATCCCGAATAACCGCTTGCCAATTGCATACGTGACGGCGACCGTGATGAGGCTGGCGAAGAGCGACAAACTGCGTAACCCCAATTCACTATCACCAACAAAGCGCGTCAAGATGGTGATGAGCCAATAATACAACGGCGGATGAATATCTCGGCTCGCATTGTCGGCGATTTCGGCGAATGTGCGCGTGGTTTGCACATAGGTGTTGCCCTCATCATGCCATAGTGACTGCCCGCCGATGTCATGCACGCGCAACAAAAACGCGAGGAGCAATATCACCACCAACCCGCCCAAAATGCCGATTCGCCGATAGGTTATCATCGCGCACGTCCTCGTAAAAACTCAAATGTGAGGATGAGCGTCATCACACCCGCCACCAATCCAATCACGATGAAGCCCCATTGATGGGCGAATTGGCGGTCAATTATCGTGATACTATCTATCAGAATTGGGTCAATTCCCGTCTTGCTGATGCTGATGAGCGTGTATTCATCCGCCTGTGGGATGCGGAACGATGCCGTTTGCCAATCATCAGACACCGCATTTTCGATGATGCAAGTTTCATCTTCGCCTGTGCAGATGGTGATGCTATCCCCACGCCAGCGCACCAACATATCCCCTGCCACCGCGTAAAACGAGATACCATCCGTGCGCGTGGCTTCGCCAAATTCTGCCAATTCATCTTCAATCACAACTGTATCGGGTGCATATTCAATCGCCCAGTGATTATCGGCTTGATGCACACCCGTATACAACGCAGGTGTTTCGGTCAGGATATAATCTTTGAGCGATTCATACACGGGCAGAGTCGTATAATACGGATGCTCATCGCTGAAATCCGGTTCCGCCATGCGGAAATAATACTGCGGGGTATTCGCCCATGCCGTATCGGGACGGGTGAAATACCAATAATTAATCACGCCCAGCCAATGCCATTCCTCTTTCGCCCGTTGATAATACGCCACGATATAATCGGCGGCTTGCTGGCGGGTGACTTGTCCGAATTGGTCGCGGATGCCGATGATATTCGGATTTTCTTCAACCGTCGGGACGAAATTCCATGCCGCCTCGCTAATCCAAATCGGTTTATGAGCATCGCCATTGGCGACCATCAAATCGCGGATGTAAATATGCCGTCCGATGTTGGTCGTGGTTGGGCGCATCCGCCTATCGGTGGGTCCGCTGAATAGACCGTATCCTTGTACCGATAAAATATCGTAACACTGACTTGCGCCCGCATCATACATGCGTTGCAGATAGATAAAATCGTTCAAATCGCGCCCTGTGAGCGATACAGTTGGCGCGAGCGCCGCCGTGATGACCTGAATATCAGGGTCTACTGCTTTGAGCGCGGTGTATGTCCGACACAGCATGTCGGTGTATTCTTCTGGATTCACATCCCGCGGACCCCATTCGGGGAAGATGTTCGGTTCATTCCAAATTTGATAATGGTGAATGCGTCCCTTATAGCGTCCCGCCACCGCCACCGCGAAATTGACGAAATCTTGAATGTCATCAGGCGGACCCAAATCGTCACTGTCTGGATTGCTCCGTGACCATGCGGGGGATGTATCCAGACGGGCTTGGATGCGAATCCCATATTTTTCGGTCATCTCGACAATAGTGTCGTATTTATCCCACGCCGATACGGTATCGGGTACCCCATCACCTGTGCGGTCATGCCGCGAATCGGTGAATTGACCGCGCCCGTCAATTTCGATGTCGTGCCACGAAAATTGTTGCCGAATCCACACGATGCCCGCCTCGCTGATGCTTTTCAGTTGCGCCTCGACTTTGCGCGGGTCGGCTTCGAGCGCCAAAAAGGTGTTGATGCCATACGGTGGCACGCCGATATTATCCATCGGGGTCATGGGGGCGGTGTTCGGTTGGGGGCGCAGACTGCTCCCGATCCATTCGATGACCCCGCGAATTTGCGAAATGGGTTCTTCTTCGCCCGTGACCGACCATGCGAATTGCCAAAATAGCCCACGATTGGCGAGGTCGAGACCCAAGCCTAGGGCTACGCCGATAATCAGAATGATGAACAGGAATAATTTTCTCATGGCGCAAATTATACCCTAGTCGGCGAGGTAGGGTGTAGGGGATGAATTTAGGGCGTAGGCGTAGCGGTGATTGTGAGGGGCAAGGTGAGCGATTCGCGGTCATGCTGGCGCATATTCAACACCACCAACCCCACCACGCGCCCATCGGTTGTGCGACGCTCAAAAATATCATCGGCAATTTCTTCGGTGATGGCGGGCGCATCCTCAAAAATCACCTCTAGCATATCCCCTTCTTGGTCGTACCAGATTTTTATGCCTGCCATACTGTGTCGCCTTTCTTTTGCCGATTGCTAAAAATGCGGTCAAGATGAACGCATCATCTATCAATAATTTAACCACAACTTGTAAATATTTACTCGTTACGGGTGTTATTTCATAATAACGATGATACACATGCACACTGTCATCCAATGATGTCGAAATGATGATTTGCGGGTTGGCTAGAGTTTCCTCAATACGGTGAAGTTGCCCAACCATTTCAGGATGTTCTAATAGATGCGAGATCCGTTCTGTATTCAAGCGAATTTTGCGCCCCTGATAATCCGTAAAAATGCGTGTATCATCACTCATAGATGATTTTCCTAAAGTAATTTTCTCATGGCGCAAATTATACCCTAGTCGGCGGGGTAGGGTGTAGGGGATAGTCGGATTGGTCTATCCACCTATCCCCATACGCTGTTAGGGTAAAGTGATGTGATAGATTATTTCATTTCCCCAATCACAATCTTTCTGACAAATAGTGACTACAATTTTATGTTCGTCATTGTATGACCATCCCATACTAATACTATACTGATTATACACCTCTGATTTAAGTCTTTTTTACCAAGATAATTTTGTTGCCCTGTTGGGAGATGATGTGAAAAAATTTGATAATCACTTGAGCTATCAAAATCGCGCCCAAAGAGTGTTAACCATTCGTTATTCGGATTCCCGTAAACATCCCATTCTTCATAACCGTCTAGCAATATATCATAAGTGGCGAGTGTTTCATCAAAACAGACAACTTGTTTTTGGATTTCAGGGTCATAAACAATATGCCATTGCCATAATCCGCTGCGATTATCATTTCGCGCAAATGCGTTTACACAATTCGATTCAATAATGCCACTGGAATTATTCACGATTATAGCAGGCTGGTTTTCTATCAACACCCAATTTACACCTTCTGCAAAAATATCTTCTGGATTGGGTGGAAACGGCGGTGTGGGTTCGGGCGTTTGTTGTGAAAATGTGGGGAATATGACCCAAAAGCCTATCAAAAGTGTGAGTGATAGAATTTTTTTCATGAGATTATCCTCGGTTATCTGAATATGCGCCGATTATAACGCTATCCAATAACCCAAGTCTGATGATGTGACTACGCAAACCCCACGCTACACCTATATCATTCCCCGCCGACGCGCAAGACGGCACGCATCCAGCTATCGCCTTCTGCGCCCATCGCCTCATCCACATGCTGAAAATCGTATTTGCGCCGAAATTCGGCTAATTCGGTGCGGAGTTTATGCCAAATTTCGGCTTGAATAGTCAACAACAATTTGGCATTGTCGCCTGTTTTGGCGCGAGTCAGGGCATGGCGGATATGCGACAGGCATAAGCCATCCGATTGGCGGTAGGCGGTTTGCAATTTGTCATCTTGGATATATTCCCCCAGAATATCGGCGTAACGATCATCGCTGGCGGATTGCATCTCGCAGGCGATGCACGGTTGGTCGGGCGCGAGCATATCGGCGAGTGCCTGTCCGTTGGATTTGGATAACAACCGCGATAATGTGCGTGTGGTGGATATGCCCAAACCATCTTGGGATAGCGACACCAATTTATCGAGGACGGCTTCGTATAACGTGGCGATGCCGAGCGCGTTGCCGAATCCCAACAACAATTGCCCGTGTTCGGCGCATAATCCCCGACTGGCGCGGAAGCGGTTATACATCGCCGTATCGGTGACATGCTCATACAAAATTTCATCGATGTGGCGCTGAACATCGCGTTTGACCAACCGACAAACGGCGCATCCCGTTTGCGTAAACGCCTCGATTAAATCGTAATAACCAAAGGGGAATAACATGACACCTACTTTCACTGGCTTGTTATTCCCCTATTGTATCATCTCACAACGAATGTACACGCCCCTTCTTCGGTCAGATTGAGCGTCCCCGGTCCGTAATTCGCTTTGCCGTCGCTGATGGCGCTCGACCATGTGGCGCGATAGGTCACGCGATACGTCCCTGCTTGTAACGGGTCATTAAATGGCACAAACCATGATTTAGAATAACTATTCCCCCCCGTTTGGGTGATGGTCGGCACGCCGTATTGTCGCCAGTTATCGAGCAACACATCATTCACACGTACTTCGTAACGCACCGCCGCTTCATGTTGATTGATGAGCGCCCGCGCTGTTTCTTCATTATTGGCAACCACAATCCAACTCCACCAGACAATGATGGTCGAACCTGCCGCCAGATTGGTCGGGGCGGCGATGCGTAAATTGGGATTATCACACAGCGCAAAAACGCGCACGCCTTGTTGTACAACAGGGTTATCACCTGCGACAGGGGTCACGCCCGATGACACGGTGGGGGTGATGTTGCTATTGGGATCGGGGGTATTGCTGGCGCTGGCGGGCAGTGTGCTTTGAACAGGCACATTTGGCGCAGGCGTGAAGGTCGGCGGTGGTGATACTTGCACAATATTCCCCGCCAGTGCGGTCGCCGTCTGGTTGATCACGCTGACATTCACATCAGGGATGACGGGGATGAACGGCGCGGTGGTGGTTGGTGTGTTATTCGTCACTTGGGCGGGTTGCGTGCCGAGCGGTGTGGCAGATACCGCCGCTAAGGGTGGTGTTGGCGTGATTGTCCCGCCGCCGATAATAGCGGTCGGCAACGGTGTGCCTAATGCGAGTAAGGTTTGGTCTGGCGTAGGGGTGAACGATGGTGGCGGGGTAGGGGTGGCTTGTACCGATACCAAGCGCGATGAAACCCAACCTTGCCTGCCATCATCTAACAAAATATTAAACCAATCACCCGCCGTATTCTGACCTAAAATTTGCACCCCATCGCCAGGGGTTAGCGTCGCTATGATCTCAAATCCTTCGCCCGGTCCGTTGCGGACATTGATGCGTTGTGTGCCTTGAATCCGCCCGATAATCGGTGGGGTAGGTGTTAGAGTCGGTGGGACAGGTGTGATAGATGGTGTGAAGGTGGGCGATGGGGTGAAGGTGAAGGTCGGCAACGGTGTCCGTGTCGAAACGGGGGTCGCAGTTAATTCTGGCGTGAGGGTGAATAGGGGTTGCAAGGTCGCCGTGGGGATGCTTGCAATTTGTTCGGTGGTATCGCCACCACAAGCCGCCAAAATGAACACAAGAATCAAAATCAGGCTAAAAGATATTTTTCGTATCATCGGGTATATCCAATCCGAAAATTGACATTCGGAGAACAATCTAACACAATATGACTACTATTATAGCCGATGCGCTAGAAAGGATAAACAATTTATGCCCCGTCTTATCCACCTATTCGCCGTCTGTTGGCTCATCTTGGCGGGTACTTTCGTCCTGTTTGCACAGACCGATGTCTCGCCACAATTCTTGACATTGGATACACCCACACAATTTGAACTCGATGCCAAAGCGCCACAATTTTTTTATTACGATGGCACATCGGGCGAAATCATCACCATCACGATGACGCGCACATCCGATTTTGATGACCCGTTGAACAACCCCGTCTTAGAAATTTGGGATGTGAACGGCAGGCGCATCGCCTATAACGATAATATCAGCCCCGATAATCCCGATGCCGAATTGTGCGATATTCGCTTGCTCCAAGATGGTTATTACATCATCCGCGCCGATACATATGGCGGAATTTTTGCGGGTGAATTTGAAATTGTGCTTCGTCCATCCGATCCGTTTCAGCAATCTGAAATCGAAAATGGGGTTGAATTTTATCTGCCCGCCATCACCATTTTTGAATATGCTATCCAACTCGAAGCGGGGCAGGTCGTGACGATAAGCGCCCAGGATGTATCGTTTTCGCTAGACCCATTTTTGTGGATACAAAATTCAGATGGTGACATGCTCGCCCAAAATGATGACCATAACCGCCTCGATTTCACGTTGGGCGTACTCGATTCGCAAATTTATCGCCTCACGATTCCCGAAACAGGCGAATACACCCTGTATGTGCGCGACTTTTTAGGACGCGCTGGGCGCATCCGCCTAACGGTTGTTGCAGATTGAGGGCTTGACCACGCCCCAAAGCTATGCTATATTTGTCTTTACAAACGGGCATGTAGCTCAGTGGATTAGAGCGTTTGGCTACGGACCAAAAAGTCGGGAGTTCGAATCTCTCCATGCTCACACATAAAAAAATCGGCTTCAAGCCGATTTTTTATTTCATGTCATGGGTGGAATCGGAAAGTACAGGGTGAAAGTTGTGCCTTTGCCCACTTTACTGTCTACGGTGATATGCCCGTGATGTAATTGCATGATGCGCTTGGCAATCGTCAGACCAACACCAACCCCATTTTCATTGCGGGTGCGTGCGGTATTCACCTTATAAAGTGGATTAAAAATTTTCTGAAGGTCTTCTGGCTCAATGCCGGTGCCCTCATCTTGAACTGCGAGTGTGATAAACTCCTCTTTTTTGCTCATCATGATTTGAATGGCGCTAGCGGGTGGTGAATAACACATGGCGTTATCAACCAATTGCGTGAGTAAATTTTGTAGATGTATCCGACTCCCCTGTATCATCAACAAGTCTTCTGTCGCCTGACTGTTGAGGATAACCTGTTGATGCCGATACTGATATTCATTTATAAAACTGGTTACAAATGAAACTAACGCGATGGGTTCGAGTTCCAATTCGGTGATGCGGTCTAAGCGCACGACTTCGTGTAATTGCGTGATGACACGATTCAAATAAATGACCTGTTCGGTGATTTGTTGGGCTTTTTCTTTGCGCTTGTCTGTATCGTCTAAGCGCATGAGCAAGTATAAGCTGGTGTTGATGACCGATAGGGGGGTGCGAAGTTCGTGCGATGTCGCGGTGATAAAATCGGTGAGGATATTGATGCGGTCGCGCTCGGCACGGATTTCTTGTTTTTGTTGTTCGGCTTGTTTTTGGGCGGTGATGTCTTGTGCCGCCCCGTAAAGAAAGGTGACACACTGTTTCTCTGCATCCCATATCGGCTTAGAATAATCGCGTATCCAACGGATTTCACCCAAAGCATTGATAATCCGAAATTCATCTATGCGTTCTTTTCCGCGCATAATATCGGCAAATCGTTCTTCTATGAGTGGCATATCTTCTGGATAGAATAAACTTTCCCACTCTTTGCGTTCTGCAATCATTTCCGCCGTGTAACCCGTAATCGGTTTAATTGCGCCGATTGTCCATTCATAGTGAAGCTCGCCATCGGGCGAAACACTGAAGCCATAGGCAAAATCGCTGATGAGTTCAGAAATTGTCCGAAAACGCGATTCACTTTGCTTGAGCGCCTCACTGATGCGTTTTAATTCGGTGATGTCGGTGAATGTTGCCACCACCGCCGATGAGGTTGGCACACTATCATGTAAAACAGGTTCACTATTCACCAAAATCCATGTCAGTTCGCCATCGGGTTTATGCACACCCATCACCACATTCGAGACCCGTTGCCCCGTTTTGAGGGTTATCATGGCGGGGTGTGTTTCGCCTGGGAAAGGGCTACCATCTTCGTGAATGGCACGCCAACGTGGGTCTATGGATGTGAGTCCTTTCATCTGGTCTTGGGTGAGTCCTAAAATGCGCTCGGCAGCGGGGTTACAGGTCTGAATTGTGCCATCTTGGGCATGAATAACCACCCCTTCGGACATGCTGGCTATCACCGAGCGATAGCGCGATTCGCTTTCGATGAGGGCTTGTTGGGTTTGATTCATATCAGTCACATCGCGAGCGATTGCAAAAATAAAATCATCATATTTCCGACACCGCCACGCAAGCATCCGATACGACCCATCTTTACAGCGATAACGATTCCGAAACCCGTCAATGGCTTCATTATGTCTGAGGCGGTTAATGGCTGTTTGTGTCGCAAGAATGTCATCTGGATGGACATAATCTAAACAATGTTTGCCAATCAACGTGGGTATCGGATACCCCAAAAGACTCCATGAATCGCTGAGTTTACGAAAATAACCATCGCGATCAACAATACACATTAAATCGAGTGATAGGGTAAAGAAATTCTCAAGTAAATGTTCGTATATTACCATGACAATAATTCCAAATGATAAGTATGATTATCACTATTTTACAATGTTGGGTCATCATAAACACGAAATTTCATCAAACAAAGCATTTTAATTGCCAGAATGTCCCAAATAAGGCTATCATTAAGGTGAGAATGTGTTAACAAGCCGTTAGAAAAGGATATAGCTACAACCATGTCTCATGCCATTGTTTTACCGAATGATAACTTTGATGCGTGGCTGAATGCCACGAGAGCCTACACCGAAGCCTTTGAAAAAGTGGCGGTGATTCGTTCCCCCGCGGGCAATGATTTAAATCGCTATCATACCATCACGGCGGTGAATTCGCCTAAAACATGGTTTGATGATAACCCACTCCAGCATATCCGCCGTGCCTATCCCTTGGTGGTGCGGGTGGATATTATCGAAGCAAAAACACCCGCCGATTTGCAAACCATCTTATCGGTGCGAATCGCCAATAAAGACCGCTACGGCGAAAAATCGAACATGCCGCAACACCTTTTTGAACGCTTTACGCTCACCTATCCCACCAAATATCGCCCCGCCCGCATCACGCGCCGTTTTTCGACATCTACCGATGCCAATCCCGATACCCACGAAGGCATAGACATCCTCACAGAAGAAGATGTGGATATTTTATGCGCCGCGGCGGGCAACGTGGTGAAAGTCGTCACCAACACTGACGCGCTCAATTATGGCGCATATGTACAAATTGCCACCACCATTGAGGGAGTGACTTATACCACCACCTACGCAGGTCTGAAAGATATTAAAGTTCAAGCGAATACCGATGTGAAAACGGGCGCAGTCATCGGCAAAGCCGCGGGCGATAAGGTGAAATTGGTGGTGCAATCATCGGCAGGTGGATTATCTGAATTCAAATTACCCAATGTAGTAGACCCAACGCTGTTTATCTATTGGTCAAATATGCGCCTACGCCCAACGGGTAGCTTGCGTGTGCGTTCTCAACCGAATACCGATGGTAAAATTTTAGCCACGCTCACCACCAGCGACCTCGTAGAATCGGTTGAGCCGCATGGGCGCGTGTTGGCGAAAGTCGGTGTCCCCAATCAATGGATACGCTTGCGTCGTGCAGGTGCAGAGGATGCGTATTCATCAGCCGAATATTTACGCGCTGTTAGTTTGGATGATGAAGGGGAGGGTGGCGTGGTCATCATAGACCCGATCCTCAGAGGCACAAAAGTGACAGGCGTGAATCTTGATTTGGATAACCCCGCGGGTAATCCAGACCCCGCCCAATTAGCTGGTTTGGGTTGGGTACGGCTCAAATTTAATGTGTCGCGTAATCCCAACTTCCCACCACATGACGAAGCGCGTGCCTTCGGCAACCAAGATGTGAATTTTACGTTTAATCGCTATTTGCCCTATCTTCAAGCGTGCCAACGGGCAGGCTTGAAGGTCATCCTAATTTTGGGACATCAAACCTACGGTGAAGGTGGTGGTTTTACGTGGGAAAGTCTGGATGATAACCGTTGGAAGACATTTTTTACGCCCAATTTTATCAACATCGTCAAACAAACGGCGCAAATTTTTAAGGATAAAAATCTCGTTCACGCTTATCAAATTTGGAACGAACAAGATACGCTCCCGCAACATATCCGTTCTGCCATCCCGATTAAGCCCGAAATTTATGGCTATCTGCTCTCCGAAAGCATCAAGGCGATTCGCTCGATAGATAGCAAAACACTCATCATCACGGGCGGGTTGGTGACAGGCGCGGGTAGTGGATTAAATTACATCAACACCGCCTTCCGTAATATGCCTAGTAACATCCGCCCCGATGGAATTGGTTTTCATGCCTATGGCAACGGACCCGCGGGCAATCCCTTCACCGTGCATGGTGATTTGGTGACGGCGGTGAATCATTTGCGTCAAGCCTTGCCCACCAAGCCGATTTGGATAACCGAATGGGGCGTGTTGGGACAACAGGGTAATGATGGATTAGCGCCTAGCGTTGGGCAGTATGTGACCGCCTTTTATAATGAAATCAAGACCCGCTTGGCGGGTAAAGTAGCGTGCGCCGTGTGGTACGGTTACGGCGATGGCATGGATGATGGTTACGGCTTGGTCAATTTTGGCGGTCAGAAACGCCAACCTTTGATTGATGCCTTTTTTAAGGCGTGATCTGGTTTGGGGGACATCTTGACTGGTGTCCCCTTGCAAAAATAACCATCGTATATATCTTTCAAACTGATTTTATCATAATGATTGATTGGGAGAGGATTTTTGCACATGGGCGCACAGGAACATCGGCAAAAGGCGGGGCATGACCCCGTAGGCGTGGCGATTGTCACCGTCAGCGACACGCGCACACCCGAAACGGATGTGAATAAACACTACTTAGAAAATCGATTATCAGAGACGGGGCATATCGCGGTGGCGTATCGGCTCATCAAAGACGAACCCGACCAAGTTTTGGCGGTGTTGGATGAATTATGCGCCATGCCCGATGTGCGGTTGGTGCTTTTCAACGGTGGAACAGGAATCGCGCCACGCGACACCACGTATGATGTCATCAGCAAAAAACTCGAAAAGCCGTTGATGGGCTTCGGCGAATTATTCCGCATGTTGAGTTATCAGGAAGTCGGGGCGGCGGCGATGTTGAGCCGTGCAACGGCGGGTGTATATCGTGGCAC
>DAOTVP010000048.1:0-42082 GCA_034436155.1 Anaerolineae bacterium
ATCAATATCATGGAAAAACGCCAAACAGGTGCAGAACAAATTGAATGGGATTTGAGTGTGTTGTATGCAGGGGTAGATGACCCCAAAATCCAAGCGGATATGACGCACTATATGGAACAAGCGCAAGCCTTCGCCACGGAATATAAGGGCAAGGTCGCCCAACTCGATGCTGAAGCCATGTACGATGCCATGAAACGCATGGAAGACATCCGTGACGGTACGGGCAAAATCGGCTCGTATGCCTCGTTGCATTATTCCACCGACACGGCAGATCCCAAACGCGGGGCGCTCATCCAAAAAGTGACCGAATATGGCGCGATGCTCAATCAACAAATGCTCTTTTTTATGCTTGAATGGAACGAAGTCGCCGATGATAAAGCGCAAGCCATCATGACCCATCCCCTGCTCGCGCCGTATGTCCATCATCTTGAAGCAGAACGGCGCTATAAGCCGTATCAACTGAGCGAACCCGAAGAACGCATCCTCAGCGAAAAATCTGTCACCAGCAACAGCGCGTGGACGCGCTTTTTCACCCAATTGACCAGCGCCATGCGCTATGATTTCGATGGTGAACAATTGAATCAGACGCAATTGATGACGCATATGTATTCACCTAATCGTGAAACGCGCAAAAAAGCCGCCGATGCGCTCACAGCAGGGTTAAATTCTAAAAAGATGGAATTGACCTACGTCTATAACACAGTCGTGGCAGATAAAGCCTCGAATGATAAATTGCGGGGCTATCCGACGTGGATTTCATCGCGCAATCTCGCCAATAAAGCGCCTGATGCGGTGGTGGATGCGCTGATTAATACTGTCACCAGCAATTATCAATTGGTGGCGCGACATTATAACCTCAAACGGGTGTTGTTGGGCTTGGATGAACTCGCCGATTATGACCGTTACGCGCCCCTGCCATTTGATGATGTCGAAGAAGAATTTTACACATGGTCACAAGCCAAAGAGATTATCCTCAATGCGTTTTCGGCATTTCATCCCCAAATGGCAGAAGTGGCGAGTTATTTCTTCGATAAAAATTGGATTCACGCCGCCGTTTTGCCGAATAAACGTGGTGGCGCGTATGCTTCACCTGTGACTCCATCGGCGCATCCGTTTGTGTTCGTCAATTATGAAGGACGGGCGCGGGATGTGGCGACCTTAGCGCACGAATTGGGGCATGGCATCCATATGTATTTATCGGGCAAGAAAAGCGGGTTGTTCGGGTTATATACCCCGCTCACCACCGCAGAGATGGCATCGGTTTTCGGCGAGATGTTGGTCTTTAGCGACCTGATGAAACGGGAAACCCGCGCTAAAGCGAAATTGGCGATGATGGCGGGCAAAATTGAAGATACTTTCGCCACCGTGTTTCGTCAAATCAGCATGAATCGGTTTGAACACGGCTTGCATACCGCACGCCGTAGCGAAGGTGAACTCGCTACCGAGCGCATCAACGCCATTTGGATGGACACGCAACGCGCCATGTTCGGCGATAGCGTGAAGTTGCGCGATGAATACAGCCAATGGTGGAGTTATATCCCCCACTTTTTGCATACACCGGGTTACGTTTATGCCTATGCCTTCGGGGAATTGTTGGTGCTGGCATTGTATCAACTGTATCAAGAACAAGGGGCATCATTCGCGCCCAAGTATATGGATGTGTTGGCGGCGGGCAATTCGGATTATCCCGATAAAATTTTGGCGACTGTCGGTGTGGATTTGAACGACCCGCATTTCTGGCAAAAAGGTCTCAATGCCATTAGCACCCTGATTGACCAAGAAGAAGCATTGGCTAAAGAAGTCTATCCCGATAGATTTTAGGATGGTTTTCGATTAGGGACGATATACACGCTTCGCGTTAATCGTCCCGTACAGTCACGGAAATTTTTAAGTGTGTACGGGCGGATTAGAGGCTTTAGCCTTGTATATCCGCCCTAAAAATACCACCGCATTCAATGATATTACGGCAAGCGGGGCGCGATTCGCCGACCGCCTTTTTTGGCTCGGTGATTATCGATCAGGCGTTGATAATGCACAATCACCTCATCCATCATGGCATCCCATGTTTGGGTTTCGGCATAAGCCCGCGCATTCCGTCCCATTTGGCGCATCGTCTCTTTATCGCTGACGATTTTACGGACACCTTCTACCAAGCCGTCCACATCGCCATCATCGAATAGATAACCCGTCTTGCCGATTTCGACCACATCAGGAATGCCACCCACCCGCGATGAGACCACAGGCAACCCCGCCGCCATCGCTTCGACCACCACCAAGCCGAATGTCTCTAACGAAGACGCAAATGTGAACACATCGCCACTGGCATACGCCTGCGAGAGTGGCACGCCGACCATCCGCCCCATAAATTTGACGGGTAGCCCTGCAAAATGCGCTTCTAAATCGGCACGGGCGGGTCCATCACCCACCAACGCGAGGCGTGTATTCGGGATGCGTTCTAAAATCGGACGCAACAGGTCAATCCGTTTTTCGTTGCTCAATCTGCCGACATACAGCAAGAGTGTGTCCTCTGGATGCCCGTCTGAGAGTTCGTAGCGCATGGCTTCATCGCGGAATTTGGGATTAAACCGTTCCCCATCCACGCCACGCTTCCATAACCCGACATTTTTGATGCCTAACGCTATCATCTGATTTTGCACCAATTTGGATGGCGCGAGGGTGTAATCTGCCATGTTGAATGTGAATCGTGTGAAATGATTGATGAGCGGTTTCATCGGCTTGAGTGGGATGTTCCATAGGTGATGATGTTCCGCCATGCCCGCAAAATCCAGATGGAACGAGGTCAGGTTGGGGATATTCAGGCGTTTCGCCATGAGGATGCCGAATCCGCCGATGAGGACGGGGTGGATGAAATGGGCAATATCGGGGCGGAAATCTTTGATTTGCCGATAGGTGTTCCATTGTGGCGGACCCGCCTTGAGTTCGGGATAAATCGGGAAGGTCACACCAGGGACGCGGATAATCCTTGTCTGATTATAGTAGGGTTCATGTTCGCCCAGATGGTCAGCCACATACGGCGCGACAATCGCCGTTTCGATACCGCGTTTGGTCAGGTGGTCGAGCAACAAACAAATCACGGTGACGATGCCGTCTCGCTTGGGCAAAAAGGTCTCTGTGAATAGCATCACGCGCATGGGTGGAAAATCCTAATCTACATCATAAAAACCCAATTCTAAAAATGTTTTTCGCTCTTCGACAAGGTGGATTCTGATTAAGTCATGACCCTTTGCCCAATTTCTGATGTGCCTTTACTTTCAATTGACGTATAAAATGTTCAACTTGTAGATAGTTATCCAACTCTGCCCGTTCTACATCGGTGAGGGTGTTGTTGCGGTTGCCATCTAATAAATAACGTAGCCATTCTTGCGCTTCATCCGATGGACGTAATTCGATAACCGCTTGTGGGGTTGGCGCAGAGAGTAAAAATTCTAAAATTTCATCTGTGGGTGTAGATGGCATATCCAAAACTCCTCAATCTTTATTTATCACATTATAACACCAACTAAATGTGCTAACATCAATAGGTGATATTTCCCCGCCCGAAAAAGCCTGACCTGTGTATCTCAACTTGCCCCAACGCCCCTTTCTGTCTACAATAGGGTATAGTGATAACCTCGCATCTGTTTTGAGGGCAATTGATGACTGACCAAAGCGATATTCTCGTCCGTATTGATGACCGTATGCGGTTGATGTCTGCGGTACTCGCCGCGACAACCTACCCCGATAAAGCGCAACAACTCAAGCCGCATGGCACGCACATGCACGCCCGTGCCACGCGCAAGCATGTCCTCAAACATGCTGACCATCCGGTGGTACAGGCGACTCAAATTTTATTAGATAAAAACACCCCACTTGAAGCCTTGTTTACACTCGCGGGGATGATACGCCTACCCGAATTTGAACTCGAAAACCCACCAGCTTGGTTGCCCGATGGGTATCTGGGGCAATTGCGCGATTTTTATACCCTCGCAGAATTGCCTACATTTTGGTCGAAAGAACAAATTTTGTGGGATAAAGCCTTGTTGCAATCACAAAAAATCTTCGTCAAGATGTCCCTCAAGCCGTTCATGAAACCGTTCGTCGGCGATGTCGATGAAAAACTGGTCTTTTTGCCCAATATCGGTTATCCCACCGATTATGATGTGGCGTGTCGGGTTGGTCATGAATTGTGGTGTATCGCACCGCCCCCGTTGGCGTGGGGTGATAGCCCGCCGTGGCCCTATGATGAGCCGAGCCAGATAACCTATTCGTATCGGGCGGCGATTATGGCTTTGGGGCGCTTGATGCTCAAACCCTATTTGTGGAGCAAGCCCGACCACCTCGCTGAAGTGATGAAGACCGATTTACCCGTGCCAGACCACTTTAAGGCGCAATATCCCACTTGGGAAGAGCAATTCACGGCGCTGTTCCTCTCGGCGGTGGTGGCGATGTATTTAGAAGACCATGTAGATGAGCGTGAATACAAAGCCTATATGATTATGGAGAAAAAAGCCCGCAAAATGGAAATTTTACCCGGCACGGTGAGCGTTTTACGGCGCTTTTTACAAGAAAAAGAGACCAACGAAAAATATAAAAATTTGTTGGAATTTTTGCCCATTTTCTCTAAGCAATTGCGGGTGGCGCAAAAGATTGTGCGCTTCTAAATTGTGCGCTTTTACAAAGTGGGTGGAAGAGTTACTCTTCCACCACCAACACCTCGGTGAGGACGACCGCCGCAACTTCTTGGGTGGCGCGTTGTCCGTTACTTCTACCCTGTGCTTCTTCCTCGGGGCTATCGGTCACTTGGGTGAAATAACTCTCGAATAAATCCATCGCTAATAAATTATCGATCGTGTCTTCAATCGTATCGCGGTCGAGCATTTCAACAACAATATGAGGGGTATCTAGCGCCGCAAAACGCACAGGGATGGTATCTTCAATTTGTTGCGTGAGCTGATAGGTCAATTCCATTTGTCGTC
The DNA here is from genome assembly GCA_034436155.1 of Anaerolineae bacterium. Classification (GTDB taxonomy): domain Bacteria; phylum Chloroflexota; class Anaerolineae; order Aggregatilineales; family Phototrophicaceae. Next base: position 4,977 of record DAOTVP010000048.1, read on the forward strand.
TGAGGTAATTGGGGGTGATAAATACGGCAGTGTAGATGATGCCGTTGTCGAGTTCGGCAATCACATCACGGGCTTCGGGGTCATCGGCGCGAACCTCGATTAAAATCCGAGTCGGAATACATACATCGCTTGGCATTAACATGACAATAGTCCTTTCATTTAACCTTTTGATATATGGCGATATGCCATACCCTATATGCTCTCTTACATTGAGCATAGTCTAATTTTAAGAGGTGTGTCAAGCAACGAGTTGAAAATTGTAACAAGTTTCACAGGTTGACCAGCCACACAAATTGATACGGCTCTAACGCGATAAAATCATCGTTGTCGAGTGTGGTATCGCTCACCAGATCGTGTTGTTTATCCGATTGCTTCCAATAGGCGCTCATCACCCGTTTGGAGATGCGTTGCCCGTGTTCAGAAAAATTGGCGAGGATGAATATCGCCTGATTGCGGATGTATGCCAACACATGTCGATTATGCACATCGATGAATTGCGTTTGGGGGTTATCGAACAGGCGATTTTGTTTGCGGATGTTGATAAGCCCTTGCAAGGCGCTGAATACCCGCCCTGCGGGATGCAATTCATCGTGCCGATTTTCAGCGCGTCCCCAATCAAATGCTGGGCGATGCACCCATCGGCTATCATTTTGTTTATGCACATCATTCACATAGCTATAATCATTGAGCATGGCGATTTCATCCCCTAGATAAATCAACGGGATACCGCCCGCGCTGATAATCAGGCTATGGATGAGGATAATGCGCCGTAGGGCATCTTCGGTATACAACGGATTGCCCAGCGATAAGCCTTGCTCTAAGCCTGCAAGCGAGGCGCATGTGCCACAAATCCGCATATCTTGATTGATCGGGTTATAATTAAACGGCAAGCCTGTGGCGAATGACCCCGTGAATTTGCCTGTATAAAATTGATTCAAAAATAAGCGATGGTCAAAGCCATTGATACCGACTTCAAGCGCATCTTCATCGGCGAAAGACCACCCAATATCATCATGCACACGGACATAATTGATCCATGCTGTGCCTGCGGGAATATCAAACCGTTTGCTCATCGAATGGCGCAATAATTTGATTTCGCGGGTAGCGAGCGCCTCCCAGATGAGCGCCATGAAGGTGGGGTTATACGATATCTGACACTCTTCGGGCGAGATGTAACTGGCGACATCATCGGGATGCACAATCGCTTCGGATTTGAACAACATAGCGGGGGCGGCAATCCGCACCAGCGCGTTAAAAGCGCGGATGATGTTGTGGACGGGGGGTAAATTTTCGCAATTTGTCCCCATTTGCTTCCAGATGAACGCCACCGCATCGAGCCGTAAAATTTCTGTGCCGATATTGGCTAAAAACAACATCTCGCCGAGCATGGCGTTGAACACATCGGGATTGGTGTAATTCAAATCCCACTGAAAGGTGTTGAAGGTCGTCCATACCCACTGACCGAGCGATTCGATATAGGTGAAATTGCCCGGTGCTTGTTCGGGGAAGATTTCGCGCAGATTTTTTTCGTAAATATCGGGCAGGGTTCTATCTGGAAAGAAATAATAGTATTGTTGATAGCGTTTTTCGCCTGCCAATGCCCGTTTTGCCCATTCATGTTCATCGGATGTGTGATTAAACACAAAATCCATCACCAGACTGATTCCGTTATCGCGTAATTCGCGCCCCAGACGGGTCAAATCTGCCAGTGTGCCAAATCGTGGGTTCACCGTCCGAAAGTCGCTCACCGCATAGCCCCCATCATTATTCGTTTCTGGAACGGCATATAGGGGCATTAGGTGAAGATAGGTTAATCCCAATTCTTTGAAATACGGAATTTTTTTGCGGATGCCGTCTAAATCACCTGCGAATAAATCCACATAACACACCCCGCCAATCATTTGGCGGTCGGTGAACCATGTCGGATGCGCCTCACGTTGCTGATCGAGCGCGTGTAAATCTTTGGGGCGTTCTAAAAATTTATGGGCGGTGGTGAGTAAAATTTGTTCGAGATGATAAAAAAAGTCGTAGCGTCCACTATAAACCTGATATAAATTGGCGAAGGCAAGCGGAAAATAATGCTTGGCACGCGCCACAAATTGTTGGTATTGTTTTTCGTGTTTGCTAAAAAGTGGCGCGATGCGTGGTAAAAGACGGTCTAACGCAGTTTGTGCTTCTTCATAGAGCCAATGAGTTGCCATAATCTATCCTATGCCGATAAACGCTGTTGGTAGCGTTTCCAATTATATCCAGTTTGCCCGCAAAAATAAATCGTTTTACTTGCGGTGTAAAAACATCTCCGTCCTGCGGAAAATTTCTAAATAGCCCATTTGTTGGTAGATGTTCCATAAACTATCATTCACATCTACATTTTCGATTTTGGTGTCTTGCATGGGATATTCTTTGTGAATGTGATACAGCAAGGCTTGCGCGACCCAATCGTGGCTATAATTCAGAATAAAATGCGTGAGCTGAAACGGTGTACGCTGAAAAACCGCCCATCCCCATTCGCCCTTATCGCCCTCAATCCGTATCCCACGTAATTTGGCGATATTGAGCAATGATGCTGTTTCTTCTATCCATGAAGGATTATCTACCCGATTCGTCAACACTTGTGGAATATCGGCTTCATCAATCACAATTGGGGTTATCGCATCAAAACCGAGATGTGGTGCTGGTGCGCTTGGTGGGCGGCGGATGACCAATAATTCGCGCTGGACGACAAAGCCGAGTTTATCGAACAAACGCCTTGCGGGTTCGTTGCCGACAATCACTTCGAGTTGAATCAAGGTTACGCCATGCTGATAGGCGAATTGTATCAGGCTTTCCATGATGGCTTGCCCAACACGATGTTTACGCCGTTCTGGAATCACGCCCAGTCGGGTAATCCAACCGCGCCCGTCGCGCAATCCCAACATGCCGACCCCGCACGGCAGATTGTCTTCCGTCATGGCGACCACCGACCCCGCCAATGATATATCATAATATTCGACATATTCTTGCAAGCGTTTGGCATTCATCGGCATGGGGACGATATAATCGACCCGCGCCTGATTATAAATATCGGCAAGTTCGGCATACGAAAACTGATTGGCGGGGATGAGTTGATTGCCGTTGCCGATAAATTCAGAACGGGCATCGGATGGGGGCTTATCTGACAAAAGACTACCTACACAATCTTCACAACAAACAAAAACACGTTTATTTTACACCATATTAAGGTTTAGGGATAAATGCCTCCAATTGGCTGACGAATGTGCGCGTATCAATGGGTTTGGTGATAACCCCCTGACATCCATAAGCGGTTGCCATGCTTTGAGCGGTATCGGGTGGGAAGGCGGTGAAGGCGATAATCGGCACATTGGCGAATTCGGCTTGCTGTTTGATGAGCGCGATGACCGTCTGACCATCAATATCGGGCAAGCCCAAATCTATCAATATCAAATCGGGGTGATGCTCAAAGACGGTCGTCAGACCGGTCTCGCCATCTTCTGCTACAATCACATTATGCGATGCCGCACGGAGCAATTTCGCCACCATGCGACTGTTATCTGGATTATCTTCAATCACGACAATACGGCTCATAAGTCGCTCAATTCTGTCTTGATGAGGGCTAACAAATTTTTACGGTCTAGGGATGCTTTTTCGAGCAAAACTTTGATATGGGTTTGCAGGCGTTGTTGTTCCTCTTCGCTCAATGACTTCGCAGAGACCACCACGACAGGAATATCGCGCAATTTAGAGTCATTTTTGAGCGTATCGAGTATCGAAAATCCATCGACATCAGGCAACATCAGGTCGAGGATGATTAAATCGGGGTGATACGTGTAGATGGCTTTCAGCCCCGCCCGCCCGGTTGTCGCTTCGACCACATAATAGTCACTGCCCGCAGAGGCTAACATGCGTTTGGCAAGTCGCAAATCCATCGGATTATCTTCGATGATGACGATGGTGTGTTGCCCTTGCGTTGGCGATGATTGCGGTGTCGCATCGGCTGATATTGGTGTGGATGTCGCTGATGATGTTTTTTCGGCAGAGTTATCTACGGGGGTATGCCCCAGCACATTCACCACATGATCTACCAATTGGCGTGTTTCAAAACCGCCTTTCATCCACACTGAATCGGAATAATCATCCAGTATTTTACGGTCTTGGTCGCTCAAATTTTTGGCAGAGACCACCACCACGGGGATGTTGGCTAAGTCGGGGTCTTTTTTCAGGCGTTCTAACAGTGTTAATCCGTCCATTTCGGGCATGGTCAAATCGCACACGACTAAATCGGGTTTGCGGTCGGCGATGACCTTTAACCCCTCTGCGCCGTTGGATGCTTCGTAGACCCGATAATTCTTGTGGCTTTGTAATAAGCGCCGAATCAGACGGCGGTCGTTGGGATTGTCATCTACCACCACAACCGTTGTCACTTGTTCGGCTAAATTGCGGAGCGCCGCACCTAAGCCCTCTTCTTTAGGGCTGTTGCTGTGGTCGGTGGGGTCTATTTGCAAGTCGAGGATGTAGCGGTCGTATTGGTCGCCCAAAATATGACTTTCGGCGGGCATGGTATGACCCGAACAATTGATGACCACCGTCTCGCCTGCTTTGATAATTCCCTGTGCGAACATTTTATCGAGTCCCGCAAAGGCGACTGCAGTGGCGGGTTCTACCGAGATGCCTGCACGCGATGCGAGGTGGCGCATGGCTTGAAAGGTGTCTCCATCTTCGACTGCCAGCATGATGCCACCGTTGCTTTTTGTGGCGGTGTATAGAATATTGTAGGCATGACCAGGGTCGCCCGTAGCGAGGACGTGAATCAGGGTTTTTGGGGTGACGGGTGTGGCTTTAGATTGATTATTCACGAAGGCGTTCACCATCGGCGCACAACCCGCCGCTTGCACAATGCCGAGTTTGGGCATTTTATCGATCAGCCCCATATCGAATAATTCCTGAAATCCCTTCCACACGCCGATGGGACCGATACCACCACTGACTGCTTGGATATACCAATCGGGCGCGAGCCATTTTTTGCTCCCGTCTGGATGCCGTTCTAGTGCCAATTGTTCGGCAATCTCGTAACCGAGCGTCTTCATGCTCTCTTTGCTTGGAATGGTGCGTGCGCCTTTATCCATAATGATATTTTTGCGTTCTGCAAATTGGGCGGCGATTTTTTTTGTCTCGTCATACGTCCCAGAGACTTTGACCACCTCCGCGCCATACAAAGCCGCCTCGCGCATTTTTTCGTTGGGGACAAGGCTGGTGAGGAATAACCACAATTTGATGCCTGCCCGCGCACAATAGGCGGCATACGCCACCGCCGCATTGCCTGTCGATGCCAACACACATTCTTTGACACCGTGTTGTTGCATGGCTGTCACCGACATGGCGGCTTGGCGGTCTTTGAACGAATTGGTCGGTTGATGGCGCTCATCTTTGATATAAATGCCCTCATGCCCATAGATGCGTTCATATTGATACAAGCGCACCAAAGGGGTGTATCCCTCGCCGAGTGAAATTTCTGGATTGGGGACGGTGATAGGCAATAATGCGCCATAACGCCACAGTGAACGCGCCCCACTCATGCCTTTTTCCCAAATCGGTTTGATGACATCATAATCGTAACGGGCATCCAACCAACCCGATTGACATTTTTCGCATACGGTCAATGTCATATCGGGTGGCATTTCATGACCACATTCTAAACAGACGACTTTGGTGAATTGCGGGTTATTCATGCGTATACTTTCATGTGTGATTGTAGATGTAATAGCATTTTTAATTTGTAGACATATATGCGACTGAATAAATTTGTTACATCCATTTGGACGACATACGCCCTGCGGGCTAGTCGTCCATGACACAAATCCCCGTGTTGACTGTAATGGCGGACGCGGGACTTTCGCCTCGCATGTCCGCCACAAAATATACATCACATTTAGGATTAATCAGAGCCACTCTTTTCAGCTTCTTGAATCAAGACCGATTCGTGAACGGGCATGGTGAACCAGAAGGTTGATCCACTGCCCAATTCGCTCTCGACAAAAATTTCGCCATCGTGCAATTCGACCAGTTGTTTGGTGATGGTCAGACCCAAGCCAGTCCCACCTGCCCGACGGGTAGATGAACCATCCACTTGGCTGAAGCGTTCAAATACGTTGTGCAGTTTATCTTTCGAGATGCCGATACCTGTATCTCTGACGGCAACCGTGATGGTTTTCTCATCGGTGCGATTTAGGTGGATGCGGACACTGCCCGACTCGGTGAATTTGACGGCATTACTGACCAAATTCCAGATGATTTGACGCAAGCGGATTGGGTCGGCATTCACCAATGGGATATCGGTCTCTTGCACCATCTCTAGGATGACGGGCTTATCTTTGACCAACACCTGCGCCGTCTGGACGATTTCTTTCACCTGTGCGACTAAATCCAGCGACTTGCGATCGAGGCGCATTTCGCCCGCCTCGATTTTGGCGAGATCGAGGATTTCGTTGATGAGCGAGAGCAAGTGTTTACCGCTATTGTGAATGGCTTGAATATCTTCTTCGGCATCGGGTGTGAGTTCACCATCGACACCATCGAGCAACACCTCTGAATAACCGATAATCGAATTGAGTGGTGTGCGTAATTCGTGGCTCATATTCGCCAAGAATTGTGATTTGAGGCGGTCAACATCGCGTAATTTATCGGCAATTTCGCGTTCTGCGATGGCTTGTTCTTCGAGTATCTCGAAGAATTGGGCATTTTGAATGGCGATGGCGATTTGGTCGGCGAGGATGGTCTTGATTTGTACATCTTCTTCGCCGAAGTGCCCAATTTGCTCCGATTGCAAATCGAGTACGCCCAAGACTCGTGTGCCGACAATCAATGGGATAGCCATTTCGGCGTGTGTGTGTGGTAATAACGGATTGGGCAAGAAATTGGGATCTGCCTGAACATTATTCACGATAACGGGTTTCCGTGTTTTATAGGCTTGCACCACCAGCGATTGCTCGCGGTTGAGGCGAATCTGATGTTTTGCTTCGACCATCTGCTTACCAGCATCGCCAGACCCCGCAACGACTCGTAAGGCAGTTTCTTCATCATTGAGCAGATAAATATGGGCATGATACAACCCGAATTCATTTTTGGTCAGGTTCACCACGCGATCGAGCAATTCATCCAAGACCAACACGGTGGTTGTCTCGGTACTGATATGCGTCACCGATTCGAGCCGTTTGGCGCGAAGCTCATTTTCGAGCCGTGAGTTCTCTTCTGCCAGATAAGCCCGTCTGGTAGACATGACCGAATTGATGACGGGTAGCAAGGTGATGAGAATCTCACGGAAATCGGCATCAAATTTTTGTGGTGTATACCATGAGAAGGTGATAGATGCGAATAAGCCATTCATATCACTGATAGGTAAAATCACCATTGAGCCGACCTGACTCATCTTGATGAATTCACGCACAGTCTCATCGACCATCGTATCATGATGGCTTTCGATATACAAAACCGAATAAGGATTATCTCTTAAGGCATTCAAGATGGGATATTCATCCCACATATACCGTGTTTTGAGGATACTGGATAAGGGCGTCGGTTGATTATTGATGCGTACCGCCAAAATATCGGCAAAACCGGTTGTCTCGTCTGTATGAATCGTCGAGATAGATGCAATTTCGATGTGATAGTGGTCTATCAGATTACTCAATGCTCCTAAAACATCCTCTTCGGTTTGTGCTAATGACAAGTCGGCACTGGTGGTTGCCAAGAGTTCCATCCGTTGGCGACTCCGTTCATTTTCATCAAAGGTACGCGCATTTTCGATAGCAATGGCGACCTGCGATGCGAGTGTGGTTTTAATCCGTATATCTTCATCGGTGAAGCGACCAACTTGGCGCGATTGCACATCCAACACGCCAATGACTTTATCACCAACAATCAACGGCACAGCCATTTCGGACATGGTTTCTGGCAATAACGGGTTGGGCAAAAAGTCGGGTGTTTGTGTGACATCGTTCACAATCACACCTTTGCGGTTGCGGGCGCAATTGGCAACGATACTTTGTGTGCGTGTAATGGGGATTTGATGTCCCCGCTTAACCATCAATTGACCTGCTTCACCAGCACCTGCGGTTAACACCAAATTCTTTCCGCTATCGTCTATTAGATAGATATGGGCATGGTATAAGCCAAAGCGTTCTTTCGTCAGGTTTGCTACATCTACCAATAACGTATTAATATTGAGGTTGCTGATGGCTTCGGCGCTCACTTCGGCTACGGTTTGTAACTCGATGGCGCGTTTTTGAATTTCCAGTTCTTGTTCTTTACGCTTCGTCATGTCGTAACGAATAGCGATATATTGAACAGGTTTACCCTTTTCGTTCAACGTTGGGACGATGGTCGTATCTACCCAATAATAACTCCCGTCTTTGGCTTTATTACGGATTTCACCATGCCACACCTTGCCATTGGCGATTGTTACCCACATATCGCGGATGAATGCTTTATCGTGATAACCCGAATTGATGATGCGGTGGTCTTGACCGATGAGTTCTTCACGGGTGTATTTCGAGATTTCGCAGAAGCGGTCATTGGCATACGTAATTTTGCCTGTTTGGTCGGTGAATGCCACGATTGCCGATTGGTCAATAGCGAAGCGATAATCTTCGACTTGTTTAAGCGCCGAACGGATTTGTTCGTCGGCATGTTTTTTGTCGGTGACATCGCGGGCGATAAAGTAAATCACCCCGCGTTCAACATCGGGTGTCGATTGCCACGAGAGCCAGCGATAGTCGCCGTCTTTGGTGCGATAGCGATTTTCAAACGCGATGGTCTTGAACCCTTTGGCGAGTTGTTCGTTGGCTTCGTGGTTAGTCCGTTCCACATCATCAGGATGCACAAATTCGACATATGGCACCGCCATCAGCTCGGCACGGCTAAAGCCGAGTGTCGTCTCCCAAGCAGGATTGAGTTGTAAGAAATAACCATCAAAACTCGCAGTCCCGATGAGGTCGAGCGCCGTATTGAATAGGCGTTCATTTTCTGCTTTAGCGCGTTGTATTTCTGTATAAGCGCGTGCATTTTGTAAGGCTGTGCCAATTTGGTCTGCGAGCAGATTTTGGATTTGAATATCATCTGGAGTGAAGGCAAATTCATGATCGGCATGAATTTCCATCACGCCTAATAATTGACCACCTGTGACGATAGGGACAACCAACAACGAGCGCGTTTCTGGTAAAAATGGATTGAACTCCCGCGCCGCCTCATAATCGACCTGATTGTCTATCAATGCTTGATACGTTTTCGCCGCTTGGATGATGAGGTTGTCATCTTGGCTCAGATGTAATTTGTAACCCGTTCCAACATGACGGCAAGGCGCTTGACCTGTCCCCGCAACCAAATGTAAGGTTTCGTTATCTTCTTCTAGGATGTAAATATGAATGTGATAGAGATTCAAGCCCGCGCTGATTTTATCTGCCACTTCATGAACGAGCCTATCGGGGTCTTGGATGCTCGTCACTTGGGCGCTCACCTCAGAGATGATCTGTAATTGTTGTGTTTTGTACTGAATCTGATCAAACGCACGCGCATTTTCGACCGCCACAGCGATTTGCGATGCCAATGTCGATTGTACACGCACATCTTCATCATTAAACCGATTGATATGGTCAGATTGCACGTCCAATACGCCGATTAATTTGTTGCCCACAATCATCGGAATCGCCATTTCCGATTTTGTATTGGGCAATAACGGGTTGGGTAAGAAATCAGGGCTGATTGTGACATCATTCACAATAACACCTTCACGATTACGGGCGGCGAGGGCGACCAAACTGTTCGGGTGTTTGTAGGAAATCGAGCGTCCCTCTCTCACCATAATCATGCCTACATCACCCGCTCCAGCGGCGAGGACGAGTTTTTCACCTGTATCATCAAGCAGGTAAATATGGGCATGATACAAATCAAAGCGTTCCTTTGTCAGATTCGACACATTGAATAAGAGTTCTGTAATATTCAAGTTGCTGGTGGCTTCTGCACCGACCTCTGCCACCGTCTGCATTTCGAGCGCACGCCGTTGCGTATCTTGATACAACGACACATTCTCGAATGTCACTGCCAGTTGGTCTGCCATCGATTGAAACAGGCGGATGTTATCTTCTGTGAAGGTATTCGGCATATTATGTTGAATATCCAGTACGCCGATAATCCGCTCTTTTGCGCGAAGTGGGATGGTCGCCTCTGAACGGGTATCGGGGAGCAATTCGTTGGGCAAGAAGTTCGGGTCTTGCGTGGTATCTTGCACGACAATCGCTTTTTGCGTGTTGATAGCCGTCGCCACCAAAGACCGTCCATTCAGAGGGAGCTTATGCTTTCTGCTGAGCAATTTACGACCCACATATCCCGTACCATCACGTAGTTCTGCCCATTTACCTGTTTCATCAATCAGGTACACTTGGGTATAGTAAAAATTGAAGCGGTCACGAATCAGGTTCACGGTTAAGCTGAGCAAGTCGTTAATATCGCGGATTTGATTGGCGGCGGCGGCGATTTCTGCCGATGTTTGTAAATCTTGTGTACGTTCTGCTACACGCGCTTCGAGCGATGTGAACGATTCTTTGAGTTGGTTACTCATGCTGATGAACGCACGGCTCAAATCGCCGATCTCATCTTGGCGTTGTGCGAGTGCAACGGATGGTGTGGTGCTAAAATCGCCCATGGCTAATTTTTGCGCCACATTGCCGAGTTCACGAATCGGTTGGCTGAGTTGGCGGGCGATGAAGATGGTCAACAATGTGCCGAGTAAAGCGACTGCCCCAATGAGCGCAAACCCTAAAACGGTGATTTGTTGTAACTCATTATAGATGACCGATTCTTCACGACTCGCTACAAGGATCATGTAATCATTAAATGGAGAAGTTTCTGGGGCGATATTGACCCGAACCGCATGGATCAGCTGACCTGCCTCTACAGAAAATTCGGCTATGCTATTGATACCAACCCCCAAAACTTGCCGTTGCTCTTGCTCGTTGAAGAATGCCGAGTTACTCAGATTTGCGCCCGGCTCATTGCCAATGACTTCGATGCCATCTTCAAAACCAAATGTGCGTGTGGGAATGCGGGTATTTGCCAAGAAGTAACCATCGGTATTCAAAAGATAGGCGTAGCCATCTTCACCATTCGGTTGAACCAGATTTAAGACCTCTTGCGCCAAGAAATTGATGATGACCATGCCCATGAGGCGGTTGCCAAAATAAATCGGTGTCCCATAACGGATGAAGGGCATCACAGACCCGTCTGGTTGGATATAAATCGTGGGCGGCGTGCCTTCTCGCCGTAGGTCGAGCGGGGAGATATATAATCCACCATCAGGTAAAGACATCGTGCCAGTGAAATAACCGCGGTCGGCTTTATTTTGTAACCCGTCTGTCGGGACACTGTAAACTGTGTTTTCGAGTGGATTGTATTCCACACGAACTTGCTCAAAACCATCAGCATCGATAAAACGCACTTCTGCATAGATACGGCGCGTATCTGCCAATGCCAGAAAATCATCCACGAGGATAATCCGAGCCTCTTCAATTGCCAGCGCATCGCCAGACGCAAGCACCTGTGCAAATTGGTCAACGGCGGGTATCTGGCGCAGATAGCGAATATCTTGCAGGGGAATCTGTAATAACCTTTCGATTTGCGCCTTTTGCTCTTCGATGTGAATTTGTTCTTCACGGTTTACATTGCGAGTCACATCATTTGACCACTGGCTTAAAACGATAAGCGAAATAATCACCGATGGCAAAATAATCAACGGCAGAATATACAGAATCAACTTTTGTCTAATTTTGAGTGTACCTAAATTGATCACGCAATACCCCCTTTAATGGTATTGTTGCGATTTTGACATTTCTTTTATTGTAAGCCCATGTGGGGCGTTTATGTCAACCAAAAATCTTAATTCTTTTCAGATAGCAACAATATTCATGACCATCTTCAACAAAAAAATAACCCCCGTTATATTCGGAGGTTATTTCTGTCATGGTCAATTTAGTTCATCAGCCCCATTTTTTGGGGTGATACGCCGTGATGCGTGATTAACAATTGGCGTGTGCGATTGATTTCATCCTGTATGCGTTGGGCATCCCATCCCAATACGCCCGCAAGGATATGCGCGATTTCATTTAGCCCTGCCCCGTCAATTTTGCCGAGCATCGCCAATAAAGAACGGCGCATGAGCAAATCATCGAGGCGCACAATTTTTTCGTGCTGTGCCAAAAATACAATTTCGCGGTGGGTATAATCGGGGACACATTCTAACGGTGCATCTTGGTCGGCTTGGCAAAAGGCGATGATGTCTTCTGCCCGTCCCCCATACCGATCCAGCATCATCTCAATGTACTGGCGTGATAATCCCGTCTTGAGTACCATGTCGTTAATCCAGCCTTGCCGATTTTTCTTGGGGAATTTTTTCCCGCCACCAATCGGTAATTTGAGCGTGCTGGTCATCCGCCTTTTATTCAAGCGTGATAACACCTCATCCGTCACTTTTTCAGAAAAGGCGCGGAAGGTTGTCCATTTTCCGCCCACCAGCGATAGCACGGGATACGCTCCACGCGCCCCCGCCTCGATAGTGTTGATGCTGTGGTCACGACTGATTTGCCCCGTTGTACTGGCGGCGCTAGAAGGCAATGGACGCACGCCTGTAAATCGATAAACGATATGCGAGCGGTCTACGTGGATGTTCGGAAATACCAATTTCACCATGTCTAGCATGTAATCGACTTCTTCTTCGGTACAAATCGCTTCGTCTGGATTATCAATACGAATATCGGTTGTGCCGATTAACACGCGGTCTTCGAGTGGGAAGAATAAGCAAATTCGACCATCGGCATTTTCAAAGAACATCTCATGCCCTTGTGTAGCGGCGTGTAATTCAGGATGGTCTACAATTAAATGCGACCCTTTTGTCCCACCGATAAATCGGCTACCCCGATTCAGCGTTTCGTTGGCGAAATCAATCCATGGACCCGCCGCATTGATGACGATTTTGGGCTTTACGGTGTATTCATCACCCGTCAGTTGGTCGCGCAATGTCACCGTATCATATCCCGCACCAACCGCTTTCATATAATTAAGCGCATGGGCATGATTGGGCGAATCGGCTTCGGCATCCAAAATAATTTCTAGCGCAATCCGTTCAGGATAGGGCATCCACGCATCGTAATAAGTGGCGGTGGCGAGGATGTTTGGGTTTAATTGCGGTCGGCGGATGAGCGATTCCTCTTTGCCAAAAAAGCGATGACGAGGTAAGGTTTGTTGCCCTAGTGTGAATAAATCGTACATCGTCAACCCCAATTTGATGATGATTGCGCCGCGTGCGCTCGGTTTATCGCGCAGGCGCAAAAATTTGAGTGGCGCGTTGAACATCCCACTGAACAGGCTAAAAATGGGGATGGTGGTCGGCAATGGCTTGACATAATGAGGCGCATTTTGGAGTAGGCGGTTGCGTTCGGTGAGCGCCTCGCGCACCAACCGAAACTCGCCATTTTCTAAATAGCGTAAGCCCCCATGTACCATGTGCGATGACCCCGCACTTGCCCCAGAGCAAAAATCATTCATCTCTACCAACAACACATCCACCCCTTGTAACGCCAAATCGCGGAATGTGCCAATGCCGTTAATGCCCCCGCCGATAATCAAAACCGATACATCGGGATGTGTTTGGATATGCTTGAGGGTCTCTTGTCTGCCCATAACTGCCTCATCTTTTCTGATTTTATAATCGTCTTTTGAATATGATTATAGCGCGTTATCGGCGCGTTCCGTAGTGCTATTGGAGATGATTTTCTGTGGACGAAAGCAATTAGTTGATGGAGTGGGTGCTGAATGAGGTGTTCTGCACACGAGTGCGTTGCGATGAAAGTACGATGATGCTTGCCTCTCCACGCGCATCCTGACTGGCGACAATCAGCGCCACATAGCCAGTTTGATAGGTGTCGCTAGGCGGAATTCTGAAGTGCGCCTCACCATTTTGGAAAACAGTATTATACACTTTGGGTCCGTGAATGCCGACCATGACTAAGCCAATCGGTGTCCCATTGGCGACATTGACGGGTCCGATGGTGACATCAATGGCACTGCCTGCGCTGGCGGTGCTGGGCGCACGAATGGGAATATCCCCCGTCAGACGCGGGATGATTTTATCGGCTTGGGTGCAGGCGGTGATGAATAATGCGACCAGTAAAATCATACGGAGCATGTTTGAGAGGACAATACTGTGTCCACAACGAAAATAGGTGAAGGCGTTTTTATGAATGACCACAGGACATACTTACCCCCCGGTAGATGTCTATTTGGACGAATGTGTTGACAAGAGTATAACACGACTTTGCGTCATTGGGGTAGTTCCACAGAAAATTAGGTGGGGATTGGGGCGGATATACGCTTTGCTAATCTGCCCGTACAACTTGAAATTTTGTGATTGTAGTGGACGATTAGCGCGAAGCGCATATATCGTCCATCATTCTATCCGTTGCCATAAACGCATCTAAAATCGCGTTTATTACCGATTATCTAGCGTTTTTTCTAGCAATTTGAGACATTCCCTTAGTTCCTCAATTTTGGCGCGAATTTGGGCTTTTGTTGCGCTACTCGCCTCCCCCACCCCACTGCGAAGGGCGAATATCTCTTTCGCAATCGCCTCATGTTGCTTAGAAAACAGCTTTTTTCCACGTTTGAGGGCGGCATCATGGAATAGGGTAGGGGAGGTGTTCGATTTTTCTTTGGTATCACTGGTCTTCGATTTGCCCTCCGACGCATCAAAATTGTTGCGACTCGCAACAATTTCGGCGAGTTTTCGTGCTTCGAGGATGGCTTGTTCATCCGATGGTAGGCGTGCCAAACGGAGCAATTCATCCTCAGATAAATCGAGCATGTCGCCAATCATCCACACCTCATCAGGCAATCCGAGGATGGTACGACAACGGGTGAAGGCGGCGCGATGGCTGATGCCAAGCCCATTCGAGAGCATCTCACCTTTGCCACTCGGCACACGATACGGGATAACTTGGGCGTAGTAAGCGCGTTCCGATTGCCCGCGTTTAATGAGCGCATCGTAGTCATCGAATTGAATGCCTTGGGCACTCAGTAAATCCATCATGAGGATAGCGAATTGGCGGGCGCGACCAACAGCATTCAAATCGGCACGGGCGGCATTCTCGCTGGCTTGTCGCCACACGTTAAACGTATCCACGACAATAGCGGGGATATTTTGCCAATTATCGCGCTCCATCGGTTTGCCATCTTCGCCATTAAAATAGCCGTAGAGGATGTGGAATGCCAACCAACGGCGCTCACCCGTCTCCATGCGGTAACTATTGCGGTCGAGCCGTTGCACGGTGACGGGGTTTGCCAGACCATCGCGGCGGATGCTGACGGCGAGTTCGACCACCTTCAAAAAGGCATTTTCCATCGGGCCGGGTTGATAGCGTTGCGATTCGTATTCATCTTCAGAGATGGCACGAGACTCGATTTTTTCTGCCCATAAAAAGTGGTCTAAATTAAAATCAGGTTCGCCCGCTTTGCGCCGTTCCTCGTCAATCGCGTTCACCCATACGTTAAATAGATCGGCAATATCTTTGGGTTCGCCCGACCAATGCTCACGGACTTGGGCGGGGACGGCACGCCGCGGTTGTTTGAAATCGGGGTAAATTTGGAAGATCGAAATCGGTCGAATGGTCGGACGCGCCCCTTCACGCCGAGAGAGTTCCCCAAATAAGGCGGCATCAGCTTCGGTCAAACTCAGGCTATTACCACCTGAAGGGGTTGGGGAATTATCCCTGCCAAACGGGTCTACATCTAACAATTGATGTTTTCTGCTCATAGGGCAAGCTCCATTTCTACGCGGTCTACGACAGTCCACATATCGCGGGCGGCGCTACTTTCTGGGGCAAAACTAAACACCAAGCGCCCCACCGTAGAGGCTTCTGCCCATGTCGTCCGCATATACATTTCGGGCCACACGAGATTGCCATATTTGGCTTTGAGTTTGTTCAGATTTTCTTGATGCACCAGCGTACTCGATCTGAACATAGTGGGGATGATGCCCATCACCTTGAGTTCGCTCAAGCCGTAGCGTTCACGGGTGGGCTGGATCATCTGGCGGTGATTGAAACTTTCGACCAAGCCATCAAAGCTGAGGAACTCGCATTTGGTCGGATACAATATCGCATCAGTCGCCAAATAGATCGACCCGTGCAATAACGAAGGTGTTGGCGATGTGTCGAAGATGACGACATCCACCACGCCGTCTAGCTCCTTAAAACGATCGGCGACGGCAAAGGCATCCGAAATTTGAATGGGGATACTGCGCGTCTCGACATTGGATGGTACGACATACAATTGCCCTTTGGGGGTTGTACCGGGTGGCACATAGCGTTCTGGTTGTACCACGCGCAACACATCACGGAATGGCGAATTCCGCACCAACAGGTCATAGAGTCCGGGTTCTTTTTTCAAACCCAGACACAACGTGGCATGACCTTGTGGATCGGCATCGGCAACGATAACTTTGTACCCGCGAATAGCGAGTCCGGCGGCAACATGGACGGCGATGGTGGTTTTGCCCACCCCGCCTTTTTCGTTAATCATAGTGATGATTTTCATAGGTTTCTTTCAATGATTGATACTGGGGTCTTTGCCCCGAAAACGGACGGAAATCGATTTTCTGATTGCTCAGAAAAACAAGATATACACATGATAACATTCTCTAAACTACCTGTCATGTGTATTCATGCCATATCGGGTTAAAATGCCTTTAAGTGATAATTTTCTGATGAGGATTTTATGATGTTCAAACGAATCGAACCAAAAGACGGTCAAGAATCGGTGTGGGATTATCCCCGCCCACCGCGTGTTGAGCCGACATCCAAACGGATACGGGTGATATTTAATGGTGTGGTTTTGGCGGATAGTGTGCGGGCTATTCGTGTCTTAGAGACGAGCCACCCGCCCGCTTATTACATCCCTCAAGCCGATATTCAAATGGCATATCTGACCAAAACATCGCGCAAAACGATTTGTGAATTTAAGGGTCAAGCCAGTTATTGGACAGTCAACATCAACGGCAAAGAAGCCTCGAATGCCTGTTGGGGTTACGAGAAACCCGCCCGTGGGTACGAAGCCATCACGGGATATATCGCGTTTTATCCTAGTCGGATGGATGCCTGTTTTGTGGATGATGAACAGGTCATCGCGCAAGAAGGCGATTTTTATGGCGGGTGGATAACATCGGATATAGTGGGACCGTTTAAGGGTGGTGTTGGCACATGGGGGTGGTGATAGGGTAGATTTATCCCAAGCATAACCCAAATTGGGAAATGCTTGGGATATAGGGATTAGGGTTGCGTATAGCTGGCAGAATTGGCAATCGCCGTCAATAGATCACGGACGGCTGTGATAGACGATTCGCTCCCCGAAAAATATAAATTGACGACCACGCCTTCCGCGCCCATCATGTGATAACGCACATTCCAAATATCACCATCGGCGTTAATCACAAAATAGGCTTGTGTGCCATTGGCGAGGGTGATGGTCTCTGGACCGACAACAGGGTTATAGGCGAGTGTGGAATAATTATCTAAAACAGGGATGGCATCGGCTATGGTGGTGATGCCTGCTAAACCGCTAATATCATCAGGCGTGTCTATGCCAAAGCTACCGATGACCAACCACCGCCCATTACGCTTCTCTGAATTTCCAAAGTCGAGGACGGCATCTTCATCGGAGGCGAAATTCGAGACACTCTCGTTATCATTTACAACCCAACCTTCGGGCAGTTGATAACGAACACCAGTCGCGCTGGTGATGCTTTGGGTCAGTTCAGTCGTGCTGGGTGCAGTGTTGGCAGGTTGTTCCGAACTGGTTGATTGGGTTGTAGATGGTTGATTGGTCGGTTGCGTATCTCCCCCGCCACAGGCGGTCAACATCAAACCAGCAAAACACAGTACAAGAACGCGATACAACATTACCTTTTTACTCCTTATGGTATTGGCACAATAAAAAATAGCCTTCTATCATTTTATAACAGATTATTTCAATGGATATATAGCGTGGACTTATGGGTGGTTTTGCGTAGGGGTATCGTGGATGAATTTGTTATCGTTGCCGCGGTCTATAGGGGCTTGCCATGACAAGCCCCTACAGGATGGTTATGAATGATATTACCCCTTGAGGGCATTCACAATGGCGTTGACGTTATAGCGGATAAAATCCAGATATGTGCTTGCCTCGCCACCCGCTTCGCCGAGCGAATCGCTATACAGGCGCACGACAGCGACTTCGTAACCGACTTCGTTGGCAACGGTTTGGGCGAGGTCGGTGCTGACGGCATACTCGGCAAAAATCGCTCGCACCCCTTCATCACGGATGTCCTCAACCAATTCGGCAATATCGCGTGGCGCGACTTGTGCCATGCTCGATGCGCTGGGGATGACCGTCCCGACCACCTCGAAGCCATATTCGGCGGCGAAATACGCGAGGAAGTTATGATTGGTGACAATCACGCGATTTTCGGCAGGGATAGTATCTATCAATGCGCGGATTTCTTCATCCAAACGGGCTAATTGTTCGATATAGGCTTGGGCATTGGCTAAATACACATCGCGGTTTGCCTCATCTAAATCGCCAAATGTGCCTGCGATGTTATTCGCCCACACCATCACGTTAAGCGGATTTTGCCACACATGCGGGTCACATGCGCCATGATCGTGTTCATCGTCATGGTCATCTTCATCATCATGATTACGCCCAATGTAGATTTTTTCGTGGTCGTTATCATCTTTATGATGGTCGCCACAATCCACATCCACCCCATAAATGCCGAGATATTCGGCTTCATGATGGTCGTCATCGGCATGATCATCATTTTCATCATGAGCTTCTTCGGTAGCGACAGGCTCATCAGCATGTTCATCATGGTCATGGTCATGGTCACTGCTCAAGACGCGGATACCTAGCGATACAATCACCGCATCGGGCGCATTTTCTTCGAGGATTTCGAGCAAGCCCTCTTCCATGCCCAAGCCATTGACCAACACCACATCGGCATCTACTATGAGTGCGACATCTTGTGGTGTCGGGACATACCCATGTACATCACTGCCCGCAGGGATAATGGCGGTCACATCCACCAAATCGCCCCCGATATTTTGCGCGACATCGGCGATGAGGCTGGTTGTTGCAACGACTTTGAGGGGCGATTGTGCATTGGCGCTGAATTGGTTCATGCCAAATAACGCAATAAGCGGTACAATCAAGAGTAATAATCGTTTCATGTTTAGAGTGTCTCCTTCTCGGTTATTGGACATCGCAAATGATACCATGTCTCAATAAGGACGACAAGGATAAGAGGTACTGCTGATGAATAATCCATCTCGCCTAGACCGCTTGCGCGATGCAGGCTATAAATTGACCAACGCCCGCACCATCGTTTTGAATGTCATCGAGACGCACGAGGGTCATATGACCTCTGCCGAAATTTTGGATGCGGTAGCTAAGCGTGATGCGTCTATCGGACGTGCCAGCGTGTTTCGCACATTGGATTTGCTCACGCGCTTGGCGATTATTCGCCCGACGTATACTGCAGGGAGCGTCACGCCGACCTACGTGCTGATGCCCGATGGACACCACCATCATATCGTGTGTGTGCAATGTCATCAGACCATCGAATTTGAAGATTGCGGATTAGCCACATTAGCGGAACGCCTAGAGGATGAATTCGGCGTGAAATTGACAGGGCATCTGCTCGAATTTTATGGCGTGTGTGGTAGTTGTAACGAGGCGGGTGTGGTGGATGATGAATCATAAGGCGCTCGGACGTGAGCGCCGATTATGATATTTTCTGTTCCAGTGTGCGGACACGCAAAACTTGATTTTCCTGTCATGGCGATAGCGCAGATTTTGGCACAACAACCACCGCGATTGAATCGCCAACCGCATTAAAAATTTCGACCACGCATCCTTCTTCACCATCAGTTGGATGTGGCACAATATCCAGCAACCATCCAATATCGCCTGCATCAATATTCAATTCGGGAATGGTTTTGTTAATCACGACCCGTTTATAGAGTTCAATATTCATGTAATTTTTCCTAATTCAGCAATCGCCTCTTCCATCAAATCTAAATCTTCTGGTGAGATTTGACCCGCAAATTCGAGCAATGTCTTACCATATTACAACCCATTTTGAATATGCAATAAAAAGGCGCTCACATTTGAATGAAGGGCAAATATACGGCTTCGCCTAATTCGCCCGTACCAATTATTGGGGTGCGTAGTGGCGGATTAGCGCCGTTAGGCGCGTATATCCGCCATATCAAAAAACCAGAGGACGCGCAGAAGCACGTCCGTACAGGCGCGTATATCCGCCATTTCAGGATACATCAAATCGCAATCGACTGTTCCGCTTCTTCAAAAAAGAAGCGTTCCTCGCCGAATGCAGGCACGAGTTCATCTACCCATACCGCTTTTTCATCATATTCTGCGAAAAATGGACGATGCACCCAATCTGGGTTACGTCCCTGCAAAAAGCGCAAGGCGATGACCTTTTGCCCGTTGATTTCGCTCACGCCTAACACCTGAATTTTGCCCGGTGTGGCGCTGGCGCTGGGTCCGCGCACCGTCCGACATATCCCGCTCACTTGTTGATACGCCTCGCGGAAAATTTGCCACGCCTCGACCATCGGCACGGCGAAATAATGTTGTGCGCCTGTATCGCGTGCGAGGAACATATAATAAGGTATCATCCCCAAATCCACTTGCCTGCGCCACATGGTTGCCCACACTTGAGCGTCGTTGTTGATATGACGCATCAACGGCGATTGCGTGCGGATTTGCGCCCCTGTGTTGCGGATACGCGCCACCGCATCTTCAAGTGCGCGTGTGCGGAGTTCTTGCGGATGGTTAAAATGTGCCATAATCGCCAAATGTTTGCCCGATGCGCTCACTTTTTCAAACAGACGCATCAGGTCATCGGCATCGTTATCATGCGTAAACCGATACGGGTAATAGCTCAGGGCTTTTGTGCCGATACGAATAGTATGGATATGGTCAATCGCCAACAACGGCTCGATATACGAGGCGAGGGCGCTACTCCGCATAATCATCGGGTCGCCACCTGTGAAGAGGATGTCGGTCACTTCGGGGTGTTGGCGGATATATTCAATCAACAATTCTGTTTCTTTCATGGCGAACTTGAGTTCGTCCATGCCGACAAATTGGGGCCACCGAAAACAGAATGTGCAATAAGCATGGCAGGTTTGTCCCTGACTAGGAAAAAATAGCAGGGTTTCACGATATTTATGTTGGACACCCGTGAGTTTGATGCCGTTCACGGTTGGGACGTTATATTCGAGTTGTCCCGCAGGATGTGGATTGAGTTGTAAGCGAATTTTATTCGCCGTTGCGCGGATTTGCTCCGCCGATGCGCCTTTGCGGAGCAATTTTGCCATCGCATCGAAATGGTCTGGTAATAACATGCCCCGTTGCGGGACAGTCAGCCGATAAATTGGGTCGTTGGGGACATTTTCCCAATCAATTAATTGGTCTATCACATAATTGTTGATGCGGAAGGGCAACACACGACCCACCACATCAATCGCAAATTTCTCTTCATCCGATAACGCATTCAGTTGCGGAACTTGCCGATACGTTTGAAAGGTAAAGGCACGATATTTCGGGGCTGTTATATTAATAGGTAGTGATGTCATGAGTGTATCTCCTTTATTTATATTAAAATAATCATATTTAGAGATTGCTACTGATAACATCCTACCACACAAATATGGGGATACGATTAAAATACCGTTGAGAAAGCATTGAGATTTTTATGCTCTCATGGCATCACGCGCCCTAGATAAAGCACCCGATTGCCCGCCTCTTGTGCCTCATACACCAAGTGCCAATCACCATTTTTCGTCATGGTTGCCACAAATTCATCCAGCGATTTTTTCTGATTTCGCAGATTATCCACCTTCTGGTTATCATACGCGCTGACCTTTAACTCACCCCC
This sequence comes from Anaerolineae bacterium, assembly GCA_034436155.1. Classification (GTDB taxonomy): domain Bacteria; phylum Chloroflexota; class Anaerolineae; order Aggregatilineales; family Phototrophicaceae. The sequence goes on from DAOTVP010000048.1 coordinate 27,013, forward strand.
TAAATCCTCAATGCGCGTGATGCGTATCTTGTTTGGTAATTGGGTATGATGGTCGGGCGTGATGTGTTCCGATGCGATTACCTGCCCGTTTTTACCTAAGATGTGAGCCGTTTTGGTGTTGCCTATATGCGTCCCCAGATGCGTCCATCCATCGGCGATAGCTTGCGCCAAAATGGTTTGGATGTTCCCCATTTGGCGATTATTCTGTCCATTTTCGATGATTTCGGTGAATAGGCTATTGGCTTCCATTTGCAAGATACGCCGCCCCCCACCAATCATGAGAGTATGCCATTCATATAAAATATGCTCTTCCGCTTTTTTGGGGTTATCGGCGCTGGTTTTATCACTTTGGGTAGGCGGTTGGGATATTGGTTTTGGCGACAAATTAGGCATCCAAATGGGGGCATTGTTGGGTGAGAATGGGCGTTCATAATAAATCACCTGATAAATCCCACCACGTACCATGTGCCGATGCACCACGTTCCAACCCTCTTGGGCTAATTTCTGTCGAATGGATTCGCCTCTGTCTGTCAGTTCAAGTTGTGTGACAATCTTCTGAGTACGGTGATAAAACATCACATATCCACTATACGGTGTGCCATCGAGGTCAAGATTTAAGACACAATATTCGGTACTAGGGTCGCATAAATGCCGATTTTTAACATCAATATAATTTGTCATCGGATTTTCCTCTTGGATGATGCGTTGCCGTTCCAGATACGTCAGAGAGCCTTCGCTATTGCCTGTCGAATGGACTTCACACCACCCCTCTTTTTTCAGATTTTCGAGATATAGGTCATGGTCGTGGATGTCCATGTGCCTTTTTTGCGATGTACGTTGCATCCCTTTGCCATAAGTGATGATTTCGGATGGTTGCCCTTCGCCGTTCAAGTTGCGATAAAAGACAATTTCCATATATTCGACCCCATCTTCAAGTTCCCCTGTGCGGTCTTTCGTCCATTTGGGGCGCTGAACATATTCGTGCCGTCTATCTACCACAGGTTGAGGCGTAGGGTGTGGTGTGATGGGCTTCGGCGCAGATTGTGGGATGCTTGGCAACCAATTCGGGTCATTGGCGCGTGAAAATGGACGCTGAAAATAATTCATCACCCCTTCACCATCGCCTGTGCCATACGTTTGTTGCCAACCTTGCGCTTCCATCTGTTTTAAGACCTGAGCATGTGATAACCCGCGTAGGAGGTCAGTTTTGCGATGTGATTTCTTATCATAAAATTCGATGCGAAATGATTCATCATTCCCCCGATTAAAATATAAGCAGGCATATTCCACGCCATTTTGCATTTTATCTTTTTCGTTGGGACGGATAGGCGTTGCCATCAAATTTCCTTTCGATATAAAACGATGCTGGCTATGATTCGATTCGTTGCCGTTCTAAATAGGCTAAAACCCCTTCGCTATCACCCGTCCCATACACATGATACCACCCCTCTTGTGCTAATTCTTTGAGATAGATGCCTAACTCGCCAGTTCGGGAATAGGATGATGACTCAATCACTTTGCCATAAATCCCGATTTCCATGTGTTGGTTATGCCGAAAAAAGGTGATCTTCATGTATTACGGTTCGTGATTGTATTTTGAAAGGTGGATAGCACTTTTAAGTGCATATATTCGCCTGTAAACATCCAAAAACACGGCAACGGTTATAAAATAGCATTCCCGTTGCCGATATGTTACAGCATTATTTCGGAGCCATCCGTATAGCGCCGTCTAAGCGAATCACCTCACCGTTCAACATCGGATTTTCGATGATAGACGACACCAGCAACGCATACTCACTCGGTTCACCCAAGCGCGATGGGAAGGGGACTTGTTGCCCCAACGATAGCCGCGCCTCTTCTGGCAACGCCGCTAATAATGGCGTATTGAATAATCCTGGGGCAATCGTCACCACACGGATGCCACTTCGCGCCAAATCACGCGCAATTGGCAACGTCATGCCGACAATCCCGCCTTTAGAGGCAGAATAGGCGGCTTGCCCAATTTGCCCGTCATACGCCGCCACCGATGCTGTGTTGATAATCACCCCGCGTTCACCGTGTTCATTGGGCGTGTTGGCTTCCATGGCAGTCGCGGCTAAACGGATGCAATTAAATGTGCCGATGAGGTTGATTTTGATGACCGTCTCGAAAATGTCGAGCGGATGCGGTCCGTTTTTGCTGGTGGTACGCATCGCCATGCCCACACCCGCGCAATTGACCAAGATATTCACCGCGCCAAAATCGGACTTGGCTAAATCAATCGCGCCCTGAACATCGGCTTCGCTGGTGACATCGGTCTTGGCGAAACGCGCTTTATCCCCAATTTCTTTGGCGACCATCGCGCCCCGATCGGCATCGCGGTCTAAAATGACGACATTCGCGCCCAATGAAGCCAACCGTCTGGCGCTGGCTTCGCCCAAACCCGATGCGCCACCTGTGACCAACGCGGTCATATTCTTAAAATCCATTTTTCAAAACTCCTTTTGGATCATCCACAAAAAATTAATTTGCCATTTGATTATATCAAATCTGTGGATTATCCCATACCGATTCAAATCGGTCACTCATTTTAGGCTTTATGACGTGGGAGCATAAAGCTGTAGGTCAGCCACAACACCGTGAATGCTAATGAAGTCATGAGGAGTACCATCAGGTTAGCATCGTCATAACGGTTGGCTTGGACAGCATCGTAAATTGCCAGAGGCATAGTTTGAGTGCGACCTGGGATATTGCCTGCAACCATGAGTGTTGTGCCAAAATCGCCTAATGCACGGGCTGTTCCCAATACAAAACCTGCAACAATACCATTTTTGGCGATGGGTATGGTGATTCGAAACAAAACACGCAATTCCGATGCGCCATCCACACGGGCGGCATCTTCGATTTCTTTATCCACATCGGCAATTGCTGCCCGCGAGGCTTGTACCATCATCGGCAAGCCTGCAATCGCCCCCGCAATTGCCGCGCCTTGCCAAGTGAAAATGACTCGTAACCCGATTGTTTCATATAAAAAACTGCCGCGCCCTAAAGCCAGTAAGAGGTAATATCCAACAACCGTTGGGGGTAGGATGAGGGGTAAATTAACCAACGTTTCTAAGACCAGTTTGCCCTTAAAATTGGCGCGTGCCAAAATATAAGATAATATCAACCCCACTACAAAAATGAATATCGCCGCAAGCATCGTTGTTTGGATAGATAACCATAAAGGTCGCCAATCAATCATGAGTGGTGAACGGCTCCTCTCCGGGCAAGACGAACCCATACTGACGCATAATCGGATGTCCGATTTCGCCGTTGATAAATAAGGCAAAGGCGCGTGCTTCGGCTTCGTGTCGTGTGTTTTGAATCACCGCTAAGGCTTGAACGAGCGGATTATGCAATTCTTCGGGCAATAAGACCCATTTGCCGTCACTTTGTACACTCAATGACAGCGCGATAATTGCCACATCCACGTTACCTGATTGAGCATATTGCAACGTTTGGGCGATATTTTCACCAAAGACCAATTTCTCTTGTAAGTCATCCCATAATCCCGCCGATTGCAACGCCTCTTTCGCCGCCACGCCATAGGGGGCATGTTCGGGGTTGGCGATGGCGATGCGCTCAATTATCGGGTTTTGTAAATCGGCTATGCTGGCAAACACCAACGGACTATCATTGCGTGTCCATAAGGTGATGCGCCCTACGGCATAAACGGCGCGGGTATCGGGAATGATGAGATTCGCGTTTTCGAGTGTTTGAATGAACGATTGATTTGCCGCGGCGAACATATCTACGGGTGCGCCTTGTAAAATTTGCTGGGTGAGTTGACCTGTTGAGCCAAAATTGAACTCGACTTGGATGCCCGTTTCCTGTGTGAATAATGCTCCAATTTCGGTAAAAGCAGGGATGAGGTCGGCGGCGGCAGAGATGGTTAGGGTGATGTTTGATGGTGGTGTCACCGTTGTATCAGAGGATTGTCCTGCACAAGCACTCAAACATAAAATCAAGATAATAACAAAATTTCTCATGACTTTCCCTCAATTTTGCATAATGGTAGCCAAGCGAGAATTGCTTGTAATTGACCAAGCATAAAATCGGTAATAAGAGAATAAGTCCCCATGGGGGGATGAGTGTGTTCTGCCTGTAAGCGCAATAACTCATCTTCACAGGCGCGTTGTTGCGCCTCTATGATAGGTGATATAGGGTGATGAAGGAGTCGTGCAATGTGTAATCGGCTGATGAACTCCACGCGCACTTTTCGCACACTTGCCGATGGATGTGGCTCATTGAGCCATGCTATCAATTGTGCATTGCCCAAATCGGTGATGTGATATTCGATGCGGGCAGGGCTATTATCCGATTCGACCACTTGCCCGATAATATACTGTTGCTGTTCTAGCCGTTTGAGGACATTATAAATTTGGCTGGTGCTGATTTTCCAAACGCGCCCTAATTGGTCAGGGTCATGGAAAGATGCGAGCAGTTCATAACCGTGTTGCGGTTTGTATTTTAACAAACCGAGTATCACCATATCAGGTGTGAGTGCGCTCATGATGATTGATACCTATTTCAGGATAGAATAATCCTATTCTACGCTGGAATAGGTGTCATAGCAATAGGTTTTATTTGTTTAAATAGCGCATAATCGCATCGTATTTGGGCGCATCGGCACGCGGTTGCGTCTGATATTCGAGGATGCCCCAATTGCCCCATCGGGAGGGTTCTTCGATATGGCTGAAATTGACGAATAAGCCTCCGCCCAATTCTGCCCATTGTGTCAGGTATTCGGTGTATAAATCACCCATGCGCGGGTGGCGGTTGGCGCGGATGAATAACTCGGTCAGGCGGTCATCGCCCTCTGCGCCAAAAAATCCCGCCAGATGTTGCCCGCCTTCGTATGCCACCAATTCCACACCATATTGCGAGGCAACCGCACGATTGGCGATTATCCAATCGCGTACCTCGCCTTGAATATGGGCTTCGGCGGTGTTCAGAACGCCGTCTACGCCTAGCGCCAATACATTCTCTATTGTGTCTGGACTGCCCAAATAACCGCCGAAATAAGGCGCAATTGCCAACGCATCGGCACGGGTATACATATCCTCATACGTCAAAACCTGCTCGCCCGTCCACGCATTGGCGGCTTGTGAGGCTAAAACGCGCACCAAACGGTCTGTACTGCCGAAAACATCTTCCCATATCGCAAACATCTCGCCTGCGCGGTGACTGTGATAAAACAGCCCCGCCTGAAAATCATTATCCGCCAATCCCAATGCCCGTCCCTGTTCAATGACATACCACGCTTGGCTGAATTGACCGTTCCACGTCTCGTTGGAATATTCGATGTAGGCGCGTAAATTCGGATTCAGGTTATCGCGCACATAAGTCGCAAATTGGCGCACATAATCATCATCTGCCATGTGTGGCATGGTGAACCACGCATCGGTATTCAGGGTGTTCGCCAACAGCACCATCATCTCGACAGGCACGCCTTTTTCGTGCCACTGGGCATCGGTCATCTTGGGGCGGTCATCCCATGTGACGATGGTCGAGTTATTGGTCGCCATCCAATCCATAAATCGCAATACCGTGAATCCGTCTAGGCTGGCTAAAAACTCGGAATGAAACGGCGAGTCGCCACTATCGGGCATATACACATGAATATCGCGGATATAATCCGTTGGATTTACACTGCGGATTTGCAACCATAAGCCCGAATCGCCATTGATGGTGAACACAATTCGCCCCTGTTCTTGGCTGATGATAGTCGCCGAATTGAAATTAAACACAATCTCGCCTTCACCTGCGTAAGTCAGGATGTATTCGCCTTGTGGATATACCCCGCCATCCAACATCACCGTTTCGGCAAATTGATTATCGCGCAACGACATCACCCACCCTTCGGGCGATAACGCTAAATCGCCACCTTCGCCCCATCCACACCCATCACATTGCGAAATCCACGGGCGTGCCGCTTTGAACACATCCACGAATTGCCACGCGGGATTCCAACTGGTGACGCTGGTTAAATTTGTGCCGATGGGGGCGCTATTCGGTGATTGTGCCGAGACGATAGTCAGGCTCAACACGATGAAACTGAGGATGCACATGTTGATGAGGCGCATAATGAACTCCTAGCCTAAAAATACAGGGTATGCGTTCATTATAGCCTCGAATGATTAGACGTGTGTGTTGGCGCGTGGTTTTGCTGATAGAATGATGCCCAGTGATAGCATCACCAAGCCAATCGCAATCACCAACACGAGGTCGTAATTTTGAAAACGGTCATATAACCACCCCGCGCCGACAGGCGATAATGTCCCCGCGATAGTCAAGAAGATGACCATGATGCTGGCGATGCGCCCGTAATGGGCAGACCCAAACGTATCGGCGAGGATAGACGGACGCGCCAATGTATTCGCGCCGAAAGACATGCCGAAGAAAATAATGAACGGGACGATGAGCCATAAACCGATACCACTCATGCCCAAAATGACGAGCGATACGAATTGCATGGCGAATACCACGCCAACCATGATGTAACTGGATGTCCGCATTTCGAGCGGGGCGAAAAACAAGCGCCCGATCACCTGCATAATGCCGATAGACCCACTGGCGATTGCCGCCGTACTCGGATTGATGCCCATATCGGTCAAAATGGGGATGAAATGCACCCGTATCGCCGATGCCGATAAATACGATAGACTGAAGGTGAGGATGAGTATCCAAAAAAAGCGTGTACGTAGGGCTTCTCTGAGGGTATGTCCGTTTTGGATAGGCGCTTGGCTGGTCTCATTTTTGATGCCACCATCGGGCATATAACCCAAGTCATCGGGGCTACGCCGTAAAATCAGCGCGTGCGGTAGGATAGTTGTCAATGCCAACAATATGCCCAATGTCAAAACCGCGTTACGCCATCCGCCCATGTTATTGAGCAAAAAGTCGGATAATGGGACGAAGATGGTGCTGGCAAGCCCCGCCGCAAACGTAATGAACGCCAACGCGGTTGTGCGTTTTGCCACAAACCACTTCGCCACCACCGCGAAAGCCGTATCATACAATACCAACGAGGCACACGCGCCTAACCCCATCCACAAGATGTAAAAGATGGTCAGGTTGGTCACTTGTGACCACGCAATCATCAGCAAACTGGCTAAAACCGACCCGATGGTCATCAAAAAACGTGCGCCGTGTTTATCGACCCACGCCCCAACGGGATACGCCATGAAGCCCATCACCAATAACCCTAGCGAATATGCCCCCGTCAGTTCTGCCCGTGACCAGCCTGTGTCGGCTTCCATCGGTTGTAAAAAGACCGAAAACGCATAATAAATGATGCCCCACGAAATCGTCTCGGTGATAGCAAGTGTGGCGACAATTGTCCAACCATAATACCGTTTGGTCGGGAAGGGTGTGGTGGTCATAGATGTGTGCCCGAATGTGTGTATGCCGATAAAAAAGTATGCCCTGATGTGTGCAAAATAGGGACGATATACGCGCTTTGCGCTAATCGTCCCGTACAGGTGCAATAATCTCAACCTTTGGATAAATTTTGAGATGTGTAGGGGCGGATTAACGCAGTGTATATCCGCCCTAGCGATGTGTTTTATTTGTGTATATTAACTCATTGTTAAATCTTGATTCTAGTACCAAGCGGGATTTCGCTAATGCCAATCGTCACGCCACTATTACCCGTACCACAGCATCCGCCACCAGAACCGTCATCCACCCCACACACGCCTGTTTCGGGTAAGACCAATTCGACCATCTGCGCCGATTGGATGTCGCCTGCCAACATCGCCACCACAGAACGGACTTGTTCATAACCTGTCAGGAGCAAAAAGGTGGGAGCGCGTCCGTAACTTTTCATGCCAACGATGTAAAAGTCGGCTTCGGGATGGCGCAATTCCGCTTCGCCATGTGGTGGCACAGTCCCGCAACTGTGAATATTGGGGTCTATCATCGGCGCGAGGGCGCTCACACTTTCGAGCGCGTGATCGATATCCACACGTAACTCACGGAGCATATCTAAGTTTGGGCGTGCGCCTGTGGTACAGATAATTTCATCCACCGTCACGGTTTCGGTAGCATCGCCATTTTTGCCGATCACCAGCACACCATCAGCCCCATCTGCGATTTCGGTGATGAAAAACGGCGCTACGATATGGAACATGCCCGCCTCCACACTGGCTTTGAGGCGCAATCCCAATTCTCCGCGTGCCGAAAGTTCATCATTCGCGCCACCACCAAATGAACGGGCAACGTTGGCGCTCCGTAAGACCCAAAAAATTTCGGTGTGGGGATGTGTTTCGCGCAATTTGCCCAATTCGAGCAAAGCGTTGGTGGCAGAATGACCATTCCCGACCACCATGACGCGCTTATCCGCATACCGAGCGCGGTGCAACCCATTCACATCGGGGATGCCATACCCAATTTTATCGCTGTGGCGTTTTTCGCCAATCGCGGGCAACCCATTCCCGCCCAACGGATTCGGCGTACTCCATGTGCCAGAAGCATCTATCACGGCACGCGCTTGAATCTGCGCTTCATGACCATCGGCATATACCACATGCAACACGAATGGCGAATTTTTGCGGTTTGCACTTTTCATTTTATCAGCATAGCTACGACTAATCGCCACCACCCGCGCATTGAGGTGAATATATGGCGCGACTTCGGGCAACTGGGCGAATGGGAGCAGATATTGCTCGCGCAAGTCGCCACCTGTGGGCAATTCATCGGCGGGAGGCATTTGCCAACCGTGTTTTTCGAGCAAGCGCACGCTGGCTTTATCTACCACATATTGCCACGGCGAAAACATCCGCACATGCGCCCAATCGCGTAAATGTGCGCCGATGCTATCGCCCGCCTCGAATAAAATGGGGGTTTCGCCTCGTTCTAACAGGTGCGCCACTGCCGATAATCCCACGGGACCAGCGCCGATAATTGCTACGGGTAAATTGTGTGTCATGATTCCCTCTCTTTTTTATCGTAAAAATACGATGAATAAACGTAAAAAATTTTAGAACAAGTCGCCGACCTGTGCCTTAAACCATGCCATCGTTTCATCACATAGGCAATAGCAGGTGGCAGTGCCTTCGATTGTGCCACAAATCAGACCTGAATCGCGCAGAACCTTGAGATGTTGCGAGACGGTCGCTTGTGCCAACGGCAACACATCGACAATATCCCCCGTGATACATTGGGGATGTTCCATCAAGTAACGGACGATTTGCATCCGCGCAGGATGACCCAACGCCTTCATCATTTCAGTCAGGCGTAATTCTTCATTGGTTAGGGTGTATGATTTGCGTGTTTGTTCTTGTTCCATAATCGTAATTTTACGATAAAGATATTGGTTTTGTCAAGCATTAAAAAATGAACGATTTGTTTCAGATTAGGGTGGATATACGGCTTCGCCTAATCCACCCGTACACCATCTAAATTATGGTCCACCCGTACACCATCTAAATTATGGTCCACCCCTACACCATCTAAATTATGGTCCACCCGTATATCATCTAAATTATCGTAGTGGCGGATTAGCGCCGTTAGGCGCGTATATCCGCCATATTAAAAAATTTTACGAGTTTGATAATTTGCGCTACAATAATCAAAAATCAAAGAGTTGTTAAATTAGAGGTGGTTATTTTTATGAAACGCGGAAAAGATGTACGGGTTTGTGTGATAGGCGCGGGTCCATCGGGCATCACCGCCGCCAAGCATTTGCTCCAAGCGGGCATCAAGGATGTGGTCGTGTATGAACGCAATAATCAGGTCGGTGGGAATTGGATTTACTCGCCAGACCCTAGTCATTCGAGTGTATACGAGACAACGCACATCATCAGCTCGAAAAAACTCTCGCAATATCACGATTTTCCCATGCCCGCCGATTATCCCGATTATCCATCGCACCAACAATTGCTCAAATATTTTCAAGATTACGCCCGTCACTTTGGTGTAGATAAAGTTATCCAATTTAACACAGAAGTAAAACACGTTGTCAAAACGGGTGATGATGGGTGGGATGTGACTTTGCACGATGGACGGGTGGAGCATTTTGAACATCTACTGGTGGCGAATGGGCATCATTCTGTGCCGAAAATGCCGACCTATCCGGGCAATTTTGAGGGCGAATTCATCCACTCGCACGATTTTAAGCATAACCGCCCCTTCAAAGATAAGCGTGTGCTGGTGATTGGTGGCGGAAATTCGGCGTGCGATATTGCCGTCGAGACGGGGCGTGTCTCGGCGTTCACCGCCATTAGCTGGCGTAGAGGGTATCATATTGTCCCCAAATTTGTGTTCGGGTTGCCCCCCGATGTCATGAACGAAAAATTCATCTTTCTGCCGTTCAAGGTGCGCGAAATCACCAATACCATCACATGGTGGCTGGTGACGGGTGGCAACGAAAAATATGGCTTGCCCAAACCCAAGCATAGCATTTTATCGAGCCACCCAACCGTGAATTCTGAGTTATTGTATTTTATCCGTCACGGTCGGATTCATCCGCGCCCCGATATCGCCCGCCTAGAGGGGAAGTGTGTGTATTTTGTGGATGGTCGGGCAGAAGAATATGATGTGATTGTGGCGGCAACCGGGTATAAAATTGTCACCCCATTTTTCGATAAAGATTTCCTCGATTTTAGCGAAAGTGATGTGCCTCTGTTTTTGCGCGTGTTTCATCCGAATCATCGCAGTTTGTATTTTATCGGTTTGGTGCAACCGCAAGGGTGTATTTGGCCCCTCGCTGATACCCAATCGGAATTGGTGGCGAAATACATCATCGGCGAGTATGAACTGCCTGTTAATTTGATCGAGCGCATCAACGAAGAGATTGATTACATCAACCGCACGTTTGTTAACGAAAGTCGGCATAAGGTCGAGGTGAGTTATCATGAATATTTAGGGGCATTACGCCGTGAGATCGATGGCGGTATGCCAGCTAAAGCGCCTTTGCCCAATAAATATCTTGTGCCAATGGCGTTAGCAGGGGCGTATGTGGCGTATCGGGCATTGCGTCCGAGAGGTAGATAAGTCGGGTTGTGATAAACGTGTTTTATCGTAGATGTATGGAAGACTACGCGAAGCGCGTATGTCGTCCATGATCTGATGCCCAATTTGATAGGTGTCACATCGCGCAACAAGCCGATGAGGATACCATCGGGCGTGATTGACCCTAGAATCGCATCATCCAACACCAATTCAGGGGCGCTTGGCATAATGGGGTTGATCCGATAAATACTCGGCTTGCCATTGCCATTTGTGGCGCTGAAATACAACAATTCCGCCACAAAGAATGGTGCATCGCCTGTGGGATTAATATCTGGCGTGCCTGCGAATATAGGGATCCAGAAGCCATTTTCGACATTCAAGATGCTAATCGTGCGCGTGCCGTCTGGACTTTCGCCGATGATGCCCGCCAATTTGCCGTCTGGGGTTAACGTGGCATTGAGAGGGGTATTGGGCAATTCAAATTCGCCCAAACCGCCATTTTGCGCCATGAGTAAGCGTGGTGTGGGGTTATCCATACCAATCAAGATGCCGATGAGGATGCCACGAGTGTCCATCTCGAAGCTAAAATCTTCCCAACGGATACGACTTGATAAGTCATCTACAACCGTTTTCAAATCCACATGGGGTGGTGGTGCATACGCCAAACCGCGGACTAAGGCTTCGTAAGGCGGGATGGGTGGCGGTCTCCATGATACGGCATCCGATGGATTATCAATCCCAAATTCGCTCAGAGGCGGGATGGGTGGCGGTCTCCAATCGGCAGAGGCATCACCACCATTTGGCACTTCGGGTTCAAGCGGTGGGATGGGTGGCGGTCTCCAACTCACCGCGCCACCGTCATCAATTTGGCGAATGTTGATGAACACGGGCGGGATGAGTAAATTACCAATGCCTGTATTGTGTGGTGTGTCTAAGCGGTTATAGCCAATTGCCATAACAGGTAGCATCTGCCCGCGCAGGTTGTATATCAGGCACAACTTTCTCGCGCCAGACCCTAACCGATATGACCATTCGCCGTTGCCTAAGATTGGCAGGTTATCGGCAGAATCCGCATCTATCGCAAGTCCATATTGCCCCGCTTCGATATTGGGAAATTCAAAATAACCATCGACTCCTGAGCTGGTGATATATAGATAATCGCCTGTGCAATTTGGCACACCTTCGGTGATGCGGTGCAAGGTAATCACCACTCCAGGAATGGCTGGTTCACTTTCTGACCAGAAATTATCTGATGAGAATGTTCGCGGACCAATTTCGATACATCCGTCAGGTAATGGCTGGCGGAAATCGAGGCTGATCGCCGATTCATCACATATATCCTCAAACACATATCCCGCGATAGTCGTTGTCGGATAGATGCGTGGGAGGGTCGTCCCGCCGATGAGGTCAACGATGTTGAGGATGTTGGAGTGGGTACGTCTGCTGGATAAACCACCAGTAAGTCGCAACTGCCAGTTTTCAAGAGTAGCATAAATATTGTCGCAACTCAAATCTGACAGCAACCTCGCCAGTTCACCCGCAGAGGCACCAAACCGTATGATATTTACCGCTTGCGCCGCCGAGCCGAATGTACCACTGCCAGACCCGTCGGGGATATAAAAATTGAGCCAATTTGCGCCACAATCGCGCACGATGGTGGTCACGACCAACGTCTCATCTACCGTGAGGGTGTTGATGACATTTTGCCACTCGCTAAAAATTTGGCACATAAACGGATGCGCCGATGGGTTATTCACGGCGCTGAGGAACATGCCCGCGTTATAACCATAGTCGGGGAACTGGGCAATCATCGAGCGCATGGCGAATAATTGACTATCTTCGGGATAGCTAGGCAAACATTCCGCCGCAGCGATGAGAAGCCGATGCCCATCGTTTAATGGACTGGGGAATAACCGATTCATGCCCGCGCCGTCCATTGCCATAAATGCACAGAAAATATCCCGTTCTGGTGTGCCTTCGGCGGCGGTGGATAATGTCATCACCGCATCGTTAATCTGACCTGTAAAGACGGGGAATAAGCGATGGGCATTGCGGATCATCCGTAAATATTCAGTCGATGGCACTTCTGGACTGATGCCACACGTCCCGCGCATCATCCCGCCAAATGTATCGGCGATAATTTTTACTTCACCATCGCGCAATGTGCCAAATGCCAAATCACGCAGGGCGCTGGTCAATACGCGACATGGGTCGTTAAATGCCAACACGCGCATCAACATGCCAATCGGCAGACGGTTGGCTTGGGCGCGTAAATCGGGGCAATTCGCCAGCGCGACCTCGGCTTGAATGGTCAAATTGGGGTCTACGAAAAATTCCGATGGTTCTTCGGTGATGATGGGTTGGTCGGGTTGTGTGACTGGCACTACAGTTGGGCGTGGGGTGCTGGTCGGTTGTGATGGTTGGGCAGGGCAACCGTTTTGTGTTTGGGCGAATTCATACGGACAATCGTCCCGATAATCGCCGATACCATCACCATCACTATCAGGGGGACACCCGTTGGGTAGCGTGCCATATTCAAATTGGCATTGATCAGTTGGGTCGCCTACACCATCACCATCACTATCTGGAATAAATGGACAACCATTTTGTGTTTGTGCGAATTCAAAAGGACATGCGTCTACATCATCGGTTACACCATCGCCATCGCTATCGGGCGCGGTGACGGTGAAAACAGCAGTCGATGCGTCTGGCTCATCGATCCATTCTTGGCGACAATTAACATAAATCAACGTGCCTGCTGGTGTTCCCATCGGCACATTATACGAAAATGTGCTGGTTTGGGGTATCCATCCCATATCGGGACCGTTGTCAATATTGCATGTATAATTTGTTGTAGGTAACGACCCACTATATCCGATGATAATAGTCGTCCCTGGCGGACCTAATGAAGGGGATAAAGACACTGTTCCCGCTTGGGCAGGAGCAATCATGAAAAATAACGACATAAAAACGACTATGCTGAGTGTGATGCGTCGCATATAGGGTGAAGATCCTTTCACACATAAAAAAATAAATTGGCGAGATTGCCATAATTTTCAGTATAGCACGCTTTTGTAACTTTTCGTAATGAAAGATGAGAAGTCGTCAGATTTCGTAATGATTATATAGCAGAATCAAAAAAGCACACACCACGAGGGCATGTGCTTTTGTTGATGGTTACTTGCTTAAAATTTCGTCTACGAAGCCGTTTTCGATGCAGGTTTCGGCATCCATCCAAAAATCGCGGGTGAGCATTTGCCGAATTTTATCGGCATCGGCTTTAGAATAATCGGCATAAAAATTGACCAGTCTATCCATCGCTTTTTGTTGGAGCGCCATTTCATCTTTGAAATTTTCGTGCGTCCCCCAAACCATACTGCTCAATTGGTGGATGAGCATGAAACTGCTGGGCAGAATATAGCGTTTTGTGCCTGTCATGGCGATGAGGGTGGCGGCGCTGGCACAAATGCCTTCGACTACGGTGTAGATAGGTGATTTAATCATGCTGAGTTGGTCTGCGATGCTGAACCCCGTGAATAAATCCCCTCCGTAAGAATGGATATGCAACCAAATCGGTGTAAGCGGTTGCCCTTCTAAGCCACGCGACAGTTGTTCATTTCGTAAGGAACTATCTGCCTCGCGGACGGCGCGAATGAGTGCCAAACAACGGTCACTATCCACATCGGCGTAAAAATAAACATGGTTGTCAATCGTCTCGACGGTCAAACGGCGTTCTTCGCGGTCATACGCGCTACTGTTGCCAAATCCAAACGATTGCGTGAGGTGATTAGAAGGGTGTTGATATTTCATACGCACTTTGGTTTTTCCCCTATTCTATTGGTAAGGTGCATGGATAAATTCCACGACTATATTTATTATGTCATACATCTCGTAAGTTCACAAGGGTTCAAAAGAAATCATAAAATATTTTTTACATTTTATTGACAAGTAGTGGCGGATTAGGCGAAGCCGTATATCCGCCATAGGGTCAACAACAAAGCCGTATATCCGCTATAGGGTCAATAACAAAGCCGTATATCCGCCATAGGGTCAATAACAAAGCCGTATATCCGCCATATGGTCAATAACAAAG
>DAOTVP010000049.1:0-31517 GCA_034436155.1 Anaerolineae bacterium
TGTTGTTTCTGTGGTACATTTAAGCATAAGAGAGTCTCCGTGTCTGTGTTTATGTGATAAATCCACATTACTCGGTTTCTCTCTTTTTCGCTAGCTGACTTTGCAAAAGCCCTTCATTTTGTACGTATCTTTATGGTCGAGAGCTATCACCCTATGTTATAATATGGTTTATCTATTGAGATTGTATGGAGCATAGGGGATTTTTGACATGGAAACGGCAGATTATGAAATCAGTTGGCTCATTCCAAATCAAGTCGCTTTATTGGTTCAACATAAGGACATCAGCATTGAAGAAACGGTTAAAATGGTTGAAGAAGTGAATGCCTTATTAGCAACTTCTGATATGCCAAAAGTGCCAGTTATTGTTGATATTACGTCTATGGGCAGTACAGGCGCTAATATCGGGCAAGTAACCAAAGAATTTCGCTCGGCACGCTCCGATAAATGGGGCTTCACGGTGGTTATCGGCGCAAAAGGGGTCAATCAATTCATCGCGCAATTAGTCCTGCAACTGGCACGAGTCGAATTGCGCCTGGCAAAGAATATGGAAGAAGCCCTCGAAATGTTGTACCGCGTGCATCCCGAATTACCGCGCATACAATAATTTTTTCGCCATGCGGATTTGCCGATTTTCATGAGGTACATGAGCCGATTCAACAGCAGGGATGAGATTATGCCCGTAGGGTGTTATAATGATAGGTCGTGTTGATTAACCGAGTATCATCAAAAAGGACACCCCTATGACGTATTTTTGGCGTGGCGATGCCAGCACTATCGCCCAAGACCAAGCGGGCATCCTCGCTTGTATCTCCAATTTAGACCACCCCCTGTATGTGTTGGATGTGGACGGGTTTATCGGGTTCACCAATCACGGCGAGCTCAGCACCCAAAACGGGGCATACCCTATCTTGGCATTCACCCCCCCTACCCCCGCCGATAGCTTAGGCTCGGCGGTATTTCGGCATGTACATGGCGTGAAATATGCGTATATGGCGGGCGCAATGGCGAATGGCATCGCCTCTGCCGATTTGGTCATCGCGCTCGGACGGGCGGGCATGTTGGGATCTTTCGGCGCGGCGGGGTTAGTGCCTGCCCGCATCGAAGAAGCCATCCATAAAATTCAATCGGCATTGCCCAACCATCCGTATGCCTTCAACCTCATCCATAGCCCTAGCGAAATGGCAATCGAACAACGCGCTGTCGATTTATTCTTGGCGCATGGCATCACCACCGTCGAAGCATCGGCATTTTTAGAGATCACCCCCACCATCACGTATTACCGCGTGGCGGGGTTATCGCAAGCACCAGACGGGACTATCATCCCCAAAAATCGCGTGATTGCCAAAATATCGCGCAGAGAGGTGGCAGAAGGATTTATGTCGCCACCGCCCGCGCCATTCGTTGCCGATTTATTGGCGCAGGGCAAAATCACACCGCAACAGGCGGAATGGGCGCAACATATCCCCATGGCGGATGATGTCACCTGTGAAGCCGATAGCGGTGGTCATACCGATAACCGCCCGCTATCGGCATTGCTCCCCGTCATTTTGGAATTGCGCGACCAGCTCCAAGCGCATTTCGGCTACGCCACGCCGATACGAATCGGCGCGGGCGGTGGCATCGGCACCCCCTCGGCGGTGTTGGGCGCGTATATGATGGGCGCGGGGTATGTGGTCACGGGGTCGGTGAATCAGAGTTGCATCGAGGCGGGCGCATCGGTGCATACCAAGCAGTTGCTCGCGCAAGCCGATATGACCGATGTGATGATGGCGCCCGCGGCGGATATGTTCGAGATGGGCGTGAAGTTACAAGTCCTCAAAAAAGGGACGTTATTCCCGTTGCGGGCGCAAAAATTATACGATTTGTATCGGGAATACGATAGCATCGAAGCCATTCCCGCCGATGAACGGGCAAAAATCGAAAAAACCGTGTTCCGCCGTAATTTAGATGAGGTCTGGCGCGATACAGTCGCCTATTTTGAGGGGCGCGACCCCGAACAAATCCACCGCGCCAACGCCAATCCGAAAGCGAAAATGGCGTTGATATTCCGTT
The DNA here is from genome assembly GCA_034436155.1 of Anaerolineae bacterium. GTDB lineage: Bacteria > Chloroflexota > Anaerolineae > Aggregatilineales > Phototrophicaceae. The sequence goes on from DAOTVP010000049.1 coordinate 2,053, forward strand.
GGTATTTGGGGTTATCCTCGCGCTGGTCGAATACGGGCGAAGCTGGGCGCGAAATGGATTATCAAATTTGGTGCGGTCCCGCCATGGGCGCGTTCAACGACTGGGTGCGTGGCACATCGCTGGAGCATCCACACAATCGGCGCGTGGCGGATGTCGCCGAGCATCTGATGCGCGGTGCGGCGATTGCCTATCGTGCCAATTTGTTGCGGGTGCAAGGCGTGGATATGCCGAATGCGTATGTGATGTATAAGCCGAAATAGTTTCGCTGAGGGTTCAAAACCCTCAGCTAGTCGCACCAAGCGCACTAAAGGCGCTAAAATCCACCTTTATGACAACCATTTTCCTCAAACTCCGTTCAAAGCAGCCCCTTTAGTGGGCTTCCAAAATCGAATAGCTAGGGGTTTTGAACCCCTAGCGGGGTATATGCTACCCCTAATCCTACAGATTTATAACGGGTTGTCGCGGAAATAGGCGACCGTCTCGCGGATGGCGACTTCTATCGGCGTGGCGTGCCAACCGAAGGCTTTTTCGGCTTTAGATGTATCCACAATGAACGGCTTCTCGAATTCGTAGAGCATCTCGATAATTTCGCGCACATTTTTATCGAGCAAGCATAATATCCGTAAAACGGGGCGCGTCCCGACGCGGATTTTAATCGGCTGACCGAGTTCTTTCTTGACATAACCGACCAATTCACGTTGAGTCATCGGCGCAAAGCTCGGTGCAAACCACACCTGACCAAAGGCGCTATCGGTTGTGCCGATGCTGACTAATAAGCGCCCAAAATCGCGCACATAGGTGAACGTGTGGGGCGCATCAGGATTGCCCAACAAATTAACAGGCTTGCCCGCCAACGCTGGTCGGAATAATTGTTCCCCTTGTACCTCATCTTCGGGTCCAAAAAAGTCGGAGGCACGCCCAATGGCGGCGTGAATCTCGCCAGCGCGATGGGCATCCAACACCGCCTGCGCCATCTGCGCCCGAACTTTGCCCTTGCGCGTGTTCGGACGGATGGGCGAATTTTCGGTGAGGGGTTGCCCTTGCGGGTCGCCGTACATATACAAATTATCGCCCACCACCAATTTCGCGCCCGATTTTGCCACGCCTGTTAGGATAGAGGCTTGTAACGGCGGGAATTTTTCTGCCCATTCGTAATAATGCGGTTGGGCGCATTGATACACCGTGACCGCGCCGTGTGTGATTTCTGCGACTTGCGCGGGGTCGTAGGCATCTGCCTTGACCACCTCTACCCCACTAGGCAAATGCTTGGCTGTGCCACTGCGGTTCACCATCCGCACCTGTTTGCCTTGCTTCACCAATTCCAACATCGTGCTTTTGCCCAAAGGACCCGTTCCGAACACCACATGCAACTCGGTCATGATATTGTCTCTCATTCGCTAAAAACGATATATCCGTTTATATAGTTAACACTATAAACAGTTTGCATCGTTAACTATATTTTGTCAAGCGATTGGTGTGTATCTCTTAGGGCGGATATACGAGGCTGAAGCCTCTCATCCGCCAGTACACGCCTAAAATTACCGTGAATTGTAGGGGACGATTAGCGCGAAGCGCGTATATCGTCCCTCAAAATAACAGCACAAAGGGCATTTTTTAGGCGAAAATTTTGATGCGATTGCCCTATATATCCGCCATTGATTGAAAGTCACCGCCATATATGCGATATAATATCCCTAAAAAGGATATTCACATGACCACACAACCCATGACCATACTCATCGCGCCAGGGGCATTCAAGCATAGCCTGAGCGCCAACCGTGTCGCGCAAGCCATCCACAACGGGCTGATGCGTTCTGGCATATCCGCCACCTATCACCTGTTGCCGATTGCCGATGGGGGCAACGGTACGCTCGATGCGTTTTTAGCCACAGGCGGAACGCGCCACACCGCCACCGTCCTCGACCCACTCGCTCGACCTATCCGCGCCGACTGGGGATTATCCGCCGATGGCACGACGGCGCTCATCGAGATGGCGCTGGCATCGGGCATTGAACTCATCACGTCCGACCAGCGCGACCCGTTCATCGCCACCACCTACGGCACAGGTCAATTGATGCAAGCGGCGCTCGAACATGGCGCGAAACGCATCATCATCGGCATGGGCGGGAGCGCAACGGTGGATGGTGGCGCGGGGTGTTTGATGGCGCTCGGCGTGAATTTTTGGGATGAAAACGGCGATCGCATCCCCTACGGCGCGGGCGGATTATCCCGCGTGGCGAACATAGACACGCAAAAATTAGACCCCCGTTGGCGCGATGTCGAGGTGTGGATTGCCACTGATGTCGATAATCCCACGCTCGGCGCAGAGGGCGCAGTGGCGATATTCGCCCCACAAAAAGGCGCAACCCCCGACCAATTGCCGATTTTAGAGGCGCACATGACCCACTTTTTCACACTCGTGCATCAACAACTCGGCGTGGATGTGCGGAATGTACGCGGTGGTGGGGCGGCGGGCGCACTATCGGCGGGGTTAATGGCATTTTTAGGCGGAAAAATCATCTCTGGGGTAGATTTTATCCTCCATCACAACCAGTTTCATGACCATCTGGCGCGTGCCGATTTGGTGATAACGGGCGAGGGCAACATAGACGACCAGACGATTTATGGCAAGGGACCCATCGGCGTGGCGCGATTGGCACATCAGAAAAATATCCCTGTGATCGCGATTGTCGGCGGGATGAATACCGATGATGCACCCCTCCACGAAGCGGGTATCACGGCGGTCATGCCGATTATCCCGCGCCCGATGCCGTTAGACGATGCGCTCCGCGATGCCGAAAACTTGGTCACACAGACGGCGTTACGGCTAGGATATCTGTTACAAATTTCACCCAAACATGAATAGAAGTTAAGAAAATTTGACATCCAAAACGTTTCGGGTTATGTTTAGGGTGTATCCGAAACGTTTCGGATAGATTAAAAATTCTTTTCCAAATTGGAGAAGGACGCGCATAAGCGCGTCCGTACAGTTAAATTATCAAATATAAAAATAGTGTTTTACGATGGTCAAATTAAAAGATATTTCACAAAAAACAGGTTTTTCTATCACAACTGTCTCCCGCGCACTGGGCGGATACGATGATGTTAATCCAGAAACACGGCAACACATCATCGAAACCGCCATGCAAATGGGCTATCAACCCAATGGCGTGGCGCGTCAATTACGCAACCAAAAAACCGACACCATCGGCATCATCATCCCATCGGATAACACCCGTTTTTCAGATGATTTTTTCAGCGAATTGGTGCTGGGTGTCGGATTCGCCGCGGCGCATTTCGGTTACGATTTGCTCCTCAGCACCCAAACATCCGCCGATGAGATGAGCGCATATCAGCGCATTGTCGGCGGGAATCGCGTGGATGGGGTCATCCTCGCCCGAACACGCAAACACGATCCGCGCATCGCCTATCTCAAAGAAAAAAAATTGCCGTTTGTGGTGTCTGGACGAAGCGCCTCCGATGAAATATCCGATTTTCCGTATATCGATGTCGATAGTCAAAGCGGAATCGCCCAGGTGACGGCGCATCTCATCGGCTTGGGGCATGTGCATATCGGCTTGATTTTACCGCCCGATGACATGGCATTCACGCGCTATCGGTTGGATGGCTACAAAGATGCACTCGCCACCGCCGACCTGCCCTATCGGGATGATTACGTGGTGCATGGCGATTTGCGCCGTGACGGTGGCGCAAGCGCGACCCGCCAATTATTGGCACGACATCCGCATCTATCGGCGATTGTGGCGTGTAATGATGCCATGGCGCTCGGCGCGATGCGTGCCGTCACCGATATGGGCTTGCGCGTGGGCGTGGATATTGCCATCACGGGCTTCGATAACATCCCAAGCGCCGAACACGCTCATCCCCCCCTCACCACGGTGAGCCAACCGATTCAAGATATTGGTCAGCATTTGGTCAAAATGCTCATCAAACTCATCCATCGTGAGCCACTCGGCGAGAGGCAAATTTTACTCTCGCCGATGCTTATCGTCCGCGAGTCGTGTGGGGCATATCCCACCAGAAAGGATTTGCCATAACAACACCATCGGACAAACAATTTTTTACCATCCATCAAAAAATCAAGTTAGTTTTACGAAAGGAACTATCATGCACAAACACTTACGCTTATTTCTCGCTATTGCCATGACGTTGGTCGTGGGTTTCGTGATTTCTGCCCAAGATGACGCGGTGGTTACATTTCAATCGACCCAATTTAACATCGTAGAAGAAAGAGAACGCGCCCTCGCTATCCTCGCCAATTTTGACGGCAATGTCGATTTTGTCACCACAGAAGAAGGTCCGTTACTCGATATTCTCATCGCCGAAGGTGCGGCAGGTGAAGGCGTGACCGATGTCGTCGGCGCGTTGCACGGGACTTTCCCGACACTGGTCAGCAATGACCTGATGTTTGACCTGAGTGACCTGGTAGCCGAACTCGATGAAAAATACAACATCGCCGATGCGTTTGTCGAATTGGGCAAAATGGGGACGACCGATTATCAATATTATGTCCCGTGGATGCAAGCCACCTTCGTCATGGCGGCGAATGTCGAGGCATTGCCCTACTTGCCCGAAGGCGCAGATCTGAATAACCTCACATGGGAACAACTCGCCGAATGGGGCGCGAATTTAGCCGAAGCCACGGGCGAAAATAAAATCGGGTTGCCCGTGAATGGTCTGTTCCATCGCTTCATGCAAGGTTATATGTTCCCCTCGTTCACGGGTGGTATGGTGACGGAATTCCGCAGTGAGGCGGCGGTCGCCATGATGGAATACCTGCGCGATGACCTATGGACAGTCGTCAACGCCGAATCGATTAACTATGCGTTCATGAACGAACCGTTGTTATCGGGCGAAGTGTGGGTGGCATTTGACCACGTAGCCCGCTTGGGTCCAGCATTCGCCGCCCAAGTCAATGGCGAGACCGATAAAGAATTTGTCGCCTTCCCCGCCCCATCGGGTCCCGCAGGGCGTGGTTACATGGCGGTGGTGGTCGGTTTGGGCATCCCCTTCACCGCGCCCAATCCCGATGGCGCAGAAGCATTGATCGACTTCATGCTCAATCCAGAAACACAAGGCGCGATCTTGCGCGACCTGAATTTCTTCCCCGTTGTCGATGGTGTGGATATGGAATCGTTGCCCCAAAATGTGGCGATGATTGCCGAAGCCGTCAACGCACAATCATCATCGGAAGATGGTATCGTGGCGCTGTTGCCCATCGGCTTAGGCGATAGAGGTGGCGAAATCAACCAAATTTTCCGCAATGTATTCGTGCGCGTCGTCCAAAATGGTGAAGACATCACCGAGGTGTTGAATAGTGAAGGCGAAGCCCTGAATCAACTACTCGCCGATACAGGCGCACGGTGTTGGGCACCCGACCCTGTGAGTGAAGGCGCGTGCGTGGTGAAATAAGATTTTATACGGGGTTAAATACGAGTGGCTGACATACGCCCTAACGGGCTAGTCAGCCATTACAAACCGCCTCGTTTAGAAGTGTAATGGCGGACTAGAGGCTTTAGCCTCGTATGTCCGCCACAAAAACCACTTCGTTGCCTGAAAAAAATAGAGTCCGAAAGTTATTGCTTTATGCCAAAATCACAAAAATTATTACCCTACATGCTGGTTTTACCCACCCTGCTTTATCTAGGGGTATTTTTTGCCTACCCCATGATAAGCGCACTCGGATTAGCCGTCACAGGCGAGACGCGCTACCTCACCCTCCGCGCCAGCGCCGATGACACCGCCGAGGGGGTCGGCACGCTCGCCATGCAAACCGTTGTGACGATTCATGAGCGCGTGCGGGGTGAAGAAGAACTCCCCAACGGGCGCACCCGTCCGATTTATTGGTACGCCGTGACCGCCACCGATGTGAATGGCGAAACCGTGTCGGGATGGGTGCATCAACGCGATGTGTTCATCGAATCGCGGGCAGAATCAACAACTGCGATTGTGCAAGGTGGGCAACCCGTCAGCGAATGGACGATGGCGCATATCAACACCATGCTCAACGATTTTCGCTTTCAAACGGCGATTCGCAACACCTTTTTGTTGATTATCCTCATCTTGCCCATTCAATTCACCCTCGCCATCATCATGGCGTTGATTTTGCAGGCACAACCGCGTGGCAGTTCGCTCTTTTTATACATTTATGCTATCCCTCTGGGCATATCCGACCTCGCCGCGGGGCTGGTCTGGTATTCGATATTCACCCAACAGGGATTTTTGAACTCGTTTTTGGTCAGTTTGGGCATCCTCGATAAACCGTTCATCTTCATCGCGCTCGGCAACGAAGGCTGGATTTTGCTGGCGATCGTCCTCGCAGAGATTTGGCGTGCCACATCCATCGTCATGGTGATTGTCGTATCGGGATTGCAAGCCGTCCCACGCGAATATATCGAAGCGGGCGAGGTGTTCGGCGCATCGCTATGGGGGCGCATCCGTTATATCATCTTGCCTCTGCTCCGTCCGAGTTTGCAAGTGGCGCTCATTTTACGCACAATCTTGGCGTTTCAGGTATTCGCGGTGGTGGTCGCCATCGCAGGCAGTGATATTTTCACCGTCCTGTCGAATGAGACCTTCCGTTGGTACGATCGGGGCGATAACGGCTTCAATAATCCCAATGTCGCATCGGCGTATGCGGGTCTGATTATGCTCATCTCGCTGGCGATTTCGTTCTTCTATCTGCGGGCAGTCCGCACCCAAGAGGAGGTCGCAAAAAGCTGATGAACACCCGTAAAAATCTGCCAATCGAACAAAAACGGGCATTACGGCGCGTTGCATTGCGCCGTACAGGGTTATATGCCCTTGCGATTACGCTCTCACTATGGATTTTGCTCCCCATTTGGTTGATTGCAACTATGGCGTTCAGCACGCCTGCCAATGTACGGAGCTTTCCCAAGCCGTTCTTCCCGAATCCGATTTCGACCGACACGATGAATTTTTTCATCAACGCCGAAGGCATTTTGCGTGCCACAGGCAATAGCATCGTGGCGGCGCTCCTCACATTTGCCCTATCCACATTGGTGGCAACACCCGCCAGTTACGCTATCGCCCGCTTCATGTTCAGAGGGCGCGATGCCGTGCGCTTGGGCATTTTGGCGGTGCGTGCCTTCCCAATCGTGATTTTAGCCGTGCCGTTGGCGGTGACGTTCATCAATTTGAATATGTACGATAGCATCATCAGCGTAGCGTTGCTCCACACGGCGCTGGTATTGCCGACATCCGTTTTGGTGATTGCCAGCGTATTCGCCAGCGTACCATTTGAACTCGAAGAGGCGGCGCAGGTGTTCGGATGTACCCCGTTTCAGGCATTCATCCGAGTGGTCATCCCGCTCACCTTGCCAGGAATTGCCGCGGCGGGGATTTTCGCATTTGTCACCAGTTGGAACGAGGTGTTCGGCGCGATGTTGCTCACCCTCACCAACCGCACGCTCCCCGCGCAAATTTTATTCTCGCTCTCGCGTTCTGGCGACCCGTTCAAATTTGCGGGCGGATTTTTCATGCTAGTGCCATCGTTGATATTCATCTTCTTCATACGGCGCTATTTGTTCAATATGTGGGGACAGATCACAAAATAGGAGACGCACAATGGCAACCATACGCATTGAAAATGCCGTGAAAAAATTTGGCGATTTTGTCGCTGTGGATGATGTCAGCATCGATATTCAAGACCGTGAATTTGTCGTATTATTGGGTCCGAGTGGCTGTGGCAAAACCACCCTCTTGCGGGCGATTGCGGGGTTGGGCTTGGTGGATTCGGGGCGCATCATGATTGGCGACCGTGATGTGACATATTTGCCCGCCAAAGACCGCGATATTTCGATGGTGTTCCAAAGTTACGCCATTTTCCCGCACATGAAAGTGTTCGATAATATCGCCTTCGGCTTGCGGATGAAGAAAAAACCCAAAGATTTCATCCAAAAACGGGTCGAAGAAGTGGCGGAACTGCTCCATATCGAAAATATGCTCACGCGCTACCCCTCGCAGATGAGTGGCGGTCAGCGCCAACGCATTGCGGTGGCGCGGGCGTTGGCAGTCGAGGCGAAAGTGCTACTCATGGATGAACCGCTCAGCAACCTCGATGCGCTGTTACGGCTCGAAATGCGGGCGGAACTCAAATCGCTGTTGGCAAAACTCGGCGCGACAACCATTTACGTCACCCATGACCAAATCGAGGCGCTCAGCATGGGCGATCGCATCGCCGTCATGCAGAAGGGCAAAATTTTGCAATACGACCATCCGACACGGGTTTACGATAAACCGACTCATCATTTTGTCGGCAGTTTTATCGGCAACCCGCCCATGAATTTCATCTCCGCCCATATCGAAAAATACAACGGCAAATTGGTGGCGCGGGTCGGCGATTTTATGATCCCACCCGATGATAATCTGATAGCGCGGTTATCTGCTTACGAGGGCAAACAGGTCTGGTTGGGCATCCGCGCCGAAAATATGGAGGCGCTCCGTTCCCCCGCCGATGATGCGTTGGCGGTGACGGTGCATGTGGTCGAGCCGTTGGGGTCGATGAACCTGCTCACCATCCACGCACAAGGCGAAACGCTCAAACTCTCGACTCATCCCGATTTTACCGTCAATCCGAATGATACAATATGGGTGCGCTTCCCCGCCAATAAAATTCGGTGGATAGATAAAGATAGCGGGATGTCCATCGTCCCCGATTTGGCGATGGCATAAATTTAAATTAAGAAGGATATACGCGCTACGCGCTAATCCTTCCCTACATATCTCATCGGCTTGTAGGGGCGGATTAGCGAAGCGTATATCCGCCCTATGATATACACAAAAAGGTCTTTCATCATGACACACACATTCGGGGCGCATGATAAGCCCCTCGATTTTGGCTACGGCGGATTATCGGTATCGCTGACCCACACGGGGCGTTTTGTGGCGATTAATCACTATCACCCCATACACGGCTATGTCACGCTCACCACCGCCCCGCCCTTCCCTGATGATGCCCGTTACGACCCTGCGCGGGTGCGGGCATATCGGCGCGAGTTGGTGACGCAAACGGGCTTCGGCGTGCGGTTGTCGTCCGATGTTATTCAGACAGTGGTTGAGTATGATGAAGACGACAATCCCATGTTAACCATGACCCTCGCCAATGGTGTGACGGCGACTTGTATCACCCACATCGAATCGTCAACATTGATTCAAGATTGGTCATTTTCTGCGCCGACAATCCTGCATATCACGGGCGAGGTATATCTGATGCGCTGTCCATATCCCCAACTGACCGAAGGCGGCGTTTTGTCCCCTGTGAGTCATGAAACCCGACTGTATGTCTCAGATACAAAAATCGGTGTTATCAATCATGAACTCAAGCATGGTTATTTTATAAGTGTTGGTGATGATGACCTGATTTTGAGTACCGATGAGCGTGGATATGTGGTTCTTCACGCCCAAATCACAGCGCAAACACAATTTAAGATGATAGTCACGCCCATATCCCCACCCCCTAACCCCCTCCCCATTGCATGGAGAGGGGGAATTGCGGACGCGCAGAAGCGCGTCCGTACAGGGATGGGGGATAATCTCCACCTCCGCGCATGGCGGTACGCCCGTTTATGCGCCACGCCGACCGAACACGATACGCTGTGCATCCTCACCGACCACATGATCTTGCCCCTGTCGTGGAATCGGGATGCGTATTACACCGCCCGCCTATTCTTAGACCATCCGCAAACGCATATCCTCACGCAAAAACATTTACTATGGATGTTCGAGACGGCGGAAAGGCTCAACGGGTTATGGGGCAGGTCTTATTTAGCCAACGGAAAAATCAAAGACAAGGGTTATCAACTCGACCAGCAACTATTCCCATTATTAGAACTGGCGGAATATGTGCAAATCACAGGCGATACGGCGTTCCTCGACCGTTTACGCCGATACATCCAGCCGATTTTCACGGCGTTGGCATCGCACCGCGCCCCGCACGCCCTACTCTATGCCACCGATGAGACACCCGCCGATGACCCCATCGCCCAACCGTATCCGCTATCCAGCCATATCTTATTGTGGAAGGTGCTGATAGAACTGGAAAAAATCGGGTGTGCCGATATATGTCCGCATACGCCCAACGACATCGCCAATAGCATCTTGAGGCATTTCATCGGCACACATCACGGAAAAAGCATTTTCGCGTATGCTACCGATGGTCACGGCGGACATCATTTTTATCACGATGCCAATGATGTGCCGTTGGTGTTGATGCCCGTGTGGGAATTTTGCCACAAAGATGACCCCGTTTGGCGGGCGACGATGGATTTCGCCTTCTCCGATGCCAACATCGGCGGATTTTATGACGGCGTGTTGGGGTCGGTGCATACGCCTGCCCCGTGGGCGTTGGGCGATTGCCAAGAGTGGATTTTTTCCCGCATTATTGGCGATACTGCCCGTGAACAAATCATTCTGGCTCGGTTGCATCATGCCAGCCAATGGGACGGGGCGCTATCGGAAGCCTACGACCGCAAAACGGGCGATGTCGTCTCGCGCCATTGGTTTTTATGGACGAATGCGCTGTATGCGTGCATCAAACGAGGGATTTTCGATGTCAAATAACATCTTAGAAGAACGCTGTCTGGCTATTTTGCGGGGCAATCAAATCAGCAGTCGGGGCTATCGCTATACCCGCCCCGCCCCGCATGTGTATGAGCAACAATGGTTATGGGATTCGTGTTTTCATGCTATCACCTATCGCTGGCTCGACCCCGCTATGGCGTGGGATGAATTGCGTAGCCTGATTGCGGGACAGGTCAAGACGGGCGCGGACGCGGGCATGATTCCGCACATGATTTATTGGACGGGTGGCGGGTCAGATTTATGGGGGCAAGATGACCGCAGTATCATCACGCAACCGCCCCTCATCGCCATCGCCGCGCTCGCCATCTACGAAAGCACGGGCGATCTTGCTCCGTTGCGCGAGTTTTATCAACCGCTATGCGATTATCACGATTGGTTTATCCGCAGGCGCGACCCCGACTATGACCATCTGGCGTGCCTCATCCACCCGTGGGAATCGGGATGGGATGCTTCGCCCCGTTGGGATGTGCCGATGGGTTTATCTGACCCCACCGATGAACAATCCAAACGCGCCCGTCATGCGTTGGTCAAAACGTTGCGTGAGGCAAATTGCGACCCGAAAAAGTTATTGGCGATGGGGTCATTTTGTGTTGAACCCGCCGATTTTAACGCCATTCGTTGTGCCGATTTAGAATCGCTCGCCAAAATCGCCGAGATTATCGGCGCAGATGGGTCACGGTGGCGCGATGAAGCATCCGCTATCGCCAGAAGTATGCGCGAAAAACTCATCCGCACAAGTGATACGGGCGAATTGATAGTCTGTGATTTGAACGGGCAAGATGAAACACCGTTACAACTCGATAGCGCCGCCCAATTCGTCACGCTCATCTGTGGATGCCCGTTGGTGAATCAAGCGCAAACGCTCATCCAACGCCTGCAATTGCCCAATTTTTGGACGCAATACCCCGTCCCGACCACACCAACCGACCATCCCAATTTCGACCCCGCCCATTATTGGCGCGGTAATGTGTGGATGAGCGTGAATTGGCTCATCTGGCGCGGATTACGACGTTACGAATATCATGAACTTGCGGTACAATTGGCAGAACGCTCGTTGATGCTGGTGGATAAACACGGCTTTCATGAATATTTCAACCCCATCACGGGCGATGGTTACGGACCCAGCGCACAAAGCTGGACAACCCTTGTATTAGATATGGCACGCACGGAAAAATTACGATGACCGAAAAAATTCGCGCTTATTTGCGCCAATTATACCCCCCGCAACAAGCCGATGAGACGTATCACGCGCTGGTGTCGCGCCTCATCAACACGCCCAAAATCAGATCAACCCGAAAAACCCGCTATAGTGAGCGCGATGTGTTGCTCATCACCTATGGCGATACGCTCAATCATCCCAAACAAGCCCCGCTCCAAACCTTACGGCGTTTCGCGTTGGATAAGCTCAAGCCGTTGTTTAGCGGGATTCACATTTTGCCATTTTACCCGTATTCATCCGATGACGGTTTTTCGGTGATTGATTTTTACGCCGTCAATCCCGCGTTGGGCAAGTGGGATGATGTGGTGGCGCTCGGCGCAGATTTTGACCTGATGTTTGATGCGGTTTTCAATCACATGAGCGCCCAAAGTGATTGGTTCAGGCAATTTTTAGCCGATGACCCCGACTACGCGGGTCTATTCATGACTGAATCACCCGCCACCGATTTGAGCATGGTCACACGTCCGCGCACATCGCCGTTATTGACCCCGTTCACCAAACCCAACGGCGAGACCATCCACCTGTGGACGACTTTCAGCGCCGACCAAATCGATTTTGACCCGCGCACGCCGAACACACTCTTACGACTGATCGATGTGTTGCTGTTTTACATCAGCGAAGGCGCGACCTATATCCGCCTCGATGCGATCGCCTTTTTATGGAAGCAAGTCGGCACGACCAGCATTCACCTACCCCAAACGCATATCATCATCCAACTGATGCGGGCTGTTTTAGATGAAATCGCCCCTCATGTCATCCTCATCACCGAGACCAATGTCCCACACGCCGAAAATATTTCGTATTGGGGTGATGGGACTAACGAGGCGCAGATGGTCTATAATTTCACGTTACCGCCGTTGTTATTTTATAGCTTAACGGTTGGCGACACCCAAAAATTGCGCGATTGGATAAACACACTCCAAACACCATCCGATAGCACCACCTTTTTCAATTTCACCGCCTCGCACGATGGCATTGGGGTGCGCCCTGTCGAGGGGATGCTATCTGCCGATGAGGTCGATATGTTGGTACAGGTGGTACAAGCCCGCGGCGGACGGGTGTCGTATCGGACAAAGCCAGACGGCTCTCAAAGCCCATACGAACTGAATATCACTTACGTGGATGCGATTCGCAATCCAGACCATCCGCACCCGTTACAGGTGCAAAAATTCATCCTCTCGCAAGCGGTGATGCTCACATTAGCGGGCGTGCCTGCGGTGTATATCCACAGTTTGCTAGGGTCGGTGAATGACGTGGCGGGGATGAAACGCTTGGGGCATAACCGCGCTATCAACCGCGCCAAATTGGATGTGACCCAACTCGAAGCCGAATTAGCCACGCCCAACACCCTGCGCCACGATATTTTCAACGCCTATCAACACCTGCTCATCACGCGCCGAAATATCCCCGATTTTCATCCCAACGCCTCGCAAACCGCGCTGGATACGGGTGATGATGCGATTTTGGCGATTAAACGGGGTGATCATCTGCTGGCAGTGTTCAATTTTAGCGATCAACCGCGCCAACTGGATGGCACAATATCGGGTTACGATCACCTGAGCGGTGAAACGATCGCCGATAAAACGGTGTTAGCGCCGTATGAAGTGCTATGGATCGATATGGAGTGATTTATCATCATCACCTCATACTGATAACGGTGTACCCAATGGCATAACAGGCTATAACCATGATTTTTGCGAATCATCCCAGGTTGCGTTATAGTTTAGGTTATCATCCCCAAACGGGTATACAACAATATGGGGTGTTGCACATCTACTATTGCATCATCACTAGCGAGGCAATATGACACGTTATCAAAATCCGATTTTAACAGGCACGTATCCAGACCCTAGCATTTGTCGGGTCGGGAGCGATTATTATCTGGTCGTCAGCAGTTTTTGTTATTTTCCGGGCGTTCCTATCTTTCATAGCCGCGATTTAGTCCATTGGCGACAAATTGGGCATTGCCTCACCCGTCCATCACAATTGAATGTGGTGGGGGTTGCATCGGCACACGGCATTTTTGCGCCCACCATTCGTTATCATGACGGGCGCTTTTATATGGTGACGACACTGGTCGGTGGCGGGGGCAATTTTTATGTGCATACCGAAGACCCCGCGGGCGAATGGTCAGACCCGATTTGGGTGGATGTAGACGGCATCGACCCCACCCTGTTTTTTGATGATGACGGGCGCGTGTATCTGGTCAGCACCAGCGAGCCACCACAAGGCATTTATCTCATCGAGATTGATCTAGCGACGGGCAAAGGCATCTCGGAACGCAACATGATATGGACAGGCACGGGCGGGCGACATCCAGAAGCGCCACATATTTATCGTCACAACGGATATTACTACTTGCTCATCTCCGAAGGCGGGACATCCTATGGGCATTGCATCACCATCGCCCGTTCCAAACATCTGTGGGGACCCTACGAATCGTGTCCAGATAACCCCATTTTTAGCCACCAAAATCATTATGACCATCCCATCCAAGCTACGGGTCATGCCGATTTGGTCACGGATGAGGCGGGCAATTGGTGGATGATCTGCCTCGCTATCCGCCCCACCACACTCTATTTTCAATCGCACCATTTAGGGCGCGAGACGATGCTCGCCCCTGTCTCGTGGAATGAAGACGGTTGGTTGGTGATCAATAACGGGCAATTGCTCGAATTTGAGATGGATGCTCCGCTCCCGCCCGCGCACGTTTGGGATGTCCCCGCCCCGCGTGATGATTTCGATGCGCCCGAATTGGCGCTCGATTGGAACTTTATCCGCAACCCGCGCCCAAATATGTATTCGCTCACAGAGCGCGTTGGGCATTTGCGCCTATACGGAAATGCCAACACGCTCGACACCCTTCATCCGACCTTTGTCGGCAGGCGACAACGCGAATTTGTGTCGGTCATCAGCGCCTCATTGCAATTCGATCCACAAGCGCATGGCGAAGAGGCGGGCATCAGCATCTATCAGACCGAGATCCATCATTACGAAGTGGGGATGATGCACGATAGCGGGGTACGCTGGCTATTTGTGCGCCTCCGCAACGGCGATGTGACGGCGGTGGTGGCAAAAATCCAATGGGAATCATCACAAGTGGTGTTGATGATCCATTCCACCGCCACGCACTATCGCTTGGGCTATGCCGATGACAAGGGCGTGTTTCATCCGCTTGCCACCGCCCAAACGCGCTATGTCTCATCGGAAATAGCGGGTAGCTTCACAGGCGTGTGGTTGGGGATGTATGTGGTCGGCGCGACACATGCCGATTTCGACTGGTTTGAGATCGCCGTTTAAGGCTTACCCCATCGCCAGAGGCGCGATGCCTCTGGCGATTCGCCTAGAATCGCTTCATATCAAACCGCAAAAATTCTTCGAGGATGTCGTTCAAAATGTCCATCGGTGGGCGCGGTTTTTGCGATTTGGCAATTTTATCCAGTTGTTCTTGCGTGATATTGCCCCCCAATTCGCGCAACAATCCCGCCAGTCGCAACGTTTTGAAATCGTGGTCATGGGGGATATGTTCCAGTTGACCGACCAGCGCCGCGGCTTTATCGTACATGCCCATTTCGACATACAAAAATCCCGCGCCCGCAATGACATGCGGGATGGTATTGGTGGCATAGCCGTCTTTGATGGCTAAAATCGCATCGCGGATATATTGGCGAGCATCAGAAATACGCCCCAATTCGATGGCGGTATAGATGAGGTTGCTAAACGTATGGGCGCTCCCACGCCTGTCGCGGATGTTGGTCGCCACTTTCAGGCTTTCTTGATAATATGCCCATGCCTGTTGATAATCTTCGAGCCGTTCATATAAAATGCCCAAGTTGTTGGTCAACGTGGCGATACCATGCCGATAGCCAATTTCTTTGCACAAATTCAGGCTCTCTTCGTAATAAGTTTTGGCAGATGAGTAATCGCCCAAACTATCGGCGACACTGCCCGTATTATTCAACGCAGAAGCCAACCCGCGCTTATCGCCAATCGCCCGAAAGATGTGGACGGCTTCATCATACAAGGCACGGGCGGAGATAAAATCGCCCTCGCTCTCAGCGACAATGCCCAAATTGCTCAGGGCGCGGGCGGTATTGCGTTTATCATGGGCGAGACGGGCGTTATCCAGCGCAATTTGCGCGTGTTCGCTGGCTTGTGGATATTCCTCACACAAACATTCGACAAACGCCAAGCCGTTGAGCGCATCGGCTAATGCCGATTTATCGCCGATGCGCGTGGCAATCTCGACACTTTCACCATAAAACCGCTTGGCTTGTGGATAATCGCTGGTGCGCCAATGCAACGCGCCCAAATAACGGAGCAAATGCGCGTGCAGGGGTTCATGACCTGTATCGGGCAATAACACCAACCCTTTGCTGAGTACCGATTGTGCGCCATGAAAATTCCCGACCAACAACGCCTGTTCGCCCGCCATGCACGCATATTGGGCGGTTTTCACGCCATCGCCCGCGATATACCAATGCTCGGTGAGGGCTTCGGCATACACGGCGTTATTCGGATACACCGCCTCGATCGCCTCCGCCACGCGCCGATGCAACACAGGGCGCTCATCGGCAGAAATGTCTGCCAATAATCCTTCGCGCAATTTATCATGGGCGAATTGCCACTTATTATCATGCACCACCAACACCGCCGCCTCATTACACAGCGTCAGCCAGGTGTTCAGGTCATAATCATACTTTCCCCTGCTCCAAAGATGCTCCATCACGGCGAGGTCTATTTGCCGACCATACACCGCGGCACATTTGAGCAGATGACTGGCGATCGGCGGGACGCGCTCCAGACGGCGCTTAATCACCGCTTGGATACCCCCCGACATGACTTTTTCGGGCAAGGTGACAACCCCGACCATATTCAGTTGACCCGCGTCTTCGGCTAATGCCCGCACGACTTCCACGATGAAAAAAGCGTTGCCTTCGGTCTCGCGTTGGAGCAGGCTGATAATTTCGGGTTGGCGACCCGTTTCGCCGAGCATCGACTGGCTGAGCGCCTCAATATCGGCAATCCGCAAGCGATTCAGCTTGAGCGTGTTGATCCCCGCCAATTCATCGGGCAAATGCGGGCGCTCATCATCGCGGTAACTGCCGACAATCATCAGGGGCAAATCCGCCACCAACGGCAACAAGTGTTTGAGCGGGGTCAGGCTTTCCGATGCCCATTGCAAATCTTCGAGCAACATCAACATGGGCGTTTTTTGGCGAGTGATGACATCCATCATGGTCAAAATCAGGCGTTGCTGACCGGGGTTGCCATCCATCGGCGGGGCATCCGCCACATCGCGCCCGATGAGGTCGGCAATATCGGGGACAATTTCTTTGAGGATGCTGGCTTCCATATCGCTCAGAGGGGTGCAAATGACCAATCGGCGCATGGGATCACGCCATTGGCGATAGGGCAACCCGCCACTTTTCACACTTTGACCGCGCAACACCAACGCGCCATTCACCAGGGCGAAAATCGCCAATTCATCTAATAATCGGCTTTTGCCCACCCCACTTTCACCACCGACCAACCACGCGCTCCCTTTGTTGGCGACCGCGTTGATGAAGGCAGTGGATAAAATGTTCATCTCGTCATCGCGCCCAACGAATTGCGCCGCTTGCAGATAACTCTCGCGGGTGGGGTGCGTCTCTGCGATGATGTTCACGCCGTCCAGTTGGCTCAATGCCCGCAACACCTCATCGGTATGGGTATAACGATTTTCTACTTTTCGCGCAATCAGTTTGCGGATGATAGGCGTGAGGGGAAAATCATCAGGCAGTTTGCTGGTATCGGGGTCTTGGGTGAGCAATTGCTCGATGAAATCGGTGGTATCATCTTTGAGGATGGGATGCTCGCCTGTGAACAATTCATACGCCATAATTCCGACCGAATACAAATCCGATGCGCGACTCACAGGCGTACCCTGCAACACCTCTGGCGCGATATACGCCAATGTGCCGACCACGCGCTCATCGGTATGATAATCTTGCGCGATTGCCAGACCAAAATCCAGTAATTTGACCCCGCGTTTCGGGTCGTCTGGATTGTTCACCAACACATTGGCGGGTTTGAGGTCGCGGTGGATGATGCCCCGCCGATGCAGATAACTGAGCGCCTCTAAAATTTGGGCGATGAGCATTACTTTTTCGGGGATCGATAACGCCGATAGCGCCGAGAGGGGCTTGGCATTATGTAACAATTCCATCGTGAAATACGGTTGATTGGCATCGTAAAAGCCGTAATCTAACACGCTGATGATATGCGGGTGGCGCAACGAGGCTAAGGTCTTGAATTCCTGCGCCAAGATGAGGCGCAAATCGACTTCTGTGCCGTCGAGTGTTTGCGAGGCAAAACGCAGACGGGTATTTGGCACCATGACATATTTGAGCGCCACATCCATGCCCATCAAACGGTCATACGCCCGATACACCACGCCCATGCCACCTTTACCAATGAGATGATGAATGCGATAGCGGTTGGCGATAAGCGTATCAGCAGTTAATATAATGTTATCGGCGGTCATGATGAATAATTGCCTATGATAAAGTTACATAATAAGGGCTATTATAGCCCCCAAATGCGGTTTTTGCGAATGACTGCGCCAGCAAAAATAGCAAAATGCGTTATAATGTATAGACATTACTCGGCATTACGAAAGGAGTTTGGTTGTGGAACAAGATATTGCTGTACTGGCGCTGGGCGGTGGGAGCATCGCCGTTGGCATCCTCAGTTGTTTTTTCGGCGCACGCTATTTTCGTCCCGTTTTGTCGTTAACAGGCTTCGTCATCGGCTTGTTTGTGGGCATCACCATTGTCGCCGCCAATAGCGGGCAAATTGTGGCGGGCAGTGTGCCACCGATTGGCTTCGGTGGTTTGGCGCTCGGCGTGGTGTTGGGCTTGGTGTTGGCGTTGGTACTCTATTATCTGTTCGATTGGAGTGTCATCATCGCGGGCGCATTTTTGGGCGTGGCGGCGGGCTTTTTCATCTTGAATATCCTCAATATGGAGGTGAATAGCACCGCATCGTTCATCATCATCGCGGTCTGTGCCGTGGTTGGTGCAGGTGTGGGTTATGGTATCCGCCGTCTGGTCGTGATTTTAGGCACGGCGTTCAGTGGCGCGATGTTGCTGGTGTATGGCATCACCCTGCTCTTCCCCGATTTGGGCATCGGCTTCGTGATTCGCTTCCGCAATATCACCGCCTCGCAAACCACATGGCTGGCATCAGGCTTGATTTTGGGGATTGGTCTGTTGGGCGCAATCGTCCAATGGAAAATCACGGGCAAAAATCTGAAGAAACGCTAGACATCTCCCCAAAATTCCCTATTTATAAAAAGTGAAACTCACCGTATCATAATGTATCGCACATGCGATACATTTCGCGTTCATAAATTTATACTTAACCGATTTAGTAGGGATTAATTGGCAGGCAGAGCTATGATGAACTTGGTGCTTGTTGGCTTAAATCATCACACGGCATCGGTCGATGTGCGCGAAAAATGCGCCCTGACCGACAATGGGCGGCTTGCCCTCACCTATCGCCTAATTGCCTCGCCCCTCATTCATGCGGTGGTCATTTTGGCGACGTGCAATCGGCTCGAAATTTATGCCGATTGCGCCGATGCCGATTTAGGCGGGCGGTTTATCGCCGATGCGCTCCAACGCGATTTCGACCTGCCCGAACATGTCCTCTATCACCATCACGGCGAGGCGGTGGTGAATCATCTGTTGCGCGTGGCGTGTGGATTGGATTCGATGGTGCTAGGCGAAGCGCAAATTTTGGGTCAAGTGCGGGATGCTTATCAATCGGCACAAAAAACGCATCCCCTCACGCCGATATTGCATCGCCTATTCACAACCGCCGTCCAGACGGGCAAACGCGCCCATACCGAGACGGCAATCAGCCGATACGCCACGTCTGTGAGTCATATCGCGCTCAATTTGCTGGTTGGGGCGCAATCGGTACTCATCATCGGCGCGGGCGAAATGGCAGAACAAGCCGTTTATGCCGCCCGCGATACCCATATCCCACACATTCACATCATCAACCGCACCTACGAATCGGCTGTCCTCTTGGCGGAACAGGTGAATGGAAAAGCCCATTTATGGAGCGATTTATGGGATAGGCTGGCAAGTGTGGATGCGGTTATCAGCGCCACCCGCGCACCGCATCCTATTTTGCGGAAAAACGACCTCGCACAGGTGATCAATCGTAGGCACACCCCGCTAACGATTGTGGACATTGCCTTGCCCCGCGATGTTGAACCCGCGGCGCGGACATTATCGGGCTTAACCGTATACGATATAGATGATATTCAACAGGTGGTAGACCACAACATGCGTCAACGGCAGGCGTGCATCCCCGCCATTGAACGCATCATCCAACACGAAGCCCATTTATTTCTGGCGTGGGCGCGTGGGCGCGATGTCGTGCCGACCATCACCGATTTACGTCAGAAAATGATGGCAATCGCCCAAACCGAACTCGATGATATGACGCACCGCCTGAATCATCTTTCGGCGGATGATATGGCGCTCATCCAAAAATTGATTCACCGCTTGGTCAATAAAATTTTGCACGACCCAACCATCGCCCTACGGCAACATGCTCAACAGGGTGATGCCGATGTATATGCGCGGGTGGTGCGCGATTTATTCTCGCTGGCAGTCATCGATGAAGGATTAAGACTGTGAATCCTATCCGTATCGGCACGCGCAAATCGGCGTTGGCGCTATGGCAAACAGAGCATGTCGCGGGGTTGCTGAGAGCGGTTTATCCCGATAAACCGCTCGAAATCGCCCCATTTTCGACCCGTGGCGATGAAATTTTAGACCAATCCCTGCCCACAATCGGCGGTAAGGGCGTATTCACAGAGGCGCTCGAACACGCTTTGCGGGCGGGTCAGATAGATTATGCCGTGCATAGCCTGAAAGATTTGCCCGTCGAACATAGCACAGGCTTGACCATCGGCGCGATCACCACACGCGCCCATGTGAACGATGTCCTCATCAGCAAAGGCGGTTTAACGCTCGACCAATTGCCACACGGCGCGGTCATCGGCACGAGTAGCCGTCGACGCTCGGCGCAACTGCTCGCCTATCGTCCCGATGTGGTGTGCATGGATATTCGGGGCAATATCAACACGCGCATCGAAAAAGCCCTCGCGCCAGATAGCCCCTATCACGCCATTATTCTGGCACAAGCAGGTGTGGATCGTTTGGGATTATCGCATCACATCGCCCAAATGTTGCCCCTCGACCTCATGCTCCCCGCGCCCGGTCAGGGGGCGTTGGCAGTGCAATGTCGGGCAGATGAAACCGATTTGGCGCGTATTATGCCGATTGCCGATGCCCAAACCACCCTCTGCACGGCGTTGGAACGGACATTTTTGGCAACATTAGGCGGGGGATGTGCCTTACCTGTGGCGGCGTATGCCACTATAGAGGACAACACGGTGCATTTGCGCGGGCGGATCTGCGCGGTGGATGGTTCACGGGTGATTGATGTGGCTGGACATGCCCGCGCCAATCTGAGCGATGGCATACACTTAGCGACCGATTTAGCCAAACGCGCCCTCATGCAAGGCGCGAAATCCTTATTGGTGGTGTGATGATGCTCACGGGCAAACGCATTGTCATCACACGCGCCCGCCATCAGGCGCGGGAACTCGCCGATTTATTGCGCGAACATGGCGCGATACCCATTTTGTATCCGTGTATCGCCATCATCCCGCCCAATGACCTCGCTCCGTTGGATGAGGAATTAGCACGACTATCCAGCTACGACTGGATGCTCATCACCAGCACCAACACGGTAGACATCATCCACCAGCGCCTATCGGAACGCGGTTTATCGCCCGATTTTGGCGCGATAAAAATCGGCGCAATCGGCAACACCAGCGCCAACGCCGTCAAAACGGTTTTCGGGCGCGATGTAACTTTCATCCCCTCACGCGGGACGGCACATCACTTGGCGACCGAATTGCCGATGCTGGCGGGCGAGACAATTTTTTTGCCCCAATCGGCAATCGCTAACCCAATTTTAGCCGATACATTGATGGAACGCGGTGGCGTGGTGACGGCTATCGGCGCGTATCAGACCATCGCCGATACGGGCGGGGATGATTTACCCGCGTTATTGGCGCAAAACCAGATAGATGCTATCACCTTCACCAGTACATCCACCGTGACGAATTTTGTGAGCAAACTCGGTTATGTGCCAGATGCGACGGTGGCGTGCATCGGCGATGTCTCCGCCCAAACCGCCCGCGAGGTGGGATTCACCCGCGTTTTGGTGGCGGATACTGCCGATTTGGAGGGATTAGTGGCTGTTTTGAATTCTGCAACTGCATAGTGCCTACATAGGGACGATACACGAGGCTAAAGCCTCTAATCGTCCCGTACAAACATAAAATTGCCTAAACCAGCATGAAATTGTAGTGGCGGATTAGCGCATAGCGCGTATATCCGCCAGAAAGGAGAAACCCAATGACCACACAAACCAACCGCCCGCGACGCTTGCGCCTATCCGATAACATGCGCCGTCTGGTGCGCGAGACGGTGCTATCACCCAGCGATTTTATCTACCCGTTATTTGTATGTGATGGCGAGGCTATCATCAACCCGATTAGCGCCATGCCCAACCAATTTCAGTATAGTGTAGATAAATTACCCGACCCAATCGGCGAGATTGTCGCGCTGAACATCCCCGCGGTGATACTGTTCGGCATTCCACATCATAAAGATGATTGTGGGAGCGACAATTTTAACCCCAACGGCGTTATCCCCCGCGCCATTCGCACGATTAAAGATATCGCCCCCGACCTGATGATCATATCCGATATGTGCTGTTGCGAATACACCTCACATGGGCATTGTGGCATCGTGAATATGCCAGATAGCGAATTTTACCAACCGAATTTGCCTCACGGCTACCTGCTCAATGACCCCACACTGGATATTTTGGCGCGGGCATCGGTGGTTCATGCCCAAGCGGGCGCAGACATCATCGCACCATCGGGCATGATAGACGGCATGATAGGCGCGATCCGTAGCGCGTTGGATACAAACGGATACGCACACATCACCATCATGAGTTACGCCGCCAAATATGCCAGTGGCTTTTATGGACCCTTTCGCGTGGCGGTGGATAGCGCCCCTCGTTTTGGCGACCGCGCCCAATATCAGATGGACGGGGCGAATATCCGCGAGGCGTATAAAGAAGTCGAACTCGATCTCGCGCAAGGCGCAGATATGATCATGGTCAAACCCGCCTTGCCCTATCTGGATGTGATTAAGGGTGTGCGAGAACGCTATCATGTGCCGATTGCCGCCTATCAAGTCAGTGGCGAATACGCCATGCTCCACGCCGCGGCGATGAATGGTTGGCTCGATTTGCGCCGTACCGCCCTCGAAACATTGACCAGCATCAAACGCGCTGGCGCAGATATGATTCTTACCTATTTCGCCAAAGATGCCGTGAAATGGATAAGCGCATGAAAATTTCACAATCCGAAACCTTATTCAATCGCGCTCAAAATGTCATCCCTGGCGGGGTGAATAGCCCCGTGCGGGCGTTCAAACAAGTCGGGGGGGTGCCACGTTTCATCCAGAAAGGGGACGGGGCATATTTATACGATGCCGATGATAACCGTTATATCGATTATGTGTTGTCCTGGGGTCCGATGGTGTTGGGTCATGCCCATCCGCGAGTGACACAGGCGCTCATCGGCGCAATTCAGAACGGGACGAGTTACGGCGCACCCACCGCCCAAGAGACCGTCTTAGCCGAAAAAATCATCGCGCTGATGCCTCATATCGAGATGATTCGTTTCGTCAACAGTGGCACAGAAGCCTGTATGAGCGCCTTACGCTTGGCACGGGCGTATACAGGGCGCGAGAAAATCGTCAAATTTTCGGGATGCTATCACGGACACGCCGATATGTTGCTGGTGCAGGCGGGTAGCGGTGTGGCGACGCTCGGTTTGCCCGATTCGCCAGGGGTCACATCCGCCACCACCCGCGATACATTGGTCGCGCCGTATAACGACCTATCGGCATTAGAGGCGTTATTCGCATCGTATCCAGACCAAATCGCGGGCGTGATTATCGAACCGATCGCCGCCAATATGGGTTTCGTGACCCCCGAAGGCGATTATTTAAGTCAGGTACAAGCCCTATGCCGTCAACATGGCGCGTTGTTCATCCTCGATGAGGTCATGACGGGTTTTCGGGCAGGGTTAGGTGGCGCAGGGGTCTTATTCAGATTAGACCCCGACATCACCTGTCTGGGCAAGGTGATTGGGGGCGGGTTGCCTGTGGGCGCGTATGGGGGCAAGCGCCAGATTATGCAGATGGTCGCGCCGTTGGGGACGATGTATCAGGCGGGGACGCTATCGGGCAATCCGTTGGCGATGACGGCGGGCATCACCACGTTGGATATATTATCTGAGGCGGGCGTGTTTGAGAGCATCGCCCAAAATACGATGTATTTAATACAAGGTATTCAACAATTGGCGGATGATTTGGGCATCCCCATGCAAATCGGGCAATTGGGGACGATGTTCGGATTTTACCTGCTCAAACAGGCGGGGAGGCGCATCATCGATTACGAAAGCGCCAAACAATTCGCCGATACCGCCCGTTATGCGACATTTTTTCATGGCATGTTAGAGCGCGGGGTGTATTTCGCGCCGAGCCAATTCGAGGCGGGGTTCATGAGCCTTGCCCATACCCCCGCCCTGATAGATGAGACACTCAACGCCATGCGCGAGGTGCTGACATCACAAAATTTGTGATAAGAATAATTTGGTGCGGTCGTGTTGCGGGTCTGTGAAGAAATGTTCGGGCGTGCCGACCTCGACAATGCGCCCCGCATCCATAAAAATCACCCGATCCGCGACTTCGCGGGCGAAGCCCATTTCGTGCGTGACGACCATCATCGTCATGCCACCCCGCGCCAATTCTTTCATCACATCCAACACTTCTTTCACCATTTCGGGGTCGAGCGCCGATGTCGGTTCATCGAACAACATGATTTTGGGGTTCATCGCCAAGGCGCGGGCGATTGCCACCCGTTGTTGTTGCCCACCCGATAGTTGCATCGGATACTTGCCCGCCTGTTCGGGGATTCCGACCCGCGTCAACAATTGCAGGGCGATATTTTCTGCCTCTTGGCGCGGACGGCGACGCACATAGCGTTGCGCGAGGGTGATATTTTCGAGTACCGTCAGATGTGGGAACAGGTTAAACGATTGAAACACCATGCCCGTCTCTTTGCGGATGGCGCTGATTTTGGCGATGTCATTCGACAGTTCGATGCCGTCTACGATGATTTGCCCCTCTTGGTGTTCCTCTAGGCGATTGATGCACCGAATCAAGGTGGATTTGCCCGACCCCGACGGTCCGATGACCACCACCACCTCGCGTTCACCGACTTCCAGATTAATATCCTTGAGGGCATGAAAATCGCCAAACCATTTATTGACCCCCCGACAACTGATAATCGGATCGCCGATGGTATGTTGTTGCGTGGGTGCGAATTGTGTGTTTATCTCATCCATAGTCATTTTTCCTCTACGAGTTTATATCCGTTGTATTCATCGGTAGGCATATCATGTTAGGGCGGATATACGAGGCTAAAGCCTCTAATCCGCCCGTACACATCCAAAAATTTATCTAAAATTTAGAAAATATCGCATCTGTACGGGACGATTAGCGCGAAGCGCGTATATCGTCCCTAATGCCGTTTATATCCGCCGTGTTTTGCCAGAGCCACTGGCTTCGAGCAAGCGACTGACATACGCCATCACATAACTGAACACAAAATAAATCACGGTGATGAAGAACAAGCCCTCGGCGCGTGTGCCGATGAATTCGGCTTGCACCGCCATGATATTCACGAAGCCCGTCAGGTCGGTCAAGCCGACAATCGCCACCAGCGAGGTGTCTTTGAACAGGGCGATGAATTGCCCCACCAACGCCGGGATGACGGCGCGTAAGGCTTGTGGCAGGGTGATGAGCATCGTCACTTGCCACGCCGATAACCCCAGCGCCCGCGCCGCTTCGGTCTGACCGGGCGAGAGCGATTGCAACCCCCCGCGTACATTTTCTGCCAGATATGCCGCGCTGAACACCACCACCGCCACCAATGCGCGTATCGTGCCAGGGATTTGGGTGAAGGCGGGGTTGATGAGCGGTATCATCAACTGCATCAAGAACAACACGGCGATGAATGGCGACCCGCGCACCAATTCGATATACAATGTACAACCGTATTTAATCACGGGCAATTTGCTACGCCGACCCAGCGCCAACGCCACGCCAATCGGGAACGAGCCGATGATGCCAAAAATGGTGAGGATCATCGTCAAGAGCAACCCACCCCATCGGCGTTGGTCACTGGTGGCTAAGAACCATTCGGGATACGCCCGCGATAAATCCACCAAGCCCGCCACCAGTATCCATTTGGGGATGACGAATACAGCAATCAGCAACACGCCCGTGATGATGAAATTACGTCGTGTTTTGGCGCGGTCAAATACGCCAAAGGTGGCAGACCCCGCCATCCACGCCAAAATCGCGGGGATGAGTATCAGCAAATTCAACAACGGCAACATGCCTAAGCCATACGTGCGTAAAAATAACCATTGGGGCAACAACACCACGCCGAACATGACGATGAGCAACACCTCTAACGCGAGCAAACTCTTGCCCAAATGGTTGCCGACAAAGAACATGAAGGCGATGAATACCAGCCCGCCAAATATGGCGATGAGGTTAAAAATTTCGGGGATGCTCAGACCAGCTATCAGCACCCACAACACAGGGGGCAAAATAATCATGGCGTAGCCCGTTATCCGATTTGCCCGTTTTTGCGAATAGGCGCGGGCGATGAACACCGCCAGCCAATACCCCGCCACGCCTGCGAGCAGTAAAATGCCCGTATGCAGGCTAATCTCTTGCAAAAATGGCGCGAGGTAAACGCGCAAATACGTATCGAGCGGGCGCGAACCACGATACTGATTGTTGACGATGTTATAAAAAGTCACATCTTCGCCATTGATGCGCGGGACATTACTCGTCACCAAAAAGTCATCGGTCATACGGATATAGGCGCTGGCGAAGCCCGTTGTCGCACCACCTTCTTCGCCTTGTGCGAGGGCGGTACTGCGGATAATCGGATACACCCCATACACCGATAACACCGCCACCCCTTCGTCCCCTTCATTGATGGTCATCTGCAACACATACCAACCATCGGCGGGGAGCGTAAAATCGGCGCTCACATCGGGCGAATCTAATAAAACCGCATCGCCGATCGGGTTCAGGTCGCTATCCAACACCTGTACCGACACGGCGGGTCGCCCCAAGCCGTAAGTCTCAGTGATAACGGGCGGTATGATGATATTTTCGAGTTGGCGCGTGCGTTGCGCCCGTTGATTCTCGGTGAACAGGGGGACATTACTTTGGGCATCGCGCTCTAACAAGTCGCGCAATTCGGCTTCGGTGGCGATGCTATTCAGGCGGTTGCTGGCGGCTGTCCGCATCAGGTTGGTGGGGGAATCCATAAAACCCGCCAACGCCGTCAACGCCTCATCGGTTTGAATGGGTTCATCCAACAGGCGCAGATTGATTGCTTCGCCCGCTTTGCCGATAAACCCGATTTGCGTCGGCGTGATTTGCGTCTCGTTGCCCACCACAATCGGCGTGGCGCTCACCGAAATATACGTCCGCGGCATGGGGATGGTGGCGATAATCAGCGTGGGGACGATGAATAACAAGATGAGCAGGCTCACAATGGTGATGAAGGCGAGGCGCGAAATTTGTTTAATCCACACGGCGACCGCCATGCCACAGAAGAAGCAGGTGATAATCACCGCCAACACCACGCGCCATTCGTACTGCGGTTCATAACGCCCTAACATGAATTGGCGGAAATTGAACGAGATAGACCACCAATTGGCAGAATTCACCATCCACAACAACAACGCCACTGTCACCAACACCGTGAGGGTGATGCCGCCGATGGTCAAAAACACATCCAGCCACGTCTTGAACAAATTATCGCGTATCCAGGCGATTGCCCTGACTTGGCGCACGGGCGCGGGACGAGCGGGTACATCTTGGGTATAAACAATGGTTTGGGTCTGTCGTTTATCAGTCGTCATCGTTATCCCCTAGCGTGATTTGAGTTGGAAGCGACTATTGACGATATTCATCACCACCGAAATGACCAAACTCATGCTGAGGTAAGTCAGTAAAATCAGGGTGAAGCCCGTCACCGATTGCCCCGACTGATTCATCATGGTCTGCCCGACCTGATACGTATCGGCAAAGGCGACAGCGATCGCCAAACTGCTATTCTTCGATAAATTCAGATACTGGTTGCTCAGAGGCGGGATAATCAGGCGCAAGGCTTGGGGCATCACCACCAAGCGTAAGGTCTGCGAGGCAGATAAGCCCATGGCACGGGCGGCTTCTATCTGTCCAAATGGCACAGCTTGGATGCCCGCCCGCACGATTTCGCCGATGAATGCCGATGTATATACCACCAAACCGAGCAACAACGCCACATATTCGGGCGTGATAATCGTGCCGATTTCAAAACGGAAGCGCCCGCGCACAGGCATACTGGCGATGACGGGCAAGGTGCTAATTTGCGGTTCTTGTTTGAAGGTGATTGCCCCCGCTTCTCTGGCTTGCTCGACATTCACCACTTCATCGCGGATGGTGATTTCTGTCGGTGCGGGCTGATTGCTGATGATGACCCAACCAATGCCCGCCACGATCACCAACACCAAAAGCCCATAAAATCCCGATGGAATTAGGCGACCTG
The DNA here is from genome assembly GCA_034436155.1 of Anaerolineae bacterium. GTDB lineage: Bacteria > Chloroflexota > Anaerolineae > Aggregatilineales > Phototrophicaceae. Next base: position 30,734 of record DAOTVP010000049.1, read on the forward strand.
TGCGTTCTGCATACGCCAATAAATACCGATACACGCCATATCCGATGACCGCCCCAACCAGCACAAACAAGAGCCAAGACTGAAAGGTGTGCGTGGTGGCAATCTCTGGAAATACGATGGCGCTACGGCTAATATAGGCGGCGGGATACACCTCCGACCATACCGCATCGGCGGGGAGCGCGTTATTCATCACCAAAAGACCAATCACGCCCACCAAAACCGTCTGTGCCAACGCCACAATCCCCGCGCCCGTGAGCTGTCCGCGTAAGTGAGGGGTCAGGTTGGGGTTCAGCGCCAACAAAATGAACGCCCCGCCCAACACACTGATGATGAGGATGACTGGCACAGTCGTGCCGAAAAAGGTGGATGCCAATTCAATCGCTATCGCGCCGATGAATGCCCCCTCGGCGCTAAAACGGGGTAATCTGGCACGGCGCACGAGTATCCAAATCACCAGCAACACCATCGGATAACCCAACATCCGCAACGGCAAAACAAATATGCCCTCGTTGGGCAATGTGATGCTATCGGTGGGCAAGCTGAACATCACCACAAAATACCAAAAGATGAGTTGTACCAATAACGGCGTGTTGCGGATGATTTCGACATACACCCGCGCCACCGTCTTGACCAACCAGTTGCGACTGAGCAAAAAGATCCCTAATAAAATACCGCTTATGGTTGCCAAGACCAATCCGACAGAGACGATTCGCAACGTATTGATGATGCCCACCGTGAACGCCTGTCCGTAAGTATCGCTCGGCTCGTACCAATCGGGGCTTTC
>DAOTVP010000050.1:0-9984 GCA_034436155.1 Anaerolineae bacterium
TTTGTTCGCAAAACGTTATCATTTTCTAAATCGGACGATTATCATTATTGGATGACCTTATGGTTTATCATTGATTACAACTTAGAGGTCTCATCACTTACTATGTGACCACTATCAACGATTGATTGAAGGTAAAGAGCAAAAATCCGACCAACAACATCATCGTCAATACGCCCAACAACACCACCAAGCCGAGCCAGCGCCCTGTTGGAGGCGCATCGGGGTCATCAACATTCACATTGCCCGCTAAAAATGCGATTAAGCCCGGATACAATGGCAATAAACACACATTGGTCAGAATGGCTTGGTTGCCTAGCACGAATGCCTCTAGGTATTGCGACATTATAAACCACCTTCGCGGCGTAATTCTGCCACGATTTGGTCTACCGATTTCGCGCCTGTTGAAAGCGATGTGGTCGTGCCATCAGGACGGATGACGAAATGCGGTGTGGATGGTGGATTGGTGACGGTGCGACCAAATACATTCACCAATTCGGTGAGCATCGCCGTATCCACGACTGCGAAATACCAATCGAAACCGTTACTTTCGGTATAACTCGCCAGCGCATCATTGCCCAACCCGACTTCGACACTCAACGCCACAAAAATCACATCTTCACCTGCGAGTTGTTCACGAGCAGAACGCACATTGCGTAATTGGCTACGACAGTTGGAACACCATGTCGCCATCGGCTCGACAAACACAGTTTTACCCGCGAAATCGGCGAGGGTGAATGTCGCACCTGTCCGCGCATCCACCAACGGCAACGTTTGATATAATGGGGTCATCGTGGTATCGCTCGTTGTATCTTCAGTGGTTGGCGCAGTAGTTGGGGTTATATCCAACACTTCTTCGGTACAACCGACCAAAACGGTCATCATCATGACCCCTACTATCATCAAGATATGTATCGGACGCATCTCTATCTCCTCTCACGTTTATCCAGAGAACGGTACTGTTCATCATTCAGAAACACATCCCTATGCTTATATTACGTGTTAAATGAGAAAGACAACCCATTTTCTCATGATTATCTGATATCAGAAACACATCAGAAATCTCTCAATTCCTCTCAGATTCGTCATTATTTAATCAAACGTTCAATTATTTGAGCAACAAAAATCAGAAAAGTGCGTACAATAGAGTAAGGAGTAAAAGGAGTGTGTGATGACACAAGTACCCAAAGTACCAATTGACCTATCCCAAATATTGCAAAAAGTGTTAAGTTTGGTCGGTCTGGCAAAAGCACCCGAAACGGATAATCGCATCCAAGAGATGCGGATTGTGGATAACGACACCGAAAATCATTACTTCACCTTCACAAAAGAGGGTGAACTCATTGATATGGATGATGATATGATGATGGCATTGGAACAGCAGATTCGAGATGAATATATCAAAAGTTTCGCCGAACCCAAATCGAATTGAGGATGATGCCATGACCAACCCCCCCCTGCCCCGCCAAAAATCCGACGTGGATATATGCGTTGGGTGTTGTTGCTCCTGAACGGGGGCATATTGGCGGGGATTGTTTTTCTCTATCCTACCCTATCACAATCTGCACCTGAGTTGTTCACAGGCAACAGAGCATGGTTTGGCTTGACGCTGTGGGGTGTGGTGCTGATGCTTCATGTGGGGTTAGTTTTGTTGTTAGAATTGCGCGAAGGGATGGTTATCACGCGCAAGCAACGCGCCTACGAACACACGCTGGCAGAATATAACCGCCAGAAAATCAAAGACCGCCTGAATTCATAGCCAAAACGAATTTATCAAATGCTATTTTCCCAGACCAGCGTGTGATAATTCCATACAAAAGGAAATAATTGTTGTTGGGCAATAGCTTGCACAATCGGGATTAAAAATTTGTTTATTTCATGAATTGCGCTCTCCAATTCTGGATTAATGAGTGCTTTATCTTTTTTGAGAAAACTACGCCATTGGGCTATTTTAGATTTATCTGCATAAAATTCTGATGTGAACACAATCGGGGTTTCAGTAGGAATAGTTGTTTTGCGATTAGCGAAAGTGCGTTCAATGGCTGTTTTTAGTATCGCTCCATCAAAACGATAATGCTTGCATATGAACCAAATATCATAAAAATCTTTTAAGCGACTGTTTCTCATGTCTAAATCAATCATCGCCTCAAATTTTTCTGCAATAACTGTATATTGAGGATAGGCTTGTAGTTTTGGTGCAGGCATATTGGGTAGTAAGGTGGGATATGTGATATTTTGGATTTCTGGCGTTATCACATCCCCGTAACCAATATCGATAGATAATTTTTGGATTGGCGTGTCTATGTGTGATGTTAATTCAATACGAATAACGGATTGTAATTCATAAACTTGTATTGTATCTGGCAAAAAGATAATACCATCATTCACATCTACATCCATTGTGCAAAGATGCTTAACTATAGATTCAGCATCGGATATGTGTAATGGTTCTGTGGCTAGGAAGTCAATATCTTGTGTGGCTCGATGTGTATCACCCTGCAACCAGACTAAAAAAAGACTCCCGCCTTTTAAGATGAGCTGATTGACATGAGGTGTTTGACTTAGACGATAAAGTAGCCTCTCATTGGCGTATTGTGACAACAAATCGTCAAATAATAATAATCTACTTTGTTTTGAAATATTTTTGAGTTTATCAGATACAGACTTGCCTATATTCTTAGGTTTATCACTCACGGTATTGCCTCCAGATATGGGCGCATCACATTGGTCATGCGGCATACTTTAGCCGCCTTCCAAATATCACTCATAGTAGCCCGCTTATGACGGAAAATATCGTGCATTGCTTCTAGTGCCACATCTAGCCCAATTGTATTGCGGAACTTAAAACAATCGGCGAGTGTTTTGGCGATGCTATAAACTCGGAGCGATACACCACCAACATCATAAACTTCAATCCCATGCGTGAAGGCTTCACCAGAAAAACGGGTAACATGAATTGGGGGGTAATCTATTCTGGGTTTTCGGCTTGTGCTTTCTATCGTTATCCACACCTCAAACGGGCGCTGAGTAGTAATCTCATGAAATTGAAGTGCAGATAGCAGGCTAATTACACCATTTGGCACTCGTTTTGCGACCTCTACTTTTGACCAATGGGATTGTATTGGCGCATCAGGTAGCGCATATAGCCCATCAGCAATACGCTCCACCACCCCACGTTGATAGAGGCGATGCAGATACATCCGTGAAATGCCAATTGCCTCAACATCACATGGGCGGATAATCTTTTTTTGTTTGATGAGTTCAATAATTTGACTGTTTCTATCCATTTTTGCCTGTTACACATTGTATATACTTATCCATATCTATTGACAAATAGTAACATTTTTTAGACCACATTGTCAAACATTGACCAGTCTTGACTTGTTACACATTGTATATACCTATCTATATCTATTGACAAATTGTAACACTTTTGAGAGGGCTGTCTACAGCCAAAACGGGGCATCGCCTTCTTGGGAGTGGAATGTGCCGCCTTTGCGTAACCAGTACGCCAGTTGCGTGGCTTTCCAGATGGTGACGGGCAGGCTAGGCAACCTCACCGCGCCATACGCCAACAAACTCCAGACCAATATCCCGCGTAACGCATCTTCTATCGGCAACGCGCCCGCGCCCACATCCACCGTCCGCACAGCCAACGGTTGCGGGGTGATATTTTCGGCGGGGATGTTGGCAATCAGCAACGCTTCATGCGGATTCAATTTGAAGGCACTGCCCCATTCAGGTTTGATAATCGCGCCTTTTTCGCCTAGCGCATACAAACGTGGTGTGCCTGTACGTAAAATTTCAACGGGGTAAAATTGGGCTTTTATCGCCGTCCCCCATCCGCGTAAGGCTTGGCGCAAATCCTCGCTCAACGCGCCGTCATGATGAATCACGACTCGTTTATCTTTGAAATCGCGCTGAGGCAACAAATCACGCATCAAGACATACGGCACTTGGGGCGTGTCTTGTATCAATTGACGGATGACGTAACGCACAAATTCACCATCGGCTTTATAAATACGGGCGATAGCGGTCAGGTGCGTTTGCGCCTGTTTGGGATTTTCGGGATGCTTGCGCGTATCCCGCACGACATCTAACCCAATCACAAAATCGGCATGTTCGAGCGGTTCAGTGAGGATGAATGGCGCGTTGCCCGTCTTGCCCAAAATCCCCATGATGATGAGGGGCATCATTTCGGGGTCGTTGAGCATGGTCTCGGTGATGAGGTGGGTCGGCAATCCGCGCCCTAGCGTCATGGCTTGGAGCGTATCGGCAGGGGTGGATGATTCGGCATCGTCATCATCACCTTGCGCCAATTCATCAGGGAAGAAGGCTAAAATCACATCAGGGTTTTCTTTTTCAACCACTTTGACGGCGCTTTCGAGATTTTTTTGCGTGATAACGCGCACTTGGCGTTCTTTTATCACCTCAATGGTGAACGAAAAATGCCGTTTGAGTTGGCGTTGCATGGCTTCGACAAAATCCTCCACCCGAAAGCTGAGGGTGTTGACTACGCAGATTTTTATCGGCGTTTTGATGAAGGATTTTTTGAGTTTATAAACCCCGCAATTGGCGAAATCGTAGCGCAACGACTCGGCAGAATACGGGCGCACACGATTATCTGCAAAGCGCAGATTCATCTCGAAATTGGCAGAAAAAAAGGCTTGTGGCGTGTTGCGTGTGCTATAGGCATTGCTAATTATCCCCGCAGATTTGAGGACATCGCTCAGAGCGCGGACTTGTTGGGCGCGTCTGTCGGGTGGCAATTGGAGCGCATGAGTCGCTTTGCGATGGTCGACATCAAACCGCGACAGATGGGGCAAGCGCACCAATAATCGCACCATCGCGCCTAAATATTCGATTTCTTCCTGCCCAAAGCGCACCCTGAGAACGGGGTCATCATCGGGCGTTTGCGTGACGAGTTCACGGGTGGCATCATCGACAGCCAGATTTAATAACCGTTCACGATGATCTCTGAGCCAACCGACCACGCCCGCAATTTCTCCGCGTAAGGATGAATCCTCATTTGTAACCCATAACCCGATTAATTTTTCGGCAAGGTCGTCATGATCAGTGATTTGAGAGACAAATTGCCGTATCGGTTGGGTATAAATCAGGCGCGAGGCAATCGAGATGGATATGGCGGGTTGATGCCCCACCGCATATGGGCGTAGGCGAAAATCGCGCTCGGCGATGATATTGTGAAATTGTTCGTTAAATTGGTTCAGCGCCTTCTGCATGGCTTCGTGATGCGGGCGGATTTTGCCCCGCAACGTCATCTCGGCTTGTCCCATCGGCGTGGGCGAAAAATGTGGCACATCCGCCAACGATCGGATGCTCCCCCATTCGTCCGATTCGGCGCGGAGCATATCCAACGCGATGCTCAACTCGGCGAGGCTTGGAGATGTATCGGTGAGCAGATGTGGCGCATGATGCAACCAAACCCCGCCGAATTGTTTGCGAAAACGCGATGCGAGCCGATTCACCAAGCGCGAAACATCCCCATTGGGCAAATCTACCCGATACGCCGTGATGAACGGGATAGCGATTTGTTCAATGGGGAAAATTTCTGCGAATAAATCGGTCATATTTAGCCTAGAGATGAGAAATCACACGGTCGGTAAATTCGGCGGTGTTAATCGCGCCTTCGGTATAAATATCGACTGTATATTTGCCATCTTCTAGTGTATCACGAATGGCATCTTCGATGCGTTGCGCGTGTTCGGGCATATTCCAATGATGACGCAACAACAACGCCACGCTCAAAATGCTGGCGGTCGGGTTGGCGATACCCTTACCCGCGATATCGGGTGCGGCACCATGCACAGGTTCGGCGATGGCGGCATCATCGCCGATGCTCAAGGCGGGGACTAAGCCCAATCCACCACCCCACGCCGCCGCCATATCCGACAGAATATCGCCATAGAGCGTGGATGTGAGGATGACATCAAAGCGGGTGGGGTCTTTCACCATCCAATACGCGGCGGTATCGACCAAGAGTTCATCGGTATAAATATCGGGGTATTGCAACGCGACTTCGAGCGCCACACGCCGAAATAGACCATCGGATTGGGGCAAAATATTGGCTTGATGCACCACTGTGACCTTGTTGCGGTCTGTGCGCCGCGCCAATTGATAGCATAGATGCGATACGCGCTCGGTTGCCCCGCGTGTGATGACCTTTTGCGCCTTGCTGGTATCGCCACTGGGGTCGGTGCTTTCATCGACCACGTATAAATCTTCGGTACTCTCGCGGACAACGATCATATCCACACCTGCCCGCGCCGTTGCAACGGGCAAATAGCGCGTGGGGCGCAAACTGGCATACGTCTGTAAAATCTGACGCAGGGCGATAATCGGCGAAAAATAGCCGTCTACGGTATATGAGGGCGAATTCGCCGCGCCGAACAACACCGCTTTACAACGTTTTGCCAAATCAATTGTTTCTTGTGGGAGGGGTGTCCCGTGTGATTGGAAATATTCAAACCCCGCATTGGCGGGATGAATGATAACATCGGGCAACACCGCTTTTAGCACGCGCACCGCCGATGGGACAACATCATGCCCAACACCATCACCTTCTATGACACATAGTTCCATTGTTATGCTCCTCATGTTTTGGTCAGTTTCTCTGTCTATAGGGGGAACTGCTCAGAAATTTAATTTGGATAGACACCATACAATAAAATTATTTTCGTGATGACCACTATGAGGCTTACCCTTAATTGTGACACAATTACGCCCATTTGTCGAGATAAGCGGGCAAGCGAAACAAACCATCTTCATCTTGGGATAAAGCATCCACCCGCATGACTGATGCCAGATTGAGCGCACCATAGATATGCGGGAATAATTCCCCTTCATCATGCTGGGCGGGGATAGATGTATCGGGCGGTTCGTAACGCAACGGGGCGGATAATTGGCGCTTATCGATCGCCAATAACACCAGATCTGTTTGGTCACGATAAATGGCATTCGCCACTTTGAGGATTTGCGCTACCCCCGATGCGTGAATAAAGCCGTGTGTTTGTAACGAGGGCGCACGATATTCGCCCAACGCGCACGCCTCATCCCACGCCAGACGGTTGGTGATGTGATAGATGATGTGTTGATTGAGCCATGTTTTGGCGGTCATCACAAAGCGTATCTCGGTATAAAATTTGCGGTGAATAAACACTTTTTCGGGTAAAACACCCTCGTAAGTATAGCCCAAGCGGGCGGGGATGGCGGCGCTTTTGACATTTTCTTCGGCACATCGGATGTATACGCGGTCTAAACCCATTGTGGTGAGCGCAAAACTGGTAATAAGATAGGTAGCGCGGGTCATCACCCCTTTGCCCTGTGCGCCTTTGGCTTGCCAGTAGCCGATCTCGGTGGTGCGGGTCTCTGGGGAGATATATACCAAGCCAATTTTGCCGACAATTTGCCCCTTATAAAATACCGTGCAATCAAACCCGTTGTTCTGGGCAATTTTTTGCTCGGAATGATGAATCATGCGGTACATATCGTCCAATGTGGTGATGGTGCGGGGCCAATTTTGCCAACGTCCCAAATAACGGCGGTCTCTGCGGACGATATTAAATAAGGCTAAGGCGTGTTCATCTGCCATCGGCACAAGGCGTACATCGTCTAATTTTGCTGTGAACATCAACATCCCCGTATCACTTGCGACCAATTCAACCCCATTGTCACATTACCAATCCGTAAACGCAATATGCCATCTGACCCCATCGCTTGCCAGTGATACGGATTTTGAAGCGCGGGCGCAATGCGTAATTCGCCACAAATCAGACCATCTTCACGCAATGCAACAATATCCCCACCACTACTCATGATGAATAACACCTCATCATAACGATTGATCGTCACCGCGCCCGATAACATGCGCGGTAGCCGAATTTGCGCTTGTTGTTCGCCAATCGACGAATAAATGCTCAGGCGATCACCTTGTACCACCACCACACGACCATCTTCGCCCACCAACATCCCACGACCATCCCCGCCCGTTGGCATATCCGCCACCAAAAGCGACCATTCCGCCTGTGCGGATATGTTCCATAATCCCGACCATGTATACGCGATTAATCCACCCCCTACCCCGCGCCCTAACGATACCCCCGCCCGTAAATCGGCGCGGTGCAACACATCACCCGTCCTAGATAGCGTCCACAGACGGTTATCTATCCCGTTTAAGCCTGTGAGTGATGCAGTGGCAAGCCCATCGGTGAACATCGGCACACCATTTTTACGCCATAAAATTGCCCGATGGTCTGGGCTAACGGCGACAAGCTCATCGCCCGCGCTCGGATACAACCAACCATCAGTGATTTGTATCGGTGCGCCGATGGGGGCAAAATCCAAATTCCATGATTGGGCATACCTGCCATTTTCGAGATTGAGTTGATGCACCCCACCATCACCCGTCACCACATACGAATTGGCTTGATACCCGAATAGATAAATCGGCGTGCGCGTTTGTTCCACGCGCCACAATACGCGCCCATCCCATGTCAGACGGCGCAACACCCCTTCATCGAGGTGCAATAAGCTATTATCGTTCAGCAACAACGGCGCAGGTTGGGGTTCTACCGCCCGCCCGACATATTGCCATCTGGTCATATCGGCGAGTTGGGCTTGCAAATTGGTGATATAAGGCATGGGGTGGCGGTAGCCCAAATCAAACGGATGCTCACGGGTATAACCTGGTCCGGGGTTATCACCTGGGTTCACATCCGACCCTGGCACGAATACCCGAATCTCAAAATGTAAGTGTGGCGCGGGGCGGGCATCACCAATCAGGGCGATAATTTGCCCTTCATCCACGCACGATAAGCGCGAAGGCAAACGCACCGTATCATCTTGGGTGATATGTCCGTATTGGCTAAAAAAATAGGATCCATTCGCCAATTGATGACGGATAATCACTACGCCACCATCTACCCCCCACGCTGTACCACTGCTGAGGGTGACTAACCCTTTGGCGATCGCCCGTACTGGTTGATTCAACGAGCGACCAGGAGGTTGCCCATTTACATAATACCAATCTTCACCCGTATGATAGCGCCCTTGATGGCGCGGGCTGGCGATAGCGTAATCTTGCACCAACACGAATTGATTGGTGTCTATCGGATACTGCACCGAATCGACCACCCCACACTGGTCTTGTGCCGATAGCGGGCTAACGATGATGAAACACATCAGCAACAGGGGCATCAAGACCCCATATAAGGCACGTTTTGACATGAGATTCGCCTCTCTTAACGATAAACCCCATGATATTAGGGGATTTTTTAAGGCAATTTTTTGTAATATATTGTAGAGTATAGATAAGGTATACTGCAATATCAGTAAAAAATCAAAGGAGAAAGAACAAACCATGTTCAAAACATTCAGCAGAAGTTGGCAATTGTTCAAAGCCAGTTTAGCCGTTTTACGTCAAGACAAAGAATTGATGATCTTCCCGCTCATTTCGGCGGCGGGTCTCATCGTTGTCACCATTTTGTTCCTCATCCCGTTGGGCGCATCGGGATTATTGACGACAATTAGTTCAGGTGCAGAACCTACGATGGCGCAAACCATTTTGGGCTTGGTCATCACCTTTTTATTCTATTGGATCACCTACATCGTCATCATCTTCTCGCAGACGGCGTTGGTCGGCGCGACGATGATTCGTCTGAATGGTGGCGATCCCACAGTGCGCGATGGTTTCAAAATTGCTTCTGAACGCTTGGGCAAAATTGTCGGATATGCCTCGATTGCCGCCACCGTTGGCATGATTTTGAACGCCATTCAAAACAGCGCCCGTAGTTCAGATAATCTGGTGGTCTCGATTGTCGGGCAATTATTCGCAGGCGCACTCAATATGGCGTGGAATCTCATCACGTTTTTGGTCGTGCCTGTGTTGGTGGTCGAAAATGTGGGTCCCATCGAAGCGATTAAACGCAGTGGCGCTTACCTGAAAAAGACATGGGGCGAAAATTTAAT
>DAOTVP010000051.1:0-2935 GCA_034436155.1 Anaerolineae bacterium
ACTGAAAGCAGGGGATGAAATCGTCCTCACGCGCATGGATCACGATGCCAATGTCGCGCCGTGGTTGTATATCGCCGAAGAATATGATTTAACCGTGCGCTGGGTGGATATTCTCACCGATGATTGCACACTCGACATGAATTCACTCGAATCTGCCCTGACAGACCGCACCAAATTGGTGGCGACGGTTCATTGCTCAAATGCCGTTGGTACGCTCAACCCTGTAGCACAAATCGCGCAAATGGCGCACGCCGCGGGCGCGTTGTACGTGGTGGATGCAGTACAATCTGCCCCGCATGTGCCGATAGATGTGGTCGCGCTCGGTTGTGATGTGTTGCTGTGTTCGGCATACAAGTTTTTTGGTCCACATATCGGCATTTTGTGGGCGCGATACGACCTGCTCGAATCGTTACCTGCCTATAAAGTCCGCCCATCCAAAAATAAAACGCCTTATCGCTGGGAGACAGGAACACCTAATTTTGAGGGGATTAACGCGCTCGGAAAAACGATAGACTATATACAAGAGATTGGTATGCGTTATGGCAGAGAATATTCCTACCTATTCCCGCAGTATGGACGGGCAAAACACCTCAAAATGGGCATGGAAGCCATCCGCCAATACGAAAAATTGCTCATCTCGCGTTTATTGGATGTGTTAGAGGCGACCAACGGCGTGCAAATATATGGCATCACAGACCGCAATCGGTTAGATGAACGCTGTCCGACAGTGGTATTCACACATGATAAATATACCCCGCGCCAAATTGCGGAACATCTCGCCAAGCATCATATTTATGTATGGGATGGCAATTATTACGCTGTCGAGATTATGAATCGACTGGAACATAGCGAACATGGCATGGTGCGCGTGGGTTTGGCACATTACAACACCCTCGCAGAAATTGACCACTTTGGTGAGGTATTGCGCCAATTGGTAGATGAATCTGCCGTTTCTGCACCCCAAAAACAGATAAGACAAATTTATCAACCACCTCTTTATTCACTATCTCCAAAGGAGACAAAAGAGATTTGGGAAACCCTAAATTGGCAATTATTTGAGATGAGACGGGTATTGTCATCTGTGGTTGGTTATGCCTTAGCTACTCAACTCATATTTGACGAGCAGAAATTGGAACATCTACCAGATTTTCTAAGGAAAATTAAAGTTCATGCGCGTGAGACGAAGCGGATTGAAGCGATTATGCAAAAGTTGGTCTTGCTTGGAAATGGCTCATTTCGTTTATTTGGATTGAAACAATTTGGATTAGGCACGCTTGTACAATCCATACAATCACAACTTCAATCAGAATATCCTGATAAGGTGATTCAATATCGGCTCAATTTTGACCTTGATACAGCACAACAGGAACAGATTTTTGGTGAAGCGGGGCAACTAGAGTCTATGGTTGTTGATTTGATATATGAGATTCTCGATACCAATCTTCAAGCGAATATCACTTTAGAATTTGGGTATAAGAATGAGTATATGTGGTATATTCACATGATAGACACCACCGAAAATACCAAATCCCATTCACTAATTGACGGCTCTCAAATATTTGTATACGAAAAGATTACTCGCATTATGGGCGGGACTATCACAACATTGGTCGTCCCGAATGAATCTGTCCAATGCACCATCACGCTCCCCATCCGTTATGAAGCACCAACATCCGAAAATGTAGATTAGATACAATCGAAAGGTGAAACGATGACCCAAACACAATACGATACCGCGCAATTGCTGGAATTATTGCGACCGCTCCAAGATGAAATTGCGACTATTCAGGCGAATTATAGCCAAACCGTTGCCGATATGAATCAATCACGCACCACGCAACGCATAGATGCCGATAATATCCGCCTCGATTTCGAGATCCTACAAAAACAAGCCCATGCCTTAGCCGAAGATTTAACCGATTTGCGCGATGATTTAGACGATTTGGGCAGTTTGCCCGCCGTCCAAGTGATAAATGAGGCGTTGTCGCTATCATTACCCGAATGGCAGGCGCATGTCGCCCGTCTGAAAGCCAATTTTGATGCGCTCAAATCGTTTATACGTGCCGATGAATCTATCGCCAAATATCTGGATAACGGCGGACGGCGCGGGATATTCAGCCGTAAGCCCGATTTATCTGATGAGATGATTGCCCAATTCATCGCTTTCGACCAGTCGTTGGTGGATGCCATCGCGGGGTTAAAATCATTCGAGGCGAACCAATTACCCGCGCTCATCGAACAATCTAAAAATCAGGTTGACCAAGCGTATCAAACGCAAGTCGCGCAAGCCGAAGAAGCAACTCAAGCCCAAATTGCCAATGTTCGGTCGCGGGCGCAAGCATTAATCGATGAACTTGGTGCAGTTTCACGCATATGGCGTTATTCATTGTGGGAATCGTTCATCAAAAAAGCGCCCCGTTCACAGAATTTTCCATCGGTCATCCGCGTTGGCAATTATGTGGATGATAGTATCAGCATCATTGGCGATATACCCATGCTCATGCCGTTCACGCCCGATAAACATTTGGTCATCCTCGCAGAAACCGACCAATTCAAACAGGCACAAGCCTTGTTACAAAGCATTGTCATGCGTCTGATTGTCACCTTGTCCGCCGATAGCGCCCAATTCATGTTCATAGATGTGGCGGGAGATGTGTTGCCATTTGCCAAACGCGCACCCAAAGATTTGGGCGGTGAGACTGTTTTTAGCGATAGTGATGGCATCAATGAGGCGCTACAAGGCGGGTTGCATCATATCCGCCAGAACAGCCAAGAATATGTCGGCTCGCGGTTTGCCTCGCTAATGGCATACAACGCCCAAGCCAAAACGCACATCCCCTATCAGTTGATTTGTGTGTCCGATTTGCCGTCTGGGTTTAATCCACAAGCCTTAGAACGCCTAGAAACAGTCATAGAACGCGGTGCAAAAGCGGGC
>DAOTVP010000052.1:0-10397 GCA_034436155.1 Anaerolineae bacterium
TGTTCGTAAATATGCCATTTTAGCGCATTATAGGGCGGATATACGCACCCGAAGGTGCTAATCCGCCCGTACAGGCTTAAAAATTTCCGTGACTGTACGGGACGATTAGCGCGAAGCACGTATATCGTCCCTCATATGCTATGATTTGCAATTGCTATAGTCGATTTAACTACGGACAAGCCTAGAAGCACGTCCGTACAGATTGCTATATCACACTTAATTTTTGAGAGGAATTATTCATGAGCATAGATTTATATTGGGATAATGACGAACAAACCATCATTTTATGCGAATTTTCTAAGGGATGGACATGGGAAGCCCTATTCGGCGCATTGAATAAGGTGAAAACCATCACCCAAAGCCGTAGCGACACCGTTGGCGCAATTGTGGATATGTCGCGTGGGTTGGGCGTGCCAAATGGGTCTTTATTCAGCGTTGAAGCGCGTGATAAAGCCAAACAAATGCTCCAAATGAGCGCCGATGGCAAAGGTCCCATCGCCATTGTCGGGGCGAATGGGGTCATCAAATTGGTATCCAAAGCCTTTGCCCTTGTGGATAAAAATGCGCTCAAAGATGTGTATTTTGTCGATAGCACAGACGAAGCGCGTCAGGTACTCGCCAAACGGTTAGCCATGCCCATGGGCGCATAATATCAGATTTGTGTATCGTGCAGATAAATCATCATCTGGTCACGCGCATGATCATACATCCCCTTTTCAACATCAGCCAAGAGTGTTTTGGGGATGTATTGCCATAAATTATCGTGCATCCGCGTTTCAGAATCGAGCAAAGCGCGTATCTCTTCTGGTGTTTTAGATACACGCTTGCCCAAAATGTCGAGCGTCTCGCTTTTACCTTGTGGATGAATCTGCTTGGCGATTAAGGCTTGCCAATGGCACAAATCGTTATCGCTGATAAATCTCACCCAGTTATCGGGCTTTGCCGATGCTAAACTATCGTATTGCCACGATTCGAGCAACGATAAATCGCGCTCATCCATCACAATCAAGATGATGTGCAACATATAAAATTTGAATTGTGGGGTGCGATTACCCCACGATTTACCCATAAAATTGGGGGCAACCATATATTTTGACCAATGTTCATCGACCGATAAATGCGCCACATAGCCTGCTACAAATGCCCGTTGTGATGGGCTATGCGGGGTGAGCAAATCGGGATTGCGTTCTATCATCACACGCCACGGGTGTTGTGTGATGTGTTGCCCATATTGATAAAAATGGGTGAATTCGCGGGGCATACCCGCCCCCACTCGCGCATCGGCAGCGATATTGCCGAGCAAAAAGGCATCGCTATGCGCCAGCAAAAAATCACGCTGATGATGCGGAATATGCCCGTCTTTGAGCAAGCGTTGGGCAATTTCTAAATGGGTAAATGGTGTTGGCATTCTTCTATGACCTCAAAACGGATAAATATCTATCCCTATCATACCACCAAGTACGACTAATAATGGAGCAATAATTAAGGCAGGCAAAAAATTAGCGAGCCGAATTTTCTTGATTTCCATTAATGCCAACGACAAGCCCATCAACACGATGCCCCCTGTGGCGGTCAATTCGGCTATCATCGGGTCGGTCATGAATGCCCCCGCAACCATGCCTAAGAGTGATAATCCGCCTTGCACGACCAAAATCGTCAACACGCTAAACCCCGCGCCGATGCCAAAGGTGGCGGCGAATGCCACCGCGCCAAATCCATCTAACGCGCTTTTGATAGCAATCAATCGAAAACCTTCCGCCAAGCCCATTCCATCTTGAATCGAACCGATAATCGTCAAGGGTCCGATGCAATACACCAAACTGGTGGTCACGAATCCGTTGATGAAACGTTGCCGTTCTAATATCCCCGCTTCGGTGTCTCCATTGACTGATTGACGGGTGAAGCGTTTTTGTAGCCACCCCGCCAAATTTTCGAGCGCGAGGTCTATCCGCAACATTTCGCCGATAATCACGCCAATCAACAACGCTAATAACACGATGATGAGGTTGCCTGTTTTGCCCGCATTATCCACCCCCAAGAAAAATACCAACAACCCCAAGCCCGTCATGACCGATTCTTGCATCCGTGCGGGCAAGCGATTGCCGATGAGTATCCCCAACAAACTACCAAACGCGACAGTTGCCATGTTCAAAAGTGCGCCACCCATGTGACTTTTATCCTTTATGTTGATGAATGATGCCAATATTGATGATGATATGCTATTTTTGTCGTGGTCACTATCCATATGTTACACATCGAATGTTTTGACCACCAGACAAAAAAATAGGGCATAGCGCCATGCTATACCCTATCGTGAAAAACCGATTCCAGCTATATCCATGCGCTAAAAGGTCTTGGTTAGCCAGTAAATCCCCTGCGCCGATGCGACCTGACCATTCACTGGCAATTGTTGCATCATGCCTGTGATGGTATAGCCGAGTCCGACAAAGAACGAGATGTTCTCTTTGGCACAGCGAATACGGGCTTTTTGTGCGCCACGCTGGATCGCTTTTTCTTCTGCCATTTGTACCATCCGTTTGCCGATGCCCTTGCCGCGCAATTTATCGCCGACCCACAACAGGTCAATCGTGAGGACATCTTGGTGGATGAACCCCGCCAAGCCCGCCACCACATCGCCTTCAAAATCATCGAGGCTAATATCAATCGGGAAGACATCGGCATGGCGATGTTCGGGCGCGAAAGAGACCACATCGCGCAATTTGCGCGAGAGATATTTGTAGAATTGGTCATCCAGTGTATCTGTCACCGTAAATTCGTATGTTCCGCTATACCGTGCTTGTAATTGTGCAATCTGAAGGATGTTATTTTTCGCCATTCGATTTATCTGCCTTAATTATGTGTTTTTTCGGTTGCATTAAGAAAGACTTCATCTCTGCTACACGTTCCGCAATCACCTGTGGAGCGCGGTCGCGTACCAATGGGTTCGATAAATTGCCTGCTATCCAACGACATGAGGCGACATGCCGTGCCATGACCATCGTGTCTAATTCATTCATATATGCCTCTGGTTGAGGTCGGACTTGTGTATAGCCTTCCCATATCATACGACGCACATGGGCGATATTTGGTTCATTTCTGGTCATCCATAAGAATGGTGTGAGGTCATAGAGATAATATCCATACCCACAATATTCAAAATCGATTGCGCCGACTTGCGCCCCATTCCAAATCAAATTAGTCGGGATGAGGTCGGCATGGATGAGACCAAACGTGTCTGACGATTTGCCCATGCGAGAAAATACATCCGCCACCCGCGCTTGTACATCTGCCATCACCAATGTTTGCTCATCGGTGAAGATTTTCGCGCCATCTTTGGGATTATAGGGCGAGTTTTCACCGAATAACCCGTCATAATCGTAAGTCGGACGTTCAAAATCGATGGGAGGTACAAATGCAGATGCGACCAAATGCAATTGCCCGATGAATTTGCCAACCGTTTTGATGTGGTCATCTGTCATATCCAAAAAGGCGATGGGTTCACCTTTTAGCCATGTTGTTAAGGTGCAATAGACGGGTGAGGGTTCATCTTCCAGTATTCCTGTGTA
This sequence comes from Anaerolineae bacterium, assembly GCA_034436155.1. Taxonomy (GTDB): domain Bacteria; phylum Chloroflexota; class Anaerolineae; order Aggregatilineales; family Phototrophicaceae. Next base: position 3,567 of record DAOTVP010000052.1, read on the forward strand.
GATGTCCCCTACGGGTATTGGGAGATAAACACCATGTTCTGCCAGTGTTTTCATCCACACCCATTCAGAGCGTAAGCCTGTTAACGATTTCAGCCCTGCCCGATGCAAGCGCAATATGAAGATACCCATTGCAGATTCGACCATGAACACCGCGTTATTGGTATAACTAGCGAGTGTGATGGTTGCACCATCCAAGCCGTAAAATGCGATAGCACGTTTGGCGAGGGCGGTTAAGCGCGAGAGTTGCGCCTCATAGGGTAAGGTGTTGAAATCTGTTTTTTCGCGTGAAGATTGCATGACTAACGTTGTTCCTCTTGATGATACTTTCCGCTCTGACGAATATAGACGACAATACGAACACAACCACATCAATAAATAGCCGACCTGTGGGGGTGCGCGGATTGCTCGTCGCGTCTGCGATGAGCGACCTAGAACAACGTTGTAAGATGAGGAGTGAGACGGGTCTTAACGTTGGACTAGCGCACCCATAAGTTGACCATTGGGCAAAAGCGTCTGTTGGATGAACAAATTGGGAAATGCCATGGGTACGCCTCCTTAAAAGATTTTTAGAAATTTGAGTTCAAATTCAAATATGTTTTATACACTGAGATAAAGTGTAACACAATTTTGCGAATTATGTCAATAAGCGGGTTTATGGAATTTTCATCGAATACCTGACGATTATCAAAAACTTGCCAAATGCCACCTTATCAATTATAATGACCCCTAATGACCTAATGATAACCAAAGGAAAATTTTTATGATACGCCTCACATTCTCATCAACGACATCTATCGTTCCCGCAGGGCTGACTGAGATGCGTTTATCCTAAACGAATAACTTCAGTCAGACCCCCTTCCTGACTGTGCTAACACGTTTGGGCATGATATTCATGCTCCAATAAAAATTGAAGGGAAAACAACAATATGCTTGTAACAAAGAAAATGGATGCGTATCGCATCTATATGATATTTGAATTTTTCACCGCCTTCGGCTTGCAACTGATTTGGCTGGTGGCGATGGTTCATCTTGCCTTGCTCGGATTTGACCCGTTGCAACTGGTCTTGATCGGCACGGCGTTGGAGGTGGGCGCATTCTTTTTTGAAATTCCCACAGGTGTGGTCGCCGATGTGTTCAGTCGGCGCTTATCGGTCATCATCGGCGTGTTCACACTCGGTATCAGTTATAGCGCCTTGTCGCTCACCACATCGTTTGAGATTGTCCTCATCACGCAATTTGTGGCGGGGATTGGGTACACCTTTTTGAGTGGCGCGACCAGTGCATGGCTGGCGGATGAAATCGGCGAAGACAAAGCGGGCAAAGCCTATCTGCGGGCGGCGCAAATCGGCAATATGGCGGGTATTATCGGCATTTTTGCGGTCATCATCTTGGGTGCGCGGAGCATGGCATTCTCGATGCTGGTCGGTGGGCTTGTCCTCATCGGCTTGGGCATATTTTTGAGCCTCTACATGCCCGAAAATGGCTTCTCCCCTACCCCAAAAGAGGAACGCGAAACTTTCCGCGAGATGAAACAGACTTTCATGGGTGGCATCCGCGCTATTCGCATCCGTCCCGTGTTGTTGATTTTGGTGATTATCACCTTTTTATTCGGCGCGTATAGCGAAGGATTTGACCGCCTGTGGCAATTGCATGTGGTCGCCAATTTTAACTTGCCCCAACAAGCGGGATTCGATCTCGTGATTTGGTTCGCGCTGATAAGCCTCGTCTCATCATTTTTGTTCTTAGGTGTGACGAAGGTGCTTCAAAAACGGATAGATACCGTCAATGGGGTGAAAATCGCCCGCTTCTTGGCGCTGATTAATATCGGCATGATAGTGGGAATCGTGATATTCGCCTTCGCCGAACATTTCTTATTGGCGATGCTGGCGTTTTGGGTGTTGGGCGTGTTGCGCGGATTAATGCACCCGCTTCAATTGGCGTGGATGAATCAGGGCTTAGATACGAATGTCCGCGCCACGGTGTTGAGCATGATTTCGCAGACTGATGCCATCGGTCAAATCGGCGCGGGTCCGACGGTTGGGCTGATTGGTCAACGCTTTGGGGTACGAATCGCCTTAGCGTGTGGCGCGATTATCCTTCTGCCCATCACCATTTTATATACCCGCACGGTTGGGCATCAGGTCAATATCGTACCATCCCCCGAAACCGCATCCTAAAATAATGAGAGGCAACAAGCGTGAATCCTCAAATTCATGCCTGTTGTTAATGCCATAGCTCATCCTAAATTGGTGATAAATGGTCATTGCAGATTATTTTTACTCAGGTTAAAATTACAATATACATAGATATAGGACAATTTTAACCAGAGGTGATACATGGTCTCAAATACACAGACGCAAACACCACAACACACACCACAAACACCCGTTATCAATCCCAAATGGCTCACACAAGCGTGGCTCGAACCACGTTTTGTAGCGGTTACAGGCTTGATGGTAGTCCTTGGCTATATGGGTGATGCGCTTGGTTTTCCAAGTTGGCTCGATACGCTATTCGGGATAATCGCCTACTTCACGGGTGGTGTTTTTGGGGTGCAACATGCGCTCGAACACCTCATCACAAATCGCAAATTCGATGTGGATGCGCTGATGATTTTGGCGGCAATCGGCGCGGCAATCATCGGTGAATGGCATGAGGGCGCAGTGTTGCTCTTTTTATTCACACTCAGTCATGCGCTCCAAGAATATGCCATTGGGCGCAGTCGTAACGCGATTAAAAGTCTGTTCAAACTGTATCCAGAGACGGCGACCATCAAACGGGGTGATAAAACGGTGACGGTCAATTTTAACGACATTGCCGTTGGCGATATTGTATTGATTACACCCGGTGAACGCATCCCTGTGGATGGTGTGGTGGTGAGTGGACGGTCTGCCGTAGATCAAGCACCGATTACGGGCGAATCGATGCCCGTCGAAAAAACGGTGGGGGATAAAGTATTCGCAGGAACACTGAATAAACAAGGCACGTTGGATGTGCAAGCAACGCATCCCGCAGGTCAAAATACGCTGGCACGCATCATCAAAATGGTCGAAGAAGCGCAAGATGCCCAAGCCCCGACAGCGCGATTTTTAGAGAAATTTGAAGAAAAATATGCGTTGTTCATCATCGCCTCTATCGCATTATTCATCATCATCCCTCCCCTATTTTTCAATGTGCCATTTGGCGAAAATTTTTACCGTGCGATGGTGCTAATGACCGTAGCCAGCCCATGCGCGTTGGTGATTAGCGTGCCAGCATCGTTCATTTCTGCGATTGCATCGGGCGCACGGGCGGGGATTTTATTCAAAGGTGGGGCATATCTGGAACAAATGGCGGTCATCAAAGCGGTTGCCTTCGATAAAACAGGCACGCTGACCATCGGCAAACCCGATGTCACCGATGTTCACTCATGTTGTTCATTGGCAGATGAAGAATTGCTCACGGTGGCGGCATCAGTTGAAAGTCGGTCTGAACATCCATTGGCGAAAGCGATTGTCGAAGAGGCAAAACGGCGCAACCTCACGCTCGAAAAAGTCCAAGAATTCGAGGCAATCGCAGGGCAAGGCATCGTATCAAAGGTGGATGGCAAACAAGTCAAATTGGGGAGCATCGCTTATCTGACGCAATTAGCCCCAATGCCACCGCATTTAGCTGAAACCTATGCCCAGCTTGAAGGGCAAGGGAAAACTGTCATTGGTGTGGTGCGCGAAGGTCAATGTGAGGGGTGTGGCGCGTGCGAGTTTGGGCAAAATAACGCCTCCGATTGGATGGGGGTCATCGCCCTAGCTGACCAATTGCGCCCAGAAGCGCAGGCTGTGATCGCCGATTTGAAATCGAAGGGCATCGAAGTCGCCATGTTCACAGGCGATAATCCACAGGTGGCACAAAACATCGCCCAACAAGTCGGTATCACACGGGTTCATGCAGGTCTGATGCCAGAAGACAAAGTGACGGCGCTCAAACAATTGCAAGCCGAAATCGGCGCGGTGGCGATGGTCGGCGATGGTGTGAATGATGCGCCCGCCTTGGCATTGGCAGAAATCGGCATTGCGATGGGCGCGGCGGGGACAGATGTGGCGCTCGAAACGGCGGATGTGGTGCTGATGGGCGACAAATTAGAACTCATCGCCCAAGCCATATCGTTGAGCAAAAAGGCACGTCGTGTTGTGTGGCAAAATATCACCTTCTCATTGATGGTGATTGTCATGCTGGTCATCGGCGCGCTGTTTGTGTCGTTGCCGTTGCCGCTTGGCGTTCTTGGACACGAAGGTAGCACGGTGATTGTCGTGCTGAATGGGCTAATTTCGCTGTTGCTCTATCCCGAATATGTCCGTTGGCGCAAGGTACGCGCTCAGGCATCCTAACATATATTTTGAATCCTTTCATGGAACAAATCACATGCGATATACGTCTACAAGACATAGATTTGAATCATGAAAGGATTTTGATATGTCTCGGATAATGCGCGTTCTTGTTTTGAGCTTGTTGTGCATATTGAGTTTAACAATGGTATCGGCTCAAGAGACCCCACCCCCTGCCCCATCGGATAGTGAAGCCTTTTCCTTGGCATTATATGACCAATTACGAAACATAGAAGGAAATTTATTGTTTTCTCCGTATAGCATCAGCAACGCATTTTTGATGACGTATGTCGGTGCGCGTGGCAATACGGCTCAACAAATGCGCGATGTGTTGCAGATAACTGCCGATGATGAAACCTTAAATCAGCGATTCGCCGATTATAATGCCCAAATTATCGCCAATAATAATGCCGCGAAGGATGAATTCACATCAGAACGTATCTTAGCCATATCCAATGCGCTGTGGATTCAACAAGATTTTGCCCTTTCGCCAGATTATCCGACTACATTGACCAATTTTTATAATGCGACTATCACACCGTTGGATTTTATCGGCGCACCCGATGAAGCGCGTCAGTTGATTAACGATACGGTTGCCGAACAAACCCGCAACCGCATTCTCGATTTAATCCCTGATGGCGTGATCGATGCCATGACGCGCCTGATTTTGACCAATGCGGTTTATTTTAATGCCAATTGGCAAAACCCATTCAAGTCTGTCGAGAGCGCCCCATTTAATTTACTCGATGGCACGGTGCTGGATGTCCCCGCGATGATGGTCGATAAGAACATGGCTTATTATGCCGAAAACGGTGTCACCGCAGTAGCTATTCCTTATGCAGGGTGGGCGAGTCAGATGGTCATCATCATGCCCGATGATTGGGCAAGTTACGAAGCCGCATTGTCTGAAAATGGGTTGCCCGATATGCTATCCGAACCCAATTATGTCCAAGTCGCGCTCACCATGCCCAAATTTAAGTTTGAATCGAGCTTTAGCCTATCGGAGGCGCTCATCAACATGGGCATGACTGATGCGTTTAACGCCGATGTCGCCGATTTTTCGGGCATGGCGGATGCGGAACTGTTCATCCAAGAAGCCTTACATAAAGCCTTCATTGAGGTGGATGAAAATGGGACAGAAGCCGCCGCCTCAACTGCTGTCATCATTGGTGTAGCATCTATGCCGATGCCCGTCCAACCGATTGTCGTGAATATCGATAAACCATTCTTGTTCTACATTCAAGACAACACTACGGGCGAAATTTTATTCATCGGTCGGGTGTTAAATCCTGCTGAATAAATATACTGCCTGTACGGGACGTGCTTCTGCACGTCCCCTAAAATAACCCCTTCAGCCAATTCTGGATGATGTCGGCAGTTTGGTGTGGGGCGCTTTGCGGAAATAAATGCCCGTGTCCTGCAATTTCGTGATAAGTCATATCGGGCAAAATTTTGCAAATCTGTTTGGCAACCGATTCAAACAACGTATCACTATTCGCCCCACGTATGAGCAACAAGGGCATGTTGTTGCGTAATTTGGGCAAATCGCCCCAAGTGCCTGCGTACAATGTGCGAAAATAATAGGCTTCCCATTCACGCTTCCAGCCTAATGTGACTGTGCCATCGGGCATCGGCTTGAGGCTTTGGATATACCCGCGAAATGCGTCCTCGTGCCAATCGGCGAATAATTTTTTACCCTTAAAGTAATCGTAGGCGACATCGGCATTATCAAACGATATTTTGCGCTTTTCAGCGCGTTCCGCCAAGCCACTGCTGGCTTTTCTGCCCAATAATCGGCTAATTTGCAAGGCTTTCATATACGGACGCGGCAAAATAGTCGGGTCGAGGAGTATGACCGCCTTAAAGCGTGCAGGTTGTTGAATAGCCGTGAGCAAGGTGGCAATCCCACCAAAGCTATGCCCAACGGCGATGATGTTATGCCAATCGTATTGAATAATGCCATTGTGCAAATCTTGCGCCACGCTATGCTTCCAACTGGAAAACGTGGTTGGTGGTGTTTCATCGTCCCATAAGGCACGGGGCATCAGATTGACGACATGATAATCCGATAAAAAAGGGGCAACCATCGGCGCATAGGTTTGCGGTGGGAATCCATTCGCCAAAGCCACATGAAAAATATCCCCTGCACCGCCAAAATCATATATTGGGTACATATCGAAAACTCTTTCAGACCATATAATTAAACAAGCCCTTATGTTGACCGATTTTTAAGCAAAAACACAGGGGTTATTTGTTAAAAATCGCGTGAATAGACTTGCTAACCTAAATGTGACATACTCCCCATGCGTAAAGGCAGGGGCTTCTGCCGTTAACGCCAACAGCCTCGCTAGTGGCAAGGGCTTCCGTTGACTGAGACAGCATGTGGCGATGTCCCGCCTCTAAAATGTTGATTGCCGCGTTGTGGTCACGCCCTAATGTGTGTCCACAACCCTGACACTGAAAAACACGG
>DAOTVP010000053.1:0-4457 GCA_034436155.1 Anaerolineae bacterium
GTTCGGTTTGATGGTGATATACGCCACATCATGCCGATTGCCGTAATTCGGATGCGTGAGGATGTCGAATTTTGCGCCACTGCCCCATTCAAAATCAATCAGCGCGAAGGCGATTCCACCCAAATGTGGGATATGACTGTTTATTGCGTTCTGTAAATCTTGTTCGGAAAACGGTATCCAATCGGCATCGGATAAATCGCATAAAAAGGGCATGGTGGGCAGATGTGGCGCGTGGAGTACGTTTAATCCAACCGCATCGCCAGACGGGATATTGTCGTGCGTTGCGCCTGTTGGCATCCCCCACCAGTTATTTATCGCATCCAGAGGGGTGTTATTCGCATTTTGCACGGCGATGTTGGTGTTATTCACGATACAACTGTTACAAATCGTGCTAATCGTGACGCTGGTCACAGCCCGCGCATCGGATGTAAGTGGGGGGGTAATAGAGATATAGATAGTATGGCGGTGATGAGGGCGACGGCGAGCAAAAAAACCTTTTTCATAAAACAGACCCTCTGGCATTATATGTCGTTATATGGATTAGCATAGCAAATCAGCTTGTATTAAGCAAGCCACAACCCAAATTCGCTCATGAAGATGAGCAAATTTGAACAAGCACTAGCCATACATACCGATAATATGATATAATATAATCACCAAGATAATTGTCCAAATGAGAAGCCTATTGCGGCTGTACGGGCTTCTCATACCATCTTGAACATCTCCTCTCACCAAAAATTTAACACCCCATCCCCTCAGAATAGATAAAATATGCTATAATCATGTTATATTGGTTGAAAAACATCTTCTTCAGACAGGATTCAATGACAACAATTTTACTGATTCGCCACGCGGTGAATGATTTTGTCAAAACAGGAAAATTAGCGGGATGGACACCGGGCGTTCATCTCAATGATGAGGGGCAAGCCCAAGCGCAAGCGTTGGGAGAACGGCTCGCCACCACTCCGATTAAGTATTTATACAGTAGCCCGTTAGAGCGCACGATGGAGACTGCTCAAGCCATCCTTGCACATCATCCCACAGTGGTCTTGCAACAAACCGAAGAGATCGGCGAGGTGCGCTATGGTGATTGGGAAGGCATGGCTATTTCGGCATTACGCGGGCGCAAAATGTGGGAAGTCGTGCAAGAATACCCATCTCGTGCTGTATTCCCTAACGGTGAAGCCATGCGTGATGTGCAAATTCGGGGTGTGAATTTCATCGAAAAATTAGTAACTCATCATCCTGGCGAAACGGTAGCGGTGGTCTCTCATGCCGATGTCATCAAGATGATTTTGGCGCACTTTTTGGGGATGCACCTCGACAACTTTCAACGGATTAATGTCTCACCTGCCTCTATCAGCACCTTGATGATGGGGCACAGTCGTCCATATGTCGGGACGATGAATGATGTCTCGCATATTTGGCACATGGAACAAACCCGTAAACAGGCACAGAAGAATTGATAAGGGAATAGCGTATGCCAAACTTGGAAATTGAGCTAAACCCCGTAGATTTTATCACCATCGGCACAATCGGACCCAAAGGTCAGCGTGTGTTTTATCTGCAAGCGGGGCAAGGGATGAAATTGGTCTCGATGGTCATCGAAAAAGAACAATCATGGGCATTGAGCGAAGCTATCAAAGAAATGATGGATGAACTCGATACCCGCACCGAAGACCGCAATCCGGGCGAATTGCCCCCGCGGGATATGGATTTGCGCGAACCGATTGAACCCGTTTTCCGTATATCCCAATTGGGTTTAGGGTATGATGAAGAACAAGATAAAATTGTGATCGTCGCACAAGAGATGTTGACAGAGGATGTGGATGATGAAGACATCGAACCGAGCATCGTGCGAATTTGGTGCAGTCGCAAACAAATCCGCGCCCTCAGCGAACACGCGATGGATACGGTACGCTCTGGTCGTGCCGATCCCAAACAGAACGGTTCATTAGTATATTATTGGATGTAACCCTATGGATGAGAATGATAACATCCCACCCCAACCTGAAGGGAATGACAAACCCGCCAGTGTGCCAATCACATTTGAGCGCGTGTTGGATATTTTGCAACACGGCGATGTTGATACCGAACATGGTGCAATTCAATGGAGTTCTAATTACACCTTTCTGGTATCCGTGACGAAAGACAATACGTCTGTCATGGCGGTTTACAAACCGCAACGCGGGGAACGTCCATTATGGGATTTTCCAGATGGGACACTGTGCCAACGGGAACGCGCCGCCTTCATCACATCAGAGGCACTGGGTTGGCAGATTGTCCCGCCGACTGTGTTACGAACCGGTCCGCGTGGGCTTGGGTCGATGCAATTTTTTGTAGACCACGACCCCGATTATCATTACTTCCATTTTGACGAGTCGCTCATCCCGCAACTCAAGCGCATGGCATTATTTGATGTCATCGTCAACAATGCAGACCGTAAAGGTGGGCATTGCTTGGTGGATGAACAAAATCACTTGTGGGGGATTGATCATGGCATTACCTTTCATGCCCAGCATAAATTACGCACGGTGATTTGGAATTTCGTCAATCAACCGATTGCCGATAATTTATTGGCGGATGTCGAAAAACTACGCCAAAAACTCGACACGCCGACCGATACGTATCTGTGTGAGCTAGAAACGCTCATCAGTAAAACCGAATTACGCGCACTCATTCGCCGTATCGATACCTTGTTGACCAACAAAATTTATCCGCCACCCGGTCCGGGTCCGAATCATCCTTGGCCCCCTGTGTGATCTATGACTGATAACACCACATCCAACCGCGACTATCTTGATTATCTGGCAGAAATTTATCGGCTCAGTGATGATGCCTTTCTTCAGGATAGCGAAAACATGGTGAGTACATCGGCGCTGGCAGAACTGCTCATGGTGACAGCGCCCGCCGTCAACCGCATGGTGACAAAACTCAAAGAACTCGGTTTGCTCACGCATGAGCCTTATAAAGGGATTTTGCTCACGGACGCAGGCAAGCGCGAAGCCTTGCGTCGCATTCGCAACCAACGCATCGCCGAAATTTTTTTGGTGAAGGTGATGGGATTTAAGTGGCACGAAATTTTTCATGAGGCGAATAATATGGGACGCGCCCTCAGCGAACCGATTGCACAACGCATGTTGGCGATGGCAGGCAATCCGCAATTTTGCCCACATGGTGAACCGATTCCGGATGCCGATGGCACGGTGATAGCCATGAATGATATTCCCCTAGCATCCGCCGAAGCGCATCGACAATACCGTATCACCCGTGTGCGTACTCGTGAAGCCGATAGGCTCGAATATTTATCGGCGCTCGGACTCATCCCTAGCACAGAAATCACGGTGATTCACCTCGCGCCATTTGACGGTCCCATCCAACTAAAATTAGGCAACGAATATCGGATTGTCGGGCATAACCTCGCCCAGCGCATCCATGTGAGACCCATATGATGAAACTTGTCCGACCCGATGTGGCGTATCAGACCAGTTATATCAGCGCCATGCGCGAATTTCAGGCAGAGGGGTTGCCGAATTATACCAACCTCGATCTCGAAATTATGAACGCCGATTTTGCCGATTATGTCCGGAGTTTGGTCATGCGGGAGCATACCGTCCCTGCGGGTTGGGTGACAGAGACCGTGATGTGGGGCGTGGATGAAGGCGGATTTATTGGGCGAATCGCGTTTCGGCATCATCTCACCGAAGCATTGCGACAATTCGGCGGGCATATCGGTTACGATGTGCGCCCATCACGCCGAAGAGAGGGTCACGGCACCGCCATGCTCAATCAGATGTTAGAGATTGTGCGTGCGCGTGGGTTGGATAAGGTGATGATAACCTGCGACCAGACCAATATCGGCAGTCAGAAAATTATCCAAGCCAACGGGGGCATATTAGAGGATGTGATTCAACTCGATTTTCGCCCCGTCCCGACTATGCGCTGGTGGATTAGCTTGTGATTTATCCCCCCTGATACACCCCACTGCCCTGTGGGGCATTATTCTCACGGATATTCACACCGTCCAGTTGCATGTCGCCGAGGTTATAGATGCCACCGCCGAATTCGGATGCCGTGTTATTCTGAATCGCACCGCCGTTCATGACCAAACTGCCCGCGTTGTAAATCGCACCACCACGCACAGCAGAATGATTTTGTAGGGTCACATTTTCGAGCGTCAAATCGCCCGCGTTGTAAATCGCACCGCCGTCATCTGCCACACCACCTGATAGCGTCACATTTTTCAGCGTGAGCGACCCGTTCCGTGACCATTGTTGATTATAAATCACATTCAAGATGCGATTTTGACCTGTCATGGTGATGGTTGCCCCATTCCCAATAATCGTAATATCCCCTGCCACATCGGGCAACGGCGCGGTGAGGTCATATTGCCCATTTTCATCCAAACAGATGACGCTGTACGGCTCGGTTTGCATGGTGCTGATGAGGCTGGCGGT
>DAOTVP010000054.1:0-2606 GCA_034436155.1 Anaerolineae bacterium
CATCATCGGCATAATGACGGCGTACATGGTTGTATAACGGATAACCAAATTTGGCACATGCCGCGTCTACTGTGCCATGCGTACAGACCAGAATATCGCGTATATTATCGGCTTGTGGTCGGCGATACACCTCGAAGTGCGCGAGCGCATCGCGGTCTTGATACAACGCCCATATCAACGCGCCCATCTCATCGATTGGCACGAGGTACTCGGTTTTTTGATAGTGGGCGAACATCCCCTGCGGTCGGGTGTAGTGCATGACGTGGCGATAGCCCGCGACTGAATATTCAGCATCAGGGGCAATCACCAACGGGCGGTGTGAGTATCCGCCCCCCTGATAGTATTGCTCTAGCCACAACATGAGTAGGTCTATCACCTGTTGGGGTAGGGGATCGGCTTGGCGCATCATGTCTTTGCGCCATGGGAGCGGTGTTTCGATGATGATGGCATCCTCAAAATTGCCCGCGTAGCCCGCAGGGTCGAGTCCCTTTTGAATCGCAAGTTGGTTACAATACGCTTTGACTGTAGTTATTGTGTCCGTCATCATCAATTACCTATACACTCGTTCATGTTGCCGATTGAATGCCGATTCCATCACTTTATTCAGGGTGGCTTTGCTCGCTGGGATGACTAACGGCGTGCCTGTGATAGGGTCTGGGATGATGCGACAGGCGATGCCGAACACATCATGCACCATCGCTTCAGTCACGATGTCCGATGGATACCCCTGCGCGATGATGCGCCCGTCGTGGAGTGCAATCAGGTTATCGGCATAACGACAGGCATGATTTAGGTCGTGCAACACCATAACAATCGTCTTCCCGCGAGTCACGTTTAGGTCGTGGAGCAAATCCAGCACATCTATCTGATAAGCCAAATCGAGGAACGTTGTCGGCTCATCTAACAAAATGGTGTCGCTATCTTGTGCCAATGTCATGGCAATCCAAGCCCGTTGCCGTTGCCCACCACTGAGCGTATCTACAGGGCGGTCTGCGAAGGTGGTTAAATCGGTGATTGCGAGCGCCTCTTGTGTGATGCGTTCATCCTCGCGTGACCATTGTTGTAACCATGACTGATGCGGATAGCGCCCTTGCGCCACCAATTCATGCACCGTCAAACCCTCTGGCGCGGTGGGGCTTTGGGGCAAAATGCCCAATTGCTTGGCGAGTTGTTTGGTAGGCAAGCGCCAAATATCTTGACCATCCAACACCACCGACCCGCGCTTTGGCTTGAGCAAGCGCGAAATGCCACGTAACAACGTGGATTTGCCACAGCCATTCGCCCCGACCAGCACCGTGATTTGCCCTGTGGGGATTGTCACCGACAAATTGGGGACGATGCAATTATCATCATACGATAACATCAAATTATGTGCGTGTATTTCAGCCATTTCGTCCTCGATACAATAAATACAAGAAATAAGGTGCGCCTATCATGGCGGTGATGATGCCGATGGGCAGTTCTGATGGCGAAATCACCCATCGCCCGATTAGATCGGATACGACCAACAACGCGCCACCGATCAAGGCGCTAATCGGCAACAAGGCTTGATGCGATGCACCCACCAAGCGCCGTGTGATGTGTGGTGCGACCAATCCAACAAAGCCAATCGTGCCAGAAACAGCGACTGCTACCCCCGCCAACGATACACTGATGACGAGCAAAATCAACCGTTGGCGTTCTACGCGCATTCCCAAGCCTTTGGCGGTGTCATCGCCCAGATTGAGTATGTTGAGCCAATTGGCACATAAAAATGCCATCGGCAACAACACTATTAGCCATCCAACCAACGTATGCACATGCCCCCAATGACGACCGTATACACTGCCTGTCAGCCAGATATAGGCTTGTTGGACTTGATTAATATCGCCGAATACCAGCATGATATTGGTCAACGCGCCGACCACCGAGGCTATCGCCACACCGATTAAAATCAGCCGAAGCGGGGTGCTACCGCCATTTTTCCACGCGAGGAGATATATAAGGAAAGCGGTCAACATCGCGCCGATGAAGGTGGCTATCGGCAATGCGCCCGATGGCACATCTGGTAGCCAGACGATCACCGCCACCGCCACCAATCCCGCGCCACCGCTCACACCCAGTAAGAACGGATCGGCTAACGGGTTGCGGGTGATGCCTTGCATGATTGCGCCCGATGTCGCCAGCGCCATCCCGACTAAAAACGCCACCCAAATACGGGGCAAGCGGGCGGTGAACACGACAAAATTAAATTGGCGATATTCAGGATGATCGGGGCTTATTTGCCCAAATAATGTTCTGATTACATCCAACGGTGAAATATCGTATTCGCCGTAGCTGATGCTGACCACCAGCACAACGGCGGTGAATAACAACAACAGCAACGCGATACGCGGGGCGCGTCTATCCAATTTCGCCGAGAAAAACGGCGTGCGGATGGTTATCCAAGTCGGTTGTATCATCGCTTCACCCTCGCCCGCGCCAGAAAAATGAAAAATGGTGCGCCGACTAACGCCATCATCACGCCGACAGGCACTTCTTGCGGGCGGATAATCACCCGCGCACCAACATCCGCCACCGTGACCAAAATCCCGCCCAACAATGCCGAGTAGGGGATAATCCAGCGA
>DAOTVP010000055.1:0-4622 GCA_034436155.1 Anaerolineae bacterium
CTTGGAGTTGATTGGCAGAGTACACTGCCACCGCCGAATTGGTTGTGCCGAAATCAATACCGATACGCATGGTTAGGGGATGCTCCTCTGGTGGATGATAGACACGGGCAAGGGCGAAAATTCTACCACAAATCACGATTTTGTGATAGACTAAATTCAACAGTTTGAGTGATTTTAGACGGCATATATGCCACTTTTATGCGATTTGTATGCCTGTCGCACCTCTGTGCATCCACAATCGATGAGTGTTATTTGATTTCATGGAGGGATACTATGCTCACCCTAGACCAAATTTTACTCGTACAAGAGACCTATCCCACCTTCGCCGCCAACCCACAACGGGCGGGCAAAGTTTTTTATGACCGCCTGTTTGAAATTGCCCCCAATGTGCGCTCCTTATTCAAAGGCGATATGGATGCCCAAGCCATCAAATTGATGCAGATGATCGGGACGGCGGTCAAAACCCTCCGTAAACCCGATCTTCTCCAACCAACCGTGACCGAATTGGGCAAGCGCCATATCAATTATGGGGTCAAGCCCGAACATTACGATAGTGTCGGCGAGGCGCTGATTTACGCCATTCAAACCCAACTCAAAGATAATTTTACACCCGAAGTCGAATCGGCATGGCGTGCGGTGTATGGCGAATTGGCACGCATTTCAATTGAGGCGAGTGGGATAAATTAAATCACGCCTCTAACACCAAAATTTCGTATGGAGCAACCATCACATCACCCGATATAGTCTCTCCTACACGCTGATGGGTGGCGAATAACACCCGCATCGGCGTGTGGATTTTGCACGCCTGCACCTCACCCTCAAAATTCAAGACCACGCCACATGTCTGATGATCACGACGGCGGATGAACGCCAATAGCACCTCGTTATGCACATCCCATTCCCGATAATCCCCGCGCAACAAAGCGGGATTCGCCTTGCGAAGCGCAATGAGCGATTTGTAAACGTGTAATAGCGATGCGTCATCGGCTTGCTGGTCATGCACATTGACCCCATCGGCATATTCGGGATGAACAGGTAGCCATGTGGATACCCCTTCGGGTGAAAATCCCGCATTGGCGCTATTTGACCAGTGCATGGGTGTCCGACAACGGTCTCGGCTCATCTTCTGCATGGCGGGATACACTTCTTCGAGCGTATGCCCGTCTCCGATGAGAATGTCGCCCATCAACAACGCCAACGTATCGCGCATTTGCTCGCGCTGTGGCACATCAAAATTCGACATGCCGATTTCTTCGCCGTTGTATAAAAATGGCGTGAATTCCAATAACAGCATCAACGCCGCCGAGAGTTTCGCCCGTTCCAACGGGGCAGTGCCGTCATCAAATCGGCTGATGGCACGGGTGCTATCATGATTATTCAGTGTGTTCGCCATCCAACCGCCTGCGGGCAGATTGCCATATTGCAGGCGCAAATTTTTGCGTATCCAATCGGCGCTAAACGGCGCATCGCGCAGGAGGTCAAAATTAAATACCATGTGCAATTCATCATGCCCCTGCCCCAAATAGGTCATATCCGCCGTTTCGCCAATCAATACACGGTCTGGATAGTCATCCGACACACGGCGGATTTCGCGCATAATGTCGTGGACTTCGGGTAGATTAACCTGATACTGAAACAGGCGCTCCCATTCTTTTTCGGGGACGGTGCGCGGCAATCCGAGTTGTATCTCGACCTCGTTGCGTAAAAAATCTATCGAGCGGAACGGGCTGGTATGCGCGGGCAGATCATCCACCTCAAAAATCGTGCCGACCGCATCCATACGGAAGCCGTCCACGCCCATATCCAACCAAAACCGCACCACATCCAACATGGCACGCACCACCTCTGGATTGCGCCAATTCAAATCGGGTTGTTCTTTGAGGAAGAAGTGATAATAATATTGCCCCGTTGCGGGGTCATATTCCCACGCCGACCCGCCAAATGTCGATTGCCAATTGTTGGGCGGGTTATCCCCATCGCCATCGCGCCAAATGTACCAATCGCGCTTGGGGTTATCTTTACTCGACCGCGATTCAATGAACCACGGATGCAAATGTGAGGTGTGATTGAGGACGAAATCTAAAATCACGCGGATGTGACGGGCGTGCGCTTCGGCTAAAAAGTGACGAAAGTCGTCGAGTGTGCCATATTCAGGCGCGACATCACAATAATCGGATATGTCGTATCCGCAATCATATTGGGGCGATGGATAATGAGGCGATAGCCATATCGCGTCTATGCCCAACCACGCCAGATAATCCAATTTTTGGCGGATGCCATTGATGTCGCCGATACCATCGCCGTTGCTATCGGCGAAGCTACGCGGATAAATCTGATAAAACACGGCATCTTGCCACCACTTGCGCGTCATCGGGTTACATCCTTATCTGTACAACATCATAATCTGTACAACATCATAATCTGTACAACATCATAAATGGGAAATAGTATAGCACACCGAATACAAATAAGTGGTAACATCTATTCACGGATGAAGCCAATTTTCAGTCGTGACAGGCAAGATATCAAAATCGTGGTCATCTGTCACCACCACCCCACTCAGGCGCAAGGCAACCGAGGCGACCAATAAATCGATGTCGCTGAGTTGCCTGCCTTTTGCCCGTGCTGATGCCCATAATACCCCTGCGGATTTCCAATCTACTAAAATAATGGGTGTCACCTGAAATAATGGCAGAATACTTGTATAAAATCGGCTTAATTTATTTTTGGATTGATTATGAGTCAATCCACGCTCAATTTCATAAAGAACACACTCGCAAATGATGAGTGAACTTTGTTGGTGTGCCTGAACCCGATGAATAAGCGAGGATGTCATCATGTCAGGCACAGATAGATTTACCAGTGCCGATATGATATTTGTGTCTAAAACATAAATATCAGTCATTGGCTTTCTCGACATATTCTTCATTCATGATAGCAATCATTTCGGCTATTTCATCGTCTGTAAGCCCTTCACGAATTTCTTGAATACCCCGAATGAGTTTATTCACATCCATCGTGCCATAAGTAATTGGGGTTGAGGGTACATCTTTAAGGATTTCTTGAATTTGCTCTAATGCCCATTCATCATCTAATACTGGTTTATCATCCTGTTTTACGATGATACTCCGCTTATCCTGTATGCGTTGTTCAATGAGGTCTAAATCTTCGGCGGGTAGTGTATCTATGGCTTGTAGAATATCTTGTAGGGTCATGGTATGTTTACCTTTCTGCTATTTCTGATAAACCGATTATAGCATGGATTATTCCGCCTCCGACCAACGGCGCAGGGTGCGGTGAACCGTCTGGAGCAATAAGCCCCGTTGCTCATACCCCTGTTCGTTCCATTCGCTGATGCCCATGTAAATCTTCTCGGTGCATAGGCGTGATAATCCTAATATCAGCCGATACAGCGCATCTTCGGCGGTCGCCTGTTCATCCAACGCCGTCCATTTGCGGTTGCTATCCCACCCCGCCGTCAAGACATACGGATTGGTCAGGGGTTGATACACCCGTTCAGACCAACCATCATCGCCGATATTCAACCAAAATTGATATTTCACAGGCGTATTCCGCAATAGGAAAGTATACGCGGGCGCAATCAACACCGCCGAATCGGGTTGTGACCAACGCGGGAGATATAAATCGGCGAGGATGCCCCCCATCAACATGCGGATATACGCCGCCCCTGCCGATTCGCCTTCGGGCAAGGTGTTCGTCTCGGTCAGCATGAGGCGGAATTGCATGGCGGATTGGATGAGTGCCGATGCGATTTCTGCCATATCTTTATTCGGATTGCCATCGGTGTTGAAGCCGTACCCGTGTGTGGATAGCACCTCACCGAATAGTCGTCGCCAAAAATGGTCGAGGGGTTGCTCGGATGCCCCGCCGATAGTCGCTAACCACGTCCGCAATCCCTCATACCGTCCACCAACGGCGAAGGTGATGCGTGATTGCCCCACCATCGGAATATCCATGAACGATTTGAGCAGGGGTTGTAACCCCTTCCATGTGGTTGCCCGTGATGCCAACAATTGGGCGCGGACTAAATCTGTGCCGAGTGCCGTTTTATACGTTGTGACCAAATCATGGCGTGCGGGATGTATCCCCCACTGCGGATGTGCCAGACATGCCAGATGGATGAGCGCCAACGCCGCGGGTTCTTCTGAGAGCGGACGCGATGGGCGGTGTGAGCGCACAGGGATGCCCAACTCGGTTAATCGGCTCATCAGGCTAAAGCGTAACGGGTCGGTCAAAAATGGCGATACGACTGCGATTTCATCGGGGGATACGCCCTCGCCGATGAGACGCGCCACCTCATGCGCCACCGTATCGGTCAATTGGGGATAGTAGCGGAATGTATCCACCACAAACCCATCTCGCGGATTCGCCGATGGTGGTGCGATGTGGTCAGATTTGCCCAACGTGATCGCCAATTCCGATGCCAGCGCGTGGACGGGTGGCGGGGATGTGAATAACTGGGTGAATGTCACCTGTTCTTGGGAGACTTGACGGGCATGGTATAATAATGACAAATCCGCCCCCAAAAAACGCCGATACCCACCCAATAAATCGGCGATGACCAAAGCACCTTTCGCCCCTTCGACCAAGCGATTCAATAA
>DAOTVP010000056.1:0-3390 GCA_034436155.1 Anaerolineae bacterium
ATAGTGATTGTAGATGACTCGATTGCTTGCATCACTCGATTTAAGTCTTGATCACGCCCATAAAAATATCTTCTTTCGGGCGGGCGAGGCAAAACCCGTTCAATCAGTTCGTGATAATTGTCTACTAAAAGGGGTTTTTCATCACGCTTGAGTATTTTTAATATCTCAATGAGTTCATCGTCATCTAAGGGTGCAAATTCATGCCTGCAACATTTTGGCGATGTTAAAAAAAGTCGGGCATGTTCTCTGAAATATTGACCGGTCAAAATCGGAATTTTATTACGATGAGCAATCTCGCTTAAGACGATAATCATCTTTTTTGCATTCTCTCTATCGGGAATAGATTCTCTTCGCCAGCGATTGATTGTGCTCTCTGCAAAATCTCCCCCTTTGCTACTGGTATTGTTACCAGCGTGTTTGAGATCTAACTGGTAAGCAACGTCTAAAATATCTTGCGTAGATGCGTTTACACGATTACACCAATCTACGAAACTCCACGATGAAGAAGGTAATGATGATGTTGCTTTATTTTTCATTCGATATTCTCCATGTGATTATTCATATCTCATTGGTCGGATATAAGTCATAGAGATTTTCGCTCACTAAGTGATTGTTGAATGAATATTTTTGCTCACTAAGTGACATGATAACCATATAACAATAGACTATACTAAAAAAAGATACATTGCAATAAATCAGGATACAAACCAATGAAGGTTGAGAAAGGTTGTGTCATTCTTTTCATAAAACACCTTTTGAATCATTCCAGTTGTGCCTGTTATTGTGATGTGAATCATTGGTTATCTGGTGCGGGTTGTGTGGGTTATGCCTTTAATATGATGTGCTGATGTGTGCTGGTCTGTTAAAGGATGATGGAAGCGCCTGCCCAAAGATAACAGGGGAAGACATCTCGTTTTAATTGGGGAAATTGGTGTTATCACAAACACCAGAGCGTGTATGTTGTATTGAGGATGGATATATCAACATAATCCATCCTCAAACTATCATTAAGTTATCCCCGTCGTTGGGCATCCATGACGGCGACGGCGGTCATGGCGACAATATCATCTACTTCTGCGCCCATCTGCAACACATGGACGGGTGCGCCCAAACCGAGTAACACGGGTCCGACCGCCTCGACATCCCCCAAACGTGACAACAATTTATACGAAATATTCGCCGAGTTCAAATCGGGGAACACCAATACGTTAGCGTCTTTGATGGCGCTGAACGGATAGCGATGGTCTATAATATCGGCGACAACGGCGGTATCGGCTTGCATTTCACCATCAATCGCAATATCGGGGCGCATTTTTTGCACAAGTTTCACCGCATAGGCGACTTTTTCTGATGATGGATGGCGCGTATCGCCAAAATTGGAGAATGATAACATCGCCACACGCGGGTCTATATCCAACGACTTGGCGAAATCGGCGACCAAAATGGCGGTTTCTGCCAATGTTTCGGCATCGGGGTCAATATTCACGGTGGTATCGGCGAAGAAATACACCCGCCCTTTGGTAATCATCAGATACACCCCGCACACATGCTTGACATGCGAGGCGGTGTGGAAAATTTGCAAGGCGGGGCGGATGACTTCGGGGTAACTGTGTTCGACACCTTCTACCAGCGCATCGGCTTCGCCCATGTGTACCATCATCATGCCGAAATGCGTGCGACTGCGAATCAGATTCCGCGCCAAATTCAGATTGACCCCCTTCCGTTTGCGGAGGTCGTAATAGGCTTGCGTGAAGGCTTCGTGATGAATTTCATCTAAAAGTGGGGTAATGATTTTTGGTTGAAAATCCAAGCCCAAATCGGCGATGATTTTATTCACCACATCGGGGAATCCGAGCAAAATCGGTTCGGCGATGCCCTCTTGTGCGACTTGATAGGCGGCGCTGACAATTTTGGGATTTTGCCCTTCGGGATACACCACGCGGATTCTGCGCCCCATTTTGGCGTGGTTGATGATCGTATTGCGTACCGCACGCCCTTGTCCCTGACGGGCGATGAGCATTTCGCGGTATTGGTGAATATCGATCTCGCGCCGTGCCACACCGCTTTTCATGGCGGCATCGGCAATGGCTGGCGCGACCCACAGCAAAACACGCGGGTCGAGCGGTTTGGGGATGAGATATTCACGCCCAAATTCGAGGCTTTCGAGACCATAAGCGCGTAACACACTTTCGGGGACGGGTTCATGCGCCAGTTGCGCCAATGCTTTCGCCGCCGCCATTTTCATCTCTTCGTTGATTTGGCGGGCATACACATCTAACGCCCCTCTGAAGATGAACGGAAAGCCCAGCACGTTATTAATCTGGTTGGGATAATCACTGCGTCCCGTGCCGACAATCGCATCAGGGCGGACGGCGAGCGCATCTTCGGGTTTAATTTCGGGGTCGGGATTTGCCATCGCAAAAATCAACGGATTTTCTGCCATGCCTTTTACCCATTCGGGATGAACAGCGCCCGCAACGGATAATCCGAGTACCACATCCGCGCCGACTAACGCCTCTTCCATCGTGCGGACATCGCGCTTGGTGGCGAATTCGGCTTTGTATTTGTTCACACCATCGCGTCCATCCCAAATCACGCCTTTAGAATCGAACATGATGATATTTTCATGCTTCACGCCCAGTAACACATAAAATTTAGCGCACGCAATGGCACTCGCGCCTGCGCCTGTCACCACGACTTTCAGGTCGCTAATCTTTTTGCCTGTGATTTCGCAGGCGTTTATCAGCGCCGCCCCAGAAATAATCGCCGTGCCGTGTTGGTCATCATGAAAAACAGGGATGTCCATCGTGGCTTTGAGGCGTTCTTCGACTTCAAAACAAATCGGTGCGGCAATATCTTCGAGGTTAATCCCGCCGAAAGTGGGTTCGAGTGCCTGACAAACGGCGATAATTTCATCGGCAGTTTGGGCGGCGATTTCGATGTCGAACACATCAATATCGGCGAATCGTTTGAACAGCACCCCTTTACCTTCCATGACGGGTTTCGAGGCTTCGGGTCCCAGATTGCCAATCCCCAAAATTGCCGACCCGTTAGATACAACCGCCACCAAATTGCCCTTCGCGGTGAGTTCGTAAACAGTGAGCGGGTTGCGGTCAATTTCCCAGCAGGCTTCTGCGACCCCTGGTGAATAAGCGAGTGTGAGGTGATGTTGTGTGGTGAGTGGTTTGGTGGGGGTGACTTGGATTTTGCCCGGACGACCTTTACGATGATAATCCAGCGCATCTTGTTTGGTGTATGCCATGAGGTTTATCCTTAAATCAGTGCAACATAAAAAAATATTCACGATTTTCCATATTATAGCATACGCCCAAACGCCAAAATCGCCTAGTGATGAGGCTCATCTCATTTAGGCGAAAATGTCATGAATGC
>DAOTVP010000057.1:0-32960 GCA_034436155.1 Anaerolineae bacterium
TCACCCCCACCCATCCTTGAATTGACGGTGAATGAACTGGTTTCGCCAGCAGATACATGCCAATAATTCCCCTTATCAGAAGATAGTGTGGCAAATTGGCTATTGCTTGTCCATGCAAGGTCATCATAACTATCTTCAATCGTGAATTTTTTGGTGGTGTTTTTATCTACGTTCCACACAATCAGAAAATTAGCATATTCGGGTTCTTGGGGGATACCGCCGACTGTCTCTCTATCATTAAAAACGACTGTGTTTCCGTCTGGACTGAGGGCTAGAATATAGGGGGGATTTGTGAGGGGATATTCTGCGATGACACGCCCTTTGGCGGTATTGAATACGACCACATGCTCCCGATATTTCTTCTTGGTGAGCGCCACCCCGCGCTTGCCATCGGCGCTCAGATTGGCGAGCGAATAATAGCCATCATAAGTCCCAACACGTTTTGCCATAGCTTGCTCTTTGCTTTGTCATGCGCTGCAATAAAAACCATCATATCCGAATTTCGTAAAGTGTGCAATCACATCATATAGATTGCTTTTAGACCGTTTATCGGTTACGCATTTTTTGACGAATGACAGTATAATCAAATGGTTTGATGATTGTTGGAGGGTAGTTTGTCATGAGTGATGTATTCATCTCGTATTCGCGCCATAATATCCAGTTTGCTGAACAATTATTTAATGCCCTCAAAAAGCGCAACATCAGCGCGTGGGTCGATTGGCAAGATATTCCCCGTTCTGCGGGGTGGTGGGATGAAATCACACGCGGGATAGATAACGCCTCGACATTTTTATTTTTGATGAGCAACGCCTCGCTCGCGTCGCCTGTATGCACCTTAGAAGTGGCTCATGCGATTGAAAATGGCAAGCGCGTGTTGCCAGTGGTCATCGAGGCGACTGATTTTGAGGGTGCGCTCGAAAAAATCGCCGCGCTCACTCCGGATGATGTATTGGCAACCATCATCGGCGAGCGCGATATGCTCCAAACTGCCCGTCATAATTATGCCACGATTGGGCATATCAACTGGATATTTTTCAATAAAAATCCGCAAGGGGTTGAATTGCCCTTTGAGCAATCGTTTGATGAGCTGTTAGCGACCATCCAAACCGATTTAGACCACAACCGCCGTCATGCGCGATTGCTTGTGTTGGCGCGGGAATGGGAGAGCAATCAGCGCGATGATGACTTTTTGTTGATTGGTGACGAACTCATCAGCGCCGAAAATTGGCTTAAAGAGGCTCAATCGCGCAAAAAAGAGCCAATACCAAGCAATTTGCATATCGAGTTTATTCGCATTAGCCGAGAAATAGAAGATATGCGTGATAAGCGCCTGCGTGCCATTCGGCGGGCGGGCTTAATCGCCAGTATTGTGGCGGTAGTGGCGACTATCATTGGCATTGGTGGGATTTTCACGGCGGTTCAGGCGGGTCAAACGGCGAGTGAGGCGCAACAGCTTGCCGATATAGCGCAGAGCCGTGCCGACCAAGCCCAACGCCAAGCGGATGATGCCAATTTTCAGGTGGCGACCGCCACCGCCGTCATCGCCACATCGGTAGCCGTGCAGAATATCGCTCAATTCGAGCGTGATCAAGCCGAGCGTCGTAGCGAGATTGTCAGCGCGTTTGCCGCCGCTATCCTGAATACCCAGTCGAATCCACAACAACTTATCGCACAATTGACCGCACTCATCAACCAATACCCACAAGAAGCGATGGCGTATCATGTGCGCGGACTTGCCTATTATCATCAAGCGGCGTATCGTGAAGCCCTTGCCGATTATGAACAAGCCATTCGCTTAGACCCTACGTTTAACGAAGCCTATTTCAGCCGTGCCAATGCCTATTTTGATTTGGGCGATTATATCCAAGCCATTGCCGATTATACCCAAGCGATTTTGTTATCCCCATCGGATGCGGTGGCATTGAGCAATCGGGGTAATGCCTATATGCAACTGGGTGATATGGTGAATGCCCAAGCCGATTATGCTCAAGCCATTGCCATTAACCCCAAGTATGCGCCGATTTATGTGAATCGTGGGAATTTATATTTTAGCATGGGCGAATTTGACCTCGCGCTGAGTGATTATACATCCGCCATTCAATACGACCCGTTGTTGGTGGTGGCGTATATCAATCGGGGCAATACATTTTATGCCAAAGGGATTTATGCTGAAGCCATTGCCGATTATGACGAAGCGATTTTGCTCGATTCGCAGAATGCGTTGGTGTATAGCAATCGGGGTTTGGCGTATCGGCAATTGGGCGATACCGAACAAGCTATCGCCAATTATAATTATGCCATCCAGCTTAATCCCCAATTCACCGATGCGTATATTAACCGTGCTTTCACTTATTTTACCTTGCGTGATTATCGGCGTGCGATTATTGATTATTCACGGGCGTTGGAACTCAATCCCAATATCGCCGATGTGTATTATAATCGGGGATTGTCGTATGCGTTCACCGAACAATTTGATTTAGCCATCGCCGATTTTGACCAAGCCATCGCGCTCGACTATACACAAGGCTATCTGGGACGCGGATTGGCGCATTACATCAATACCGATTATCAATTGGCGTTGGATGATTGGGCGCAATACGAAGCGATAACGGGCGTATTCCCCGCTAATTTCGAGTCGTTTCGGGCGGATGCGCTCATCAAAGTGCAAGTTGAACCATAATCATAAGGTGTCCATCCCTCCAGATGATGTACATGGCAATTACAGGGTGTACAAGCTAAAATTAGCAGTGTTCGACCGAAAACACAACACACCAAATAGATACAGAGGAAAAACCAATCCATGAAAGTCATGATAACAGGTGCAAGTGGGGTAGTCGGTAGTGGGCTTCGCCGATATTTAGAAAAACGTGGTGATGAGGTTATCGCGTGGGATAGGTCACGAGTGCCGATTGATGATTATGCCCAAATGGAGGCATACGTGCGCGAGCATCAGCCAACGGCTTTGTTTCATTTGGCAACTGCCTCAAAATTAACAGGCAGAGACAACGAAAATTGGTGGGTGAATTATCACTGGACGAGCGAATTGGCGTGGATTTGTCGGCAACTCAGGGTGAAATTTATTTATACCAGCACCGTTATGGTGTATACCGATAATGCCGTGGGTCCGTTTACACCCGAATCGACACCCGATGCCAAAAGTGGCTATGGTTACGATAAACTTAAGGCAGAAGAACGCACCTTCTCGCAAAATCCCGATTCGATTGTGGCACGACTCGGTTGGCAAATTGGCGACTCGGTGGGGTCGAATAACATGATTGATTATCTCGCCAAACAAATGGCACAACATGGCGAAATCCGCGCCAGCACGCGCTGGTATCCTGCCTGTTCTTTTGTAGAAGATACCGCCCAGGCGTTGGTCAGCCTGATTGACAAATCGCCGACGGTGTATCTGATTAATTCAAATACGCGCTGGACATTTTACGAAATCGTTACCGCCTTAAACGCAAAATATGCGAGTAACTGGAAAATCACGCCCACTGAAGATTTTATCTATGACCAACGAATGCTCGATGCGCGGGTGACGATTCCAGAATTGAATGTGCGCTTGCCCAATTTGCCGTGATGATAATGCAGTTGATTATTTGGCGTTTGTTTATGGCTGACATACAACCCTAAAGGGTCTAGTACAGCCATTACACCCCTGAAAATAGACTGATGCGTAATGGCGGACTAGCACGTAAGTGCGTATGTCCGCCACAAAATATCGCTTTTAGTCAAAAAAATACCCTTTTGATAATAATCACAATATCCCCGACAAATCCACCGCATTATAAACCAACAACAACGCCAAAATCACATTCACACCGCGTTGGAAACTTGGATGGCGTAAAATTTGCTTGGTCGCCGAGCCGAATAACGCCCACGATGAGGTGGATGTGAATGCCACACCCGCCAAAAATATCGCCGATAGGGTCAGTAGGATGATATTCCCCGTGATTCCCGCCAAGAAGGTGGTGTATAGGGCTAATCCGTATAACCACACTTTGACATTGAACAGTTGCAATAATAAGCCGTCCCAGATGCCAATTTTTTGTGTTTCATTTGCTTCAAAATCGTAACTCAGCTTGAGTGTTTTGTACGCCAGCCACAAAATATACACCGCGCCGATAATCCGCATGACCCCTTCTATTGATGGGATGATGCTATACATGGTATGCGAGATAATCCCCGTGACGAACATCGTCAGAAAAAATCCCAGCGCGATTCCGAGCATATATGGGACGGTTTTTCGGTAGCCATAAATCACGCCTAGCGATGAACTGCTGATATTATTGGGACCGGGTGTAAACGTGGTAACGATGACGAAGATGATGAACGCGCCAAGATTGATGTTGTCCATAGGGGTGTTATCTTTCGGTGATTTCAAAGATGTAGGTGTTACCGTGTTGTATAGGGTCGTTATAACGGAAATAAGGCTGATTTTTGGTATAATAAGCGGAACGTTTTTGGATGCGTTCCCCAAATTCTGTTGAAACAACCATAAATAGCCGATTGACAAATGGGCTTTGGTTTTTTGGATAATCTTTTATATTTGCTAACCGAATCCCTAAACTTTTCAAGTCTTTGAACTCTTTTTGATTGCTATCATTATTCGAATTAGCAACATCTGATACTTCCAATAAGGCTAGGCGACCACTACTGGGTTGAATGAGGAAAATGTCATTATCTGGAATGGCAGATGAACCACTTTTTTGGCTACTGGTTGTTGGATGACAGCGTAGTAAGTGATAGTCGGGTAACGATTTATGCGCCCACTCTAAAGCATCAATAAGGCGTTCCATTGTCGCACATTGATTTATAACCTCAATTAGTAAATGTTTATTGTGCGATATTGAAATTAATTCGGGGCGCTCTCCATCTGGAAAGATGATAGAAATGCGTTTTATAGCAGACCCCCAGTTGTGTGCTGTGGATATATCATGCGTTTTTTGTAATGTTTCGATGCCTAGTTTGGCAAGATATTCATGTGCATTTCTCAAATTTTTGAGGACTTCAGAAATCTGTAAAGGTGCTTTATCAGACGCATCAATCGGTTTTACAAGATGACTCATCGCTTTATACCTATCTAACAAAAAAACCAGCGTGTGCTGGTTTATCTTCAATTCAAATATGACCCTGGTAGGACTCGAACCTACAACCTATTGATTAAGAGTCAACTGCTCTGCCAATTGAGCTACAGGGCCCCAAAACGATAAGTTAATATTATAGGGGGATTATCCCCTATTTTCAAGCCTAAGCGTGCGCTTCGCCTTCGGTCAGTTCATCGAAGGGCAACGCATCGCCTTCGGTGATTTTGACTTGCGCTTTGCCATCTGCGCCAACACTTTTCGAGATAATCCATTCTTGCGCTTTGGGCGTATCGCCTTCGCTGACGACTATCTCGCTAGTTTCGGCTTCGCCTTCTGGCAACGATGCCCACACGGTGAAAAATGCGCCCAGCGCGAATATCACACCCGCCAAGCCCCATTCGCCGACCGGATGCGCCAACACGAGGTGATTAATCATCAACAAGGCGAATACAGTTAAGAGGGATATGCCGAAAAAGGTTTTCATTTCACGATTCATGTGAATTTTCCTTGAATTGATTTGCCATCATGCCCTTAATATTATCCCATGCTATCGCGTGTGTCAAAGATGGAATCATGGCTTTAAGCGCAAGCTGGTTATATAATAGGGGCATGTGCAAATTTTCACCGAGAAAGTGGTTTACTGGATGAAAAAAATTGTTTGGCTGATGTTCCTCATATTCCTCATCGCGGGATGTCGTAATTCGCTCACACAAGATGATAATAGCCCGTTCCGTATATCGGTTTATACCGACCCCATTTTACCCGCCGTTGGCGATGCCACCGTCATCGTCCGATTGAGTACCGCGCCCGATAATACCCCTATCAATGACGCGCAAAAAATTGCGATCAAAGCCGATATGACGCACGCGGGCATGACCCCTGTGTTAGCAGAGACCACCGAAAAAGGCGAAGATGGCTACTATCGCATCCCCATCACCTTCACGATGGCGGGCGATTGGGTGTTAGATATTACCGCCACCCTCGCCGATGGAACAGTCATCACTTACGCCGCTTCTATCGCGGGGATTGCCAATGTTGTGCCAGATTTTCAGAATCTTGAAGATTGCGAAACCCCTGCCGATGATTCAACCGAATCCGTCCCCGATTGCCTGATTGAAGCCACCGAATCGGCGTTGGATTTTGGGATAGCGCCATGACCGATTTACTCCGCCTCCCATTTTTTAAGCAAATGGCGCGGTGGCGTTATGGACGGTTGATGTTACAAATCCCGTTCACACTCACCGCATTGTTGTTGGTCTACGATGGCTTGACAGGCAGTCAACACGCGCCCGAAAACTTAGCCACCGTTGGCGTATGGGTGCATTATCGTGGGATACTCATCCTCGCGTTGTTATTCATGGGCAACCTGTTTTGTATGGGATGCCCATTTACGCTTCCACGTACCCTCGCCAAACGCCTATCCAAACGGGGCAGGCGCTTTCCGCGTATTCTTCGCCACAAAGGGTTAGCCATTTTCAGCCTATTATCCCTATTTTTCCTCTACGAATATCTGGATATGTGGGCAAGCCCTGCTTTGACGGCGTGGGTGATTGTGGCGTATTTCGTGCTGTCATTCGCGCTAGAGGCACTCTTCACCGAATCGGCATTTTGCAAATATGTGTGTCCGTTGGGGACATTCAATTTTGTCTATTCGGCATTATCGCCCGCGCAAATCAGCGTGAAAAATCGGGATGTGTGTAAGCAATGCGTGGGCAAAGAATGTATCAACGGTAGTTATGCCCCACAGACGGTTATCCGTTTAGATGACATCACCATCAATGGCACAACGATGCAAAAAGAGGTGATTCATAGCCCCAAAGGGACGCTTGGATGTGGCACGGAGCTATTCGCGCCACAAATCAAATCCAATTTTGATTGTACGTTGTGCCTCGATTGTGTCCGCGCTTGCCCGCACGATAACATTGGTTGGCATACGCGCCGTTTTGGACGTGAACTATCGGATTCATCGGCATGGAGCAAACGCTGGGACATCAGCTTTTTGTTGATAGGTCTCGCTTTTTGGGGATTATTAAACGCCTTTGGCATGATTCCGCCCGTGTATGACCTGATGCAAGCATTGGCGAATGGACTCGGATTGCCCGCGCTCGGTTGGTCGGACGAGGCAATCGAGTTGGTCGTATTCGGGTTGATTTTCGCCGTTGGCGGGGTGATTGTGCCATTTGGCGTGATGCTGTTGGCGGGGGGGCTGACGAGTTATTTTATTCCCCACCCTCTAACCCCCTCCCCATTGCATGGAGAGGGGGAATCATCACAAAAAACGAATTTCACCCACTTTCTTCGTTTCACGGGGAAAGTGGGCAGGGGCGATAGGGGTTTGCGCCTCACGGTCGCCCATTTTGCGCCAGCCTTTATCCCAATTGGGTTTGGGATATGGCTGGCGCATTATGCGTTCCACCTGTTATCAGGCTTATTTACTATCGTCCCAACGATGCAATTTTTCTTGATAGACCACAACATCACCCTTTTTGGCGATGCGCCGAATTGGTCACTCGGTGGTGTGGATATGACTGTCATCGGCGTGGTGCAAGTGGTGGCGTTGATGGGTGGCTTCATCTGGAGCATGATGCTGGTGCAACACATTAGCCTGCGCGACTATCGCCGTCATGCCATGCCCGCTATCCTCATCTGGGGCGGGGTGATTGTGGCGTTAATGTTGATCGCCGTATGGATATTCGCCTTCAACGATATGGAGATGCGCGGGACAGTGTTATTTCATTAGAATAGCGCAGGCACATAGGGGATAATCACCCGAAAAACCGACCCAATACCTTCGGTACTTTCAAATTCGATTTTGCCATTGTGTAATTGCACGCATTCTTGGGCAATGGTCAACCCTAAACCCCCACCGTGTTGGGCGGGTGGGATATTCTTAGCCCGAAACATCGGCTCAAAAATATGGGCTTGGTCATCTTTGGGGATGCCGATGCCCTCATCTGCCACCGAAAAAATCAGGTTGTCGCCGTCTCGCATGACTTTACAGACAATTGTTGTGCCATGCGCCGAAAAATCAATGGCGTTGCGTAAAATCGGCGGGATGATGTATTTGAGCAGGCGTAAATCGAGCAGGTGTTTATCGTCCGCCAGCGTATCTACTAAAACCAGTTGGTGCGATGCACCCCGACCTTCGCGGAAACGGGCGATGAGTTCCTCCATATAGCGCCCCGCGTGATGGGGCGTGGGGTGAAATCCCAATTGGGATAATTGATTATTCATGATGAGCGACATATCATCGAGCGTATCGCGCAATTGCACGATTTGGGTTTGAATGATCTTAAGGCGTTTATCTTTATCTTCCTCGCTCATTTTGTGTTTGTAACGTTCTAATATTTCGCTCGCGAGTAAAATAGAGGCGAGGGGATTGCGAAATTCGTGCATAACCGAATTGATGAAATAATTGCGGGCGACGTTTAATTCGCGTTCATGCTTTAGCTCATGCTCTAGGCGTTTTTTTTCATGCTCAATTTCATTGGCTTTATAGAGGGGAGTAACATCCATAAAGATGCCATAGCGTGTTGTGCCATCTTTCGTGGCAACCGTTTGGCTCATGATGCGTAACCAAATAATTGACCCATCACTACGAACATAACGATAATCGTCGGATGCCATCGTGTTGGGGGACAGTTTTTGCTGATTCGCATCAAATCGGGGTTTATCTTCGGGATGAATCAATTTATCGAACCAATAGCGCGGGTTATCTGATATGCCAGTTGGATACCCAAATAAGGTATCAAAATCGCCAAAGACCAAGCGCAGACGACTTTCGCCATCATGGGTTGTTTCGATGGTATAAGCATATAAACCCACATGACTCATCACATTTTCGAGTAATGCCGATTGTGTACGAATTTCGCGGTTGAGGATGTTTTCATGATTCAGGACATCGATAAACAATTGCGATAATAATCCTTCATCGGGCGGGGATAAGGTATATGTTTGGCGAGTCTGTTGCAATTGTGCCAGCTTGTCTGGGCGGTATTGTTCGATAATGTTCTCTAAAACATCTAATGTCTGAGCGATATGGTGTCTATTGAATGTCCAAATGGTATCAAATTCGCGTTCTGCCTCGTTTATGAAAGGGGTTAGACGATCTTGTCCACATAGCAATACCGAGAATCGGTCAGATAAAATCAGCAAGAACCATTCTTGACGTAATGGGTCGCCCTCTGCCAATTCGATATGAAGTTGCTTAGCATGGCTTTCTGGGGGTAACGGTTTGCCCGCAAAAATACACACTTGTAGGGCAATATCCGCCAATTCTTGATAGCGTTGGGTCTCTTCACGCCAATGCGATGATTCTTGAAAACCTGTAAATAGCATGGCGGGGATTTTATGCTTGAGGACAATATCTTCAAGTGTGTATGATAAATGCACCAGTGTGCTTTTTGTACACCGTATCATCGGCAACCCATGAGGAATTTCTTGGCGTAAGTGGTCAAAAAGTGAGTGGGGGAGTGATGTTGCATGGTTGTTCATAATTTTGAATGCTCCTCTGTCATGCCGATATTGACCCCATAATCCTATTATAACACCATCAGGTGCTTGTGAATTTACATAAAAACGGGTTATCATCTATTTATCATGATGATGCCGTATCGTGGGCATATCACTCAACAAGAGATGACAGAAAGAGATGTATCATGGATAAGCGGATGGTGGAATTTATACGGGCATTACGGGCGGCGGGTGTCCGCATTTCGTTGGCAGAAAGCCAAGATGCCGTTTATGGTGTAGATGAGGTGGGGGTCGATAACCAGAATCATTTTAAGTCGACCCTCAAAAGCACCCTCGTCAAAGAGGCGCACGATCATCCAATATTCGATTATTTTTACCCCCTGTTTTTTGCGTCAAATGTGCCACCATTGCAAAATATCCCCGAAAATTTGACCCCTCAAGAACAAGAGATGCTTCAACAAGCCTTGCGCTCGTTGGTCGGATTAGACCAAGCCCTACAAGATCTGCTCAGGCAACTTTTGGAGGGGCAAGCGTTTAGTCAAGACCAACTTGACCAGATGGGCGATGATGCCGGGCTAAACCAAGCCGATCAGATGTATCAGCGCCCGTGGTTTGAGCGGCGGATGAACCAGCAAGCACAACTGGATCGCCTGCGCCAATTGCTGGAGCAATTGCTCGAACAACTCCAAGCCATGGGCATGAGTCAAGAAAAAATCGATGAATTGCGCCAGATGATGCAAGAGAACATGCAAGGGTTATCTGACCAAATCTCGAATTATGTCGGCAGTTCGGTGGCGCAAAATATGGCGCAACAAGAATCCGAACCCAAACAAGATATATCCGATATTCCGTTTTCGCGCCTGAGCCAATCGGATATTGACCAAATCCGCGATGAAATTCGGCGCTTGGCGGCAAAGCTCCGCAGTCGCGCATCATTACGACAAAAACGTGCCAAAACGGGAACACCAGACCCACGCCGTACCATCCGCGCCAATTTGCGTTATGGTGGCACACCCATCGAATTAAAAACGCGCACCCGTCATAAAAAGCCATCGTTGGTCGTAATTTGTGATGTGAGTACATCGGTACGCTATTGCACCGAATTTTTGCTCACGCTGATTTATGAACTTCAAGACCAAGTAGCCCGCACCAATAGCTTTATTTTCATCAGCGATTTGGTGGATATTAGCATGGAATTCAAAGAACATGAACCGCGTGAGGCGGTGCAACGGGTCATGAGTAACAACCGTCCGGGCTACTATAACACCGATTTGGGCAACAGTTTGAATACCTTCAAGCGTGACCACATGGGACTCATCACCAGCCGTACAACGGTGATTATTTTGGGTGATGGGCGCAATAATTCTAACAACCCGCGTATCGATATTGTCCAAGAAATCCAACGCAAAGGGCGTAGGCTCATCTGGTTTTGTCCAGAACCGCGTAGCCAATGGGGGACAGGCGATAGCGATATGCACCTATACGCGGTCAATTCGGATGGGGTATATTATGTGAATACGTTGAATGATTTAGCCAACGCTGTAGATTCGATTTTAGCGGATGGATAAATAAATAGGGCGGATTAGAGGCTATTGCCTCGTATATCCGCCCTAATGCAATTGCCCTATTGAACTAACTCCGTTGCACTCCCATTGATGCGACGCAGTTCTGCCGTTTTGGTGGCATCGACAGGCGGAATCGTCTTTTTGAACCCTTCCCCATACGCTACATGCCCTTGCGCGATGACCAAAAACGCTTCGGGGTCTATCGAATGAACCAGTGTGCGTAAGGCATCTATCTGAAAACGCGAGACAGTGACATATAAAATGTGCCGTTGCCGACCTGTATACATCCCTGTCGCCTCCCATGATGTGACACCACGCCGTAGCTGATACAATAAAATCTGTGAGACCTCTTTGGGGTAATCGGTGATGATAATCGCCATGCGGATGACACTGGGTCCCTCTAATACATAATCAGTCACAGCGCCTTCAACCCCGATAGCCACCATCGCAAACAGCGCCCCCTCCCAACCTAATACCGCGCCGATGAGCAAAATCACGATAACATTGGCATAAAGATAGGTGCTACTGAGTGGGAAACCATATTTTTCTTGCAAAACGCGCCCTAATGTCGAGACACCGCCCGTCGTCCCGCCTGCGCGGATGACCATCGCGCCACCGACCCCGCCGATAATCCCGCCGAAAATGGCGTTGAGTAATACCTCATCGCTGACCCCTTTTTCGGGGAAAAATGGCGATAGGTTATCAAGCGAGACCGAAAAAATCACGATAAAAACAACCGTCCACGCCACCACGCGCCACCCGCCCAACATCCGCGCCGCCCATACCATAATCGGGATATTCAACACAAAATTCATCACCCCTATCGGCAAGGCGAGGGTGATATTGAGCAAAACGGCGATGCCCGTGATGCCTGTCGGGGCAATATCAAATGGGGTCATGAAGACAATCACCCCGATCGCAGAAATAATAGAACCTGCCACCATGAGAATCCAACGCATGATTAACCGCGATTTCGGCATACATAACCTTTCATATCAACATGTGCTGTTCGATGAATGCTCTAGCGTAGCCGAAATTGCACACGATGTAAATAATAAGGTGATGTGTGTTGCTTGCCATGTGTGCCAATTATGCGTTATCATTGGGTTATAAAAAATCTAATCTTAATTTGATTAGTCTATCGTCAACCGAATACATCTTTTTGTGAGGGATATACTTTATGAGCAATAATGATATTGTGATTGTATCGGCAACGCGCAGTGGTTTGGGCAAACGTAACGGTTGGTTGCGCGAAACGCATCCTGTTCGCATCGGCTCGAATGTGTTATGCGAGGTGTTGGCACGCGCCAATCTCGACCCCGCGTTGGTGGAGCATGTCATTTTTGGGTGTGTATCGCAAGTTGGGGAGCAGACCTTCAACATCGCTCGGAATATCGTGTTGGATGCGGGCTTGCCCATCGAAACACCCGCGACCACCATTGATTTTCAATGTGGCAGTAGCCAACAAGCCATTCACCTCGCCGCGGGCATGATTGCCACGGGTCAAGTCGAGATTGTCGTGGCGGGCGGTGTGGAAAATATGAGCCGCGTGCCGATGGGTAGTAGCCTGGGTGGTGATGGCGCACAACCGTTCACCGACCGCATCATGGAACAACACAACATCATCCCGCAAGGCATTTCTGCCGATAAAATTGCTAAGCAATGGGGCATTAGCCGCGAAGATGTCGACCAAATCGGTTACGAAAGTCACATGCGTGCCACCAATGCCACCCAAAAAGGTTGGCTGACCGCCGAAATCACGCCGATGGCGGGTGTGGATGAAACAGGCGCGGAGGTGCTGGTGACACAAGATCAAGGTTTCCGTCCTAATGCGAATGTCGAAAAAATGGCGACACTCCAACCCGCTTTCACACCTGATGGTGTCACTACCGCAGGCAATAGTAGCCAAATTAGCGATGGTGCCGCGGCGGTGTTGTTGATGACCCGCGCCAAAGCCGAATCGCTCGGCTTAAAACCTCGCGCTCGCATCGTCTCGATGGTGACAGTCGGTAGTGACCCACACCTCATGTTGACGGGACCTATCCCCGCCACCCAAAAAGCATTGGCGCGGGCAGGCATGACCTTTGACCAAATTGATTTATTCGAGGTGAACGAAGCCTTCGCCGCCGTGATTGCCATGTGGCGCAACGAATTTAAGCCCAATATGGATAAAGTCAATGTGCATGGTGGCGCGATTGCCATCGGGCATCCGTTGGGCGCATCGGGCGCACGTCTGATGACCACCCTGATTCATGCCCTCGAAACGCACGACAAAAAATATGGTCTCCAAACCATGTGTTGCGGGGGTGGCATGGGTACAGGCACGATTATCGAGCGCCTGTCGTAAATTGTTGTTGGGTATGTTGTAGGGGCATGATATATCATGCCCCGGTTCGAGGTTCAAAACATCATGTCTGCGAATCCTAAAACAATGGTCATGACCTATAATGAATTTGATAGATATGCCTCTTTGCCCATTCATCGTGACCGTTTACTCGAATTATTCATGGGGGAAATCATCGAAAAAATGCCAACACAACGACATGGCATGATTGCTGTGAAAATTGCTTCGCGTTTATTGGCGTATGCAGAAACACATGGTGGGCGCGTAGGGACAGAAATTCGCCATAAGTTACCTGATGATTCATATAATGCCTTGCAACCAGATGTGGCATATTATCGCAAAACCGACCTACCTGTTGTAGAAAAGGATGCTACCCCATATATGCCCGATTTGGTTATCGAGATTAAATCGCCCGATGATAGCTTACGCCTAATGCGCCAAAAAGCCGATTATTACTTGGCAAACGGGACGCAAACCGTATGGATTATCCACCCCGAAAAGAGATTGGTTATCATCTATACAACCCAGGATGAAATTATTTTAGATGAGCATGATACCCTGACAACCGATTTATTGCCCGATTTTTCGTTACCTATAAATTATATCTTTGATTGAGAGATTAAAATCACCATGCGTTTTCCAAATATACCCTTAGACCAAATTCGCGCTTTGCCCGTCATGCACACCCAAGTCATCCCCAAAAGCTACGAAGATGAAAACGGTCACATGAATGTGCGCCATTATATGAGCGTGTTTGATGATGCAGGATATGCTTATATCGACCTCATCGGCTTGTCTATCGCATATCATCAACAACACGGCACGGGCGGATTCGATCTCGAACATCATCTGCATTATCTCAACGAAGTGCTGATAGGGGATACGGTCACGGTGTATATTCGCTTGGTGGGATGCTCACCCAAGCGCACGCATTATCTGATGTTCATGGTGAATGACACTCGTGATAAACTCGCCGCCGTGTTTGAATGTGTCAATTCATTTGCGGATCTCAAAATTCGTAAAACCGCGCCATTCCCTGATGATATTTACGCCAAAATCCAAGCGTTGGTCGCCCAACATCAGGCACTCAGTTGGGATGCGCCGATAACAGGGGTAATGAGCGCGTGAACAATCTATCCTCTTATCCACATATATTCAAACTCGGCTATATATGTAATTTTGAATGTTATTTTGTTCACAATGAAGTCATGACATTGTAGACATCCCTCAAAACGTCTCATGCACCATAATGAAGATAAGCGACATCTATCGCTATTCAGAAAGGTGTCATGAGATGAAGATTCGCCACAGTTTTTTCTTCTTGGTATTGGGAATAATCCTCATTGGCGCGGGTTTTGTGACGCAGATGGTGGGTACTGCCCATGCCAATGTGCCTCAGAAAGTCACACAACCGAATCAGGTTGTGCCACCCTTTACGGATATTGCTTGTTTAGAATGTCATACAAACCAAGACCAACTCCAAATGTTGGCGGTTGAGGAAGAAGTAGTGGAATCACTCAGCGAAGGACCTGGCTGAGGTGGCTCCGTGCCTCCGATGGCGGCATGGGAGCGCGTCTGGATTGACGCGGAAACATACTCACAAGATTTACATTCCCTCATCAATTGTACCGAATGTCATGGTGGGCAAGCGGTGGATGATATGACGTTGGCACATACTGATTTGGTCGAGCGACCAGCAAAAAATCCCGAAACCTGTGGGAATTGTCATACCAATATTATCGAAGCCAGCCTAAATAGTCTGCATAGCACCTTAGCGGGATATGATACTGCCGTGTATGCGCGGAGTGTTCCAGAAAACCACCCCGTCTTAGAAGAGATGGAAGCCAATCATTGCAACAGTTGTCATACCACCTGTGGCGATTGTCATATCAGCCAACCGTTTTCTGTCGGTGGCGGGTTACTCAAAGGGCATACCTATGTCGAAACACCCCCGATGAGCCAAACGTGTACCGCGTGTCATGGTAGCCGTGTGAAAAATGAGTATTTCGGCTTGAACGAAGGGTATCCGAGCGATGTTCACTTCCGCAATCGCATGAGTTGCGTCAGTTGTCATACGGGCGATGAAATTCATGGTGTTGGCATCACCGCAGAGCATCGTTATGATGGCGCACAACAACCGAATTGTATCGATTGTCATCAGGGAGAAGTCGGCGTTGGGTCGGGTATTGAACAACATGAAATTCACGGCACAGAAATATTATCGTGCCAATCGTGCCACAGCGTATCGTATACCAATTGTACCAATTGTCATGTGGCACAAAGTGATGAAGGCGTGCCGTTTTTCAGCGTTGAAAGTCATGATATGGGCTTCTATTTGGGGCGCAACGAATTGCGAAGCGCAGACCGTCCGTATCGCTATGTCCCCGTGCGCCATGTGCCAATAGATCCCAATTCGTTCAGTTTTTATGGCGATAATCTGTTGCCCAATTTTGATAATCGCGCAACGTGGATGTATGCCACCCCGCATAACATCCAACGGCGCACACCACAAACTGAATCGTGCGAATCGTGTCATGGCAATGACGAGATTTTCCTCACGGCGGATAAACTTCCCGAATGGGAGGTGTATGCCAATCGCAATGTGATTGTCGAGAGTGCGCCACCGTTGCCTGCTGGGTATCAATCACAGTCACCCGTCCAGACGGATACCGCGCCCGATACATCCGATGATTTCTGGGGTGAGGATGTCATGCCGACACCCGCACCAACCACCGATTTCTGGGGCGACCCTGTGCCAGAAAGCACACCAGAACCGACTGAACCCGCCGATTTTTGGGACGGATGAGACATAACGGTGCTTGTTCATAGAGTGGCAATGCGCCCCTCTGATAAAAATCGCATAACCATTTTTAGGAGTGTTCCATGAAAAAACTACTACTGCTACTCAGTTTGGTCGTACTCGTCTTTACAGGTGGCATCATTTCGGCACAAGATGATACACTCATCAATCGGCTCGAAGAATACACCACCAATTTGCCACAAGGCTATAATGTCATCCGTTTGGCAGATTTCCAGACCTTGCTCATCGAAAATCCCGATGTGTTGTTGGTAGATGTGCGCGAAATCAGCGAATATGAAGCGGGGCATATCGAAGGCTCGGTCAATATCCCCATTCGTACATTGACCCAAAATCTGAATTTGTTGCCCAATTTAGATGCCCCTATGGTCATCATTTGTAAAGGTGGCGCACGCGCCATTTTGGCGGCAACCGCGTTACAAATTTTGGGTTATACCAATGTCAAGACTTTCTGGGGCGGGTTTGATGCTTGGGTGGCAGAAGATTTACCCGTCAGCCTAGACCCATTCACATTTGAAGTTGGCACTGCCCCCGAATTCGACCCCGCCGTTTTTACTGCAGTTGATGCGTATCTGAGTGAATTGCCACAAGGCTTTGGTCTCATTTCACCTGCCGATTTAGCCGTCGCCTTAGTCGAAAATCCACCCATCATTTATGATGTTCGTACAGTTGATGAGGTGCTTGATACAGGATATATCGAAGGCTCGATCCATATTTGGGTGAATGAATTCTGGGCAAATCTCGACCAATTGCCCGAAGATAAAGATACCTTTATTGTGGTGTATTGTGGTGTCGGTATTCGTGGTGGCATTGTCACCGTATTGCTCAATCTGCTTGGTTATACCAATGTTCGCAATTTATCGGGCGGATTCAATGGTTGGGTGGTGTCGAATAATCCGATTATTGCCCCACAACCCGTATTTGATGTGGCGGGAACATTGACCGATTACATTGCCAGCTTGCCCCAAACATTCAACGCCTTGCGTGTGTCAGACCTCAAGGCAGAACTCGATGCCAACACGCCAATGGTGCTGGTGGATGTCCGCACGATTGACGAATTTGCCGAAGGCTTCATCCCTGGCGCGATTAATATCCCGCTCAATGAATTGACCGCCCACCTCGATTTGTTGCCAGACCTAAATGCTAATATCGTGGTGTATTGTGGCAGTGGACACCGCTCGGCTATTGTGATGATGGTGCTGAATTTGCTCGGCTATACCAATGTTCGCAGTATGTTATCGGGCTTCGCCGCATGGACTGCCGCCGAAAACCCGGTCAGCACCGATGTGGTCACACCACAAGCAGGCACAGCACCCACATTTAACCCAGATATGTTCGCATTGGCAGAATCGTTTATCACAAATGTGCCTCAAGGATATTGGTTGGTTCGCGCTGCCGATTTGAATGTGGAACTTGCTGAAAATC
This sequence comes from Anaerolineae bacterium, assembly GCA_034436155.1. GTDB lineage: Bacteria > Chloroflexota > Anaerolineae > Aggregatilineales > Phototrophicaceae. Next base: position 17,716 of record DAOTVP010000057.1, read on the forward strand.
CAGACCTCATTTTGGTGGATGTCCGTACCGATGGTGAATTTGCCAATGGACATATCGCAGGCGCGGTTCATGTTCCATTTGCCAATTTTATGAATGGTCTCAACGATGTCCCCGCGAATGTTCCCGTTGTGTTATACGATAACCCCACCCATCGTAGCAGTATGGCGTTGGTCGCCTTGTGGATGCTTGGTTACGATAACATGCGCGTACTCGCAGGTGGCACAGGTGCATGGGAAAAAGCAGGCTTCACGCTCGAAAAATAGCAGTATGATAATGGTACAAAGGACGGCATGAGGATGCCGCGTCCCTACAACCAATGAACATTTTTATATCTGTACGGACGCGCTTCTGCGCGTCCACAAACCATATTCAACACAATGTCAACACGTCCTAACGTATATGACAATAAGGCAGGCAAGCGTATGGTCAAAAACACGATGATTTTTTTCTGGATTGGTCTGATGTTGATAACGGCGGGTTTGGTCATGGCGCAAGAACCCACACCAGAGCCGATACCGACCGTCGCGCCTGCCGATTGCCAAAGTTGCCATTTGGATGTCGCCGTTGAGTGGCAATTCACATCGCACGCCCAGGCGTATCGCAACGAAGCATTTCAATCGGCGTGGTTTAGCCAACGTAGTAACCCGACTTGTTTGGCGTGTCATACCACAGGCTATACCCCACGCACCCAAACCTATAGACAAGAAGGTGTAGCCTGTGTAGCCTGTCATGGCGATACACCGCTCGACCATCCACCAAGCCAAGTGGCGCAAATTGGGGGCGAAGTCTGCGCCGATTGTCATACCACCACCTACACCGAATGGGAACAGGGGGTACATATCGGCGCGGATATTACCTGTTTATCGTGCCACGACCCGCATCAATCGGGGCTAATCGCAACCGATTCACAAACATTATGCTTGTCGTGTCATGAAACGGTCGAAGACAATTATGCCCATGTTACGCATACCGAACAACAATGTGTGGATTGTCATTATCATGCCGAAGCCGCTAACACTGAGCATTTTGTCAGTGGCAATTTGCGCCCATCCGGGCATCAGGGCGTGGCGTATACAACCGCCTGTGTGGATTGTCATGAAAATTTGGACACAAATGGCAAAGCGCACATCGCCGAAATCGAAACAACAGCTCACAGGGTGGTCAACACGCCAAGTGTCGCCCAAGACCCTAGCCTACCCTTTATACAAGGCATTTTGTTGGGTGGGGGGTTCGGTGTGACGGTGATGGCGTTCCTCATCCAGTCACGGCGCAAACGGCGCGGATAATTGCATATTTTGTACCTGAAATCGTTTTTTGTGGCGGACATATGCACTTACGTGCTAGTCCGCCATTACACAACTGTCCATTTTAAGGGGTGTAATGGCTGTACTAGACCCTTTAGGGTCGTATGCCAGCCATAAACGAAAACACCACAAGCACATCTTTGATGTTATAAAATCTCACTCAAAATAGGTGAATATCGTCTCGATGATGGGCAACGGAAAATCGACCGCCCGATACACATACCCCTGTGCGGTATTCACACGGATGACTAGATTAATCGCTTTGGCATATTCTGGCACATCCACCATCTGATAAAATGCCGTGGCTGGCGCGGGTTGCCATTCCGACTTGCCATCGACCACAAATTCGACCATGCCATCGGCGACATTCAAAATTTCCCATTGCAGAAAAATTTTATTTGGCTCACCATCTACTGCGCCGACCGCCACATACACCACCTGTGGTTCATCGAAACGGGTATTATAGCGCGGTTCTTCGGTCACAGTGGGGATTGCCCCACCAGGGGTCATCATCACTTGCGGGGTGATGCTGTTCATCGGCACAAGCACCACCGCCACATCGTCACCGAGTTGTACATCATGCTCTGCCCATACAATCCGTCCGCCACTGGTGCCATAGCGCGATACCGAGAGATAACTGTTGTCGGGGGGTAATCCGATAAACAATTGCGTATCGGCTTTGACGCGCAAGCCGTTCACCAAAAAGTCGGCGACATGCCCTTCGGGGACGTTGATGAATACACCAGGGGGCATCCCCGCGCACGCTGTTTCATGAGTGGCACGCAGATTAAAGGCTTGCATGGGCGCGGTATATCCTTCTGGGATTTCGTTGCGAGGCGGGATCGTCAATTCGATACCGCCATACACCACCAATTGCACAGGTGTGGGGGCATCTTCGGGCAAATTCGCCCACACCGAGAATACCGCCACGCCCCACATCCCGCTATTGGGCGCGAGTGGCGAAGCGGTCAGCCTATCAAAGTCACCGATTGCCACTTCTTGCCCCATCAGGCGCGTTGTGAGTGGCACTTGGTTCAGGCTCAATTCGACTGAATCGTTGCCGATACAAACCGTGTTATCAACTTGATTTTGGCATGTCGCCAACGCCATTTGTTTCAGTTCCATGAATGCCATACAAAAATCATCCGACATATCTTCTTGCGCCCCTATCGGCGAAATGTGGATGGTCAGCATGATGATGAGGGATAAAAATCCAAAGAGAAAATGTTTACTGTTCAATGTGCTAATCCTCAAACTACTCCATATTAACGTTAGCGTATCATGGTGAGGCGGTATTTTTCAATAAAAAAGTAAAAATTTGTTATAGCCAAACTTAAATCTGTGTTATCATGACACGTAGGGTTGGATTATCACAATAGGATAAAAGATATATGCGCCTGTTTTTGGTTATGACCATGCTTATACTGCTTTTCACGTCTACCCACGCACAAGATGCCACTATCATCATTGCGTACCGCCCAAGTGAGGCGAATTTCTCCAATCCAGAACGGGGATTTTATCATCAACATGCCCCGATGTGGCTCGATGTGGAACGTGCGCCTCAATCGGCAGATGAATTGCGCGATTTGCGCGAGGTGTATCAAATCAGCATGGTACGATTTTATTTTTTGATAGATGAATTTCGAGATGAAGCAATCAGTGCTGAGGCGCTCGCTTATATCCAAGCGCAATTTGATGCCGTGCGCGATGCGGGTTTTAAGATGATTCCGCGTTTTGCTTATAATTTTCCACAAGGGGGTGAATATCCCTACCAAGACCCTGATGCGCCGTTAGACCGCGTATTGGCGCACATTAACCAACTCATGCCCATTTTACGCAAAAATGCCGATGTGATTGCCTTCATGGAAATCGGTTTTGTTGGCGCTTGGGGTGAGTGGCATAGTTCAACCAATAACTTAGTGGATGAAGAAACGGGTCTGAATGATGCTTCGCGGGCAATTATTGACGCATTGCTCAATGCGTTACCTCCAAACCGTATGATCGCTTTGCGTTATTTGCCTTATAAAATGGATTTGTATGGCGACCAACCCCTCACCCCCGACCAAGCCTTCACTGGCACACCCCAAGCCCGCATGGGCAATCATAATGATTGCGTTTTGGCATCTGCAACGGACTGGGGCAGTTATTCGGAAGATGAGACCATACGCCAACAACAAAAAGCATTTTTGCATGTGGATAATCAGTATGTTCCACAAGGTGGTGAAACGTGTAATATCGGCGAAGATGCCCAAACGTATATCGATTGCGAAAATGCCGTGCGAGAATTGGCATATTTGCGTTTTAGCACACTCAACGCCGATTATCATCCCGATGTGTTGGCATTATGGCAATCACAAGGGTGTTATGATGAAATTGCCATGCGCTTAGGCTATCGGTTACGCTTGATACAAGCCGAAATTCCTTATCAATTGGTTGCGGGCGAAATTGCTCATATCACCATCACGCTACAAAATGACGGCTTTGCATCACCTTATAATCCGCGTGGATTTGAGGTTATCCTACGGGCATCAGACGGGACAATATATCCATTTTCGGTGAATGAGCATCATGACCCGCGCCGTTGGTTGCCCGATTTAGGCGAGATTGTGTTGCCGATTCGCATCACCCTGCCCGAAGATATGCCTCGTGGTGATTATGATGTGTTGCTCCATTTGCCCGACCCTGCCCCAAATTTATATGGCAATCCGGATTATAGCATCCGTTTTGCTAATGAGGATGTGTGGGAATCCGAAACAGGGTTTAATTATTTAACGACCATCACGATAGAATAATCGGCACTTCGCGGGTCATGCAATGAATCGCGCCACCACCGTTTATCATCGTGGCGCAATCCAGAGGAATAATCTCGTACCCTTTGGCGTGTTCTTCGTAACGGCGGATGGCGATTTCATCACTTTTCGATTGATAAATCGGCACTAGAATCCTGCCGTTCACAGTGAGCGCGTTGGTATAAGACCGCCGAATCGGATACACCAACCAATTGAAAAATAACGGCGGGGTGGGTAATTCGATGATGTGATACGCATCGCCTTTGGCATTCGTCTCCGATTTGAAGATCCGCATCACCTCATCCAGACGAGCGGTATCCCATTTGGAACTCGGTGTGGCAATCATCACCGTTTTTTCATCCAATAATTTTATCAACAGGTCAATATGCCCCGTGCGTTCTATCTTCATGCGCGGGGTCATGATGAGTTTGTCATACTCCAACACGCGATGCAAATACATTTCGAGTTCATCCCGATCGGCGAATTGTGGATTTGCTGTCAGCGTTTTTTGCGTGGTGAACAGTGTCCCTGCGCCGTCTGTGAGCAAATTACCGCCCTCAATGCTCAAATGGGTGGGATGTAACGGGGTTTGGGTGTGTTGTGACCACGCGAAAGGCATGGCGTTATCGCGCCCTTGCGGATAGTATGGCAGATGGTTATATGTCCCCTTGATGCCACCGCGCATTCCTGTGTGGTCATATCCCAACATGGGACCGTAATCGCGTATCCATACGTCATCGGTGGGGATGATGATGAATTTCACCGCGTGGGTGGTATCGCCCAAATAACCGCGTTGCGTCAGATATGCCCACACCGCCCGCGCCCACCATTCGCTCGGCACAATGAGGTGAACTTGCGCCACGGGGATAATCGCCCGCACCATCTCGGCATGGAGTGACCACAACGGTGGATAAAACAAGCACCAACTCATCAAAACGGCTTCGAGGCGTTCCCATTGGGCGATAAGCCGAATCTTTGTGGATGGTTGTGCAGGCAGTGGCGCATCGGACGGGGTTAAAATCGGTGGTGTGATGGTCTCGATGTCGGTTGTTATCACCGATGGAAGCAGGTGGAATCGGCGCAGAAAGGCGACTATCTCCGCCGATGATGTGGGCGGATGTTTATCGTATTGGACAGGATATAAGGCGGGATACACGGCATAAAAGGCTTGTTTGATGCCGATGGGGTAACGTCTACGCCACAGGGGATAGGGGATATAACCGAATCGGAGTGGAAATTCTCGCGTCATAGTATGCTCTTCTGGTGTGATAAACACGCGCCTATTGTACACCATTCGGCATAAAAAAACGCCACCGCAAATGGCTTTGCGATGGCGGGTGTTGCTCACCAATAACTAGTGTGGGATTGGATAGAGCAATTGAGTCAAAACAATATCAAGTGAGGCGGTTATAGTATTCAACCACGAGTTGAATATCTACGGGGACGAGCACCTCACGTTGCTCTGGAATACGAAGCATGGTGACTTGGCGGGCATCGCGGTCGACTTCTAAGAAGGCGGGCGGTGTGAGACCACCTTGATCAATCAGTTCAACCACATGCACATTTTGGCGCATTTTTTCGTGCAGGGTGATGACATCGCCAACGCGCACTTGGTATGACGGCAGGTCGAGGCGTTCCCCATTGACGAGGATGTGTCCATGCACCACCATCTGACGCGCCGCCCAGATAGTCGCGGCAAATCCAGCACGATACACCACATTATCGAGGCGACGTTCTAACAGCGAGAGCAAATTCGCGCCTGTACGTCCGGGCATTTTGGCGGCTTTTTTATAATAATTCCGCAATTGCCGTTCACGCACATTATAGACGAATGCCAATTTTTGTTTTTCATCTAATTGCATACCGTAGTCGCTACGGCGACCAGAACGGAATTGTTTTTCTTTGCCGTGATCTCCGGGCGGATAAGCACGTTTTTCAAGAATTTTTTGATATTTTGCGCGTGGGATGAGCAATTCCCCGAAGCGCCGTTGTACTTTGGCTTTTGGTCCGTGATATGATGCCATAACCGAGAAATTATCCTTACTGTAAACTAGGTCGAAAAACGGGGGATGCTAAATAACCCACGTTTATGTGCTAATGGTCGGAAATATTGCAATTCTACACGATTTACTCATTTTTACCAGTGCGGATTCGTTTAAGAACCATCCAACACCGCCCCAAATGGCTATCAAAATCCACCACCACAAACCCCTGTGCGAAGGCACGAGTCAAACTTGCTTCGACAGCATCTTGCCATGCAATCGCAAGCGGTTTATCAGTTTGTTTGAGCGTGTTGATGTCATACGGAATTTCGAGGAATTGATAGGCGCTGTCGCTCAGATGATCGCGTACAATCGGTCGCCCATCGTGGCTATATAGGCAAAAATCGGCTGGCGGATATTCACTGACGAGATGTTGGGGCGCTTCACCATTGGCAATCGCCATCACACGCGGGTCATTCAGATACCACATCACTTCAATGCGATTCGTCCGCATCCCCCGATTCAGATCATCTTGGAGCGCATCGCCATAAAAATTGGGGATGAACGCCTCGCCCGTTGCGCCAAGCGCATGAAGATTGAAGCGCGAATTTTTATGTTGCAATGGGTCGAATGTCCAACCGATGGTATCATAACCATGCGCCAGCGCCCAATTGCGTTGCGCCAATTTGATGCCAAGACCCACTTTTTGCCGTTGATACTGCGGATACACCGCCGTTTGATGCGACCATAAATAATACTTATCCGCGCCCTTGCGACCAATCAGCGCCAACCCATAACCGATGACTTGCCCGTCTAATATCGCGCCGATGACCATCCCCCCCGCATGAATCACCGCTTGGAGCATGTGGACGGCGATGGCGGAGCGATTATCGCGTCCCCATGCCGCCATTTGGATGTCTATCGTTTGGTCAAGTTCGCGTACGGTGTGTAATTCACGATATTCGATGGGCATAGATTTATCCTTTTTGGATATATCATAACCAAATTTATCATCGTGGCAACACCAAATTCATCGCCTCTAACACATTGCGGGCGGGCAGTAATTCCATATTTTTCGGTAGACCATCCACATTGCGCCGTGAACGCGGGATAATCGCCCGCTTAAACCCGATTTTCGAGGCTTCGTTCAGACGTAATGCCAATTGGCTCACGGCGCGGATTTCGCCACTCAAGCCGATCTCGCCAATCATGATAATATCGGCTGGGAGGGGTTTATCGACATAACTGGATGCCAGCGCCAACGCCATCGCTAGGTCAGATGCGGGTTCATCTACGCGCAACCCGCCGACCACATTCACAAAAATATCTTGTTCGTGCAAGCGTAACCCAACGCGCTTGGTCATCACGGCGCTGATCAACAATAAGCGGTTGAGATCTACGCCGTTGGGGGTGCGTCTGGCGTTGCCGAAGTTAGTCGGGCTGGTGAGGGCTTGCACCTCCACCACCAACGGGCGCGTGCCTTCCATCGTGACGGCAATCGCCGATCCTGGCGCGTTTATCACCCGTTCCGCCAAGAAAATTTCGGATGGATTTGGCACTTCGACCATGCCTGCGCCTTGCATCTCGAACACGCCGACTTCGCTGGTCGCCCCAAAGCGATTTTTCACGCTTCGCAATAACCGAAACGCTTGAAATGGGTCGCCTTCGAGGTACAAAACCGTATCTACGATGTGTTCCAACACTTTCGGACCCGCGATACTGCCCTCTTTGGTGACATGCCCGACCAAAAAGACGCTAATCCCACTGGATTTTGCCAATGCCTGTAAGCGCGAGGCACATTCACGGACTTGGCTGACCAGCCCTGGTGATGAATCGAGCTCTTCGGCGTATACGGTTTGAATCGAGTCAATGATGAGAATCATCGGGTTCACATCTTTGACATGCGATAAAATCGTGTTCAGGTTGGTCTCGGTGAGCAAGAATAATTCGTCCGCATTTAATCCAAGACGATCTGCCCGCATTTTGATTTGCCGTGCCGATTCTTCACCACTGACATACAACACGCGCCCCGTCTCGTTGGCGAGCGTGGCGGATACTTGCAACAGCAATGTGCTTTTGCCGATGCCAGGATCGCCACCGATGAGCGTGATGCTCCCTGGCACAATCCCACCGCCCATGACGCGGTTGAATTCCGCTACAGGCACAAAGAGGCGTTCCTCTTCAGTCATATCCGTCTCACGCAGGCGTTGCGGTTTCGATTTTGCGATGCCTACGGGTTGCCTATCTTGTTTGACCGTCCCCGCTTTTTTAATCTCTTCGATGATCTCTTGCATGGTGTTGAATTCGCCACAATTGGGGCATCGCCCCACAAAACTGGATGTTTGTTTGCCACAATTGCTACACACAAATTTTGAGCGCGTTTTCGCCATAATTGATTATATCCTTAATGAACGTCTGTGCTATACGCTATAGTATAGCATAAAAAATTATTTTGGGTTGGAAATTTGTGCCTAAATCCACAAAGTATCTTTTCATCATATCCAGATGGTGCTATGCTAAAGATTGTTCAATTGTGTGAATGATTATAACGAAAGACCTGCATGTCAAATTTATCACCAGATATTTTATTCATCGTCTTAGATACGCTCCGCCGTGACCGTGTATCTATATACGGTAGCCCACAACCCACCACGCCCGAATTGGATGCGTTCAGTGAAAATGCCACCATTTTTAATCGGGCAGTCGCGCCTGCACAGTGGACGGTGCCGTCTCATGCCTCGATGTTCACGGGGGTGTATCCGAGTACGCACCAAGTCACGCAAGCCAATCATAAATTATCGGGCAGTTATCCCACACTCGCCGAAATTTTGCGCGTTGGCGGGTATAAAACCGTCGGGTTTTGCAACAATCCCCTCGTAGGGGTGTTGGATACAGGTTTAACTCGTGGGTTTGATGAATTTTATAATTATGCAGGCGCGGCAGTCACCCGCCCGCAAGATGTGAGCAAAAGTCGGATTCGCCGTCGCGTATCACGGGCATGGGGCAAATTCGCCACCCGTGTAAGCAATACGTTTGCCCATTCCGACTTTTTATTTCGGGTATCGTTGCATCCGCTCCTCACACCGATTTGGACGCGCAGTATTCATTATAAGGGCAATACACAACATTCGGTCGAGGATGTCATCCGCCATTTGGGCGCACATCACGCCGACACATCCCATACGCGCCAACCGCTCTTCACCTTTTTGAATTTGATGGGTGCACATACGCCCTATCGCCCACCGCAAGAATTTATCAAACAATTCGCCCGTGATATTTGGGATGATAAACAAGCCTACACCTTCATGCGGGCGTTTAACGCCGATGCCGCCCGTTGGGCTTCGCCCGTATCTGACCCGCTCAGCGCATTTGAGCAAGCCGTATTAGACGGATTTTATAGCGCAGAAGTGGCGTATCAAGATATGCTGTTGGGCAAATTGTTGCGCTACATGGAGCAATCAGGCAAATTGGATAACACGATGGTCATCATCGTTGCCGACCATGGCGAAGGACATGGCGACCACCTGTTTTTTGGGCATAGTTTTGTGGTGTATCAAGAATTGGTGCATGTACCTCTCATCATCCGAGCGCCCCATTTGCCACCCAAACGGATAGATACGCCTGTGAGTACGCGCCGTATTTTTCATACCGTGTTAGAGTATGCTCATCTCATCCCACCGTTGGCAGAAGATGACCCGAATGGTGATGTGAAGCGGTTATCGTTGGCGCGTGCCACCAATGGCGTAGCCGATAGCGAAGGCGGTATGGCATTCGCCGAAGCCTTCCCGCCGAATACGTTACTGAATGTGATTCAACATCGCAACCCCGCCCATATCGACCAGTTCCGTTTACGGTTGGTGCGTCGTGGGGCGTATCAACAAGATTATAAACTGGCTACCGTTGGCGATAGCATCGAAGGGATGTTCAACATCGCCCGCGACCCCGCCGAGATGAATAATATCGCCCATGACGAGGTGCATATTGCCCAAAATTTACAGGCGCATCTGAATCAATTTGTGCGCCAAGCCGAATCGCGCCGTGCCGATAGCCCGCAATTTGGGCGCGAAGATGAGTCGGTGTTAGAGAATTTGCGGGCGTTGGGTTATATTGAATGATTGTAATGATTAGAAATATCTTCGGTAATTGACAGTCTGAAAAAAACAATGTACAGTGTAAATATGTAATCTAAGCAGGCATTTTGTAATGTTTGCTTGATTGACATTCTATATTCAAAGAATTGTTATCAATTTAGCAAGGGAGATACTTCAGTCATGAGAATTTTCAAACTTTTGACAATTGTCTTATCTGTTTTAATGGTGTTTGTTCTGCATACTGTCAGCATCAGTCCTGCTCGCGCTCTACAAGAGATAATCCCGCCTGATATCGTGGTTGGTTGTACAGGTATAACCGATAATGACTCTCTTTACGAAGCCGATCGTGATAATACAGGTACTGGATACGAAGCCTATCGTTTTTACGCTATTGACGGTTATGGTAATCTGATACATGATTTTTCAAGTAGTGTCTCAGTCGGATTTATAGGTTCAATTGGAGATTTTCTATATAATATTACAGCACCATCAGCGAATCCAATCACATTGTACTTTGTGAGCTTGGCTGGGAATGGTTATCATGAACAAGTGGTGCTGGTTGTACAAGGAAGTTGTGCAGGGTTGCCGACTGTCCCCGGTTGTTCTCTGAATGTCCCTGCGGGTTCGGTGGTAGGTGAAGCCCCATTGGGCGCTCATATTTATTATGCACCGGGCGCAGTCACTGAACACATTTTGAAGCCAGGCACCTATATCGTTGTTGGACAAGATGCCAGCGAAACATATTATAAAATTGTCTTGGCGTGCCAATTTATTTGGGTACGGAAAGATACGATGCAACCCAGTTTCCAATATCCACAAAATGGCACACCTTTGCCCACACGCATTGTTGAGTAACTGGCATGGGTTTTTGAACCTAGCTAACCGAATCAGATGATTTATACTAAAGGCTTGCCATGGCAAGCCTTTTATATTCTATGACCAGACAAATAATCCTTTGATGTATATCATACACTTCCCTAAACAATTACATCGCCTCATCCTCATCTATATCGCGTTGGGCATCCTGTATTTATTCGCCACACCTATCTTAGAAGCCCCAGACGAAATCTATCATGTCGCCATGATAAACTATGTGGCGAATACCGGCGGGTTGCCCGTGCAACAAGTCGGCATCGAGACCGATTATAAACAAGAAGGTAGTCAGCCACCGCTTTATTACCTCATCACCGGATTTTTAACCCGTTGGATTGACCGTAGCGATTACGATACCATGCGGTATTTCAATCCGCACGCCAACATCGGGCAAGCCAAATTGATGGGCAACAAAAATCGGGTCATCCATGGGGATACATCGGCGCAAAATATGGTGTATCTGGCGCGATTTTTCAGCCTGTTGTGTGGCGCAATCACCGTTTTCGCGGTGTATCAATCGGCACGACAATTCGCGCCTCATATCAAAAAATTACCCCTGTTTGCGACTGGCTTGGTCATGTTCAATCCGCAATTTTTATTCATGAGTACCGTTGCCAACAACGATATTTTGGTGGTGATGTTCAACACCGTCTCGTTATGGTTGATATTGCTGACTATCCGCGAGGGGTTTGATACGCGCCGTAGCCTGATATTATCGGTGTGCATCGCGCTAGGCACAATTAGCAAATTGAGCGGGTTGGTGATGGTCATCATCGGCGCGGTGACGGGGGTATATGTGGCGTTCCAACGGCGCGACCTGCGCGGTTTGGTCATGCTTGGCGTGTGCATGGCGGGGATTTGGGCGGTGCTTGGCGGATGGTGGTATCTGCGTAATATCATGCTATACGATGAATTATTCGGCACGAATATGATGCTTACGCTGTTCGGTGGACGTTATTTCACCTCATTCAGCGAGTGGTTACAGACCCTGCTAGGCGAATTTGGCGGTATCCGTTGGAGTTATTGGGCGGTCTTCGGTTGGTTCAATATCACCACATGGGAATGGATTTATACCGTCATCGATCTCGTATCGTTGGTCGCACTGGTCGGATTTTTCCCGTTTTTATGGTCAATTCGGCGCGATAAACCTACTCGTGAAAATGTCGCCATCGCGGGGCTGATGTTGACCATCGGCACAATCAGTTTTATCAGTTGGACAACCCAAACCACAGGCTCACAGGGGCGGTTATTATTCCCGTTCATCGCGCCTGCGTGTATCTTTTTGGCGCTGGGGTTGATGCAAGTCAAAATTCGCCCGTTATTTATCCTCATGCCCCTGATTATTTTCGCGGTCACGCAACCATTATTCATCATCGCGCCTAGTTATGCCAAACCGCCCATCATCGAAGCGTTGCCCCCCAACGCGGTGCATAGCGATGTCCGTTTTGGCGATATTCAATTGGTGGGTTATCAACTCGACACACGGCGCTATAAGGCGGGGGATAGCATCCCCATCACCCTATACTGGCGTTCACTCGCGCCGATAGATGTGGATTATACCCTGGCTATCACGGCAGTATTGCCCGATTTATCGCCCATTGCGTCTATCAACAGTTTTCCGGGCTGGGGTAGTATCAGCACCAGCACATGGGCGCAGAATCAGATTTATGCCGATACCTATCAGGTGCGTTTGGTGGATAATATCACCGCCACAGGAGATATTCGCCTATTGATTCGCTGGTGGGATTATCCCGATGGCGATTATCTCTCACCGACCACGATGGATAACACGCCGATTGGGGATCTGTTCATCTTCGCAGGCGGAATCAACACCGCGCCAGCACCCGAATTAGCCGATATGATCAATATGGATGCCGTCATTTTTGGCGATACCTTTCGCTTGGTCGGATACACCCTAACCGACAACCGCTTATCGGTGTTGTGGGAGGTGGTCAATCCCGCCGATGATGCCTACACCGTGTTCACCTTCGCGTTGGCGGATGGTGACGATGGGCGCGTGGTGGTGGCGCAGGGCGATAACATCCCGCCGATGTCCACGCAGTTTTACGTGGCGGGGGAACGCTTTTTGACCGAGCATACGCTGGTACAGGTAGAAGATGCCGATGCGGGGACGTATCCGATTTATATCGGCTGGTATAAAGATAATCGGCGCTTATCGGCAGATGCGCCCGATAATATGATTCAGGTGGGGGAGTTGGTGCTTCGGTGATTTTAATCGAAAAGGAAGGCACAATGGGATGTTATTTCACATCCAGATTGTGCCTTTTTTTGATATATGCCTACGGTTATCCCATAGACCAGACCCATCGGCGCTATTTCGCCTTCCTCACCTCAAATAGCAATCCGTGGACGGCTATCATTTTTGGGAGCAGGTATTTCTACCCTCTGAGGAGTCGGCAAATTATGGAAGACAAAAACCCGACACCCGTTATTGTTGTTATCGTTGTTCGGATTGTTGTTATTGCGATACACGGCGCGGGCATTATCTTGATTGTTATTGAACGACCCGCCCCGCAACACCGTTCCCGACAGCCTGACGATTCATCATCGCAAAATTATCATAACCCACTTTGCTTCATCCAACCACCTAAAAGCCGACCAATTTCTTCTATCATCTTACTGACATGCTCATATTGACCCACACTCAACCATTGCCAACCATAAATCATACGGAGGTACATCCGCAATAAATTCAAATACGCATCGGCTTGACGGAGATATTCTAATCGTTTTTCTTTGCGATTCGCATTGGCTAAAAACAGCATTTCGTTGAATTCTAAGGCACAATCACTGAGCCGTTTTGTGACCATAAAGCGTTGATTTTTGGGAAAGTGGTCACAATGAGGCAATAACCATGTTAATAAATCGTAGGTGCGTGTAAAAATGACCATTTCTTCTGCCATATCATTCGACCTGCTCGTCTCGTTTGAAAATTTGTGGCTTGCTTATCGCAAAGCATCCAAAGGCAAACGCGGGAAGCCGTATGTCGCCCAATTCGAGAAAAAAGTTGCCGATTATCTGGTTGTGTTGCAACACGAACTCATCACACAGACGTACCAACCAGGGACATATCATCATTTTCATATCTTTGAACCCAAATTGCGGAAAATCAGCGCCGCGCCGTTTCGGGATAGAGTCGTGCATCATGCCTTGTGCAATCTGATTGAGCCTGTTTTCGATGCGCGTTTCATCCCAAACAGCTATGCCAATCGGATTGATAAAGGCACACACCGCGCCATAGACCAATTTCAGCATTATTCCCGAACATATGCTTATTGCCTACGCATGGATATTATCAAACATTTTCCGTCATTAGACCATGCCATTTTGCGATACGAATTGGCGCGTATCATTCATGATGAAAAAATCATGTGGCTGATTGACCAAATTTTAGCCAGTGGTGTCGGTGTTTTGGCAGATGAATACCCCATGCACTATTTTGAGGGTGATGATTTATTCGCCGTCAATCGTCCGCGTGGGCTACCAATTGGCAATTTGACCAGTCAATTCTTCTCGAATGTGTATATGAACCCGTTTGATTGGTTTATTTTGCGCGAATTGCGTTGTGATGCTTATGTGCGTTATGTGGATGACTTTGCCCTGTTCAGCAATGATAAAAATCAGTTACACGCTTGGCGTGAGGCAATTATCCAACGTTTGGCGCGGATGCGATTGGTGTGTCATGAAAATGAGGCACAAGTGACCACCACCAAAGACGGCGTGCCGTGGTTGGGATTTGTGATTTATCCCGACCATCGTTTGCTCAAACAACGTAATGCCGTCAATTTTACGCGCCGTTTTCGCCATAACATTAAATTATATGAGGCGGGCGAGATTTCATTTGCAGAACTCGATGCCAGCGTCAGCGGGTGGATTAATTTTGTGCGGTATGCCGATACATGGGGCTTGCGACTTCATATTTTCAACAACCATCCCATTCAAATTCGCCCGATATTGCCTCATGAGATACCACCGTCCGCACCTGAGCGCAAAGGGGTGAAATTATGGCGACCGAAACGCAAAAAACCGGCTCCCTGGTGGTAAAATTTTTTGGGCCCGCTTCGCGGGCAATGGGTGGGGGGCAAAGCCCCCCACACCCCCCAGAGAAAAGAGCCTACAGAGACCAGAGTTCAGAGGGACAGAGATTAGAGACGGATAGGGAAGACAAAAACCCGACACCCGAAA
>DAOTVP010000058.1:0-7018 GCA_034436155.1 Anaerolineae bacterium
GGCAGTTTGGTCATGAACGGCGGTGCGATTCAGAATAACAGCGCGTCCGAATTCGGCGGTGGCATCTATAACCTCGGCGACATGCAATTGGACGGCGTGAATATCCGCGACAACACCGCGCCAGAGGGGAGTGGGGTGTATCAGGGTGGGTAAAATTGAAAATGCCGTATCGCGCACACCATAGCAATACGGCATTTCCACAAAGGAGGGGGACTATTGCTTTTCGTAAGAGAGATGACACTTATTTTAACAACACACACACATTCACACTTGCACACACACAGAGGGAGTTCTCACATTTAGGGGTGTGCCATCTCTCGTTACACACACATCACTCACATTCACATCGTTCAATAATTTGTGAACAATATGAACTTATTTATACTATACCCTGTTTTACACGGCTTGTAAACAAGTTTCGCACCACTCTCATCAATTATTGAGTTCAGGCTAATCTGAATTAATCTAGCTTCACCAACCGAAAGCCGATGCTGATATGAAACGTATTCGGGTCTATATCATAGGCAAAATGGGCATCTGCCCGTTCTACAGGGCTGGTAAAAGACCCGCCACGAATGATTTGCTTGCGGATACCCGCCTGATTGGTATCTTCGCTGGTGTCGTTGCTCCACTTCCACACATTGCCCATCATGTCATGAATCCCAAACGGACTCACGCCGTTGGTATAGCGCGTCACAACGGTGGGGATGCGAATTTGACTTTCGCGGGTGTTGCAACGGGTTTTATCAAACGAATTGCCCCACGGATATATCCGTTTATCATCACCACTATATGCCCGTACCCACTGGGCATAATTATATAACCCCACGCGGTAGCCGAGTTTATCGCTCAACCATTGGCAAAATGCCATCGCCTCGTACCATGTCACGCGGGTACGGGGACGTTCTGCGCCGTCATATTTAATCTCACGCGGGAACGGATGACGCATATACGAGGCATATGCTTGCGGGTCATATCCCCACCAAGCGCGATTGTGATAGCCTTTGGGATCGTCAATGAACATCTGAAATTGGGCATTCGTGACGAGGTATTTGCTCATGGCGAAAGCAGGGACGATCACAGTTTTGCGTCCCTTTTTTTGTGGGTCGGCAATATCGGCTTTGCCTTCTGGCACATCGCACCATTCGAGTAACGGCAAGGTGAACCCAGCAGATGGCTTGGGCAAAACGCGCACTTTTCGATCTGTTGCCAAATTTTCGGGATCGTAATCGGGATACTGCGCCCGAAAATTGGCGAATGCCTCCCAGCCAATTTTTTCGGTGATGGGGGTGCGGATGAGTTCAACGATGTGTTTGTAATTGCGCTCGCGTTCTACTTGGCTCATCTTTTCTTTGAGGTAACGTTCTGCTTCTTCGAGTACCTCATCAATATTGATGAATGGCGAGTTATAGCCGTTGGCTTTCGCCAACTTGAGCAGGAACACCGCATCATCGAATAAGCCTTTTTGGAGCGCGTTCATCCCACCTGTGAAGGCTTCGAGCGGATCTATGGTTTTATTCGAGTTTTGTTCACGCGCCTGTTTATGATGGGGTTGTGATAATTCGGCGTGATGAATCGATGCAAGCAACATCTTGACCGTCTCGATGGTGATGCCTTTGCGAATATCCACATACTGCGTCTCTGCGAGATCCTTGGGTAAGGCTTCGGTGTCGCGGATCAGGATGGGGAAGATTATCCGCCCCATATTTTTCGCCAAATCATATTCGCGTTTGCAATACGATGATTCGACCGAATCGGGCGAGAGCAGATAGATAAATCCCTCGCACCAATCCACTTTTTTGAGGATTTCATGCCACCAATTTTTGCCGACATGCAATCGGCTATCGAACCAGACCTCGTGGTCATTGAGTAATTCGACAATTTCCATGCAATAGGTTTTATCGACTCTGGCGTAACTGATGAACAGTTTCATAAATTAAAATCGCCTCACACTGTTGATTATATATCTATCTGCACGATAGCTAAGATGATGGTATCTGTTTATTGCGCCATTCTGTGACCAATTGAATCGCTTCCACTGTACCAATGGCTATGAGCGCATCCGCCGCCATATCGCACACCCGCTTATCATCCCATATTGGATGTCGGGTGTCATCGAGACATTGGCGTAAATCTTGCACACTGCGCGGATCGGCTAATCTACCCAGCGCCTCAACACATACCCAACGCACTGCCTCATCACCGATTTTAAGATAGGTGTGCAACACATCCACCACGGATTTATCACCGATTTTACCGAGTGCTTCAATGGTATATAAGCGAATTGACCGTTCTTCATCGCGCAGATAAGGCAATAGGGCATGAATCGCCAAAGGGCTACCCAGTGTGCCGAGCGCCTGAATCACAGCTTCGCGCATACTGATTTGTTTTTCGGTCAGCAGGGGTATCAGATGCACCACATCGGCATCTTCCCCTAATAGTGCAATGGCGTGGACAACCGTCATACGCAGTGGCGGATGAACATCGGCTAATAATGGCAATAAATGCCTTTTGGCTTCTCTGGCATTTAGCATGACCAACACTTCGGTGACGACCCAGCGCACCATCCACGCCGTATCGGATAATCCTTCCACCAATAAGGGAATGATATGTGATGGATAATCGTTACGATGTTTCTTGGCATAATCGTGCAGTTGGCGCGTGGCATTTTGGCGGGCATCTCTATCGCCTGTGCGTAAAATTGCCAATTGTTCTTTCACCACATGGTCATCTGGAAAGACCGGTGCCGATGCCCTAGGCATAATCGGCTCGTATGGCTTTGATGATTGTGGGGATACAGGATCGGATGGTTGTGTTTCGTTATCATCATTATTCAGCAATTGGTCGTCAGAAAAGTAAAGTGCCATAATAAATGCCCTCAAACAATATCTTCATATCGTGTGTCTATAAACCATTAAACCCTTTAACAAGTTAACTCTTAGTTTTTTATAAATCGTAATTTGGTTTGTTCACTATCTTAATTATAACCTGATAGTGTATCCCAAAAAATGGAGATCGTATAACAGTTTCTTCGTTTTGTGGTTAGTTTTCATCATATTTGAACAATGATGTTCATCATACGTATGTATAATGAACATCATATACATACATGGAGGCTTGGTTATGACCACACAGACACGTCCCACGGGGATGCGAGCATTCACATTAATATGGTTTGGGCAAGTAGTATCCCTTTTAGGATCGGCGATGACCAGTTTCGCCCTCAGCATCTGGGCGTGGGACATCACAGGCGAAGCGACCGCGTTGGCGCTGGTCGGATTTTTCAATTTTATGCCCATCGTCTTATTCAGCCCTATCGCGGGCGCGTTGGTAGACCGATGGAATCGCAAATTGGTGATGATGATAAGCGACCTCGCCGCGGGGCTTTCGACAGTGGCGCTATTTTTACTCTTCAATGCCGACCAATTGCAAATTTGGCATCTCTATTTGGCGGGGTTATTTTCGGGCATGTTTCAGGCGTTTCAGTTCCCCGCATATTCAGCTTCGATTTCGCTGATGTTGCCCAAAGAGCAATATGCGCGTGCCAGTGGCATGATGTCGTTGGCAGAATCGGCATCAGGCATTTTTGCGCCCTCGCTTGCCGCGGCATTATTGGCATTTGTGGGGTTGCGCGGGG
The DNA here is from genome assembly GCA_034436155.1 of Anaerolineae bacterium. Classification (GTDB taxonomy): domain Bacteria; phylum Chloroflexota; class Anaerolineae; order Aggregatilineales; family Phototrophicaceae. The sequence goes on from DAOTVP010000058.1 coordinate 3,638, forward strand.
TATTTTTATTCGATATTTTCAGTTTTGTCATCGCCGTGTCGATGTTGTTGGTCGTGTATATCCCGCAACCACCGCCCACACAAGCGGGCGCAGAGGGCAAAGGCAATTTGCTCAAAGAATCGGTGTATGGCTTTCGCTATATCCTCGCCCGTCCGAGCCTGTTGGGGTTGCAGATGATGTTTTTCATGGCGAATTTATTCGGCACAATGGGCGGGATATTGATAGCACCAATGGTTTTGGCGCGTACCGATAGCAATGAACAAATTTTAGGCTTTGTGCAATCGGCGGGGGCAGTTGGCGGGGTGGTGGGCGCGTTGCTCATCAGCATTTGGGGCGGACCGACACAACGTGTTTTGGGTGTGTTGTTGGGCATGTTCGCCACCAGTGTTCTTGGGCAGATGGTGTTGGGGATTGGTCAACATGTGCTGGTGTGGATGGTCGGCGCGTTCAGTGTGTCCTTCTTCATCAACATCCTCAACGCCAGTAATCAGGCGATATGGCAGGCGAAAGTCGCGCCCGATGTGCAAGGACGGGTATTCGCCACGCGCAGGCTCATCGCCCAAATCACCGCACCGTTTGCCATGCTCATTTCTGGTCCGTTGGCAGATAATATCTTCAGCCCCGCCATGATGCCCGATGGCGCGTTGGCGGGCAGTTTGGGCGGTATTTTCGGCGTGGGCGCAGGGGCGGGTATCGGTTTGCTCATCTTTATTGCGGGTGGACTAGGCGCGATTGCCTCGCTATCGGGCTTTCTATTTCCTTTTATTCGCCATGCCGAGACTATCTTACCCGATCACGATGCGATTCCGCCCGCCATACCATCCGATACATTACCCGCAGAGGCGACCGCATGAATGACCAACAAGTCAACCAGATTTTAGGTTATTTGGGGGTGGATGCACATCCACCCGCGCTATCTGCCCTCGATGAATTGCTCCGTGCATACACCCGTCATGTCCCGTGGGAGAGTATCAGCCGAATTGCGCGTAAAGCCCGTGCCACCGATTATCGTCATGCACACCTCATGCCCGATGCGTTTTGGGCGAGTGCTATCGCGCATGGCACAGGTGGCACATGCTACGAGAGCAATTACGCCTTTCTGACCCTGCTCAAGCACTTGGGGTATGAGGGCTACCTGACGCTCAATAACATGAACGACAAAATCGGCTGTCATAGCGCCATCATCATCCACCTCAATGGGGCAGATTATTTGGTCGATGTGGGGATGCCGTTTCATGTGGCTATCCCCATTCAGCCTAATCAGCAAACATCACGGCGGGGCGAATTTCATACCCATATCATCACGCCACAAGGTGGGGATGTGTACCTGATAGAGCGCATCCATCACCCCTTGCGCTATTGTTATCACCTCATCAATAAGCCGATCGCCGAAGCCGATTATCAGCATGTCCTCATCAATGATTATGCCGATGGCGGGTTATTCTTAGACCGTGCCATCATCGTCAAAGTGATAAACGGGCATATTTGGCGCTTCGATTCAAATCCGCGCCCGTTTCAAATCGAAATTTTTGCCCCGTTTTCGGCTGATAAAGGTTTTCAGTTTTTAGGCAAAGAGATAGAACCAACCGCCATCGGCATCGCACATCATTATGGCATTTCGGTTGATTTCGTCCGTGATACATTAAAACGCATCGCGCTTTAGTACCATTTATCACATTCTGCTTGACAAATAGAGGGGTTAGGGATACCATCAAAGCAATTAAGCAATTATGTGAATAATCGCATAATATTGTGTGATGATGTGTCGTAATGGAGATGACAGATTATGGTGAGTCCAGAATTTATTCTTGCCCCGTCCGATGTAAAAGTGACCTTCGCGCTCATGCCTCATGATAATGCGATTAACAGTCTGAGCGTGTTGTGTCAGGCGCAAGAGCTATCTGGATTGGGCGATTGGATTACGCAAACCTACAAAGCCCTCCCGCCAGAAATGCTCCGCAAACACATCCTCATTTTTTATACCCTCTATCATGCCCTCGAAACCAAAGAGTCGTTTTCGAGCTTTCCAGATTATTTAGACTATCTCGAAACCGTCCCCGCCGAAACCCTGACGCAAAAAGTGGTGGATGAATATTGCGAAAAATTGGGCGATACCCCAGAAACGCTATTAGCGGATGAAGCCACCTTTTTGCGCCGTATGAACGCCATGATGGGCGCGAAATATGCCGAGCGCGGTATGACATTCGATAGCGACATGTATAGCCAAGCCTATCACCTGCTCAAAAATCCGCACACCCTCAAAACCACTGTGATTCATCACCTGCGTGAGATGTGGGAGACGTATCTCAAATCTGAATGGGAAGCCCAATTGCCTACCTTGCAAGAATCGGTATCGGCATTTTCGGCGATGGATTATCGTGGCTTAAATGGTTACGAAGCCGCCCGCACCATCACAGGGCGCGACATCCCCGATTTTTGGTCGAAACTCAACACCGTAGACGAGGTGATATTCGTCCCAAGCGCCCATTTGGGTCCATATGTCTCGATGATGACCCAACAAGATCGTGGTATCGTGTTTTTGGGGGTGCGAATCCCACGCGGGGCGGTGGTCAAATCTTCGGCGTTGGGGCGGTCTGAGTTATTAGTCCGTCTGAACGCACTCACCGATGATACACGCCTGATGATTTTGGAATTGCTCACCATGCACGAAGAATTATGCGCCCAAGACATCATGACCATGCTCAATCTGAGCCAATCGAGCGCCTCGCGCCATTTGCGTCAGCTGACGGCGACGGGTTATCTGAATGAACGTCGTCGTGATGTGGCGAAATGTTATACCCTCAATATGGAACGCATAGACGATACCCTAGAGGCGCTCAAACACTTTTTACGCAAGCGGTAGGGTATCATAATCTAGGGTAATCGCATCAAATCATTTTATGGCGCATATACGAGGCTGAAGCCTCTAATCCGTTAGTACACACCTCAAAATTGCCATGAAATGTATGGGACGATTAGCGCGAAGCGCGTATACCGTCCCCTAAAAATTGTTATGAAACGTACGGGACGATTAGCGCGAAGCACGTATACCGTCCCCTAAAAATTGTTATGAAACGTACGGGACGATTAGCGCGAAGCGCGTATCTCGTCCCCTAAAAATTGCTATGAAATGTACGGGACGATTAGCGCGAAGCGCGTATATCGTCCCTCAAAACGACACTGCAAAGAGCATTTTTTAGACGAAAATTTTGATGCGATTGCCCTACCGCATAATCTTACCTTGATTGCTAGTTGCTCTGTTTTGCCTCGCCTATGGCTCAAAGCCATAGGCTAACGTTTTGGAAGCCCACTAAAGGGGCTGGTTTTTGACTAATTTTGAGACAAATAATCGGCAGAAAGGCGGACTTGAGCGCCTTTAGT
>DAOTVP010000059.1:0-2659 GCA_034436155.1 Anaerolineae bacterium
GGCGATTGCCAGCACATTCGATGGTGATGTTATCCAATACATCGTGCCCTGTGCATCGGTCAGTTTCCCCTCGACCATCGCCATCACCACCGATATCACCATCACCGCCAACGGCAACGCCGTCACATTCGATGGTGGCGGGACGGTGCAACTGTTTAATATCACAGGCGCAACCGTCTCATTTGACGGCTTCACCATGCAAAACGGCTATAGCGCGACAGGCGGTGGCGCAATCTATAGCAATAACACACTATCCATCACCAATAGCACCTTCATCAACAACACCAGCGATGATGCGGGTGGCGCGGTTTATTCGGGGTCAGTCGCCACGGTTTCAAATAGCACCTTCATCAATAACACGGCGGTGGATAGTGGTGGCGGGCTGTATATCGCCAGTAGCCCCGTCAGCAGTGTCAGCAACAGCACCTTCACGGGCAATCGCTCAATCAATGATGAAGGCGGTGGTGTGAGCATGGGCAACGGCACGCTCACGGGCAATACCTTCACCAATAATCAGGCGGGGGCGAGTGGCGGTGGCGCAGATATGTCGCGGGGTAGTGTGAATGCGACCGCAACGGGCAATACCTTCATCAATAACACCGCCTCTAATGAAGGTGGCGGATTGTATATCACAGGCGGGGCATCGATTGGCACGGTAACGGGCAATGTGTTCAGTGGCAACAGCGCCGTAGAAGGTGGCGGATTGTATCTGGCGGGTGGCGGTGGCGTTTTCACCATCACCAACAACACCATCGCCAATAATAACGGCACGGATGGCGGTGGCTTGTATATTCGCGGTGATGGCTCTGCCACATTGGTCAATAACACGTTTTATGGCAACAGCGCCACCAACGGCGGGGGGTATTACGATGCGTTCAGCGCGACTATCACCATGACGCATAACACCTTCGCCAGCAACACCGCCTCTAGCGGGAGCGCGGTTCATTATAATAACGGCATACCGCCGACTTTCGATGTGCAATATAACCTCATCAGTGGCACATGCTTTCAAATTGTCGCCGATGCCACCAACCTGAGCGATGCGGGGTGTGATAGCGCCACCCTCGCGCCCGATTTGGGATTGGCGGGTTTCGATGGTGCGGTGGTACAATTGTTACTCGGCAGTGTGGCAATTGATCATTATCCCGCGCCGTGTGATATTGCCACCGACCAACTCGGCAATTCACGCCCACAATTAACCGCGTGCGATGTCGGGTCATTCGAGACAGCGAACCCGCTCACCGTGCCTGTTGTATCGCCTGTTGCGCCAAGCGCCACCGTGTTGGGATGTGCGCTGGATAGCACCGATGGCGTGGATATTGCCAACGCGCCAGATAACACCTATTGCCGTATCTTGATGCGGAATGGCTCGGTGATTGGGTATTCAGGCGCTATCCCTGCCGATTTAATTGGTTTGGGTGTGATTTTGGCGGTGGATGTGTATCGGCTTGAAGGTGGCATGAGCATCAACACCTTCCCCGATTATGCGCGGATTTGCCTGAACGGGAGCGGTCGCTATTTTTATATGGATGCCCGCAACGCGCCCCGTTTTAGCATAGAGATGCCGACCGAAACGGTGGATGGTCTGACATGCGCGTGGATTCCCGCCCCAGGCACGGTGATTTTGACGAATTAGGGGTGTGCAAAACGACCCCCATCCCCGACCCTTCCCCCACTCCGTAGGGGAAGGGAGAAAAGCAATGTTACCCGTAACCAATTCCCCCTCTCCACGAAGGGGGGAGGGGGTTAGGGGGTGGGGTCAACGCCCCTTATGCGGGGTTAGGGGGTGGGGTTTAATGGCATAAAAAAAGGACGTATACGCACATGAAAATTTATACCAAAACAGGCGATGACGGCACGACCAGCCTCTTTTCGGGCGGGCGCGTGCTGAAAGATGACCGCCGTGTCGAGGCATACGGCACGGTGGATGAACTCAATTCGGTGATTGGGCTGATCCGCACCTACGAATTGCCCGACATGATGCACGAGTGGCTGGTCACGATCCAAAATACGTTGTTCGTGGTCGGGTCAGATTTAGCCACCCCGCTCGATAGCACGCCCGCGTGGTTGGTGCGGTTAGACGATGCCCCCACCAAGCAACTGGAGGCGTGGATCGATGCGATGGATGAACACCTCCCGCGCCTGAACGCCTTCATTTTGCCCGCCGGACACCCCGCCGCGGCGCAGGCGCATATCGCCCGCACGATTGCGAGGCGTGCAGAACGGCTGTGCGTATCGGCGCATCAGACCACGCCCCTGAATACACAGGTGCTGATTTACCTCAACCGCCTATCGGATTTTTTCTTCACGCTGGCGCGGCGGATTAATCAACATTTCGGCGTGGCGGATAGCGAATGGCGCGGGCGCTGACAGGCACGTATCACCCAATTCGCCACGCATACCCCGCTATCATACCAATAGCTCACTTGCTCGGTTGCATCATGGCGTGATGGTGCTACAATGGAGAATGTGATTATTTTGCTAGATGTATATAAGGAAGCGTATGACAACCGAAAGCACCCCCGACCCAGCCTTATCTACCGCGAAAACAGCGTGGTGGGCATATACCCCCGACCAAATTTTAGCCGAATTCGATGTCGAATTGGCGCACGGGCTATCTGAACCCGTCATCCGCCAACGGCGCGAGCGCGATGGCGCG
>DAOTVP010000060.1:0-5515 GCA_034436155.1 Anaerolineae bacterium
CAAGCCAAAACGCACATCCCCTATCAGTTGATTTGTGTGTCCGATTTGCCGTCTGGGTTTAATCCACAAGCCTTAGAACGCCTAGAAACAGTCATAGAACGCGGTGCAAAAGCGGGCGTGTTGCTGATGGCGGTGGTAGACAAAGCCACCCAAGCCTTTAACCTGAATGCGCTCATGCGTGAGGCGGTGGTTATCAATGCCACGCCGACACATTTCTCGGTGAATGGCATGGATTTTGTGCCAGATAGCTTGACTGATAAAGCCCTGATGGGGGCGTTGCTCTCGGCATTGCGGGCTTAATCTTTTTTACCCAGCACATGCCAAACCGCCATATCACCTTTGCCCTTGATAGAGATGATACCCTGTGCCTCGCAGATAAAATCATCTTGAATGAGGGCATAGGTGCTTTCACTGACTTGGATAATACCCCCTGTCCCGTGCGATTCCATCCGACTGGCTGTATTCACGGCATCCCCCCATAGGTCATAGATAAATTTTTTACGACCAATCACACCTGCTACCACCGGACCCGAATTTACCCCTATCCGAAAATTGAGCCGATGCCCACCAAATAAATTGTGTTGCGTATATGCTTGCATTTCTAATGCCATTTCGACTAACGCTTGAGCATGGTCATGACGGGGACGCGGCACACCAGAAGCGACCATATAACAATCACCAATGGTCTTAATTTTTTCTAAGTTGTATTTTTCGACGAGGGTATCGAAATATGAAAACACATCATTAAGTAAATTTACCAATTCGACAGGGTGCATTTTGGCAGACATGGGTGTGAATCCGACCACATCCGCGAATAAGATGCTCGCACCGTCAAAATGTTCGGCGATGACCCGTTGCTCATCTTTAAGGATATTCGCAATTTCGGGCGGGAGGATATTCAACAACAAATTCTCGGCTTTGAGTTGTTCGCCACGTAGTAATTTATAGGCGATATCGCGTTGATACATAAAATACGCTAAGACCGCTAAAATAAATGCCGAAAGGGTTAACACATTGGTGACAAATATGATGGCATTGACCAATGCGGGGATATTCATTTCTGTTCGTAGATAAGGTTGTAAAAGCAAGACGCTGATAAGATTGATACTAAACCAAATAAAAAACACGATAACCTGACGTAATGGGAAAAAGATAAGCCCTGTCACAATCGGAAATGCTAATCCCCATAACATTAACCCACCCGCATTGAAAAACCCACCTAAAATTAAGGTGATAACCCAATGTGAGGGTAGGGCAGAAATGGCTATACCCATCACCAACCAATTCAAGCGGCGATGTTTGTATAAAAATAATCCGAGTTGTGCGATTGCTAACAGGCTAAATCCCACATAAATCAGACCTGTCAATGGTTCTGAAAATAGAATATAAACAACGCCAATGGAGAATAAAATTGGCGTAATAATGATGACAGAGATAATCACCAATAATTTTTGTGTCTGAATCTGAGGCGAATCGGATGGTAAATAACTTTTTTCTGCAATTTGCCTGAATATCTTAAAAATGCGTTGCATATATAATACCTTCCGTCTTAGGATAGTTATATTATGCACCTAATTTTCAAATCGGCAGATATTTTATCAAAAACACCTGTTTTGCGGTTAATTTTCTCTACTCATTTGTGAAGCGACTCACGAATGTCACCAGTTCCTTGATGCTAATCGGCTTGACCAACACCAAATCGGCATCGGCGGCTTGTGGCACATCCGCCATCATCGAATTGCCCGTTACCAAAATGACTTTGCTATGATAGCCATTGTCCTTGAGGTATTTTAATACCTCTAACCCGGTCACTTTGGGCATATCAATATCGAGGATGATAATATCAGGAGTCATTTGTTGAATATGATGCAGGGCTTCTGCGCCATCTTTGGCTTGATGCACCTCAAACAATTTGCTATCAAACGCCCGCACAAAAATTTGACGCAAGTCTTCATTATCATCAGCAACAAGAACTGTTTTCATGATATCATCCTTTTCTATATGCGACAAATTGTAACCGTTTCAGCCTATGTATGCAACTTATAAACGGGTTTTTCTGATTGTGTCTATCTTGACGAAAGGGCATAACGGCACTATACTTCTCATTCTGATTACAGCCAATTTTAAGCCAAATTGATTTTGAAGGAATTTCAGCATGGGTCCATTACCAAAACGTAAAGTCTCGAAGAGCCGTCGTAATCGTCGTCGCGCTCATGACTTTTTGTCTTTACCCAATATTGTCATGGATGATGACGGCACATATCGCCTCGCGCATCATGTGAACCCCACCACAGGGCAATATAAAGGGCAACAAGTCATTGAAGTTGAAGAAGAATAGTCGCTTAATCCCCTGTTCTGAAAACTGATAAAACCGTGCTAAAATAGGCGCGGTTTTGTCTTTTATGGCGAGGAGCATCATGGTGATCAATTGGTTACGCAGTGCCTTTTTATTCCCCGGTCAAAATTCGCAATATGTCGGTATGGGCGCAGATTTTTATGCGGAATATCCTGTATCGCGCCAGATTTTTGACCAAGCCGATGATATTTTGGGCTTCAAACTCTCGAAATTAATGTTTGAAGGGGATGAGGCAACGCTCAACGAGACCATCAATACGCAACCTGCAGTGTATGTGTGTAGCGTGGCGATGTTACGCGCACTCCAACACGAAGCCCCACAGGTAAAACCGTTTTTGGCGGCGGGGCATAGTTTGGGTGAACTCACGGCACTCACGGCAGGCAATTCACTTGCATTTGAGGATGGCGTGCGCCTCGTGCGTGAACGCGGACGCTTGATGAAACAGGCGGGCGAAATTCGCCCTGGCGCGATGGCGGCAATTTTGGGTTTAGATTTAGATCCCGTAGAGGCGATTTGCCTCGAAGCCACGCAAGCAATCGGTGAAGTGGTGGTGGTCGCCAATGACAATTGTCCGGGACAAGTCGTGATTTCTGGTTTTGAACGTGCAGTGAGTCATGCGATAGATTTAGCCCTCGCCAAAGGCGCGAAAAAAGCGGTACGCCTCGCGGTGAGTGTGGCGGCGCATTCGCCCCTGATGTCATCGGTGACGGGGCAATTTAGCCAAGCGTTATCCAAAATCGAGTTCAAAACACCTGAAAATTGCATTTATAGCAACGCCAGCGCCGTCCCGATGATTGCCCTCGAAGATATTCGGTTTCAATTGAATCGACAACTGACTCATTCGGTGCGTTGGCGTGAATCGATTGATACCATGATAAAAGATAGTGGTGCGATGCTGTTTATCGAAGTCGGACCGGGTGATGTGTTGACGGGGTTGGTCAAGCGCATCAACCGCGATGTTGAGCGCGTGACCATCAACAGTGTGTCATCACTTAGGGCGTGGTTGCAATCGCTTGTTGGATAAGACGGTTTCGGTGTGTCCGATAGGCAATCGTCACCGCGATGACCATCAACAGTAAAAATCCAATCACACCCAGATAAAATAGGTTAAACTGACCGTTTTCGGCTAATCCGCCTGCTAGCATTGCCGTGATGATATACGGAATTTTGCTGATGAGCGCCACTGTGGATAGCGTTGTAGACCGATATTCCGATGGAATTTCGCGGTTGACGACAATCGAAGCCCACGCGCTCGAAATACCCCCCACCGACCGTATCGTGATGAGGATGATTCCCCCCAGCACCATCGGCGGATTGAGCGATGCCATGCCATAACATCCCGCCAGCGCCAACGCCAATAACACCAACCCGCGCATATCGCTCAAGCGACGGCGCATCATCGGCACGAGTAATAACGTCCCGCCTGCGGTGAATCCCATGATAGAGAATAACACGGCTTGGGCATCGGCTAAAAAGCCCAAATTGGTCGCCATAGCAGGTTGGATGAAGCCGAATGTGAATAAATAATGCACGCCCAATGTCGCAAAAATCAGGGGAGTGAAATAGCGCAATTCGGGGCGTACCAATTGCTTAAATCCTTGTGATAATTGCCCAACGTAATTTTTCAGGGTGAATTTGACTGTATCTACAGGTGGTTCTTTGGCGAATAGCGCGATGAAAAAGCCGATGAATAACGCCAATCCCCACGCATAATGGGGTAGGCGCTGGTCTATGTTATACATCCATCCGCCTATCAGTGAAGCCAACCCGACTGTGAGAATGGATAGTGACCCTGTGCGCGAACTAACTTTATCGTACCGCGCTTCTTCGTCCATCGCCTTGAGCGAATCATACGCAAACGCATCCGCCGCGCCCGAATACAACGCCCAGCCCGTCTGCGTGAACCAAAACCCAACTACAATCCCCCAAATGCTATCCGCCGCGCCCATGATGAAAAATCCAAGCCCGTTGAGGAACATGGAGCTAATCAGCGTCCAACGTTTGCCTATCATATCGGATAGCGCCCCTGTAGGGACTTCCATGAATAACCCAAAGGCAAAGGCGGTGGCATCCACCACCCCCAATTGCCCAATGGTCATCACGCGCAACCAGAAAAATATCCAATTGCCATTGACAAATGCACATGCACTCGCCATATTGAGCGCATGATAAATGGTGATATTGCGTTTATAAGCCAAGTTCATCCATCAACTTATGAAATTCGGGTATGGTCAATTGTTGTTTGGCATCGCTCATCGCCACGGGTGGATTGGGATGGACTTCGACCATCAGCCCATCTGCACCACTGGCTTTTGCCACTTTTGCGAGTGGAATCGCTAAATCACGCCGACCTGCGGAATGGGATACATCTACGATAATCGGCAAATGGGTTTCGAGTTTGATGAGGGGTACGGCGCTAATATCCAACGTGTTGCGCGTCCATTTTTCAAATGTGCGGATGCCCCGTTCAATCAAAATCACATTCGGGTTGCCACTGCTGGCGATATATTCGGCGGCATACACCCATTCTTCGAGCGTGGCGGCTAACCCGCGTTTGAGGAACACGGGCTGGCGGACTTTGCCTAACGCACGGAGCAAGAAGCTATTTTGCATGTTGCGAGCGCCCACCCAGAAAATATCCACATAATCCGACATCATGCCGATTTGCGACATATCCATAATTTCGCTTGTCACTAACATATTGTATTTATTGGCGACTTGACGGGCGATTTTTAAGCCTTCTTCGCCCAATCCCTGAAAATCATACGGCGATGTACGCGGTTTGTATGCCATACCGCGCATAATTTTCACACCCCGACCGGCGAGCGCCTCGCCGACCACATCCATCTGTTCGTAGGTCTCGACCGCGCACGATCCTGCCACCAATTGGAACGAGCCATCGCCGATTTTTGTGCCATCGGGCAATTCTACGATGGTGCGGTCTTGTGCCGTTTTACGTTGTACCAACAATTTGGCGCGTGCCTCTTTTTCTTCGAGCGCGAGCGTGGCGCGGAAAATTTCTTTGAATAATGCCTTTACCGTCTCGTTGCTGAACGGACCGTTGTTGTGCATTTCGAGCTGGGTGAGCATATAGGCTTCGCGTTGTGGGTCATAAAATGTTGTGCCGAGCGCCGATTGTTCCACGCCGATTTGCTTGGC
>DAOTVP010000061.1:0-102733 GCA_034436155.1 Anaerolineae bacterium
CTTAATGGAGGATAATGGTTACAAAAAAGGATGTGACCATGAACCTCGAAACCAGTATCTTCAACTATTTCGCCGATTTAGAAGACCCACGTATCGAAAGAAATCGCGCTCATCCGCTCATCAATATCATCAGTATCGCCATTTTGGAGGTGATTTGTGGAGCAGATAATTGGGTCGCCATTGAAGAGTATGGGAAAGCGAAAATCGATTGGCTAGGCACATTTTTGGATTTAAGCAATGGGATACCATCCCATGATACGTTTGGGCGGGTATTTCGTTGGTTGGATGAACAGGCATTTCAAGCCCGATTTGTCGAATGGATGGGTGTCATTTGTCAGGCAACAAGTGGTCAGGTGGTAGCAATCGATGGCAAAAAATTAAGGCGCAGTCATGACCGCCAGCATGAGCGTGATGGTATCTGGATGGTTAGTGCTTGGGCAAGTGAGAACAAAATGGTGTTGGGTCAAGTTAAAGTAGACGATAAATCGAATGAAATCATGGCAGTTCCGCACTTATTAACCCAACTTGACCTAGCTGGATGTGTAGTAACTGTGGATGCACTCAACACTCAAACCAGCATCGCCCAGCAAATTATCAAGGCAGATGCAGATTACATTATGTCGGTCAAAGGGAATCATGGCAATTTACATGAAGACCTCAAATTGTTATTTGACGGATTTGAGGAGGTGTCTTGGCACGATGTGACCTATGATACGGCTCACAACAAATATCAAGGGCATGGGCGAGAAGAATATCGTCAAGTTTGGGTGGTCAGCGAACCTGAATATTGCCAGTATATCCAACAAGCCAAGCAATGGGCGAATTTGAAGAGCCTGATTAAACTGGTGACGGTGCGTTACTCATCGGCAACCGATAAAATAGAGACAACGACACGCTATTTTATCAGTAGTTGGACAGCCTCTGCCCAAGAGTTCTTAAAGGCAATTCGTGACCATTGGCAAATCGAAAATGGATTACATTGGGTATTGGATATTGCTTTTCGAGAAGATGATAGCCGTATCCGTAAAGACCATGCTCCCCAAAATATGGCTTTGATACGCCATATTGCCTTGAATTTACTCAAACAAGAGAAATCTGTGCGTGCTGGCATTGCCATTAAACGCCAACGCGCAGGTTGGGATAACAAGTATTTAGAGAAGATTGTTTGTTTATAAAGATTTGATATGCAATTGCCCTAACATTTTCATTGGGTAAATGAATAATAAATTTTGTCGTCTCGGCAGGTTGACTTTTTACATCGATCGTCCCCCCCAAATTCGCCACAACTTCACGACAAATATGTAATCCTAAACCTGTGCCTTCACCAACTGGTTTGGTGGTAAAAAATGGGCTAAAAATTTTATCTTGAATCTCTGGCGGAATGCCCGGTCCGTTATCCCATACGATAATTTCGACTTGCTGTACCAACGAAATATGTTGAATTTCGACCCCAATTGTTGCGTTGGGCGTTCCGTACAAAGCATCATACGCATTCATCAACAGATTAATCCAAATATCCTCCAACTGCCCTTTCAGCGCCCGTACAGGAGGAATACGGTGAGGCGGGAAATTGCTCACCAACTGAATACCGCGATATTCAATATGGGGTTGTAATAATGATAACACACCGCGCCAACTATCGACCACATCTATCAAATCGGGTTGGGCATGGATGTCTATCGGGCGGGCAATCGACAACAAACGCCGTGCGACATTGGCGGCACGCTTGCCTGTACGGGCAATCGCTTGTAAGCCACTATAACGCGGTGATGTGGGGGGTTCATCTGCCAGCATCAGTTCCGTCTCGGCGATGATTGTCGTGAGGGGATTATTCATCTGATGTGCCACCACCGATGCCAACTCGCCCATTGCCGATAAGCGTGCCGTATGCACGAGGCGCGTCTGCGCGGATTTGAGGTCATTTAGGCTTTGCTCTAGGGCTTGATGTACCCGTGCATTTTCGATGGCGATGGCGGCAAAGGTGGCTAAATTCATCAACAAATGGGTGTGATTATTGTCGAAAGACACATTATTTTCGGCGTTGCGAACACCCAAAACACCATTCACCGATTCGTTAAAAATAATCGGCACATATAAAGCACGAGACGAAATGGATACATCATATAAGTGTGCTGTATCTTCATCAATCAAGATAGGCTGGGCGGTATCTAACACATGTAAAGCCAGTTTATCTTGTGTTGCCACATATAAACCCGTTGCTGTGCTACTGGTGATAGGGGTTTGAGCGCGAAGATATAACTGGTTATTTTCGGTGAGCAGAATATAGGCTTCATCGGCAAATGTGAGATACTGCGCCGCCTCGACTACCCGATTTAGCACCTCGCTCAAATCGAGACTCTGAGTTAATGACCGACTCAGCGCGAATAGCGTGTTTAATTCTTCAATTTTCCGCGCCAGATGTTGGTCGAGTGTGACATCTTGTGGCAAAAGCGCAAGGGTATCTCCTAATCCATCGGGCAACGAAAACACTTCTGCCACCTTTCGCATGGCTTGGCGCGGATCGAGTTTGGTCAGAATGGCAGAGGTAAATGGTGTAATCTGAGCGATCTGGGTCTCATCGGGAGTATATGCGATATACCGATACTTCGGGAAGTGATTATAGACCGATTCAAGCGTCCATTCATGATGATGACGGTCTATCATACGAGCATCCACCACCACACCATCAAACCTTTGCGATTGTAACGTGAAAAATGCGTCTCTATGGGTATAGGCAAAATGAAGCTGAAACCGACTTTTTGGCAACGCTTGGCGGAAGCAATTCACCACGCGGTAATCCCCTGCAATAATCAAAAGCGAGTAAATATGCGGTGTGGTCATACGGTATTTGTCAATGCCTCTGGATAAACAGTTATTTTTTGCTTAGTCGGTTTCGCCGTCGTTCTAAATCAGCTTCGATATCATCTTCTGTGGGTTGTGATGTCGTGGATACATCATTTTCCACAGATGACGCTTGTACATCGGATGTCATCTCCGATTGCAAGGCTTCTTTGCGTCCTTTAATTCGTTCACTTAAATCATGAATCCGTTTTTGGGCATCGTTGACCAATTCTATAAATTTATCGTTCACCGTCTTTTGCGGTATCTTATCGGCTTGGTTCGTGGATTGCTGTGCTTGAATATCGGCAATAGTCGCCTCTAGGGTGTTCACCTTGTGGATGAGATCTTGCGCCAACAACCGATGTTCGTTCAAATCTTTTTCGAGTTGCGCCAACCGTGCTTCTAATTTTTGAATTTTTTCGATGAAATATCGCGCCATTGCCTCGTTGCCCTTGAGGGTGGCTTCATCAGCTTGACGATTCAGTGTGGCGAGTTGTTGATGAATATCGTCAATTTGTCTCTGTAGTCTGTCTTCGTATTCGATGGCATTATTAGCACGCAAACGCAGATTTTCGGCATCTTTCGCCACATGATTGAGCGACTGTGGGTCATCGGTTGTTGATGATGCCAATGACGATTTAGAATCGCCCATTAAATCACCCAGTTTGGCACGCACGAGTGTGTTGAGTTTATCGAAAAAATCGTTCATGATTTTATTTTACCTGAATATCGATATGAGTTAGTACAATTTTATATTTTTTTCATCAATCTAACATGACGAATTACCCCAATTGAGCCGATAAATCGTCATTTTCGCCTCGCCTAAGCGCGGGGTCGTCTCGCCTGATGATTGATAGACGGGGCATAGGCGCGGATCTGTTGGGTTTTTATTGGGAATTTGATTCGGAAATGCCATCAAATAAGTCGCACCACGTTCTCGCATCAACATCCATAAACCATCGGGATTATTAATCAATGGAATCGCCTCTGGTGTGATGAGACCTGCAATATCCACCAACGGGCGGGGCGCAAAATAACCCACCGCGCCGACATCATGAATGGCGAGTAATTCATCTTGGGGCAAGTTATCGCGTATCCAAAATGCCAAATCGACCATTTCTTCGTTGATAATCATCACATCGGTGATATACGCATCGCGCCCGATACTGATTGCGAAAAATAACAGGGTCGGGATGATTGCCAGCGCCAATGAGCGCGATAGCACCCGTCCAAGCATATTGTCGCGCCATTCAATGACCATCGCCATCATGCCAATCGCACCACACAAGATTATCATCGGCAAGGCGGGTATCAGATAGCGTCCATGCTGAAATGAGACGGGCAACCGCGCCGCATAAAGTAAAATCAACGCGACAGACCAGATTAACGGGGCGATATATAACCCCAATTTGCGCCCATATCGGCGCATCATGAATAAATAATAGGGGATGGTGAGCAAAAAGAAAATTTGCGCCCCTGCCAAAATCGGCGGGATGATATTCGCCAGTCGCGTTGTATATGGCAATGCGAGTAACGGTTGGGCTTGAGCATATTTGGCATCGGATGTATTCGGCAACAACGACCCATTCAGGCTCAAATTGAGCAATAAATACGGACTCATCGAAATGATGAACATCACCCCTGCGCCGATACCCCACAAAATGGTATGGGCAAATTTGGGATGTGGATAAGCGATGAACATCATCATACCGATAATCACGGCTAATAACACCCCTTCGGGACGGGTGGCGGTGGTGAGCGCCATAACCAAGCCGAAAATCACCCCTCTGATGAAGATAGCGCGGATGGTCATGTCGCGTTGTGGGATCAATTCACGCCACGACAGATAGATTGCCAGCAGTAACAATGTGCAAAAGAGCATGGTCTCCATGCCCGATGCACCCGCCCAAATCAGATGCCAAGATGTGATGAGCGCCAATCCGACAGCCCACCCCACATACTTGTTTTGCGGATAGAGCATATCCGCCATGCGAGCGCCGATGATGCCCGCTCCAGCCAACGCCAACGCGCCTAATGCGTGCGTCCAGAACAGATACGGGATGTTGAGCGCGTAGCCAATCGCCAATAACACCGTGTAAAATGGCGCAGTCGAGGCGCTACTCGGCACATCGGGGATGAATGCCCATTGCCCCAATTGGGCTAAATTACGCCCATACACCTGATGAATCCAGCTATCATCTAACGGGAAACCAGGGGCGCTCAGGGCATAAAATCCGACTAGCAGGCTTGCCAGCGCGATAAAAATGAGGTCACGGGCGAATTTCATAGATGATTGCTCCAGAAACCGATGTCGCTATCGGGATTAAAAACGCGGGCGGATTATCCAAATCGAAGATGAATTTTTTCGGTACGGCGATGCTATTGCTGAATGTCTCGACCACCAAATGCGTCACATCATAGCGCGTTGCAATCTCTGGGATGATGGTCACATCGGCGTTGGGGATGACCACCCCATGCAAGCCTGTGTGATAATATAAAACGGTGGGGTCGTTTATCATCACCACCGCATCCGATGGCAAATTCTCGCGCAATTGGACATAAAAACGCGGTGTGTTCGGGACATTTCGGGCAGGCAATGATACCGAAAGGGTTAATATCAGCGCCAAGCCGAATAATCCCACCGAGAAAATGCGCTTGGTGCGAATCGGTTTCCAGTGTTCCAAACGGGCAGAAATCCACTCGACCACATCATCGATACCCAACACCCCCAACACACCCCAAAATGGGATGAGGGCAATCGCCGAATGTAACAATCCACCGCGATAACCCGGATACGGAAACACAAATGTCATGAGCAAATGTAAGCCAATGGCATACAGCGCGAATGCCCATAAAAAGCGGTCTTTTCGGCGTTTGTATAATGCCAAACACATGAACGGGGTCATGAGAATCATGCCCTCAACCGCGATAAAAGTGAGCATATTTTGGATGAATGCCGTCCAGCGTGATTCAAACAATACCCCTACCCCATCTTCAAAAAAGGTCTGGTGGGTATTCACGGGCGGATACGCGAATAAATCATCATATTCCCGATACCAAATGCCTTGTGCGCCACCCAGCGCCAACGGCGTGCCGATTTCGGTGATATTACGGATGAACCACCCCCCCATCACTACCAGATAGCCGATTATCAATATGGTGATAAGGCGAAGTTTGTGCGCGGATTTTTGCGGATATATCACCAATAAAAATATGCCCACCATCGGCAACAACACACCATCGGCACGGGTGAGATGCCCAAATCCAGATAACACGCCCGCGATAAACCACCACATCATGTTTTGTCGGATTCTATCGCGTTCTAGGGCGATGCCCATCGCAATCAGCGCCCCCGCGCCGACCACCGCATACGGCGCGAAGCCATCTATCACACCCCAATAACGGGCATAAAATCCACTAAACAGGGTCAATAATCCGCCCATCCACGCATGACGTGATGTTTTGCCCAGTTTGTAACCTATCCCAAAGCCCAACATCCCCGCCAACCACGCCAACCCAATGAATGGCAATTGCGCCACCATGTAATTATACGGTGCGTTGAATAATGTCATGCTCATACCCGCCAAAATCGAGGCGAATGGCATCCAGTATAGATGACTCGGTTGTGGCAGGTTATCCGTTGCACCGATGTAGGTGAAAATATACGGATCGGTCAAGCCTTGCTCGTCTGCCATGCGATTGGCGGCGTTCAGATAGTAGTAGGCATCGGTATAATTCGGCGCGCCGACAATCCCACGCACCAATACAAATGCGCTTATCATGGCGATGATTGCGAATAAACCCGTGTGAATACGCATGGTCATGATGTTGCCTCTGTGTGTAAGCGCGGGGCATCATCCCACCAGCGTTTGCGCGTGATGATGAGCAAGGCGAAGGCGAAAAGTGGCATCGGGACGTATAAAATTGGGTGTTCCTGATTGCCGTCTATCGTCAATAAAAACAACGTCCACATGCTGACGGCGATAAGCGATAAGCTGATATACACACCAACGGGTTTGAATTTGAACACATAGAAAAACCATATCAGGTTGAATAACACAAAATGTGGTGTGGCAGTACGGAGCGCCACCAAATGCGTGACGACCAACGTGAGCGATACCACCCACAAAAAGCGGTCTGATTGTTTTTGGATGATGAGCATCCACCAGCCCCATAACATCACTACGACAAACACCAACGCGACCAGCAATTCGGCAATATCACCCAAACCGAGCCACGATTGGACGATAATCCACACGGGCGACCCTGTATCGGGGACGGAAATGGCGGTGTACTGCGGATACAACCGCACCTGATTCACCCAATCGCCGAACCAATCGGGTTGCAGGATGAACGATACGCCCATCAAGATAGCGAACATGCCCAAAAATCCGCCCATAAAACGCCATTGCCGATAGCGTAACGCCCAAAGTAAAAATAATGGCGCGAGCATATACGTCATTTGCGGTTTGAGCGTGGCGCACGCTAACGCCACACCCGCCCATAATCCATAGCCTTTATACAACGCCCATATCGTGAAAATTTGCAACAGATACACCACATGACTGAGCTGACCCAAAAATAAACCGCGCCCTGCGGGATAATCGAGCAAGGCGAATAACAGCAAAAATGCCAACACCAACGGCTTGGGTTGATATTGATAAAAATTGAGCAACAGCACCATCGTGAGGAGCAAACACGCTTCGAGGATGACCATCCACATCGCCGATGCCCACGCATAATCAACAAATACCGTCGGCATGACGAAAAACACGGTATAAAACGGATAGACAAAATAACCGGGGTCTTGTTCCCCTTCGGCGGCTTTGCCATAAATGCGCGTCTGAATATTCAGCGTGGCTTGGTCGCTATATGGGCTAACGCCATCAATAAAAAATGAACGTGCGCCTTCCCAACGGGATAAAAAATCATTCATGCCCGCCACCCGCGAGGTGAAGGTGATGTAATGCAACGGAATCGCGCCGATGAACACGATGGTTAACAACCCGATAGCCAATATCCATGTGATAGGTTTGCTCATGCTCAACTCCTAAATGCCGAATTTTTCGCGGTTAACCATTTTGATGGTGTATTGTTTTTCGATAATCACACCCACATTGTGTTCTATCATCAACTGGGTCAGGCGTGCGCCGTCTATCAACACCAATTTGAGGTGTTGCAACTCATCGGCATAATTCATCGCCGATTGCGAAAAGCGCGATGTGGTGATGAACACGCCTTTTTTGCCACCCACACCCAACAAACTGCCGACAAAGGCTTGAATATCGGGGCGACCAACCGGTTTTTCTGGCGACCAGCGTTTGGCTTGAATATACACCACTTCTAAACCGAGTTTATCCTGATAAATATACCCATCTATGCCCGCATCGCCAACACCACCAACTGCTTTGGCAGGCGTGGAGGGATCGCCATAGCCCATCGCCATCAATAATTCGAGGACTAATCGCTCAAAAAAACGCGGGGGTGCGCTGAGAATCATCTCTAATAATTCATCGGCGAGGTCGTTCATCAAATTTTGATACGCCATTTCGATGAGGTCTTGCGGTGTCAGATGCGCCATGAGGGGCAATTCATATTCATCATCGGCAGGCATGACGGGCAAGGTGGGCAATTCCGACTTGCGGGTGGCGAATTGGGCATATTCTGGGAATTGCATCAAGATTTTGTGCGTAATCCGCACTGGTTTTTGCGTCAGCAACCAGATGCCGCGTGTGGTAATCCGAAATTTGCCCCACCCCGCGCTTTCGATGAGCAAGGCTTTTTGCAGATGCGTCTTTGCCCAACTCACACGATCGGCAAAGCGTGTGCGCTTGCCACTCGGCAATAATTCCTCGCGTTGTTCACCCGTCAGATTGAGATAATCTGCCAGCATACTGGTGATTTGCGATAATTGATAAATATCGCCATCGCTCACCCTTTGTAACAACGGGAGCATGAGTTCATCATACGTGGGGAGTCTACCCCGCCAGACAGTTTGATTCATCATGCAGGTTCTTCTCTCAATTTGAGATACAACCCCACACACAACAACACTAAAATCAGGGTACGAATAATGATGAGCGCCACAAACGGCGTGACCAACGTCCCTGTGATCTCGCCACCTGTATCGCCTGTGCGGATGAACAACACAGGATACTCGATAAATGCCACACCCGCCAAAATAAGCGAGGTCAAAATACCGTTTTTGGTCGGAAAACAAAGTAACATCAGGGGGATGATTTGCGCCAACCATTGGGGAGACCAACCTTGTGCCTGTAAGAAAAAGATAATCACGGTGATGGTCACAAACGCCACAAACCCTTTATCATCGTATCGGCGCGTAGTGATGAAAATGAATAAGCCGATAATCCCCGCCACCGCCAAGCGTATCCACGATGGAATCACGGCAGGATTGCCATACAAAGCATCGGCGGCGGATAAATCATAATGACTTTCGACAGAGCCAAAATTGCCTGTGCGATAATTGCCATCGAGTAATGCCCATACCGTCTGATACGAGGCTTTGCCGAATTGCGCCGTGAGCGATGTCGTGACAAAACGGATGTCTTTATCATTCGCCGATGCGTTGGCGATGAGGATGATGTACACCAACGCGAATAATCCTACCGCCACCACGCCAATTTTGATGAAACGACTCGGCTTTTGGTAGCGCAACATCGCGCCGAAAATCAATGCAGGCGTGAATTTGGTCAACGCGCCCAATCCAATCGCCAAACCAGCGCGAATATCGCGTTTTTTGAGGATGAAATACATCCCCAAAAGCAAGAAAAACGCCACCAAACTTTCAAAATTCCAGAATAAAAATACCAACGGCGCGAATAGCAAGGCATACACCCACGCCAACATCATACCTGTGATGTCGCCGTGTAGATGTGTGCCAATGGCGCGGATGAGGATTAAATTCCCGACCTCGAATAGCAACACCACAAACGCCATGAGGATTGACCATGTGCTGTAATCGACCGCCTCACCTTGTGATTGATAGATGAATGTGGTTATCGTATACCACACAGGCGGAAATTCGCTCCACCAATCTAAAAATGGATAGTCGCCCGCACGGGTCAATTCTGCCAGTTGATAGTGATATAACCTATCGCCCTGTGCGCCGACACCGCGCTCTACATCATCTATCAAAAGGGGTTGATAGACCATCAGCATCATCACCCGAAACGCGATGAATAAAATCACCAGTAGGCGAAAATCGCCCAATAAACCGATTTGTTTGAGGTTCACCGTCATGATACATCCGTCCTATGGATTGCGTACAAAAATCACCGCTTTTTCGTCTGGATAATCGTCTGTGGGGTAAATTCGCGTCCAGTCGGGTTCAGCGGCTAAATTCACCGCCAACCCGCTCCCCGCTTCGACCACCACCCAATCAATTTCATCTTCAGATAACACGCCGCGCCAGTCGCCCTGCCCCAACGCCGTCCGCAAGTAACGGAGTAAAAATTCATCCCGATATAAATCGGTGCGCCCGTCCACATACACGGGGATGTCGGGCAAGGCGAACATCAGATAGCCCCCCCAATTATAACTGTTGAACATATTCCCTTGTGGCGGATTTTGAGCGATAAATTCCGCCACCGCGATGGGCAAATTTTCGTGCTGGGCTTCGTCTATCGTATCGGGCAACATGACAGATAATAGACTCATCAACCCGCCGAATAATAACACGCCTAATAACACCGCATTGAGGCGCGATTGCGTTTTGGATACCCGTGTGCGCGGGGTGAATTGCCACCCTTTTTGTGTGAGGAAAGCATCGGCTTGATAACTGAGGATGGGCGTGGCGGCGACTGCGAACACGGCGATGTTGCGCCCATATAAAAAGGCTAAAAATGCTGTGCCACAAATCAGACCGTATTCTGTCCAATCCCAACCGCGCTTCGCCATGCCCGATGCGCCAATGAGCAAAAACAACATCGCCAAAAATGCCCATGTTTCGCGCCCCTGAAAATTGGGCGACTGCCATTCTTGGATATAACCGCGCAAAACGCCTAAATTGACCGTCTCGAATGGCACGCGCAACATGGCGAAGCCATACGGATTAATCACCAATGCCCCAACTGATAACCCTGTGATGATGATTAGTTTGCCGATACCACGCATGGGGATGATGCCCGTTTTATCTTTGGCGAAGATATGCCCCAACAATTCACCCCCGATGAACGCCACCAGAAAGATAAATCCAATCGAAAATCCAGCGTGCAAATTGCCCCAAATCAGCATCAACGGCGGGATAAGCCACAAACGGTCTTTATTTTCACGCTTATATTGAAATAAAATCAGCAAAAATACGCTACTGAAAAAGAACGATAGCATTTGCGGACGCGCCGACCAAAACACCGCCGCCGTGATTGCGCCCAGCAAAATGACGAATGATCGCAAATAGACATTCCCCGCGCATATCGGATACAACGCCATCATCCCCAACACCGCGAAAAAGGTGGTATAGAGCGCCAAGCCCGCATTCCCCGCCACTTCCCAGACGATATACAAAATAAGCTGTGCGCCCCAACTGTGATTCACCCACGGCTCGCCCGCTTTGCTAAACGAAAACGGATCGGTATAAATCATGCCTTTGGTGAGGGTATGTTCCCCGCTACGAATATGCCACCATGTGTCGGTATCGACTGGCACACGGGTCGCCAAGACCCCCAATAACATGATGAGGGTGATGAACATGACCCGTTGTGTTGATAATCCCATAATGTCTCCATAAAATCATCATAATCGTATGTTATCTTTTCATTTTAACCGATAGTGAATGCCATTTAACAGGATATAACACTTTAAGAAAATGGCAAAAATACGCTATAATGGCGTTTTTGTAATGCTTCTCATATTCGGAGCGATTTCGATGAAAAGATTTTTTATAGGTATGATTTTGACCCTGAGTGTGATTATCTCGATGTATGCGGGTGTCCGTGCAGACACAGATGATGACGCGATTAAAGATACAATTTTGGGGTTCTTGGATGCCAGTTTTAAGGGCGATACAACCCGCATCTTAGAACTCACTTGCACCACACAACGTGATTTGGTACGGTTACGCTTCGCAACCACCCGTCCTAATTTCGTGGATGCGCGTACAATCAATGTGGATGTGAGCAATATCGAACTGGATGTCACAGAAAAAACATTCACCCAAGCCTATATTACTGTGGCTGGAGATTTGCAAGTATCGGGTGGTGGACAAAGCCCCGAACCCATTCCTGTCGCCAGTATTTTGCCCTTCCCTTTCATCACAACCGTTTTTGAAGAGGGGCAATGGCGCATCTGTAATTCCGCCGATTTGAGTTTGCGCGGTGTGATTGAAGCAGGGGCAACAGGCAATCTTGAACTGGCAGATTCGTTTTTGTGCGAACCGCTACGTGGCACTGCCGAGCAAAATCCATTTTATCAAATGGGGACAGAATTGGGCGCAAATACCGATTTCACCCAATTCACTTATCAGGTGGTTGAGTGGAATAACAATAACGGCTTCGTCAAGATTACATCGGTTGTCGAAGGAGATTATTTGCGCGTGGTGAATGCCACTCGTGAAGATGGCATATGGCGCATTTGCAACACGCCTGAAACGACTATTCGCATCATGTTAGAATTGGCAATTGCCGATGATTTTGATAACGCCAGTTCACTGGTATGTGCAGAACAACGCAGTAACGTCATGACCGAGTTACGCTCGCTCAAACAACGTGCCGTGAGTCTGGTGAATCTTGAAGGACAAACAGGACAACCCGCTTTTTATGAGACGGTTGCCGTCCTCATCTTTGAAGCGGCTGGCGTAGAACGGAGAGACTTCCGTGTTCAGGTGAATCAAGTACAGTATAATCTATCCGATCAAACAGAAACTAGCGCCAGCATTACATTTAATGGGAGTATCATCATTCAAACCATCGGCGTGCGTCAGAACATCCCCGTTGCACAACTCTTACCAGCGAGTGCAAATGTGATTTTGCAAGATGGTATATGGCTATATTGTCCTCAACCCGTCACAGAAGAAGAGGAGACCTCTAACGATGCTTAAAAATATGTCGAAGCTGATATTGATGACGAGTTTGTTCATCCTCATGCTCATCACGACCGCTTGTGGTGGGAATAGTGCTGGCGATGTCATTGCAGGTGTTGGCTCAGAAAACCCACAAGATGCTGTTGAGGGCTTTTTAGAGGCGGCTTTTTCGGGTGATACGCTTCGCGCCGCCACATTCGTCTGTAATGCACAACGCGACCTCATGCGTGGGGCGTATGGAGGGATAACCGCCGCTTACGATGAACTCGAAGACTTCGATGTGGATTTATCTGAACTGATTTACACCGTCATTAGCGAAGAAGAATTAGATGCGACCGTCTCGGTGACGGGCGATATTGTGGTTCGCATCCCGGGCGTCGAAGAAGAACGTCGCATCAATGTTGATACGCGCCTCGCCTCGGTCAAACTCAAAAAAGAGGATGACCTGTGGCGTGTGTGTTAATCTTCTAGCAAGCGCCGTAACGGTGCATCGGGAATTGGATAAAATACATCAGGTAATAACTGGCGCGGAATAGACGCGACCAAAAATTGAAAATAGGGGATGTTGGTGGCAAAACTAACATCCTCTTGATTGATTTTTCGGGCAATTTTGTTTTGCGCTTGTTCCGATAAATCATTGTACCGCGCCACATCACCCTCGTGACGTGCTATCCACGCCTGACCAAGCAACACCCATGCTTCGTCATACACCGATCGGATTTGTGATTTTGCCTCGTGGATTTGTTGGGCGGTGTCTACGACTTCGCCTTCACGCAAAGCCACCATCAACCATAATATTTTGGCGCGGGTGCTATTTTCCGTGCGATATAGGCTATTTTCCCACAACGCGATTAACGATGCGGGTTGGTCATCTGCTAATGCTGTAATCAGTTGATGACTATCCGAATTTTCGAGCGTGGCTAATACCGCTTGACGAAAAGGGGTTTCATCCCATTCATGCCACGAAGCGGTGCTTTCATGTAATGCCCGCAGATAGGCTTGATACGCGCCGTCAGTATCACCTGTTGCCTCTAAATATTCCCCTAATGTAAATGCAAACGGGAATGACTTCGGCGCGAGCGATACCGCTTGTCGTTGGGCATCAATCGCATTTTCGACATCGCCCATACGCCAGTAAACACGCGCCAAATTCACCCAACTGATGCTATGCGTTGGTTCAGAGGCTAAAAAGGATTGATAAGCCTGTATCGCAGAGGCATCATCCCCACCAAGCGCATACAAATAGGCTTGTTGATTGATATACCACGCCATGGCGGGGTCGGCATTGATGATGGATTGCAACGCATCCGCCACTTGGGTATAGGTCATATCGGCATTTTGGACGAATGGACGCGCCACCAACGCCGTATAATTGCCATAAACCGATGTCACCCATCCGCCCCAACCGATAAACACAATACTGCCGATGAACATCGCTACCGGATGACCAATCACCCGAAAACAGGCTTGTAACGGCTTTGGCTGATATGGAATTACAGCTAATGCGATAGGGATTAATCCCGATATGGCAATCAGGGGCATCATGGCGGGAAAGTCGAGCAGATGATGAACACCAAATCCGATACTCCCTGCGATACCAATCGCCAACAATCGGCGTTGGGCAATGTCAGCTTCACGCCAGTTGTGGCGCATCATCATCAAAACGGTTATCACCGTCATACTCAGAATTGCTAAACCCAAAATGCCCAATTCTGCCATCACCAATAACACACCGTTATGGGCATGGCTATGCGGTTGTTGTGGCGGTTGTGATTGTTGCGTGGCAAATTCACGCCCAAAGGTGAATAATCCATGCCCAGTGATGGGGCTATCGGCAAAAATCGTCAGCGCATTGGCGTAAATATCGATTCGCAAATCGGCAGACCGCCCCGCAAGGCTAAATGACCGCACCATGATAAACACTACACCGATGCCTATCAACAGGGTGGCGAATCCCCCCAGACCCCATATCAGACGGGATCGCGCCGTTTGAGGTTTAATCTTACCCCAAAAATCGCGGGGTAAATTGAGCGCGATGACAATAATCGTGCTGATTGCCCCACCCGCCAACGCCCCACGCGAAAAGGTGATGCCCAATAAAATCGCGGTGGCGAGCGCATAACCGATTAATAAGCGCCGTCCAGTGCGATTTTTGAGCGTGAATATCCGCCCCACAATAAACGTGAGCAACATCAACAAAAATGCGCCGAGCGAATTGGGATTGCCGACCAGACTGCCGACACGGGCGATTTCGCCCCGTCCAAGCGCCGTCAAAAATTGGAGATAACCGAAAAATACAATCGCCATGCCACCCATGATGACCGAATCTATCAGCGTTGTGCGTTGGAGGCGATTATTCATCAACCAATCCGATAGCATATACCATAGCAACACATACCCCACCACAAACCAAATCCCGTTGGCGCTCCTACGCCATGTATCGATGTTGGCGAGGATGCTCACGCCGATGATGACCATCCATAAAATCAGCGCCATATCCAACGGCGAGCGATGCCATATCCACTTGGCGCGATAATGGGTGATAAACCATGCCGATAATCCGACCAGCACAATCGCCAACGTCACCCAACGCAATTCGGGGATGAGGATCCCGTTAAAGGTCATGCCAAATGTGGAAAAATACACCACCAATAGGGTTAAAATCGCCCGTAGAAGGGTTTGTGAACGCATATCTCAGTTGCCCTTTTGCTGAATGCCATTACAATTTGTGTTGAGACTACCACACATAAGGATACCGCATGTCAGACATTCGCACAGCCCAAAAACGAGCATGGCTTTATCGTCCCTCATTTTTGATAACCATCGGCGCGTTGTTGTATGCCCTGTTGGTCATCGTCATGCAAAATGGCGACCCGTTGGCATTGGTCACACTCGGCACACGCGCCACACACGGCATACCCGCAGAAGCGGGTGGCACAGAAGGGTACGATGGTCAATTTGTGTATTTCATCGCCCGCGATCCGGTCAGCGCCCCATTTTTTATTGCGCGTGGGGGTGATATTCCCGAATATCGTTTTCAACGTATTTTACTGCCAATATTCGGGCGCGGATTGGCGCTGGGGAACGAGTCGCTCATCCCATTCACGCTATTGGCGGTGAATTTAGTCGCATTATGGGCGGGTAGCACCGCGCTAGAACGGCTCTTGGTGGGGTTTGGCGTGAGTCGATGGTATATTTTAGGCTATGCCCTGACGATTGCCATTTTCGGCACAGTGCGCCTCAGTTTGCCCGAAGTATTGGCGTATGGCTTGGTGGTCGGGGGCGTTTTGATGATGCACCGTGACCGATGGTTATGGGGCGCGTGGTTGTTCGGATTGGCGGCAATCAGCAAAGAGACCACGCTGGTCTTTGTGGCGGGGTATGCCCTGTGGATGCTCCTTCAAAGACAATTTTGGCGTTTCGGTTGGTTTATGGGGATTAGCACCATCCCATTTATCGCGCTCCAATTAGGGCTTTATGCCAAATTTGGGGCGTTTGGTGTAGGGTCTGGTGGCGCGATGGCGACCCGTTTTGAAATCATCCCATTTGGCGGGGTGTTGCAAATCATCACAACGGTGATTCAAGCGGTATCCGAAGCGTTGGCAGAATCGAATCCGAATGTCGGGACAATTTTATTTCGGGCAGGCACAGGATTGATGATATTTGCAATTTTATTGGGTGTATTCGTCATCACGCCGACATTATGGGGATTAAAACGCTTCTGGCAAGATTTTCGGGCAAAAAATATGGATATTTGGGCGATATTGCTCGGATTGAACGCGCTGGTGATGTTATTCGTGCCATTTTCGACGTATCGTGAGCCATTGGGCATTTTACGATTTATCGCAGGGTTACAGGTGGCGGTGATTATTTACAGCGCCCAACGGGGCAATAAACGCGCACTTCGCAATAGCACCATCTGGATTTTCACGTTGTTGTTGCTCATTGGGTCAGATTTAGCGGGTGGCACGCCGTCATAAACCGCCCAAGCGCACCACTTTATACACCGTGCGGATGATGATATTCAAATCGAGTAAGAGCGACTGGTTGCGGATGTAATACAGGTCATATTCAAGTTTGACCAGCGCATCTTCATCGGTTGAACCGTAATGATATTTGACCTGCGCCCACCCTGTTAGCCCTGGACGAATCACCAAACGGGTGCGATAGAACGGGAT
This sequence comes from Anaerolineae bacterium, assembly GCA_034436155.1. Classification (GTDB taxonomy): domain Bacteria; phylum Chloroflexota; class Anaerolineae; order Aggregatilineales; family Phototrophicaceae. Next base: position 17,056 of record DAOTVP010000061.1, read on the forward strand.
GGTCTCGGTCAAACGGGCGATATGTTCAGGGCGTTCTGGTCGCGGTCCGACAATGCTCATATCGCCTTTTAACACGTTAATCAATTGGGGCAATTCATCAAGGCGCGTTTTTCGCATGAATTTGCCGACACGAGTCACCCGTTTGTCGTTGGCGGTGCTGAATACCGCGCCTGTGTGCTGTTCGGCATTTTGTATCATGGTGCGAAATTTGATAATCCGAAAATTTTTACCCCGTAACCCTGTGCGAATTTGGGTATAAAAAATATCCCCCTGCGAATCGAGTTTGATGATGAGCGCCAAAATCGGCAATAAAATGATGAAAAATATCATACCTATCAACGCCAAGACGACATCCATCACCCGTTGCAAAGCAGGGTACGGGCTGAATAACGATTGCCCCTCAATCGGCAACACAATCGCCCACTGATTTTGGACATCCTGCACAGGCACACGCCCCGTCAGACGTGAATAGAGCAAGGGCATGGGCGATAGCACGACCCCTTGTTCGTAGGCTTGCATCACCGCCCGAAAAATTTCGGCATCCGCATCAGCAATATCGGTAATAACCAATTCGCTAATGCGGTCTCTGAGGACGAAATTCATCAAATCTGCGCCCGTGCCAATCACAGGCACGCCTGCAATAATTTTGCCAACATCCTCGCTTCGGCTGATAATGCCACGCACATCATAGCCTTGTGCGCTGAATGTTTTGAGCGCCTCGATGATTTTTTGTGCCGATGGATTCGCGCCGATAATCAAAACACGCCGTGCAATGCTCGCCCAACCAATGAGGGCGGGATTGAGCAAACGCCATAAGGCGATGGTGATGAATGCCGATATGCCATAATAAAAGATGAATAAACGGGGTAATTCATCGCGTGGGGATAAGAAAAACACCATCATATACACCACAAGCATCTGAGCGGTGATAAATGAGAGGCGTTGAAACGATTGCCAACGATTTGCCACCAAACGCAATTGATAAAAATCGTTGGCGCTGGCTAAGATGAGCCAAAAAATGGGCAACACCAAAAACCAATAACTACGCGGGATGATAAATTCTAGTGTAAACGGGCTATCGGCGGCGCGTGACCATATATACAAAGCGATAAAGGTGGATACAAACACCGACAATACATCGCCCGCCATCAACAATAAACGCCGTTCAGAAATACGAAGTTGCAACCGACTGCGTTTAGAAAACGGAGAAAAAAGCATGGTCAACACCTCATTTTGGGCGTTTATTCATAACGATAAACCCACACATCTCGAAAACGGTAAACTGGACGTAAGCGTTGCGTGCAAACCCCTGCGCCAAGTTGTGCTTCTTGCGGTCCCCAAATGACATAGGTGACACGATATTGATTCGACCGAAAACTATAATCGCCATTCAACAAACGGTCGTCACATTGCGAAAGGGAACTTGCCTGATACCATTTGATAACCGCCTGACGTTTATAACTGGCTTGGGTGGTGATGGATGGATGCCCATAAACCACATAGCCACCTGTCCACGCAGGCAACCATAAACTGGTGTTGGGTGATGCCAGCACGACCGCCCGTTGGTTATTCATCTGTCCGCGTAGCCACGCGAAGGCGCTTAGATATTCGCGTTCCAAGACAACCCCCTCAGTGCTATCGACTTGCGGATCAAATACAATTGGATAGATTGGGGTAATCAACACGAAGAGATGACTCGCGCCGACAATCGGTAACATGGCAACAAAGAGTCGCATTTGCCACTTACGCTTCACAAAATTGAACCAAAAATCGACAATCGAGCGTGTGGCAAAATATCCGAGTGGCAACATCAACCCCAGCAAAAAATGTTCCTGCCCCACGACAGGTAAATAGGCACAACCAATCATCACCAATAACCAGATGAACATAAACTGGTCGCCATCGCGGTTAAATCGACGTAGAACACGGCGTAGGGCGGGCAAAGCAATCACCAACGGAAATATCAGTGCCAAGAATAATAAAAGGGGCGATGGTGGTAATGCGCCTTGTTGTCGCCAAATTTCTTGAACGACACCATTATTTTGATACACCATCATATAATAGACCAATATCGGCAAAGCAGGGATAACAAATAATGAGAGCCACTGTAAATTGGCTTCTTTGATTTTGCGTTCATCGACCAAATCCACCACCAGATTAATCACAAAGGCAATCAATAGGGGGATATAAGCGAAAGGATACAACAGCATTAAAGCCAACACACCACCAAAAACCAATGCACCACCATTATTGATATTGGGCGATGCGGTCTGATTTGGTCTGAAGATGAGGATAATCACACTGACTAAAAGTGCCACCGTTGCAATGGCTAAAGGCAGATGCACATTGGTCAATGCGCTAAAAAAGGGATAGGCATACGGCACTTGTAAATCGATATAATCAAACGCCTGAGTGAGCGGGACGAGTATCCACCCCGCCCCACTGACGGCAATCACGAACACAAAAAAGATGCGCCGTGTGCGTACCCGCGTCCAGATATGCGATGCGAGTTGATAAATGGTCAGATACATAAAAATCGATGCGCCCACCCGCGCCAGATGAAACATCACAATCGGCGAAAAACCAGTCAGGCGTGCCAAATGCCCTAAAAGTGTATAGAGGGGTTCAATAAATACCCCACCATGTGGTTCTGGGGTATGCAGATAATACATCAACCAGCGACCACTGACCCCCTGTTCCATCATCGCCAGATAGGTGGCGCTATTTTGATAATCGTGTAATGCGCCCATAAAACGCCACGGGCTATCGTTAATTGTCAATAGAACCCATAAAAACGGGAAGAAGGCGATAAGCGCCAAACCCACACTGATGATAATCACCCATCGCCATTCCGATGCTGTAATATGACCTGTGTAATCTGATTGCATCCATCCCACCTTCTTTATTCGTATAAAAACGCAAATTGGTTTAGAATAATATCACAATGATGTGTGGTCACATTTTTCTCTATCTTAGCGCAAAAAGCCATAAACCGCACGTCATGGTCTTGATTGATTGGTCACATAAAGGATAAAAGCCGATGCTGTCGCAAGCAGAAGCGTTATATGCGCTCCAAAAAATTGATGTGTCCTTACTCAAACATCGTAAACGCCTCGCCGAAATTCAGGCGCTTTTGGCGAATAACGAACAGGTCAAAAATGCCCAACAAGCCGTTGATAATGCCACCCATAAATTGAACCCCTTACGTGCCAAAGCCAAAGACATCGATTTAGAACTCCAAGCCACCCAAAATAAACATAAAACCAGCGAAGACCGCTTGTATAGCGGGTTGGTCAAAAATCCTAAAGAACTTCAAGATTTACAAAACGAGATTACATCGCTCAAACATCGGATCGCAACACTCGAAGACCACGCCCTCGAAGCGATGATGATGGTCGAAGAAGCCACCGATGCGCTCCATTTGGCAGAAGAGGCGCTTCAAGTGGCAATTAGCGAAGCCGAACAACAAAACCGCGATTTGTTATCCGAAAAAAATCGGCTTGAAAAAGATGTCGAAGCCTTAAATTCACAACGCGACAAAGCCATACAAGCAGTGACGGCAGATAACCTCAAAACGTATGAAAATCTGCGCCCCAAAAAGGCGAACCAACCGGTAGCGATTTTACGCAATGGCAGTTGTACGCTATGTGGCATCGAACAAACAGGGTTTATTGTTGATAATGTGCGTAAAGCCAAAGACTTGGTTTTTTGTTTAGGCTGTGGTCGCATTTTGGTCGAAATGTTGTAAATTGTATAAAGGGATACGGTATTATGGCAGACATAATTATAGATGTGAATTTTGGTCTGGGTGTCCTCACCGGTTGGGGGACGGCGTATGCGTTGTATCGGGCGCGACACTTTTTATCTGGCGCGACAGAATCGGTTACACATCGTGCCTCTACCGCACAAGAATTTGCCAAACGGACGGCGGATGCCCGTTATATCAACGACCTCATCCGCCATATCCAAAAAGACCATCTGGCGGGCGAGCATATCCCACTCTCTGACATTTTGATAGAACCGCGTTTTATCCCCGCTCAACCCCTGCTCGCGCCACAAGATGAAGATTTGGTGCGCGATATTTTTCATGTTGTGCCGATTGTGCCAGACCACCCTTATCTTCATGCACCATATAATATCCCTACCATGAGCATCGCCGAATTAAATAACGGCGCGAAAGCGGTTGTATTGCTGGGCGAAGTCGGTAGTGGGCGCACCACCACCCTCCATACCATCGCGCTTTGGAGTTTGGGCATCGTCAAATTTGACCCACCCGTGGATGTGGTACAAGAACGCCTGAATCAAGAGGTCAAGTTCAAAACCGAAGCGCAACATGCCCAAAGTTATAAAGATCGCATTACGATGGATGATTTGGCAAAAGATGCCATTGAAAAGAGTAAAGCGGGCGAAAATCAGAGCGCACCCAAAGCCAGTGCCAATCGATCTTTCAAACAACTCACGCCGATGTATGCCCACTTAACCGAAATCGCCTTGTTCATTGAGGGACTTGGCAAAGATATAGACCCCGCCGAACCACTTGTTCGCGCATTACAGACCTACAGTGGTTATGTCACATCCAAGACCATCCCGCGCAATATTTATCAGCGCCTCAACGAGGGCAAAGCCTTGTTGTTATTCGATGGCTACGATGAATTATCGCTCCATCATCAATCGCTGGTGAACACTTGGCTAAAGGCATTTTTGGGGCAATACGATGACAATTTCATCATCGTCACCGCCAAACCACACGGATATGGTCAACTGATGCACATCGGGTTTAGCCCGGTCTTTTTACGCCCCCTCGATGACACATCGGCAGATGCGTTGGTGGATAAATGGGCGAATCAATGGAGCAAAATCGCCCGCAGGCGGGGCGATATTCCCACCGTAACGTTGGAGCGTGTGCGCGATAAAAACCGAGCGTATACCCCGCTTGAACTGACTGCCAAAATTTGGGCGATGTTCGATAGTCCAGAGCGCGAGAGCATCGGCGAGTGGTTGCCATTTTTAGCATCACAATATTTAGGCAACCTCAAACTCGACTCGGTGAAAGAACAACTAGGACGGGCGGCATTATTACAACTCGAAGAAGGGTTCATCACAGTGGAACGACTCGACCCAATTTTACGTGGTGAAGCGATTGAAACACCGATTGTCGAAGCCGAAACCAGCGAAGAAGATTGGGATCACATTATCGCTGATGCTGACACACCAATCGCCGAAGAAACCAAACCCCAATCCAAAAAATCTGGCGAAAAATCTTCATCCAGTCACAAAGAATTGAGCCAATTTTTGAATTCGCTCGAAAAAAGTGGGTTATTAATTAATTTTGGAGATGCGTATTATCAATTTAAGCATCCATTTTTGGCGATGTATTTTGCCAGTTTCGTGTTGCCCAATTTCGAGACCGAAGAATTATTGGCGCTCACACACCTACCTGCATGGCGCGAGGCGTTGGCACTCAGCAATTTGCACCACCCACTAGATAGTCTGGTGATGGCACGCCTTTCACAACCCGCCGATGTGTTGTATAACACCCATTTAGAACTCGCCCGATGGCTGAAATACGCGGGCAAGGTCAAATGGCATGCAAGTGTGTTAAAAGCACTGGGCAATGCGTTTGTGCAACCCAATCAATACCCACTCATCCGTGAACGGATTGTCGCGGCACTGGTCGGTACACGCGATAAAAACGTCATGCGAATTTTTGCGCGTGGCTTGCGCGATGCAACACCCGATGTACGCCGTTTGTCGTGTTTGGGTTTGGGCGCACTGCGTGCCGATGAAGCCATCCGCGATATTACCAGTTTGCTCGCCGATGTCGATGCCGATGTGGCGCTGGCAGCTGGGTTAGCATTGGGCGCAATTGGCACACAAGACGCGCTCGAAGAGATGGTCGGAGTCCTCACAACAGCATCCGAAGCCTTGCGCCAAGCGGTTGCAGAAGCCTTTGCCGCTTTGCCCAAAGATGGGTATCCTGTGTTATACGATGCCATTTCGCATGAAGATTTGATGGTACGGCGGGCGGCGGTATTTGGATTGCGCCGTATCAACACCGCATGGGCGTTGGTGGCGGTGTATAAAGCCTCGACAGAAGATGATGAATGGTATGTGCGTTCCGCCGCCGAACAAGCCTTTTTGGATATGCAATTTGGGCAAACAGCAACGGGTGTACAACCGATACCCAATGTCGAGTCGTTGGAGTGGTTACGCGACTGGATTGCCAGTTTGGGCGATGCCGCCAAGCGCATTACGGCGGGTGGCGATGCGTTATTACGCAAGGCGCTCGAAGAAGGGGATGTCGAAATTCAAGCCTTATCGGTGGCGAATATCGGACAATTGGGCATCACCCATCAAGCCGATGCGTTATATGCGGCGTTACGCCACCGTGAAGCAGTTGTACGCGCCGCCGCCCATTTGGGATTAAGCCACTTACAAGCGCAAATGGGCGTATCGTTGCCCGCGCCAATGTAATCCGATTTTAGTATATGCAATATAGGGCGGATATACGCTACGCTAATCCGCCCTACACACTTAAAAATTTATCCCCGCTTTGAAAATATCGTGTCTGTACAGGACGATTAATTAGTGCGAAGCACGTATATCGCCCCTAAATATGCCATGATTTGCAGTATCCGAATTCACACATCATCAGGGGTGCTTTCAACTGGAATATCACTCGGCAAGACCTCTTGACCAAGTGGGCATGGCACAATGCGTTCACTATCTGTATGGAAGGCATATAACGCCTCACCGACCTGTAACACCATCCGAAAACCGTCTATTGTCTGTTCGATATACGTCTGACGCGGATCTGGACAGCCTAAACTGGTATCTGACCATGTATAAGGGGTGATTTCTATTGGACGCATACGCCGTTCTATAATATCAAACTGCGTTGCCAAACGGCGTTGCGCCAATGCGACCAATTCTACGGCGAGCGGGTCTATCAACAAACGCACATCTACGGGTAAATTATTAGTCGGATAAATCGCGCATAACACCAACAATTGTCCCGTATCAGTATGATAATCGTAAACCTGTTCACCCGCCGTCACCAGCACCCAAAACCCATCTATACGGCGGATATTTGGCGATGGAGATGGCTCACAGCCCAGCGTAGGTGATTGTTCCCAACGCATGGGGACGATCGTTATATCTTCGATGATGTCACCGCGATTCAGGCGCATTTGCACATCATTTTGCACGAAATTCAACATTTGCGCCGATGAATCCTGCGGGGTTGGGGTGATTAAATCGGCGGGGCTAAGGCGCGGTTCTACGGTAGGGGTATCGGTTGGCGGGAGCGGGGTTGATGTGGGCAAAACGGGGCTGAGAGGCAAGGTTGCGATAGGCGTGCTGATAGGATCGGGTGTGCATCCGACAAAAAACAACACAATCAATATCAAAAGGGCGAAACGATGTTCACCCTTACGAATGATAGGGACTTTGTGTTTCACGAGATTGGTTATTCTGCGACAGGTTTATTAAATTTTTGATCTATCAAATTGGTCGAAATGCCTTCTACACTAACAAGTTTATCGCGTTCTTTTTCGCCTGCAACAATTTCGATTTTATCGAGACTAACCCCTAATTCACGCGAGAGAAAATTGACCAATTCGGTATTGGCTTCGGGGTCGCCAGCCGATTGTGCCACAAGGCGGACGCGCAATGCCCCATCTTCTTGGACACCCACGGCTTCGGTTTGGGCGCATCGTGTGACCACACGCACCGTAAATGCCGCGCCAGAGGTTGCATCTGTAATCTTAAATGGACGATTCGTCATGAGAGATTTCCCTTCATGGTAAAATGCAGAATCTGATGTTAGCTTTATTTTACCTGATTTTCACAATTCGTGACACAACATTTCTGAAAAATCGGTTTGATAAGCCTTAGAATGTGGCGATAATGATGCGTGTAAATAACGTCAGCCCAATCATGACCACAATCGGGCTAAAATCGAACATGCCCATATCGGGAAATTGTTGGCGCAAAAAGTTGCGAACAGGCGCTAAAACCGGTTCGGTGATGTCATATAAAAAGCGCACAGGCGGGCTATAGGGGTTAATATCAGGAAACCAGCTAATCAACACCCGCGCCAAAATGATAAAACTATAGATGTTGACCATCCAAACCAACAATTGAATTAACATACCACTATCCTCAAAGTCTAATCCATCAAAGTATTTCTATGGTAGCGCACAAATATAAAAATGAGATAAGTATTGCTCACCGTTCACCAAAAATGGCACGCCCTACCCTGATGATCGTCGCCCCTTCTTCGATTGCCACCATAAAATCATCGGTCATGCCCATGCTCAGGTGGGGTAAGGCGATATTGAGATCATCGGCGAGCGCATCACGCAATTGGCGTAATCCCGCAAATACGGGGCGAGTCGAATTCGGATCATCTGTGATAAACGCCATCGTCATCAAGCCAATCACCTGTATATGAGGCAATACGCAAATTTGGCGGATATTGTTCCATAAGTCTCGGCGCACATCGGTATTATTCATCCAATTCACTGCCCCAAAACCACTTTTCGATTCTTCACCCGATATATTGATTTGAATCAGCACATCCAACGCGGGTTTTTCGGTTTTGGCTATGGTATCGGCTAATTTCTGTGCCAGATGAAGGCTATCTATCGAATGAACAGTCGAAAAATAAGAGGGGACTTCCTTCGCCTTTCGGCTTTGGATATGCCCTATCATGTGCCACACAATATCGAGATGCGATAATGGCGGATATTTATCGCGCATTTCTTCGACCCGATTTTCACCAAAATGCCGTTGCCCCGCGTTGTATGCCTGAATGATGTCACTGATAGCATGTTGTTTGCTGACGGCGACCAATGTCACCTCAGACGGATTGCGATTTGCATTGGCGCAAGCGGTTGCGATTTGCGCTTGAACGTGTTTGAGGTTATCTGTGATGCTCATAAACTCATCACCACCCCAAAACGCCCTGTGCGCCCTTTTTCGGCGCGATGCGAATAAAATTCATCCAGACGGGTGGCGGTGCATATGCCCGCGATTTCGATATGTGTATCAGATAACCCAATCCACAATAAATCGCGCTTATTGGCTTCCCAGAGGTTAAAATAAGCGGTGTTATCGGCGGGGTCATAGCGAATCAGACCTTCGATCGTGCCGAAATAGGCACGCACTGCCTCGACCACTTCAGCACCAACCTGATATTTATCGGGACCGATGGATGCACCAATGCCCGCACGAATATCTTCTGGTGAACATCCATAGGCGGTCATCATCGTCTTGACAACACTCGCGCCAATGCCCAACACCGTCCCGCGCCAGCCTGCATGACCGATCCCAATCACCCGTTTTACGGGGTCATGAAATAAAAGCGGGGTACAATCGGCATAGCGCATAACCAATGCTAAATTGGGGGTATTTGTGACCATGCCATCGGCAACCGCCACCCAACGCCGATTTCGGACGGGGGCATCCACGATCACCGTATCCGCGCCATGTGCCAGCCATGTGGTACAGGTTTGGTCAATATCGACAGCCATCGCTTCATACATCAATAGATGATTTTGGCGCACCGCCTCGACCGAATCGCCCACAGTGCCACCTAAATTCAAACCATGCCATACGCCTTGACTGATACCGCCCAAACGGGTGAACATGCCATGTTTGAGCGCCCCGAATCCTTCGAATTGATAATACTTGAGCGCCCCATATCGTTTTGCTATCACGATTTACTGCTCCTAATTACGCCTAAAATTCATATTTTCTACACAATGTTAGCCAGATTGCTTGCATAGAGTCGGTTTGTGATTTATACTGCCTGTAGGAGTGAGCGTTGTCAATATAGTGGATAACAATGGATAGTATACAAGAACCGACCAACCCTATCCGTGTGATGATAGTAGAAGACCATCCCCTCTTCCGTGAAGGCTTAGAAAAAGCCCTAGGCGGAGAAGCGAATTTGCAGGTGGTCGGATATGCCAGCACCGGACAAGAAGCTATTGATTTGTGTCCCCAATATCATCCACATGTGGTGTTATTGGATGTCAATCTGCCCGATATCAACGGGTTTCAGGTGGCGCGTCATTTGCTTCATGAAAAAGACAAAGTGCGCGTAGTGATGCTCACCGCATATCATGAACGCGAACAAGTCATTTATGCTGTTCGCGCAGGAGCGAGCGCGTATTGCGCCAAAGATATTCATCCAGATGAACTCGTGCGCGTCATTCGTATCGTCGCGGGTGGTGGATCTGTGATAGAAGGGAAAGAGATGAATCAGACAGAACTAGAGGAATGGGTTCATAACGAAATCGAAAGCATTTTGGGACCTCATGCCGATAGCACCACCGACCATCTCATCCCCCTTAGCCCGCGTGAGACCGAAATTTTGTATGCCGTCACCAACGGCATGAGCAACAAAGAAATTTCTGCCAAACTGGGCATTAGCCAACAAACTGTCAAAAATCACATGACCTCTATTTTGCAAAAATTGAATGTCGAAGACCGAACACAAGCCGCCGTTAAAGCTCTTAAGCATGGCTGGGTGCGGATGCAAGCGAGTAAAGATTCACCCCATAAATAAACGAAGAGGATAGTATCGTATGGATTTTGCACGCGATTTAATTGCAGACCCTAAAACCGAAATTATTGAACTGATTACCACCCGCCTATCGGCTATCAAACGCAAAATGACCGAAATTAAAGGTCAGATTGATAGCACCCAGGTGATGGTGGACCGTCAACATGCCCGCACCAATGATTTAACCACCGAAATTCAGACCATCAAAGCCAATATTGATACCGTCCCACGCGAAGACATTCGAGATAAATATGATGATGCCATCGAAGCGCGGTTTCGGTTGGCGACAATGCAAGGACAACTCGAAAAATTCAGAGAACATTACGAACACCTACAAAGTGAACAATTATTGCTCTCGCAAATATTGACCAAATTACAAGGCGCAGGCGAAATTGAAGTGCTAGAAGAGGAAGAAGCCGAGACGGGCAAGGGCAATATTAATATCGTCCGCATTATTCAAGCACAAGAAGAAGAACGGCAACGCCTCTCGCGCCAAATGCACGATGGTCCCGCGCAATCACTGACCAATTTCATCTTGCAAGCCGAAATTTGCCAACGGTTATTCGACCGCAACCCGGCTAAAGCCGGTGAAGAATTGGTCAAACTCAAAAATGATGCCAGCATCACATTCCAAAAAGTGCGCGATTTTATCTTCGACTTGCGCCCGATGATGTTGGATGACTTGGGTGTTGTACCAACCGTGCGCCGTTGGATTGAGGCGTTCAAAGATAAAAATGATATTCACACCGAACTCGAAATTTTGGGTGAAGAACGTCGTTTGGCATCACATAAAGAGGTGATGATTTTCCGTAGCATCCAAGAATTGGTCGGTCACGCACGAGACTACGCCTCACCATCTGAAATCAAAGTACGGCTCGATATGGGCGCAACTACGATCAAAATTAGCGTGTTCGATAATGGTCGTCCCTTCGATACCCAATTGATTTATGAAATCGATGAGAAAAGCCAAGATGCGCGTATTCAAGGATTGGTATCGCTCAAAGAACGGTTTGAACTCATCAGTGGGAAGATGACCGCCAGCAGTGATGACAGTGGCTCGACCATCAATTTAGAGCTACCCGCACAGGATTAACCACGGTTATCACAAAATTGTTACATGCGTTAGGTAATTCTTACGATATATGGGGGGATTTTCTTCCTAATTCGTTTGACATTTTATGATGCTAGGCTAAACTTGAAATAAAATTGACTTTTAATGGCTCAAGAGACCCTGGCATCCTTCAACCAATATTGAAGAAAGGCACACTATTCAATGAGCGGACGAACACGAGGTTTAATTTTATTAGCTCTTTTAATCGTTGGTGGCGCTGTGGCGGCAGTTTTTATTTTGCCTAGTCTTCAGGGAACACCAGCCACACCAGCCACTAATCAACAGGTCACAACAGGTCAGCAACGCCCGACAAACACGCCAGTCCTCACCAGCACCCCAGTAGCCAGCCCCTTCCCCACTCAAGAATTGACAGAGATTGTGGTGGCTGTCCAAAATATCACCCGCGGGTCTGTTATTCCACCCACCGCGCTCGAATTGCGTCCGTGGCCTCTCGAAGCATTGCCCTTTAACCACTTCAAAAATATTGAAGATGTCGCGGGTGGCATTGCCAGAACAGACATTTATGTCGAACAACCCCTGCTCACCTCATTAGTTGTACGGAGTTTACAAGACTTAGCCGATGTCGGTTCGGATGTGGCGGCAATCATCCCGCCCGGTCGTCGCCTTGTCACCCTGAAGTTAGATCGTTTCAATAGCAATGCCTATGCCATTCAGCCGGGCGATTATGTCGATGTCATCTCGGCATTCGTGTTCTGGGATGTGGACGAAGAATTCCAAACGTATTTGCCCAATCAGGTGAATTTGCTCAATCCCAATCCAGAAGGGTTGGGCTTCCAATTAGGTGGTGAGGTATCTGGTCGCTTTGATACACGCCGAATTCCCGTCCCGTATGCCGATGTGTTTGATGGCATTCAAACCATTCGGACAGTCAATGTCGATTGGCCCGTGATTGTTCGCCCCGCAAATCCTTCTGTTTTGCCTATCGTGACACACATCACCGTTCAAGATGCGTTGGTGATTGGCATCGGCGAATTCCCGATGGATGGTGTGTTATTCAAACCGTTACCAACACCAACCCCTGTGCCAACTCAAGGTCCCGCCAATACTGCCAATACTCAAGCGCGGAATCAGGCGGCGGTAGAACCAACCGAAGTACCGCCTCGCCCAGATTTGATTACGCTGGCGGTGACACCGCAAGAAGCGGTTATCTTGAATCACATGCAAGCCATACTCATCCCCTACTCATTTACATTGCGCTCTGCGGCAGACCGTTCCCGTCCAGAAACCGTGCCAGTCAGCACTCAATATATTTTAGATTTATATGGTGTGACACGCCCAGCACGCTCGAATGTAAACCTCATCATTGCTACAGAAAGCATCCGTCTTTTGGCATGGAGTCTGGACATCATAGAATTTAAGGAAGTTCCAGAAGGAGCTAGATAATCTTATGGGTGGCAAAAAATCACCTCAAGATAAGAATGTCATCTCCATTTTGTTGGTGGATGACATTCCAGAAAACCGCGAAAACATCAAAAAATTGCTCGGATTCGAGCAAGATTTTAAGGTGGTTGGGACGGCTGGCACAGGGCGCGAAGGTGTGGAATTCGCCAAGCAACACAAACCCGATATCATCATCATGGACATCAACATGCCCGATATGGATGGGTTGCAGGCGACCGAAATTATCACCCGCCAAGTGCCGCGTTCTGCGATTATCATCATGTCGGTACAAAATGATGCCGATTATTATCGACGAGCGATGGGCGCGGGTGCCAAAGACTTTTTGACCAAACCCATCAATATGGATGAGATGTATAACACCATCCGCAATGTGTATAAAAAACATGAACCAATTCGGACATTTCATGACGATCTCGAAAAAGGCGGGGCAGATGTCAAAAAGCTGTTCAGCGTCAAAGAGGAAACTGTTGAGGGTGAACGGGCGGGTCATGTACTTGTGGTGTATAGCCCTGTGGGCGGTGTCGGAAAAACAACTATCGCCACCAGCCTCGCGTCTGGTCTGATGAAAGAGGATGTGAAGGTGTTGTTGATTGATGCCGATTTGCAATTTGCAGATGTCGGCACATTCCTCAACCTGAATCCGCAATCGACCATTGTCGAAGTCGCAGAAGATTACAATGACCTCGATTTAGAATTGTTCGAGAACATCGTTGCAACACATGATAGTGGCTTAAAAGTGCTTACGGGACCTGTCCGCCCAGAATTTGCAGATGGTTTATGGGAACGCCCCGATACCGTCTCAACGATTATCCAAAAAGTGCGTGGCAGTTACGATTTTGTGGTGGTCGATACCAACACCCGCCTCGACCAAACGTTAGTCAATATTTTGGAACACGCCACCCGCATTTTATTGGTCGGCACGCCTACTCTTGTGGCGGCAAAGAATATGCGTTTCGTGTTGGATTTATTTGATCAAGCAGGCTTCCCACCCGAAAAGACGGTCATCGTCTTGAACAAGATGATGGAAGAACGCAAAGGTGCAAAAACACCAACCATCTCGCCCGAAAAATTCCAGAGTTATCTCAAGCGCAATGTGGTGGGTATTTTGCCATTGATTGATGAACGGTTATTGCTGGCGGCGGTGAATCGTGGTGTGCCATTTATTGGTTCTGACCGTGATGCGAATAAGCCCCTCATCAAGCAACTGCATGGTTTAGCCGATACCATCTTTGACGAATTGATGAAAGACCCGCAAGAGGAAAAAGAGACGGGTGAAGACACCGCCAAGAAAAAGTCTAAGATTGGTTTCTTAGGACGTTAAGGCTATTTTGGGTTATACTATAGTAAAATAAAAAACATATAGGCGGAAACTCTCCGCCTATATATCATCCTAAGTCAAGTAATGTCAGATGATGGAGTGTTGGTATGGGTTCGTTACTCAAAAAATTAGGCAATACAAGCGGCACACCGGGTCAAGGCGGTGGAACAAGTGGTGGTGGTGGCGAACAACCACCTCCTCAGCCAAGACCGAATCCGGCAACGTCAAATCGCCCTCAAAATCCAAATGCTACCAAAAACACCAGCAACTATATGGATTTGAAATCGCGGGTTCAACAAAAATTGCTGATGGAATTTGACCAAAAAATGGACACCAGCAAAAAAGATGAAATCCGCCGTCATATCGAAGAATTATTCAATTCAATTTTAGCAGAAGAGAGCATGGTGCTATCACGCAATGAGCGTCAGCGCCTATTTGAAGCGATTGTCGATGACATCCTCGGCTTCGGTCCGATTGAGCCGTTACTCGATGACGATAGTGTATCCGAAATTATGGTGAACGGACCGCGCATGGTTTTTGCAGAACGCAAAGGGCAACTCTCGCGCACCAATATCACCTTTGACAGTGACGAACATGTCTTGCGGATTATTGACCGCATCGTATCGCCATTGGGTCGGCGTGTGGATGAGAGTTCCCCCCTCGTTGATGCCCGTCTACCAGATGGCTCGCGTGTGAATGTCGTCATCCGCCCGATTGCTTTATGCGGTCCGACCATCACCATTCGTAAATTTTCAAAAAGCCCACTCACCGTCAATGACCTCATCCGCTTCGGGTCAATGACCCAAGAAATCGCCGAATTTTTACGGGCATGTGTTATCGCACGCTTAAACACCATCGTAGCGGGCGGTACGGGTTCAGGTAAGACCACCCTGCTCAACGTATTATCGGGTTTCATCCCCAACGATGAGCGCATTATCACGGTTGAAAATGCGGCAGAATTGCAATTGCAACAGGAACACGTTGTTAGCCTCGAAAGTCGCCCCGCCAATATCGAAGGCAAAGGGGCTATCACCATTCAAGATCTGGTGATTAACTGTTTGCGGATGCGTCCAGAACGCATTATCGTTGGGGAATGTCGGGGTGGCGAGGCACTCGACATGCTCCAAGCCATGAATACGGGTCACGATGGATCGCTGACCACGCTCCACGCCAATTCACCACGCGATAGTATCTCACGGCTCGAAGTAATGTGCCTGATGGCAGGCATGGATTTGCCCGTCCGCGCTATCCGTGAACAAATCGCCTCTGCGATTGATGTCATGTGCCAGCAACAACGCTTGCGCGATGGCTCGCGTCGTATCTTGTTCATCACCGAAGTACAAGGTATGGAAGGCGAAATGATTACGCTCTCAGACATTTTTGAATTTGAACAAACAGGATACGAACACGGCAAAATCATCGGTCGCATCCGTCCGACAGGCATCCGCCCCAAATTCTATGAACGGATTGAAGATGCTGGTATCCACCTACCCCCATCCATTTTCGGTATCGGTTCGCGCCGTTAGACGCTGAGAGGCTAAGAAATGTTAGGATTAGCACCAGAACAACTTCTGATTTTAGGTGGCGCTGTCTTGGCGCTGTTCATCATCCTGATTGTGGCGATCATCAGCTCGCGTTCCGATAGCGACTTGGTGGAACAACGCCTGAATCAAACGGTGGCGCTCAATGAATTCGAGAGTTTTCTCAATTCGACAGAGGGAAATTCCGATATAACCACATCGGATGCCGATAAAAAGCGCAAAAGTGGGTTAGATGCCATTGATAATGTGCTTAGAAAGCGAAAGTTTGGGCAGAAATGGCGTAAACAGCTTGCCCGTGCCGATATTAAACTGACGGTTGCCGAATTCGCCACGCTTCATGTGCTTGGCACAATTGGCGGTTTTGTATTGGGATATTGGGTATTATTTAGTGGTGATTTGGTATTTTCGATCATCACGGGCTTCATGGGTTTCTTTGCCCCGCGCATTTATGTGGCGCGTGCGATCAGTAAACGCCTGATTGCCTTTGAACAACAATTACCCGATACACTCGGTTTGTGGGTGAACGCGCTCCGTTCTGGCTATAGCGTCTTGCAAGCGATGGAAGCCGTTGCCAAAGATGCCAGCGAACCCACCCAGACCGAATTTAAGCGTGTGGTACAAGAGGTACAGCTTGGTATTGATCTGACCGATGCGTTTGAGCATTTGTTAGAACGGGTCGAAAGTGAAGATCTCGATTTGGTCATCACCGCCGTCAATATCCAACGCGAAGTCGGTGGTAACTTGACCGAAATTCTCGAAGTGATTGGTACGACCATCCGTGAACGGATTAAACTGAAAGGTGAAATCCGTGTATTGACCTCGCAAGGACGCATCACGGGGTATCTCATCAGCTTTTTGCCCATCATCTTGGCGCTATTCCTCAATGCGATTAACCCTGGTTATATGGGGCGTATGTTTGAAAATCGTGCGTGTGGGTGGCCCATGTTGGGTGTTGGCTTGGCGCTCATCGGCATTGGGATGGCGCTCATCCAAAAAATCGTAGATATCGAAATTTAGTGATTGAGGATGTAATGGTATGGTACCTGTATTAATTATTGCCGCATTAATCATCATCGCCGTGATGGTGTATATTGGTCTGCGCGAAGACCGCAACATAGACCCACTCCAAGAACGGTTGGCACAATACGGAGAACGCGAATTACCCGATTCGCTCGAAGAGGTCGAACTCTCTATTTCGTTCAAAGAACGTGTCCTTATCCCCTTCATGAAAGGGTTGGCACGCATCGTTGTGCGTTTTACGCCACAAAAACAACTTGAGGCGACACGGCGCAAACTCGAAATTGCGGGTATGACCACAGACCCTAGCGTGTTCTTTTTGCAACGAATTGTGTTAACCCTGTTATTAGCAGTCGGTGGGGCAATTTTTGGGTTGGTCATCCAAAAACAACCGTTTTTGAATGCCATGCTCTACGCAGTCGGGGGTGCGGCGGTTGGATATTATCTGCCCATGTCGCAAGTGAATAGCAAAATCAAAAAACGCCAGACCGAAATTATCAAAGCCTTGCCCGATGCGCTCGATCTGTTGGTGATTTGCGTAGAGGCGGGTCTCGGTTTCGATATGGCGATGGGTAAAGTATACGAAAAATGGGATAATCCACTCGCATTGGCATTTGGGCGTGTTCTGCGCGAGATTCAACTGGGCAAACTGCGCCGTGAAGCCTTGCGCGATATGGCGGCACGTATGGATGTCCCCGATGTCAACTCGTTCACGGCGGCGATCATTCAAGCTGATCAACTCGGTGTGAGTATGGCGACCATTTTGCGCGTGCAATCTGACCAAATGCGGACAAAACGCCGTCAACGCGCCCAAGAAAAAGCCCAACAAGCACCCGTCAAGATGATGATTCCGATGGTATTGCTCATCTTCCCATCTATCTGGATTGTGTTACTCGGTCCCGCCGTATTGCAGGTGATGGCTTCTAGCGTGAGTAGTGTATTCTAACCTATCATCACCCTCTTGGAGGCAGAAATGCCAAACATGACAATTCAAGAAGCCCCGCAAAAACCTGCTGGGCTTCTTTTGGCTATTCAACACATCACAAATTGGGGATTAGAATTACTCTTTCCGCCTCGTTGTGGCAATTGTGGACGGGTGGATAAGGGTTGGTGCGAAGATTGCACCACCCTGCTCCATCAGCATCCGCTTGCGCCCAAAGCCAAACGCCTATCAGACAATTTTACTGTGATATCGAGTGGGGTGCATGAAGGTATGTTGCGCGAATCGCTCCATAACCTGAAGTACCTACGCCAAACCCAACTCGGCGCTATTTTAGGGGCGCGGCTTGTGCCGATTTTTGAAGCACAATCTTGGCAACCCGATTTTATCACCCCTGTGCCTATGCACCCCAAACGCCTGAAAGAACGCGGATATAATCAAGCCGATTTAATCGCACGCGCCTTTGCCAATCTGGTGAATATCCCCTATATTCCCGATGCGCTCATCCGCACCAAAGAGACCATTTCGCAAGTCGGGTTATCTGCCCAAGAACGACGCGAGAATATGCGCGACATTTTTAAGGCACATAATGAGGATTTTGGGGGTAAAATAGGTATAATCGTTGATGATGTATTGACGACAGGGGCAACACTTCATGAGTGTGCCACCGCTTTGTACGCAGGAGGGGCAAAAACGGTTTATGGATTGACCATCACCCGCGCCTCTGATGTGTTCTGAAAAAATTTATTTCACTTGAATTGAAGGAGTCTCCCGCATGAACGTGAACATACACGGACAAAATTTGACCATCACACCGGGTATCGAAGAATACGCCCAAGAGCAACTGGGCAAACTTGACCGTTATTTGCCCAACATCTCGGATATTCGACTCGAATTGACACGCCGAAATACCAAGCGAGGAGAAGATTTAACCACCGCCCAAATTACCCTGCGTCATACACGCGGGGCAATCTTACGATCTGAGGTGGTTGTAGAAGGCAATGGACGCGATGCAACACTCGCCGCCATTAACGAAGCGGCAGATAGAATGTATCGTCAAATTGAACGCTTTAAGGGCAAACAACAAAAATCGCGTCGTGGCAACCGTGAAAATCACTTCAAGTATCGTGCCACCGCCGAAGAACTCGAAACCGCAGAAGAAATACCTGCGGTTAAAGTACCCGATACGCTACCCGATTATGATGATGATGCCGAAATTATACGCAGAAAAGTCATCCTCATGGTGGCTATGAGCGAAGAAGATGCGATTGAACAAATGGAACTGCTCGGACATCCGTTTTTCGTCTTTTTGAATAGCGAGACCAATACGGTCAATGTCCTCTATCGCCGTGATAGCGGTGGGTATGGTGTGCTTGTGCCAGAAACGCCGAATAAATAATATCCTAAAACGGGGGATGTGTGTTCATCCCCCGTTTTTACGCCACAAACCGCGCAACAAGACATATTTTTTGAATTCATACCACGCCATGAGCATACTCAGCCTCAAACCGTGTAACCCGTCTTGATAACCCTTTAATTCAAAAAAACGCCATTTGAAATGTCGGATAGGTTGTAAGATGTAATTTCGCAATTTTGGGCGCACCCCACCCTCATACAAAATTTTTGCTTCGTATGCTGTGTATTTGCGTTGTTTTTGGGCGAATTGACGGGCATCATCATAATTATAATGCGTGAGTGGGTTGGTCAGCGTGCCGAGTTCACCATCCAGCATCACCACTTCATGCACCTTGCGCGTAGGGTCATATTGGGCAAATCCAATTTTGAGCAGGCGCGTTTGATAATCTGGATACCAGCCCGTAGCGCGGGTGAGTTTGCCAAAAATATAATTATGACGTGGGATACGCCAGCCAACGGCTTGATCTGTTTGGATGACCCGCCGAATTTCATCGGCGAGTGGCGCATCCACCCGTTCATCGGCATCCACAAATAACACCCAATCGGTCTTATCACGCACACAATCCAAAGCCGCATTACGTTGTGTGGCATAATCGCTAAACGGATGTTGAATCACATCTGCCCCTGCCCCACGCGCCAAATCGACCGTGTTATCGGTGCTATACGAATCGAACACCATGACCGCATCGGCAAATTTGACCGATTCAATACAGGCTTGGATATGGCGCGATTCGTTATACGTGAGGATGATAGCCGTGAGGTGTGTCATGCTGATTTCGCCATGTGTTGAATCGTATGATAGGCGTTGATAAGTGCCGTTTTCTGGTCGGGTGATAAGGCGCTATCGGCTTGGGTTTGACGGATTTTCTTCGCCATGCCGATGCGTACCATCCAACGGATAACCATTTGTTGCCACGCGGGTAAATACCGCTCAAACAAAATAAATCGGCTTGTCCACAAATGAATCTGGCTTTGTGGGCGGATTTGCCCCGTGCTTTTGCCACTCAAATGCGTGATATGCGCTTGTGGAATGCAATACACATCCCACCCCGCTTTATGGATGCGCCATGCCCAATCGACCTCTTCACAATACATAAAAAAGGCTTCGTCAAACATACCCGTTTGTTGAATGACCTCATAACGGAGCATCATGGTTGCACCGAGTGTAAAATCCACCAAAAACGGCTTTTCGGCTTGATACAGCGATTGCGGATAGCGTGCGTTAAAGCGCCCCTCGTGCCAGCGTCCGCGCATGGGGAAAAATTCCGCCCACACTTGTCGCCAATCTGGAAAGCCAAACGCGCCATGCTGAAAACTGCCATCTTCATAAAACAATTGCGCCCCGACTAACCCCGCTTTGGGATGTGCAAATAAGGCATCGTATAATTTTCGGGTCGCGCCTTTGTGGGTGATGGTATCGGGATTGAGCAAATACACCGCTTTGGGCGGCATATCGGATGCCATAATACGCTGAATCGCATGATTATTCCCGCGCCCAAAACCGAGATTTTCGGGGCTGGCGAAAATATCCACCTGTGGAAAATTCTCGCGGATATATTCGGCAGTATTATCCGATGAGGCACTATCCACCACATACACCTGCGCCGACAAGCCACTGGTGGCTAAATCGGCAAATAACGATGACAAGCAATCAGCAATTTCATGGCGGTTATTCCATGTGACGATGACAACGGCAATATCAAGCATATTTAGCGTCCTAATTGCGATAGGTCATAGCCTGTGGTGTCGATAAATCGGCTCAGATCGGCAAGATCATCATCGGTGACGGGCAACAACGCATCTTGACCAACCAGCAAACGCAATGCCCGCCCATCAAGCGGGTCGAATGCCATCGCGGGCAACACTTCGTTAAGGCGTAATTGAATCCCCAATTCCACCTCTAACGGATACATCACCACTCCATACGGAAATGTAATCGTGCGTTGACCAAGCGTAATGCCTGTCAAATCCAGCGATTCGAGTTGGTCAGTCGAGAGCATCCCACCCGCACATTCGTCATTGGCGATAGCACGGGCTAAATCTGCTGGAGTGGCTTTATCCACCACTGAAAGTGGGTCGACATTGGCAACATCCAACAATAAATCGGGCAAAAACCAGCTATAAAAATCGCGGATATTCAACCGACAAAAGACACGATTGCCCAATGTGCCGATATTTTGACTCCCCAATGTCCGACTGATGAGCCAAACGCCTTGTGTGCCTGTGACCAAATTCTCTAAGTCCAACGGAAGCGGTGTAGCGGTCGGCATGGGAGTCGGTTCAGGTGTAACGGTGGCTTCGGGTGTTGATTCGGCTTCAGATGTGATTTCAATTTGAGGTGTACTATCACCTTCGGGTGTAACATCGGATTCGGGGGTGCTATCACCTTCAGGGGTCATCTCTGGGATAGCGGTTGGCATCATAATCGGCACAAAAACCGATTGTGCCTCTGGATTTTTGGCGATTTGCAAAGCAGGTTGACCGCACTCATTCGCCAACGCCGCCATCATGGTGATGCCATCTAAAATCGGGATAGTGACAACCCCTCGATCCGATTCGCATAAGGCACGGAAACCCTCACCATACGAATCGAGCAATATCACCTCGAAATACAGGCTAGTACGGTCATAAATATCCAACGCAACCCGTTCACCGACACGGCGTTGCGCGAGCAGGATTAAATCGCCGATAGTAGATAGGCTATCCCAATCTTCTTGAGAGAGTCCGATATTGAAATCGGTCAGAAAGGCTTGTTGAATAGGCGCAATGTCCTCAATTTGCAGGCGTTCCAACGGTGTGCTAAGGGTCAATTCCTCTGTGTGTTGGGTAAAAGCGCCTAAAATCTGTAAAATGCGTGTCTCGATAGTGCTATTTGGGCGAATGGCGAGGCGGAATGGGTTTTCGATGAAGCCCGCCGTGTATTGCACCCGTTCCTCAAAAATCAGGGTCGGGAACGGTGTGGCGGTTGGGATAATATTACTCTGTTGCGATGGAGCAGGATTTGATTGACCGCCACAACCTGCCAGCGTCACAATTGCGATGCACAAGATGATTATCCGCCACATGATTCGTCCCTCTCTACTTATTCAGATGGCACCAGTTCAATTTCGCGCCGTCCAACATCGCTATTATACACATTCACATCTTCATGTATCAAACCCGCCCAACACGCTTGTGGGTTGGCGGTTGGGATGAGGTCGGTCATACGGATTGCGCCCCACACCACCGCCCGTTTACCTGCGGGGAGATAATAATAGGTATTGTCGTTAGTCGGATCTGTGACCGCCACCAATTCATCGGCGCTACCGATCGCCCAGCGCCATGGATAACTGACTTCGGATGTCTCGCATTGGATACCCACACGCCACACACCCGATTGTTCATATTGCCCCAATGAGGCGGCGAGTTGGGTCTGGTCATACACCGTACCTGGGGGCGGTCCCGATGTGCGAATGGGAGTGATGCCATAATTCTCAACCGTAAGCGAAAAGACCAGTAAATCGCCGATTCGCATGGTAATCGGCAACACGTTGGCATCATTCGGGCTGGTCGGTTTGGGGATGAGCGCCCCTGCCCCGTTTATGGTTGAGGCATACGCCTCATCGTAGGGCGCTGTGACGAATACGACCGTTGCGCCGTTGGGTTGCCCGACAATTTCGGCGCGGGGTTTGCCCCCGTCTCGAATCGTCAACGTGGCTTCGCGTTTGGTCACTTGTCCGATTCGGTCGCGGGCTTCGGCGACAATCGTGTACAGACCATCATCAGGCGGGTCGGCATCAATATCGACACCGCCTTCATAATCGAAGCTGTGCCGTCCCGCTTCGCCCGATAAACGGCTCTCTTCTCGGCGTGAAATAGGCAGACGTTGGTCGTTTTGGTCTATCAGATACACATCCAACGTGGCATCTTTATCGAGATACACATTAATCAGCACGCGGTCATCTATACCATCCTGATTCGGCGTGAAAACCTGTGGTGATACCGTGAATTCAATCATTTGCGGGGGCAATGGGATTGCATCACCGATAACGGTGAGCGTCCCGCGCTGTTCCATCGTTTCATCATCATCTTGTGCGCGAACCGATAACACCCATTCGTAGTCACCACTGGGGATAAGCCGGCGCAACACATCCCCTTGTAACGTTTCGTTGGGCAATAAATAACCATCCACTACGCCACTGAATAACACATTGTATTCGCCACCAGAACGGCGTTCATCTTTACGGAAATAAAATTCGCGCCCATCGGCTTGGCGGATGAATACCAGCGACACAAACGCATTGCGACTAATTTCGTAACTGAATTGCGTCAGGTCATCTATGCCATCGGCATTGGGCGAAATCACATCTAACGAATTTTCGACACGCACCAACAACGGGCGCGGGGGTTGCACGACAAAAAGCCCTATCGCCACCACAATCGCGGTCATGATGAGGGCAGAAATGAGGGTTAAACCAATTGGAAAACGCATGTCACCTCACACATTTTTTCATCTACATGCTTGCGAGTGTAACGGCATATCGGTTATGCGACAAGGGCAAACTATCGCCTCAGTTTGAGCATCCGTTGGTTGGCGGCGCGGATGACATCATCGCCTTTACAAAAGGCAAAGCGCACATGCTTGCTACCTAGATGTTTGTGTTCGGCGCTGTAAAAGGCGCTGGTCGGAATCACCGCCACGCCAATTTTGGTTATCATATACCGTGAAAATGCCACATCATCACCATCGAACAAATCAGAAAAATCGGACATGACGAAATATGTGCCTTGCGGTGTGAACGACTGAAATCCCGCTTCATTCACACCCGCCATCATCAAATCGCGTTTTTCGGTGTACATGGCACGATAATCTTCGTAGTATGAACTGGGCAATTTGAACGCTTCGGATAAGGCGATTTGGGCGGGATGATTGCCGACAAACGTGATATATTGACGGGCTTGTGTCACCCCTTTGATCAAATCGGGATGCCCATAAATCCAGCCTGTTTTCCAGCCCGTCATACCGAAGGTTTTGCCCGCGCTCCCGATGGTGACGGTGCGCTCGAACATATCGGGCAAGCTGGCGATGGGGATATGCACCGCATCATCGAATATCAGATGTTCGTACACCTCATCCGATATGACGGTGACATCGTATTCTTTGCATAAATCGGCTATCAGGGTCAGTTCTTCGCGTGAAAACACTTTGCCAATAGGGTTATGTGGGGTATTGAGGATAATCGCCCGTGTTTTGGGGTTAAACGCCTTGCGGAGTTCATCCACATCGAATTGCCATTGGGGTGGATAGAGCGGGACATATACAGGCACACCACCCGCCATCAACACACCTGGAGCGTAGCTATCAAAAAATGGCTCGATGATAATCACCTCATCGCCGACATCAATTAGTCCCATAATCGAGGCGAAAACGGCTTCGGTCGCGCCTGCGGTGATGATGACACCTGCCTGTGGGTCTACATCCATGCCATAATGCCGATTCACAAAATTCGCTACGCCCTGACGTGCCACCAACGCCCCCGCGCCAGGCGCATATTGATTATACAATCCCGATTGGAGCGCGTTCACATAGGCTTGAACCACTTCTGGCGCACCATCAAAATCGGGTCTGCCCTGCCCCAAATTGACGGCATTATATTGTTGTGCGAGCGCGTTAATCTCTGTAAAAATCGTCGTCCCAAATGGGACAACACGATTGGCTATGCGTGGCATGGTGATTCTATCCCTCTCTCAACAATTCGTGCGAAAATAAATCTCATTATCTTGCGCCAACATACCCTAGCGCATATTACGTTTGGCATCATCACGAGTTTGATTGACCAGTTTATCTACCCGTTTATTATAGGTATCATCAGCATGTCCTTTGACCCAGTGCCATGTGATTTGATGTTTCTGAATCGCCTTATCAAGTCGTTTCCATAAATCTTGATTCTCGATAGGGCGGGATTCAACTTTACGGACATTGCCATCTTTCATGTATTGATAAGGTGCTGTGCGCCAATTCTTTTTCACCCAACTCTTCAACCATTTTGTAACACCATTCTTGAGATAGATACTATCAGTATAAAAATTGATGCTACAAGATGTTTTAAGTGATTCCAGTGCTTGAATAGCCGCCATCAATTCCATACGACTACTGGTCGTTTGTGGGTCATACCCCGTCAATTCTTTTTCGACCACTTCACCATTTTCACGCTTGAACATCAACAACGCCGCCCACGCGCCAAAACCCGGATTTGGGCTACATCCACCATCAGTATAAATGGTCACTTTTGGCAAACTATCATCACTCATCGTCAACCCCTCACACAACTTTCTGGTCAAAAATTACGTACTGGTTATTATATGAGATGAGAGAGGAAAATGCACCGATGGATACACAAAAATTAGACCAAAAACGGTTAGATGCTATGCTTCGGATTGTCCAAAATGCCGTTGGGACAGGGATTGCGGGGGCAGTACCGTTACCTGCGATGGAGACCGCCAAAATGGTGGGTATCGCCGCCTCAGATGCGTGGATGTTCTGGGATATTTATCGGATTTATTTTAACGATTCGCCCACATCAGAGAAACTCGCCGAAATGCTCAACAAGGCGGGGATGATTATCGTGACGGGTGGCGTGGTGAGTTATACCGCCTTGCGCGTCTCGCATGGGATTTTGGATGTGTTTTTGAGCGTGATTCCGATTGGCGGATGGTTGCTTTCGGGCACATTAACGGGCGGGACATCGGTCGTTGCAGGGTTATTCTGGACGGGACTAATCGAATCGTTTTACATGGATGCCCAACGGCAGAAGGCAACCGAAAACACAGCATCATAACATTAAAAAGGTCGGATATCCGCGCCTCACGGTGCTAATCCGACCCTACAAAATCTAAAATTTGACCTGTACGGACGTGCATAATCACACCTGAATTTTGAACTGTACAAACGCATTTCTGCGCGTCCCCGTTATACCTCGATTTTCATCCTCCCAATAATACCCCCACACGCAAGCGACTATTCCCGATTATAATATCCTCGACATTGTATTCAATCGCGCCATAACGATGATTGAGCAGGGTGTCGAGTGCGCGGGCAAAATCGGCGGGGATGATGCCTGTCAGATATTGGCGGGTCGTTTCATCGGCGGGGATGTTATCCACCGTGATTATCGGCAAAACGGTCATCTCGACAAAATCTACCACCGTGCGCCGTATGGCAACGGGGATAATATACACCACGCCGTTATAATCCACATAAAATTGAATTTGGCGTTCCCCATACACCACCAACACATAGCCAATCGGGTTATTATTTTGCGCCCGCAGTTGATGCAACAGCTCATTATGGCTGATTTCCCACTCGGTATAATTGGTGGGGGTATTGGTCGGTGTGGGCGTGATAGTCGGTGTCGGCGTAAGGGTTGGAGTCGGTGTACTGGTCGGCGTTGGTGTGGCTGTGGGGATGATTAAATTCGCCACATCATTACGGATGGCGGGCAATAAATGATATAACACATCGCCCGGGCAGGTTGTTCCACTTGGACATCCATAAATAGACGAATTTCCATCTCGATGACCCGATATATTCCACATCGTAAGCGCCGATGGATTATGATAACCCCATCCTGTAGGGCTAATATTCAAGATAGTCGCTTTCCACGCCAATAAATTTTTCAGGCTATTGAGCGCATTATTGGATGGACTCACGCTGGTGAATGTGCCAATGAGGGCGATGCCCATCGTTTTGCTATTCATACAACTAAAGTGTGCGCCGATGCTCCCATCGCCACCTGCACGCCCTTCGTAAATCACGCCGTTGGGGTCTATCAGATAATTATAGCCAATATCGCCCCAACCGAGTGTGTTGGTGTGATACTGCCAAATCGAGCGCACCCGCGCCGCCCAATCGGTATCGGTATTGGGCGTGGCGGTATGATGCACAATAAAATGGGTGACGGTGGTGTATTGAGGCGACCATTGCGGGGCATTTTGACCATCTGGGCAACCCCACCCCGTCCGCGAGATGACGGGTTGCGGGGCAGAATTGGGCAACATGACCGTCTGACCAGAGGATATGCGGGCTTGAATATCGGCGATGGCGCTCGGCGGTGTTATCCCTGCGCTAATAAAGGTCAACTTAGCGGATGAAAAGGTGATAGGTTGTGTGATTTTGGTCTCGTCCCAGAAAATGCCGAGTTGAATGTAGCGCGTGGCTTTATCAAAACTGGTCAAATGGGCATACATGCCAATAGTATCCAGATGAAAATGGTCTATGAATTGCCAATCTGTCCATATTTCACCATCCACCGAGCCACGCAAAGCCACATCCACCGCGTTTTCATCATACGTGTGGGAGACATCAAGGATCAGACCAACATCCAACACAGGCGCGACACGGGTTAGTGACACGGGGAATGGTTCGGATATAAATTCGCGGTTGGCGTTATCTCCTGTCGATAACATGAGGGGCAAAAAATCGTAAACGATGGTCTGTTCCTGCATATCCGCCGAAAACGGACGACTAATCGTGTTGTTCATCGGCACAGACGGGGTAGGCGTGCGCGTGAGTTCAAAATCGGCTTGGGCATAAGCAAGCGCGTCCGATTGGCTGTTGATGGTCATGAGAAGTGACATCAACAACCCACATAAAAATCCACAAATAAGTAAGAGGCGTGTTGTTTTCATAAAACACATTATAGGCGTTTTTTGCCTGATAAATAAACAACGATTGTACTACGTCCGTTCAGATTGGGTTAGAAGGTGATTTCTATTCAAAAAGCCCTATATTTTGGGGTGTTTGATATGAATTTAGTCCCAATAGTATGATAACCTATTGACATGCACGGTAATGTGTTGATAATGAATGATAGTGGTCATTATATAAGCGGGTTTGCACTAACCGCACTAGGAGTTACATATACCAAAAATGGATACATCCATCGAATGTGACTGTAGCCTCATAAACGGGACATTACGCCTCGCCCATGCAACCAAGTCGCACAGGCAATCCCCCTGCGACCAAATTGCCCGACCACACAATGTTGTTCATGTAAACTTATGATACCCACAATCACCCAGTGAGTTCAATTTGGGTGTAAAGATGTTGCCATAGTGACCGTCTATCATGACGCATATGGTTTTTGACAAGCTATGTTGCTGATTCAACGCAAGGCGTTGCGGAGAAGACAGAATCACACATAATTTTTTGCGTTTTTCTGGTGACTATCATCACCACCTGATGAGGATACAAATTGACGTGATAACCAATCCTAAAAATCGGCAATACAACACAACGGGCAATCTCGATCAAAGCCGAATGCCTTACCTCGAAAGCCTATTGGCAGAAAAAGAGGCATATCATATTTCATTCCACATGCCCGGTCATAAGATGAATATGAAACCACATCCCATGTTGGAACAGTATTGGGGTGGCAATCTACACCCCGCCGATGTAGTCGAAATCAACGGCATTATCGATTATCTGCATTCGCCAAAAGGCAAATTGCTCGAAGCGCAACAATTGGCGGCGCAAGCCTATGGCGCAGACCACACGTTTTTCCTCATCAACGGGTCAACAGTTGGGAATATGGGCGCGATTATGAGCGCCTCTGGTGAGGGGCAAAAGGTGATGATGCCCCGCGCCTGTCATCGGTCTGTGTATGGCGGGTTGGTGTTATCGGGCGCGATGCCTGTGTATATCCCACCCGATTATCATCCTCAAGTCGGGTCATCGTTGGCGGTATCGGCGGATGTGGTGCGAAAATTATTCGCAGAAAACACCGACATCGCCGCGGTGCATATCACATCACCCAATTATTACGGTGTGCTATCCGATACAGCGACCATCAGCCAAATCACGCACGAAAATGGCGCGTTGATGCTGGTGGATGAGGCGCACGGCTCGCATTTAGCATTTCATGATGGATTGCCCCGATCTGCCACCCAACTGGGCGCGGATATGGTGATTCAAAGCACGCATAAAACACAAGGGGCGCTCACACAAGCCTCGATGTTGCATGTGAATGGGACGCGGGTGAACCTCGCTCGTGTGGCGCAGGTGATGAGCTTGTTGCAATCGTCATCGCCCAACTCGCTCCTACTGGCTTCGTTGGATGCGGCGCGGATGCAAATGGCGACAGAAGGCTACAATCTGCTCACTCGCGTGTTGGAACTATCGTATTTTGCCCGCGACCAAATCGCTGGCATAGACGGATTATGGTGCTATGGCGATGATTTAATCGGTCATCATGGCATTTTCGCCTACGACCCGACCAAATTGGTCATCAGCGTGCGCGGAATCGGTCAGACAGGCTACGCCGTGTCGGATGCGCTCAGAAATACATATGGTATTGATGTCGAGTTCGCCGATTTGCGCCAAATTATCTGTTCTATCACCATTGGCGATGATGAGCATACCATCAGCCAACTGATTAAAGCCTTGCGCGAAATCGCCCAAGATAAACGCACAGTGGATAGTGACCCCGAAGTCCCACCACCAAGCGAATTACCCAAAATTGCGATTAGCCCGCGTGATGCCTATTTTGCGCCATCGCGCCCAGTGCCACTGGCACAGTCGGTCGGCGAAATTAGCGCCGAAAATATCATCCCCTACCCGCCCGGTATCCCGTTGGTAGTGCCAGGGGAAATTATCACCCAGGAGTTGCTGGATTATCTGGCATATCTACGGCACAAAGGGAGTGGTGTCGTGGGTATGGAAGATAAATCGCTGGCAACCTTGCGGATTGTTGCCCAATAACCGACTAGCGGATACCCCTTTGGGCATCCGATACTTTTTGCAACACATTCGTATCACATTTGTAAATTATAGAGAGGAAATCGAACCATGTCGAACCGTTTTTACCCAGACGCAATGCCAACCTACGAATATGAACCCACCACCGATAAATTTGCCATCCAATTTGTCGATGATGGTGTTGGGCAAGGTGTGGTGACGCTCGTGCCATTCAAAAAAGGCGACATTATCTTCCGCTTCACCGGATTTTTCTCATCCGAGATCACCCAATTCACCCTGCGCGTGAATGACAATCTGCACCTGCATGACCCCTTCTTCATGGGCAAAGTGTTACACTCGTGCGACCCTAACGCCAGTGTGGATATGCAAACCCGTACATTCACCGCCATCAAAGACATTGAACCTGGTGAATTTGTGACGATGGATTATGCCCAAACCGAAGAACGCCTCTTCAAGCCGTTCTATTGCTCGTGTGGTTCACCCAATTGTCGTGGATACATCACAGGCTATGGTGAATTGGAATTGGTCGGTCATAAAAATGGCAAAGCCAATCACGGCGGTTGACTGATAAGCCCCGCCGATGTGGATAATCCAAAACGCCCATGAGAATATGGGCGTTTTTTTGTTTCATCAGAAATTTGCAGTTATTTCAGAATATAACCCGCGAGCGTTTTCTGTAAACCACGAATATCGATGCTTTTCTTTAGCTCTTTTTCAATCATCTGACCGCCTGTGATATAAAGTTTGAGTTCAGAATCGCGGTCAAAAGTTCCTGCTGTTTCAACAGAAAAATGAATGATTGATTTATAAGGTATTGAATGATATTCAATTTTATTGCCACTCAAGCCTTGTTTATCTACTAATATGAGTCGCTTGTTGGTAAAGACAAACATATCTCGAATCAATTTGAATGCACGTTCTACAGTTTCGCCCTCAATTAATATTGGCTCTAACTGTTTTTGAATAACATCCGATTTAACCTCAGAAGCATTGCCGAATAACCAAGCGTCTAGCATAGAAAGCCCCCTATATTACTATAGAATTGTAGATTAAATTTGTTTAGTATCATCATAACATAAGGGTGCGTTCCGCGCAAGCGGAACGCACCCTTCCAAAAATTTGACATTTCAGAACAAATTTATAAAATAGGCGGAGGCTTTATCGAATATGGCTCATTTTGTATCGTTAATAACTTTCACTGAGGGTTCTAGTCGCACCAAGCGCACTAAAGGCGCTAAAATCCGCCTTCAGAATAGGATTGCCCACTAAAATCGGGTAAAAATAGCCCCTTTAGTGGGCTTCCAAAATCGAATAGCTAGGGGTTTTGAACCCCTAGCGAGGCTCACGGGCAAACGGGTGTCCATTCAAACCCGCCAAATAGCAAGTCAATCATGCTATACAACGTGGGGTCATACTCCGCGAGTTCTTCGCGGGTGTTGATGTCGTTGTGAATGCCGTTGGTCGGAATCGTCTCTAGGCTGGTGTTGAAATAACTTTGTACCCCCTCGGCCCAATATTCTTCGATATTGGTGAGCGCATACGTATCTGCCCATAAGCCTGTATCAACGGCGTTTTGATACGCCAGCGTCAGAGCGAGGTTGAAGGTGGGGTCTATCAGAATGATGCCCCCGTCTTTCATCGTGTGGGCGAATTCATGCAAAAAGATGCTCTCGCCAAAATACACATCATCGGCATAGCACAATAAATTTTCTTCTGCACCCGACCCCAACGGCGTGAATGGATTGCCACCCAATCCACGCGCCCGTTCATCCCAATTGGTCTGGGTATCATTTCGCAAAAAGGCATATTCGGGCAAGACAGTGATGCCTTCGGTCTGTGCGACAATCCCAATTCGCATCTCCACTTCGAGCAATTTTTCAACCACTTGCGAATGTCCTTGTAGCATATTCGCCATGATATTCCACGCGGCTTGTAGGGCTAAATCGGGGGCGTTATCGGAGGACGCAATCGAAATGCCCATATAATCACACATTTTTTGATAAAACGGGTCTAATCCGTCTTGTGGCGTAGTCGGACGGACGATACAACCTTCACTATCCTCGATAACCGTCCATTCCCAATTTTCATCGGGACGATAGGCAAAATCCAACGGCGATTCGGGGATATACCCACCCATCACTTCGATGACGATTTCGGTTTCTGATGAAGCAGAACCACGCCCTAGTTCTTGACTATCCGAATTCCGCACAATCCATTCATGCCCATCATACGTCTCTTGGATGTAGGTCTCGCCTGGGATGATAGCCCGATAAAATTGTTCCTGACAATCAAAATTCACCCCAAAAATACTGGCTTCATCACTGCCCATGTTGATGAAGGTGATGGTGGTCGGCGCACCATTGCCCGTTGAGCAAATTTGGGCTTGGGTTTGGGGCATATCATGAATATGGAAAACAGATAACACTATCAAAATCAACAATATTCGCTTATACATCCGTAAAATCCTCTCGGCATAAATGACTAAGGTGTTGTTTCGTTCCGTTGGCGATATTGCACCGC
The DNA here is from genome assembly GCA_034436155.1 of Anaerolineae bacterium. Lineage (GTDB taxonomy): Bacteria > Chloroflexota > Anaerolineae > Aggregatilineales > Phototrophicaceae. The sequence continues at coordinate 49,649 of DAOTVP010000061.1, forward strand.
CTCGGCGACATGCTCAATCTGAATGACCTCACTGCCTGCTAAATCGGCAATCGTCCTGCTGAGTTTGGTCAGGCGTTGATAGGCGCGGGCGCTCAATCCGAGCCGTTTGAGCGACATATCGAGCAATTGCTTGGCGTTATCGGTCATGATACAGAATTGCGGGATGTCGCCCAGGGGCATATCGGCATTGGTATAAATGCCCTCGTACTTTTTATAGCGTTCCCATTGAATAGCACGCGCCCTTTCGATGCGCTCCCGTATGGTCGCCGATGATTCGCCTCTGACAGCACGAGTCAATTTATCATCATCCACCCGTTGGACTTCGACAAAGATGTCTATCCTATCTAGCATCGGACCCGATAACCGATTTTGATAATTTTGGATGGCATTAGGTGTACATTTGCAGATGTGTTTTGTGTCGCCATAATAACCACATGGACACGGATTCCGTGCGGCGATCAGCATAAAATTGGTCGGGAATGTGGCGCTGGCTCGCGCTCTGCCGATGCTGATGAATTTATCTTCTAGCGGTTGGCGCAATAAATTGAGCGATTCTCTGTGAAATTCCAAAACTTCATCCAGAAAAAGCACCCCGCGATGTGCCAAACTGATTTCACCGGGTTTGAGCAACGCCGTCCCACCGACCAACGCAGGGGCGCTGGTGGTATGATGAGGCGCACGAAACGGACGGGTACGGATGAGCGGATTGGCTTTATCGACTTTATCGGCGGCGGAATAAATCTGTGTGATTTCGAGGGCTTCTTCGATGGTCAACTTGGGGAGAATGCCCATCGTCGCCTTCGAGATAAGGCTTTTTCCACTGCCCGGTGAACCTGTGAGCAAAATGTTATGAGCGCCCGCGACCGCCACTTCCATCGCCCGTTTGACCGATTCTTGCCCGCGAATATCGGCAAAATCGGTTATCACGGTGAGAACAGGCTCATCAAGGGATTGGGTGAGGTCATTGGGATACGGTTCTATCGGTTTCATCTCATAAAAATGTTCAATCAAGACCCCCAGCGATTCAACAGGGTATACCGTTATGCCTTGCGCCAATGCCGCTTCTTTGGCATTTTCAATCGGCACATACGCCGTCTTAAATCCCTGTTGAACGGCTTGATACACCATTGGCAAAATTCCACCGACTGGTCGAACACTGCCATCGAGTGATAATTCGCCGATGAACACCGCCCCTTCAATTTTTTCGGGCGGGGCTTGATTGGTCGCACCCAATACGCCAACCGCCATCGCTAAATCGAGGCTGGTGCCATTTTTAGGCGAATTGGCAGGATATAAATTGACAACATATTTTTTTTGTGGAAATTGTGACCCACTATTGCGAATAGCGGTTGTAACCCGTTTTTCGCTCTCGCGCACGGTTGTATCGGGCAAGCCGACAATATGAAATTTGGGCAAGGTGGCACGCGGGTCAAAATCCACCTGCACTTCAATAATTGATCCTGTGACACCGAATAATGTGCATCCTCTGACGATGGATAACATATCCTACCCCCTTTCACTCACTTTTTTTCATCCAGACGTTGCGTATAACGGTCTAAATCAATAATAAAACGGGTGTGTGTCGCCTCGCCGATGAGTTCATGCTCATCCCATGCTTTAATCGTGAACATCACACGGCGCTTATCCACACCAATCACTTCGGCTTCGGCACGGACGCGCTTGCCAATGGGTGTGGCGGCGAGGTGCTTGGCAGAAATCTCGATGCCAACACTCATCTGCCCCTCTGGTAATAACGGATCTATGGCGTTAACCGCCGCCCCTTCCATCAGTGATACCATTGAGGGGGTCGAAAAGACAAGCACTCCTCCACTCCCTAGATGATACGCCGTATGTTTTTCTTCGACTATAAATGTGCGTTCCCCTTTTAAGCCAACCGTGATGCTCATAGCTCATCGTCTCCTAAAAATTGTAAGGTTGTGGTGGTGGCGCGGTCTATATCGCTATACAAGCCACGTAATTCTGGACGTGACTGCGCGATTGCCAATTGATACATCGCCTCTTGGGTCATCAGGCGCAATTCATCACGCGGGATATGTGATCGCCCATCGGTTTTGAATCGGAATGGTCTGCCGAATGAAATATGCGCGAGGGCACGTTTACGATTTTTCCAACGTGTGCGAAAAGTGTTTGTATCGGCGATAGCGGCAGGTAGAATAATGGCATCGGCTTTGGTGGCGATGAACGCCATACCATCTTTCGGTTCACCCATGCCTTCGGGGTGACGTGTGCCTTCTGGGGCGATCAAAATCATATTGCCCGCTTTCAACAAAGCGATAGATGTTTCGAGTGCGCGACGGTCTACCGTATCTCGATTAATGGTATACGACCCCCACCACCACACAAAAAAGCGCAAAATGGGCGATTCGGTATTCTCGATTTTAGTCATGGGGATGACATAGCGATTGGTGACTTCACCCATACACACAACGGGGTCTATGGCAGAAATATGACTCATCATGAGGATACATCCGCCATGTTTAGGGATATACTGCTTGCCCGTAGAGGATACTTTGGCTAAAAAAGTGTAGCCCACCGTGCGGATTAATCCGCGCAACAAAAAGCGTCGCCACGCATACGCAGGTTGCCGTGAGACGTATTGTTCAATCGTCAAAGACTGCATGTGCCTACTCTCTGTTAGATATACAGACACCGCTAAAAATAAGCGGTGTCCACAATATAACAATTTATTCTAAATCATCATCCTGTTTAATGCCACTCGGTTTTTTGGGTGCAAATGGCTTACGCGGTGCGCGTTGTATGCCACCATCACGCTTGATATTATCGCGCCGTGTGGTAGATGATTTGCGTGTCCCGTCCGATGGTCGGCGCGGTGGACGATTATCACCGTTCCCTGACGGGCGATGCGGACGTTTTTTATCATCCCCTTCACCCGCACGGCGATACGGGCGTTTGTCATCATCCCCATATCGGCGTGGTGGACGACTTTCGGTATTTCCATCACGCGATTCACGCCCTTTATAACCTTCCGATTTTGGACGTGCGCTCATACCCCGTTGATTCGATGCCCCTCTATCTTTATCTCCATATGATTTTCGAGATTTACCACCAGTCTCACGCAAAATTTTGCGCCGTTTTTTGATAAGTTGCAATTCTGGCGCAGATGTTTGCATCTGTTGGATTTGGAGTTTGTTGAGTTCCATCCAATCGCCACGTTTGAGTTTGCCCAGTTCTAACATACCAATATGGGTACGCACCAGTCGTTTGACGGGATGCCCCAATGCCGAGGCAATGCGCCGAATTTGGCGCTTTTTGCCTTCGGTCATGATGATACGCAACACGGTTGTGTCGGGTGTGGTCTCTATCACATCGATATAACAGGGGGCGGAACGTTCTTCATCTAACCAGATGCCATCTTGCCAACGGGTGAGAACCTCTTTATCGGGCTTGCCATATACGGTGACGGCATACGTTTTGGTATGTTCATAACGCGGATGTGCGAGTTGATTCGCCAAATCGCCATCATTTGTCAACACCATCAAGCCTTCACTATCGGCATCTAAGCGCCCGATGGTGAATAAATGCCCTTCAATCGGCACCATTTCGCGCACGGTGGGGCGGTTATCTTGATAATTGGCGACATTGGTCGAAATCACATTCGGCGGTTTATAAAATGCGATATATTGTTTTTTGATAGCGCGTAAATTCAGGCGCTCACCATCCACTTCAATCACGTCTTTGAGCGGGTCTGCCTGTGCGCCAAGCGTAATCACTACGCCATTCACACGCACACGCCCTTCGGTAATATAGACTTCACAAGCGCGGCGACTCCCGTAGCCCGCTTGGGACAACAATTTTTGTACACGTTCCATAGGTGGGGTTTTTTCTTTCAATAATCATGTTTGTGAGGAATTGAGTATAGCAGAAATCGTTACAAATCCTAGTGGTAGATTTGTGATACATGAGGATTCAATAACGGTTATCGCTATTGATTATGCTTTGGCATATAATAGGGTGAAAAATTATTGCTTATCGGAATAGAGGTTCTTATCATGGCATTGAATCAACGCGCACAATCGGGCGCTTATGAACATATTGAAGTCAAAAATCCTGTCACCAATGAAATTATCGGATCTGTTCCACAAACACCTAAAAATGACATCATCGAAGCAGTAGAACACGCCCGCGATGCTCAACGCGCATGGGGCGAGAAAACAGTCTCGGAACGGGTGAAATACATCCGCCGATGGGCAGATTTAATCTGGGCGAATCAAGAAACGCTCATCAAAATCAACCGCCGCGAGACAGGCAAAACCGATTCGGGCGCATTTTTAGAAATCATCGTCCTCGATAACATCCTACAATATTATATTCATCATGCCCCCCATTTTCTGAAACCGCAAAGACGGCGCACGGTCGTCCCATTCATCCAACAAGCCAAAGTATTTTATAAACCCTATGGCGTAGTAGGCGTTATCTCGCCATGGAATTATCCGTTTTTGTTGGCATTTATAGACCTCATCCCCGCCATTATCGCGGGCAATACAGCCCTACTCAAACCGAGTGAAATCACCCCATTCACATCGGATTATGGCGTAAAGTTGATGCACGAAGCGGGTATTCCACGCGATGTCGTGCAGATTATTCATGGCGATGGTCGCGCAGGGGCAACCTTGACGGAGCATGTGGATTACATCGCCTTCACGGGTAGCACCGCCACGGGGCGCAAAGTCGCAGAGACCGCCGCCAAGCGGTTGATACCCTGTAGCTTAGAACTCGGCGGAAAAGATCCGTGTATCGTGTTAGAAGATGCCGATTTAGATATGACCGCCGCGGGGTTGATTCGCAGTGGATTTGAAAATGCGGGTCAGGTGTGCATTAGTATTGAACGAGTATATGCCGATGCGCGCATTTACGATGCACTCCTCGAAAAATTAGTCTATTACGCGGGGAAATATCAGATTGGGCATGGCGATGGTATGGATTTACACATGGGGAGCATGACCAACACCCGTGAATTAGAGCGTACCGAAGCGCATATTCATGATGCAGTTAGCAAAGGGGCGCGGGTGATTTTTGGTGGTCGTCGACGTCCCGATTTGGGTCCGTTATTCTTCGAGCCGACAATTTTAGCCGATGTTGACCACGCGATGGATGTCATGCGCGATGAGACTTTTGGACCCATCATGCCCGTGATGAAATTTCATACGATCGAAGAAGCCATTCGACTCGCCAATGATAGCACTTATGGATTATCTGCCTCGATTTTCACCCGCGATTTTAAGCGTGCCGAACAAATCGCTTTGCGCTTAGATACAGGCGATGTCGCCGTCAATCGCCCACAAATGGGCGTGGCAACGCCGTCTCTGCCAACGGGTGGTCAACGCAATAGCGGTTTAGGCAGGCGCAATGGCAAAGAAGGGTTATTGCGCTTCACGCATACGCAATCATTTTTGACCGATACGCTATTCGCACAACAACCCGAATTACGCCTCGCAGACCCCACCTCGCTCCAATTTGCGTTATTCTTGCGGAAGATTCGGCGCTATGTCAAATTTATTTGATTCTCGTTCTTGGGGTGAAAATATGCGGACGCGCTTCTGCGCGTCCAAAATGAACTGAATTAGGCTACGCCGTCTTGGGCGCGACCCGATAGACCAATTGCGTGCCTGTGAGCAACCACCATTGAGCGTGAAAGACGGGCAATGTGAGCAAGAACACCGTCAAGGCAGGGAACATCACAAAGCCCAGCACGGTATGAAAGCGTTCACCCCAACCTTTGGGGATGAGGGGTTCACCGCGCACATGGTTATCGATTAGCCAAAATGAAATCGCCATCAGCGTCAGCATAAAAAATGCGACTTGTAGCCCGATGAATACGCCCCAATTGCCACCATACACACCTAACCCATGTATGAATGGCACGACCTGACCACCTAGCACCAACAATGTCCAGCCCGCGCTGGCGGCTAAAATATCGTGCGTTACCCGTCCGAACAGGCGCATCCGTTTATGAATGGGAATATCGGGTGATTGAGTGATATTCGCCCATGTATACCCAATTTCACGACTGCCCAACGCATGACGGACGGTTTGATGATAGCGATTTCTGACAGCTTGCCAAAAAGTATCGCCCCCAACAACCGATGCAATAAACGGCAGGTAAATCGCATTGACGCGCACCCGTCCATTTTTGGCGAAATAGGCTTTGAGGAACATGTGCCAATCTTCGGCAATAACATTCGCATCCCAAAAATCGCATGATTGAAGCAACTTAAAACTGAGTGAATACGATGAAATCGGCAATGACAACCACCATGACGACAAATATGACAGTTCTAACGCGCTGGCGAACACGTTAATCAGGCGCAAAGCGGGGTGCAACTCTTCAATTTTGCCGTGATAACGAATGGGCGCTTGCCAAAAGGCATGGTAACGATCTGGATGGGTGATAAACGCATATGTCAGCGCCGAAAAATAGCGCGAGTGCCATTGCGTATCGGCATCCATCACCGTCACAACGATATTTTCGGCGGGATGATGGCGCAACACTTCGATGCTGGCTTGACGGATAGCATAATTGGTATTGGATGATTTGCCCGCCAATTCGCCCTCAACCCCATACGGGTGTTGGGTGATGAGGATGCGCTCGAAACGGGGAGCAAATTCATCGCGCAATTGCGAGGCTTTAGCGAATCCATCTTTTTCTCTGGCTTCCATCGCCAAGACAACCGTCATGGCAGAGGCTTCATCGGATGTACTCAGTTGCGATAACGATTGGCGCAAGACTTCTATTGGCTCGCCATAACTGGGCATGAGGATGATATGATGAACCGCTTCCCATGAAAGGCTATCGGCATGGGTGGTACGAAATTGCGTGTATAATTCGCGCCAGTTTTGTTGATTCGCTGTTTTGATGTGGCGCAATCCGCGCAGATGCGAATAGAGCGCAAAACTAAACCGCGCTACCAAATACCACACCCATATCAACGTCACCACGCTCAAGGCGAATGGCGCATAAAATAATGCGACAAGCGTCACTAAAACAATGCTCCCCGTCATCATGGCGGGCAAAGCGTCTAACATCCGTTGTGCAAAAGGCGAAATGGTCATAAATCCCTCAAAAATCAATAACAGGATAAAAGTGAGTATAGCATAAGCCATAAACGAATAAAACAGGGATATATGACAGCATCAAACAAAAGTGGTAAACTAGGATATATCATATTTATCGAAAGAGTTGTCATGATGAGCGCAAAAATCCTGATTGTCGAAGATAATCCAAACATGGCGCGGATATTGCAAATCAATTTGGAACACGCTGGCTATAAGGTCAAAGTGGCGGCAGACGGTCCAACAGGCTTAAAATTATACGAGACGATGAAGCCTGATTTGGTCATGTTGGATGTCGCCCTGCCCTTCATGAGTGGTTTAGAGGTGTGCCAACGGATTCGGGAAGAATCCAACGTCCCGATTTTGATGATGAGCGCCCACGCCATCACCGAAGAAGAAATCGCGGCGGGGCTGGATATTGGCGCAGATGAATACATGATAAAACCACTGGGCGATATCGAACTCGCCGCCCGCATCAAAGCCTTGTTACGGCGCTCTAGCATCGAGAATAACGATGGCAAACCCCTCATCACCTACAAAGATGATTATCTTTCGGTAGACCTAAATACGCGCCGTGTGCATATCAACAACAAAGAATGTCGGCTCACACCGACCGAATTCAACCTATTGGTGTTGTTCATCCAAAATAGTGGCGAGGTATTGAGTTTTCAGCAGATTTTAGAGCAAGTTTGGGGACCTGAATACAAGAGTGAGCATCACTATCCGCGCATTTATGTCTCGCATTTGCGCCGTAAAGTCGAACCTGATTATAAAAACCCCACCTATATTCATAACGAATATGGCGTTGGCTATCGATTTGTGCCGAAAACCAACGCCACACGCCGTTAAAACGATCTTGGACGACATACAAATGCCGTCCCTACACGACACGCTCATTAGATTTTTTATGCCTATATGGACGCGCTTGTGCGCGTCCACAGACGGATAATCCAGTATCCTCAATCTCCAAAATACAATTCTAAACGCGGTTCTAAAAAGATTGCCGCATCAATCACCGCATTGCGATTCACCGTATTCGAGGAGAAATTCAATTGGATTTGCACGTAAGTCGCATTTGAACGATAGGCTTCGGTGACAAAATCGGTTATATCCACATTCTGGCAAGCAGTAATGGTTGCCGAAGCGCGTGGATTGGCTTCTGGTGCTAATGGAACAGTCACATCGGAGGCATAATAACCCAACCCCGAAACTTGGAGCGCACCAAACACCGTAAATACACTGCTATTGGTCAAATAACAGCTTTCAAGTGCGAATATGACACTGCTCAGTTGGCGACCATCGGACGGTGGCAATCGGAATGTCATCACATTCAACACACGCTTTTCAACATTATCGAAAACCCAATCACCCACGGTCACTAATAAGTTCGTTTTTTCACCATCGGCAAAAGTCGCTGTTTTGCCCCAATCGAGAGAGGCATATTGTGGAATATTGTTAGTCGTGGTGGTGCGCGTCACTGTGAGCCTATACCCACCCGATGTTTCACCATTATAGCCTGCGGCAATCACATAATAACCTGTATTGGGGATGATGAAATCACGGATAGTGGCGTTATCAAAATTGAGATTCTCATCGAACAAATCATCATAACTCCGCGCCAATTCCACACCAAAAGCATCTTCTAACGCGAGGAACGGGTCTAAATCGCCAGAGGTATTCAGGTGCGAGATGGAAATCACATCACCCGCTTGGGCATTAAAACCATAATATTGGAAGTTGCCACCATCTAGTGTCCCTGTTTGTGGTGTGCCATATTCAATTGGCAATATTTCGATGAGCGCCTGCGATGTGCCACTATCGGCAGTGGCAATCAATTGAAAAGTACCTTGTGTGACCCCGAATGCCACTTGGAAGCGGGTCGCTACGATGGTGTAATCACCCGATTGAGGCAACCTGACTTTATCTAACGCCGAATTAAAGCCCAAACCAGCGACATCATCATTACGGGCAATTTGTTGACCATCAGGAGCGATGAGGATGAGATATGGGTCTAAATTACCGACATTTGCCCGCATGGTAAAGGTGACAACATCGCCTTGTTTGGCAGAAAAAGTATAGAATCGCGCAAAATTTTGGTTGGTAATTTCACCAACAACCGCTTCATCCAACGTGATTATATCCGTATTGGATACAGGTGTTGGCACAACACCAACCCCCACTCGTTGGAGCAACAATTCATAACGACCAAAACTTGTGCCGACATCACGGTTAAAGCGTGTCGCCCAAATGGTATACACGCCTGTTTCGGGGATGACAAAATCACGCAGATAGGCGTTAAATCCACCGAGTGGATCATCGTCATTCAAGGCGATTTCTGCGCCATTGGGCGAGAATAACACGACTTGCGGATCTAATGTCCCCGAAAGCATATTGACCTGAATCCCAATCACATCGCCAGCCTGCGCCACAAATTGATAGGCGACAACGGGTGTGTTGTTGGTGATCTCGCCTTCGGCGCGGTCGCCATAGGCAATCGGAATTTCGGTGAAATCTGCTGATGCGGTGGGTTCTGGTGTGGCAACTGTCGCATCAGTGACGGTCAATACGAGTTCAAAATCCCCCGAAGATGTGCCTGCAACACCATTAAAACGGGATGCAACGATAGTATATGTACCATCTGCGGGGATAGCATAATCGGCAATTCCGGGATCGTATCCTTGTAACGAATTAAAATCGTCATTGACAACCAATTGTGCGCCGTTGGGTGCGAGGAGTGTCAGATAACCATCTAGCCCTTGTCGGCGGTCTGTTGCACGCATAAAGATAGAGATAACATCGCCTGCTTGTGCCTCGAACAGATAACGATATTCGTATACATCATTGCTGATAGTGCCAGTCACCGTATCGCCATAAGCAATCGCAGTTTCTGTAATCACCGCAGGAGTGGCAATGACCACTTCGGTAGGTGTGGCTGTGGGCGATGGTATCAATGTCGGTGTTGCGGTATTCGTTGGTCGCAAGGTCGGTGTTGCACTTGGCGAAACAGAGGTCTCTGTCGGGGTAGATGGCTCCGTCTCGGTCGGGATGATCACTTGTGCTGTTGCTTCCTCAGTCACAATAGGGGTATTGGTCGGGATGATTTCTTCGGTCGGTTCATCCGTTGGTGTTGGAGTCGCCGTTGCTTCTTCGGTCGGTTCATCCGTTGGCGTTGGGGTCGCCGTTGCTTCAACCGTAGGGGTTAAAGTTGGGGTTTCGGTGACACGAGTGGGGACAACCGCACCGCGTAGTGGGGTTGATGGAGGCGCTTGGGTCGGTGTACATGCCACCAAAAACGCCAGACTGCACAAGATACAGAATAAGATGGTGCGGTGTAACTTCATACGAATCGCTCCACGCCTCAATAGCAAAAATGAAACACCTTCAATTGTAATCAATATGCACGTTCTTGGCGAAGTAATTTGACGATGTGATCGTTGTCTTTGCGCCTTTAACACCTTTTAAGCCCCGCGATGCCGTGAGTTGGATGAGGCTCGTCTCGTAGTTGTAGGTATTTTTACGCTTATCGGCATAAGCATCTTGAGCTAATGTCACCAATTTTTCGACCACTTGCCCCGCCGATAAACCCATTTCGCGCCAGAGATAAAAGGCTAATGAACCCGGCATGGTGTTGATTTCGTTCAGATACACAATGTCGTCATCGGGATAGACTAGAAAGTCAATTCGCGCAATACCACGTCCATCAATGGCACGAAAGGCAGAAATCGCATACTGCTGAATTTTCGTTGTGAGCGAATCGCTAATTGGCGCGGGGATAATGCGCTCTGCGCCTTTCATCCCACCACCACCGCGCATATATTTTTCTTCATAGGTCAAAAATGCTTCCCATGAGACAGGTTGTTCTAAGACCGATGCTTGAATCTCATCACCATAACCCATGACAGCACAATTAATTTCGACACCGCCGAGAACCGCTTTTTCGATCAACACGCGACGGTCAAAATTGGTGGCAATATCCAACGATATCGCCAACGATTCGGGCGTATCGGCACGAGTCACACCGATGCTCGACCCTAACGTGGCAGGTTTGATGAATACGGGCAGTTCAAGCGTTTCGGTGATATTGTCTAATACCTTATCGCGGTTTTGTATCCAATCATCCCGATGAATGAGGACACCCTCCACCACAGGGATATTGTGATAATCCAGCACGGCTTTGGTGATCATTTTGTCATTCGCCACTGCCGATGCCAACACCGCACAACCGACATACGGCACATCTGCCATCTCGCATAAGCCTTGCAATGTGCCATCTTCACCATGTGACCCATGAATGGCGGGGAAAACGACATCAATGCGTTTGAGATCACTTTTTTGCAACCGACCCGCAACCGGATTGATAATCAGCCCGTGATGTTGCACCGTTGGCGATAAAATAACTTGCTCTACACCTTTATGACTAATCACTTCGTTCTGAAAATTATCGAGTTTCATCAGAGGCTCGCCAGTGAACCATTTACCCTCACGGGTGATGTAGATGGGGATAATCTCATATAAACTTGGGTCGAAGGCTTTCATAATCTGATGCCCTGTGACCACCGATACATCATGCTCGACACTACGTCCACCAAAGACCACTGCGACAGTTAATTTTCGTTTCGCGCTCACAAAGAGTACCTTATTCCTGCATAGCCAACATAACACCCATAACTATGCAATTAAAGGGCGTGGTTGTCAATGTTGGCTCTGCTTTTGCAGTCTGATTTGTTTTGATGTACACTAATTTATTCACATCTAAATTGTAGAATAAGTGGGATTAGAGATTTTGACCCTTCAAAATGATTTCGATTTTTCACACATACCCAATGCTATCCCCGATAAAGATGGCATGATAGAACGCCCTGTTTTATTGGTCAAAGATCAAGTGGTCTTTCCGAAATTGATTATGCCGTTGATGTGCAAAGGAGAAACCACACTCAAAATTTGCCGTGAAGCTATCAAAAACAAACAAACCCTGATTGTCATGGCGCATGATGGATATTCAGACCCCGTTATCGCGTTTTCTGATGACAAAGCGTTCATTGGCACAGAAGTCGCGGCAACGCAAATTGTCCAAATGTCACCCGATACATTCTCGGTTTTAGTCGAGGGCAGGCGACGAATTCGATTTCAGTATTTTACGAATAGCGAAGAGCATAAACTGACCGCCAAAGCTCAAATAGTACAAGAAACCATCAGCGAGAGCGACCGCGCAATCGCCTTAGAGGAAACGCTATTCACCCTATTTGAAAAAGTCACCAGCCAGATGGATACCCTGAGTGACGAGGTGCTGAATTACGCCAGCGAGATGAATGACCCCAGTTGGCTCGCCGATTTTGCGATTACCGTCATCAATAGCACCTACGAAAATCGGCAACAGGCGCTCGAAATGACCAATCTCGAAGAGCGGATGCGTTTTGTCATCCAATTATTGACGCATGAACTCCGCATGTTGAATATCAAAGAGGAAATAGAGGGGCAAGTTCAACAAGAGATGTCGCGCACCCAGCGCGAAAATTATCTGCGCGAGCAAATGCGCGTGATACAAGGTGAATTGGGCGAAGAAGATTATTTTCAACAGGAATTTGAGGATTTACGCCGTCAAATTCTGGCGGCGCAATTGCCCACTTCTATTCACGAAAAAGCGATGAAAGAATTTGGGCGTTTACAGACCATTCCGCCGATGGCACCCGAAATCGGCATCATCCGCACCTATATCGAATGGTTGATAGAACTGCCGTGGCGCAAAACAACAACCGATAATTTAGACATCAAACGCGCACACAGCATTCTCGAAGCTGAACATCACGGCTTGCCGAAGGTCAAAGACCGCATTTTGGAGCATATCGCCGTCCGTAAATTGGCGGCAGATAAAATGAAAACACCGATTTTATGCTTTGTCGGACCGCCCGGTGTGGGCAAAACATCACTCGGCAAAAGCATCGCCAACGCGCTCGGACGCGAATTTGTGCGCGTCAGTTTGGGCGGTGTGCATGACGAAGCCGAAATTCGCGGGCATCGGCGCACGTATATCGGCGCAATGCCTGGGCGCATCATCCAAACTATGCGCCGTGCGGGGACGATTAACCCCGTTTTTATGTTGGATGAAATCGATAAAATCGGCGCAGATTATCGGGGAGACCCTAGCGCAGCATTGTTGGAGGTCTTAGACCCCGAACAAAATAAACAATTCAGCGATCATTATTTAGATGTGGATTACGACCTCTCACAGGTGTTTTTCATCACCACAGCCAACGATCTCGACCCACTTGAGCCTGCGTTGCTCGACCGTTTAGAGATTGTCGAATTTCCGGGTTATACCGAAGAGGATAAATTGGCAATCGCCAAAAAATTTCTCATCCCCAAACAACTCGAAGCGCATGGACTGGCAGAAAATGGGCTGATTTTTCCTGTGCCGACCCTACAAGCCATCATCCGCGAATACACCTACGAGGCGGGTGTACGCAACTTAAACCGCGAAATCGGCACGATTTGTCGCAAAACAGCACGCCTCATCGCCGAAGAACGCCCGTATCCACGCCGATTAACACATAAGCATGTGGCGGAATATTTGGGACCGCCCCACCATCTCGAAGCACGCGCCAATGATGTGGATGCGGTGGGCATTGTGACGGGATTGGCGTGGACACCCTATGGTGGGGATGTCTTGACGCTCGAAGTCGCACTATTCCCTGGCAAAGGCAACCTGTTGATGACCGGGCAATTGGGCGATGTCATGCAAGAATCGGCACAGGCGGCGCTCAGTTATTTACGGGCAAATGCGCGTGAATGGGATATTCCTAGCGATGATTTTGAAAATTTCGATGTTCATCTACACATCCCTGAAGGCGCAACCCCAAAAGACGGTCCATCGGCGGGTGTGAGCATCGCCACGGCGATTATATCGGCATTCACGGAATGTAAAGTACGGGCGAATTTCGCCATGACGGGCGAAATCACCCTACGCGGGCGCGTTTTGCCTGTCGGTGGGATCAAAGAAAAATTACTGGCGGCGCATCGCTCACGGATTATGAATGTGATATTGCCCGAACAAAATCGCAAAGACCTCGCCGATATTTCAGATAAAGCCTTGCGCGAGATGAATATCTACTTTGTCAGCAACATCGCCCAAGTGTTAGAATTGGTTTTACTTCCGCCACCATCTGATGGACGAGAACGGGACAAATATCGTGAAGAAAACACGGATGACAATGAGGAAAAAACATAACTAGGCATGTGGTGAAGATACATGGCAACCCTACCCTCTCATCTGATTAGCCAATTGGATATATTGGCACAACTAGAACATGGACAAGATTCAAAATGGGCGTGGTTTGAGGATACATGCCCCGTTTCGACATTGGCGCTGAATTTGGCGGGCATGGCGAATAGTCGTGGTGGGATTGTCGTTTTGGGCATCGTAGATGAGGATATTCACGGCGTGGCGGATGTGACAGAAAGTATAGATCATCTGCTCCATGCCGCCCTCAGCCTCGACCCGCCCCTCATCACCCCACTCCCCCAACCCATCACGATAGATGATAAACAAGTGGTACTCATCGAAGTGCCTGCGGGGATGCCTCATATCTACATGTACGAAGGGCGTTATGTGCGCCGAGAAGACAACCAAATCTTACCGCTCAAACCCATCGAATTGCGCCGTTTGTTGATAGAACGGGGCGAGATGAGCTTCGAGATGGAAATCGCCAAAGATGCCACCCTCAATGACCTCGATTGGGATTTGGTAGACCGTTATATCGATAAATTGCAACGCACCGAACAACATGATGTCAAAACACTCTTGCTTCGGCGCGGGTGTTTGGCACGGCGCGATGGTCAACTCTATCCGACCAACGCGGGCATGTTGCTCTTCGGAAAATCACCCCAGACCTTCGTGCATAATGCCGATATTACCGCCGTGCGCTTTGCGGGCGAAGTCATGAGCGATACGTTTAACCGTGAAGACATCACTGGCACATTGCCCGAACAAATTCGCCGTGCCGAAACCTTTCTGATAGACCACCTCCGCAAAGGCGTACAACTCAAAGATACAATGGCGCGGAATGAGCAATTTGAATATCCACTCGAAGCCGCCCGCGAATTGGTCGTGAACGCGGTTGCACACCGTGATTATAGTATTCAAGGCGATAACATCCGCCTATTTTTATTCCGAGACCACATGGAGGTGTTCAGTCCGGGCAAGTTGCCTGGTCCCGTCACGGTGGATAATATCAAAGATGAACGCTTCTCGCGCAACCCGATTATTGTGCAAGTCTTAGCCGATATGGGCTATATTGAACGGCTTGGATATGGCATCGACCGTATTTTGGAACTCATGACGCAACACAATTTACGGCATCCCGATTTTCAGGAGCGCGAAGGCGGTTTTCAGGTCATGTTATATAACCAAACCCTCACACCACCGCGTCCATCATTGGCGGCGCTCATCGAAGATATTAACTTGCGCCAAGAAAAGGCGTTGGATTATCTGATGGACGGGGAGCATACACGCATCACCAATAGTGAACTTCAACAGATGTTCCCCGATGTGCATCCAGAGACAATTCGCCGAGATTTAGCCGATTTGGTCAACAAAGATATCTTGCAAAAATTTGGCACAAAACGCGGGTCATATTATATCCTCAAGAAAAAATATCCGTTGGATGATGAATAACAACCACTTTTGGACTATTGCGATTAATCTCAAAATCATGCAAAGATAAATCATCAGTAGGAGTGATGAGGTATATTGTATGCGCTATTTATTTCGATTAATCGGTCTTATCATTTTTGTCACCGCGTTGAGCATCTCCCCGCAACCTGCGCTGGGTCAGGTATTGCCGACTCATTTGATCAATTTGCCTCACGGGTTCAAAATTAGCACATTCGCGCAAAATATTCCACAAGCACGGATGATGACCCTTTCGCCTAGTGGGACATTATTCATCGGCACACGCACCAATACGGTGTATGCTATTCCCAATGCCACCAACCAGAATTACGCCACGCAAATTATCGCTATCCCAACCCCTTATAATGTCGCCAGTGGAGTCGCATTCAGGGACGGGGCATTATATGTCGGGGCAGATGGTGTCGTCTTTCGCTACGATAACATCGAAGCCAATTTGAATACTCCCCCCACCCCTGTGGTTGTTAATAATACCGTCCCTGCATCGCATGGCGCACGTACCATACGCTTCGGTCCCGATGACAAGTTATATATCAAAGTCGGTGCGCCCTGTAACGTGTGCGAAGAAAGCGCGGGACCCTATTCTGCCACGATTGTGCGGATGAATCCCAACGGCACGAATATCGAGGTGTATGTACGTGGAGCACGCAATGCAGTCGGATACGATTGGCATCCTGTTACGGGCGAATTGTGGTTCACCAACAACGGGCGCGATGGATTGGGTGACGAATTACCACCCGAAACGCTGAATCGTGCCACAACGATCGGGCAAAATTTCGGCTTCCCCTATTGTCATTCGGGCTTTGTGGTCGATCCCGAATTTGGTCATTTACACAATTGCAACGAGTTTGTAGCACCTGCTCAACTCATGCCCGCCCATGTCGCGCCGTTGGGGATGCGTTTTTATACGGGGAATAGCTTCCCTGCTGAATATGTCAATCAGGTATTCATCGCTGAACACGGCAGTTGGAATCGGAGTAGCCGAATTGGGTATCGGATTAGCCTTGTGCGGTTGAATGCCGAATCCGAAGCGATTAGTTACGAAATTTTCGCCGATGGTTGGTTGCAACCGGGCGAAGCTGTCTGGGGGCGACCAGTCGATGTCCAAGTGATGCCCGATGGGGCAATGCTCATCTCCGATGATTATGCCAACGCGATTTATCGGGTGAATTATATTTGTTCGTTGGCGGGGTTCGGCGGTCAAACTTTCACCGAACAAGAATTTCAACATCATATCCAAACCAATGTGAATAATCGACCGCCAGCATGGTCTATTCAAAATGCCTTTATCGATTTGGTCAATTGTGGCATTGTTGCTGTTATCACGCTAGAATCGGGTGAAATTGGTCTGGTGAAAGTGTCAGTTGCCGATGGTAACGGCTTGATGCAAATCACGGTGGATAAAATGACAAAAATAGACGGCATATCGCCTGTCAGCATGATGTATGATATGACTGTTCGCAATGAATTAATCCCCATTATCATGCAAAGCCTAAATGACCTCATCGGTAGTGCGGGCGATAACGGTTTTTCGCGGGTGGCGATCACCAACCAGAATATCGAATTAATGGGACAACCCTAGCAAGGATGTGCTATGAAATTGTGGGCAGTGTGTTTGTTGATGATACTCGGAACAATAGCATGTACGCCACAAGCCGTCACCGAAGTGACCATTGGCTCGTTGCGATGCACGCAAATTAACGCCACTGCCCCCAATGTGACGTGTATTGATTTGCCCGATAACGCCATTATCATGCAAATTAAATCGCGTGAGCCGATCACAATTCGTACATCGGAAAATAATCCGATTAACCTCACGTTTAATTCGACCATTTACTGGCAACGCAATGGCGCACTTATGACGGTCGCCGTGATAGAAGGCGAAAGTGTCATCGGCACACCCATTGGCACGCGCAACCTGCGGACAGGGCAACAAATCACCATGAGCATCAGCCAAGAGAACACTGTTTTAGCCATTCCCGATACGCCCGAAGAAGCGACCATCTCCGTCATACACGGGATGCAACAACTGACCGAACCACCAACCATCACCCCTATCGTCACACAACGCCCCAACCGCACACCCAACCCCGAAGCGACTGATTTTGTCGATGAATGCACCCCAAACGAAACGTGGACATTCATCTATCGCGTCCAAGGGGGCGATACGCTCACACGAATCGCCAATCGGTATGGCTTGACGATGGCGGAATTGCAAATCGGCAATTGCATCCAAGACCCGAATCGTATTTTTTCGGGTCAAGAATTGCGCGTGCCAACCGATGGCAATAGCATAGTAACACCTACTGTCGCTGTGATTTTGAATGCAGATAGCAAGACAATCGTCTTTGGCGATTGCACCCGTCTGTTTTGGAGTGTAGACAATGCGCGTTTAGTCTATTTGGATGATGTGCCCGTGTCACATCATTCCGAACAGGTAATATGCCCCACGCAAACACGCGATTATAACTTGGTTGTGACATTTGAAGATTCATCGCAAGTGTTGTATAGCATCACGATTACCGTCATCGCGCCAACCAGCACACCATAGGGCAAACGCCTAAAACAATCCGCGCAAATGTGTTATCATATCCGTCATATTTGTAGATTGGCATGATTTAGGATGTGATGTAATGCGCCTACGCAATGTTGTTTTTATCTCGATTCTGATGTGTGTTGCCTGTAGCCCTGCTGATGCGCCTACTACCGATATGGCAGTTTTGGCAACAGAAACGTCCACCGCGACACCCACTATCACAGCAACGGCGAGCATCACACCTAGCCCAACCATCACAGAGATACCCTCTCATACGCCTACACCAACGAACACGCCCACAGAGACAGCAACATCTACACCTACCGCAACACCGAGCATCACACCAACCCCGATGAATACCCCCTTCCCTGTGCCGAGTATCCGCTTCGATAATTGGGAATCAGTAGATGTGCCAACGGGTTATGTGGTGGGTAATCAATATATTGCCTTCATCAATACCAATGATGCCCAAAACATCACCAATTTAGCGACAGCCGAAGCGCCTATCACCCGTGCGACATTATTTTTTGCTTCACCAACCAACCCTGCCGCTCGCATCCCCATTTTGGAATACGAGACAACTCAGATTGATCAATTTTTTATCTCGCCAACGGGTAACGCGATTGCCTATTTTTTGAATAACCCGCAACGTGGTAACACGGGATTATATGTTTTGGATGTCGCAATCGGGTTAAGTGGACGCATCGCCGCCCTACCAAGCCTTGCACAACGCGGTATTGTTAGTTTGCCCACCTGGTCGCCTGATGGTCGCTTTTTAGCCGTCACCCTCGAAACAGGCTACCACTTGGGGATATTTTTATTCGATGTGCAACAATCTACGTGGTCGGCATTGGTCAATGACGGCACATTCAGTTTTCATCCGGCATGGTCGCCCGATGGGCGATATTTGGCATTTATATCAGACCGTGCCACCTGCCCAACATGGATTCCGCCCGCGCCAAATGCCTGCAATCCCGATACAAATCCCACACCGACAGGCGGGCAAGTTTATGTTTTAGAATTCGCCACCAACACCATCACCAAAATCAGCGATGCGCTGGTGTCTGAACCGCCCTACTGGGTGAATAATCAGACGCTGGGCTTCGCCAGTGGCGATAGCTTTAACCTGCTCAATCCAACCCGTTCCCTATGGATTGCCGATATGCGCGATAAGCAAGGGCGCGAAATTCGTCTGCAAGGCGCGGGTGATAATCAACTCAATTTGAATGAAAAATGGTCGCCAAATGGCGAATTGGTGATTTTTCAACATGCAGGCACAACCAACGAAACGGTCATCATGAATCGGAATGGAGAACGCATCGCCACATTGGATAATTTGACCTTCTCGCGCTTTGGCTTGAGCGCATCGTGGTCGCCCGATGGAGCGCGGTTGGTGGTCGGCGGAAAAGGCGGTCAATGTCCGTATGGCGTGCGCGTTTTAGAGACGACTAATTTCACCATCGTGGCATCGGGAAACAATCCTCGCGCCAGTTGTGACCCACTCTATTCGCCAGATGGCACACGCATCGCCTTTTTGGGGATTCGTACTACATCCACATCGTTGGATGGACGCGCCGATATATTCAGTAGCACACGAGATGGCTTCGAGACGCAATCGCTCACAACCGATTTACGCGGTCAAACACGCTTCGTGGGTTGGGTAGGCAGATAAACCTAGAATAAGTTATAATCCCAAAATTGATTATCCTTATAGAGACACGATATATCGTGTCCGTGTATGGTATGCAAAGGGAACATTATGTCACAACTCAGCGATAAAATTGCCGTTGTCACGGGCGGTAGCAGGGGGATTGGTCGCGCCATCGCGCTTGAACTGGGCAAACGCGGGGCGCATGTGGTCGTCAATTACAACAACAATGCCGATGCCGCCCAGACCGTTGTCGATGAAATCATCGCCAATGGCGGGAGCGCCAACCACCTTCAAGCCGATGTGAGCGATGAGGCGCAAGCCCAAAAATTGATTAAAGAGACCACCACCGCACACGGCAAAATTGACATTTTGGTCAATAATGCGGGCATCACCCGCGATAATCTCATTATGATGATGAAACCCGAAGACTTTGATGCCGTCATCAACACCAATTTACGTAGTACGTGGTTATGCGCCAAAGCCGCCGTGCGCTCGATGATGAGCAAACGCTACGGGCGCATCATCAACATCACCAGCGTGAGTGGGATTATGGGGCAAGCGGGTCAGACTAATTACAGCGCCAGCAAAGCGGGGATTATTGGCTTCACCAAAGCACTTGCCCGTGAGGTCGCCAGCAGAGGCATCACCGTCAACGCCGTTGCGCCCGGATTTGTTCTGACAGACCTGACGAAAGATTTGCCCGAAGAACTCACCACCCAACTGAATGCGGTTATCCCGTTGGGGCGTTGGGGCGAAGCGCAAGATGTCGCCAACGCCGTTGCATTTTTGGCATCGGATGAGGCGGGTTATATCACGGGGCATGTCTTGAATGTAGACGGCGGGATGGCGATGTGATAATGACTCCATTAACCCCTGATGATGTACAACGCGCCATAGATATGTTTGATAGCACCATTCGGATTCGCTTTTTTGACGATTCCACCGCTACATCGCAACAAGCCGCCGATGCCATTGGCTGTTTGTTGGGGCAAATCGTCAAGAGTTTGGCGTTTTTGGTGGATGAAAAACCCATCCTGATTTTAGCCAGTGGCGATGGTCGGGTAGATGATAAAAAACTCGCCGCCCTGTTTAATGTATCGCGCAAAAAGGTGAAAACCGCCTCGCCCGAACAGTGCATCGACATTTATGGATATGCCCCAGGCGGTGTGCCACCTGTGGGCATCCGCACGGCGAATATACCCGTTTACATTGACCAATCATTGGAACGATTCGACCAACTGTATGCGGCGGCGGGAGCGCATAATGCCATTTTCCCCATATCTCGACTAGATTTAATCAAGATGACGGGCGGGAACGTGGTGGATATTCGCAAAGAGGATAATCCATCAGAATAAAAATAATATTTTTGCATCATTATAGGGCGGATATATGGCTTCGCCTAATCCGCCCCTACAAATTTTTGATGTCTGTACGGGACGATTAGCCCGCAGGGCGTATATCGTCCCTCTGCAATGACGAATCTAATACGTATCGGGCAAATCGTTCAGGAATAGCACTGTATCGCCTGGGACTAAATGCGTCTGATACCAACTGATCGCCTCGCGCAATTCATCCACCACCTGCAAACGGTCATCGGCGAAGCCAGAGGCTTTTAACCCGTCAAAAATCGGCTTGGTTTGCTCTGCGCCGACCAAAATCACATCCGTTGCATACTGTGTGAGCAATTCCCCCAATTTATAATTTTCGGGATAATGCAATTCGCCCAATTCGACCATGCCAGGGGTGACGACCAATTTTCTGCCACCATGCAAGCTCAGGGCTTTGAGGGCGCTGACCACCCCCGCGGGGTTGGCACTATAGGCATCGTTGATGATGGTGATTCCACCGATGGTCTGTTTGACCAACCGACTCTCGGCGGGGCGTAAATTCTTCACCCGTTGGGCAACATCGCGCAATTTCATGCCTTCATGCACCGCTACCGCCGTTGCTAATAGGATGTTGGTCACATTATGCTCACCCATGAGCGCCGTCTCGAAATATGCCGATTCACCCGTCTGTGCATCGGTCACGGTGAACGATAATCCGTTCAACGTTTCGATGACATCCGAGCCGATGAAGCGCACCCCATCGGGCGGATTTTGGGGAGAGACCGTTTTGCTGATAGCGAGGCGCGTTTTTGGATACCCCTTGTTATACATCTCGCGCACATACGGGTTATCCCAATTGAACACCCCTACTCCATCAGGTGGTAATGCCTTGATGATTTCATATTTGGCGATGGCGATATTCTCTAGGCTACCGAATCGTTCTAAGTGTTGCGGACCAACTTCGACCACAATGCTGATATGGGGCGGGGTGAGTCTGCAAATTCGTTGAATTTCGCCACGAATATACGCGCCCATCTCGACCACGAAATAATCGATGCTAAAATCATTTTTGAGGTCGTTGTTAACGGCGATGCACACGCCCATCATAGTGTTATAACTTTTGGGCGTGGGATAGGCTTTATAACGCCCGTTGAGGATGTCGGTCAAAAACACTTTGGTGGTGGTTTTACCGTAACTGCCCGTGATGCCAATCACGGTTGGGTTGATTTGCTTCATCACATGTTTAGCCGATGCCACAAAGCGCCCGCGCAAAAATCCTTCTATCGGCATCGTGGTGATGTTGCCAAGCATCAGGTATATCGGCGCGATGAGATGGGCGGTTAACCCTGCTATCATCACAAAGAGAGTCGCAAAACGCACCGATTCGATGCGACTGGTGATGAGCGCGATGATAATAAACGTGATGGCTATCCATAACGCTGTCGCGCTGAGTAAGCGATTGGCACGCGGGGTATGCCGAAATTTTTTCTTGATTTCGCCCTCATCAGGCGGGGTATTGGAGATAATCGCAACTATCATGCCGATAATAACGGGTAATGCCGAACCACTCGATTCGCTGAAGACGAATATCATCACCAGACCAATCGCCGTCACCAGCAACGGACGCGATGGCATAAAGCGGTCACGCGCTTTGACCCACCAACGGGCATATCGCCCCATTTTGTATTCTTCGATCTGATAAAATCGCGCTTGTTTATAGGCGCGTAAACCCGTCCCCGCGCCCCATATCAGGATGAGCAGAAGCAATAAGATTATGTTCATATCAACCTTTATAGGTGCTATTCACCCAAAATATCCAATAAAACAGATTCCAATGTCTTTTGTTTGCCTTGTTCCCAACCCGATTTGGCGCTGGCTTCATCCATTTTGGCTTGTAAATCGAATGAGAATTGTTCGACTTCATCTTCCATTGAATCGGGCAAATTTTCAGCATGTGCCATGAACGAAACAAGTTCTAAGGCGTGGTCTAAATATCCTTGCATCACGTACAGTCGTGCCAAATACATGAACATGGAAAAAATAACATCGGCGGATTGGGCATCTTTGGCGATTTTAATGCCCATAATATAATTGGCATGAGCGACCGCATAATTTTTCTGTTCGGCAAAGACCCGCCCTAATTGCAGATACATATTGGCAATACCTGCGTTGTCATTCATCTCGCGGTAAGTGGATTGGGCTTTGTTGAAGGCTTGAATCGCCTCATCGTATTCGCCTAAATCAAAGGACAATTGCCCCATTTGTTCATAAATTTGCGCCACATGGGTTTTATCTTCGCTCTGAGAGGCACGCATCAGCCTGTCCATCAATTCACGGCGTTTATCGCGGGCTTCGTCAATCCGTTTGACAGTCACCGTATCGAGTTTGCCCGATGTCCCTGCCATGCCCCATTGCCCGCCCAATTCACGCGATAAATTCAGGCTTTGTTGATACAAATCTTTAGCGAGTTTGTCATCGCCCATATCATAGGCAACACTGCCCAAGCTATTCAACACCTTAACCACATCTGCCTGTTTATCGAGTTGTTGATAAATCTCTAAACTGCGATTATAAAATTTACGCGCCGCCTCATACAATCCACGCACATGCTCCACATTGCCCAATGCGAACAACGAACTAGCAATACCTTCGGGGAGTTCGTGTTTTTCGGCGATTTGCAAACTTTCCTGATACAATTGTCGGGCTTGGGTATAAGCCCCAAACCCCAGATACGCCTCCGCTTTGCGATGTTGCAAATATACACGACGCAATTCACTCTCTTTGATAGCTTGTGTTTTGGGCGTGATGAGGGTTAAAGCGCGTTCAAAAAATAGCACCGCCTCTTGATATGCCCCACTGCGTAAAGCCTGTTCACCTGCTAGGCTTGTATAATATTCTTCTTTTACAGGATCGCCAACGATGTTCCAGTGATAAGCGAGTTTGGCGACATTTTCGGTCGTACCGTACAATTTTTCGAGACCCTCGGCGACTCGCTTGTGCAGTTGAATCAGGTCACGTTTAGAGATACGTTCCAGAACACCATCGCGCAATTTATCGTGCGTGAAGCGCCATTCGCCATCTATCACCTCTAAAATGGCGGCGTTGGCACATTCATTTAAGAATGTGTTCACATCTATCGTGATCATCAACGAGCGCAATAATGTCAAATCCACTTCTCTGCCAATAACCGCTACCAATGCGAGCGTATCGTGCATATGAGCGGGGAGTTTATCTAAACGGCGTTGGATAATGCGTTGTACCCCACCTGCGAATACACTTTGGGGCAAGGTAGTACGACCAATTTCTTCGAGGTTGCCCGCCTCTTCTGCGAGGACACGCACGACTTCGATGAGGAAGAACACATTGCCTTCGGTCTCGCGTTGGAGCAGATGCACGACTTGTTCTTTCGTGCCAGCATCACCGAGCATGGCTTGGCTGAGTTCGGCAATATCAGATTCGTTCAGGCGGTTGAGTTTGAGGTGTGTCGCATTGGGCAACACATTGGGCAAATCGGGACGTTCATCATCCCGAAAACTGGCGATAAGCAACAACGGTAGTTGATGCGCCAATTGGCTCAAAGATGCGAACAGGCTGATGTTTTCGCTACCCGCCCAGTGTAAATCTTCGAGCATAATCACCACAGGGCGACCAATAGCGCGTATCATGCGCTCTAGGGCATCTAGTAAACGCGACTGCACTTTGGTCGATTCAAGTTCACTCGCCGCCTCTAAGTGATAGGGGGGCAACGAGACAATATCGGGGACGAGCAATTTAATCAGCCCCGCGTCTACCGCATCCAATTCGCCCACCAAACCCAACCAACGAAAAACATTGCGCCACAATTGATACGGTGCGCGTCCTTCGATGTTGGATTGCCCACGCATGGCGAGCGCACCATCCACCAACGCCAGCGTGCGTAATTCATCTATCAGACGTGATTTACCCACCCCACTTTCGCCACCGATGAGCCATGCGCTACCGCGTCCTTCTTTGGCATCAGCAAGCGCCAGCGCCAATTGACCCAATTCTTTATCGCGCCCGACCAAGCGAGCGGCTTGTAAAAAACTATCGCGGGTGGCGGATGTATCGAGTTCGATTGGCTCATCCAACGCATATTTGAGGGCATTAATCGCCTCACCTGCATTGGCAAAACGGTCATCAGGGTCTTTCATCAACAAGCGTTCAATAAATACGCCAATATCATAACTCACATCCAATTGGCTGATGTCTGGAATTTTGAATAACACACTGTTGATGAGGGTGCTAATATCGGTCTGCGGAAAAGGATGTTCTCCCTTGAACATTTCGTATGCAATCACCCCAACCGCATATAAATCCGATACTTCTGTGGCGGGTGCGCCTTTTAGCACCTCTGGCGCAAGATACGCCACCGTCCCCGCCACGCCTTGATTATTCTCGGTGGTGCTGGCGCGGTCACGCATGACGGATAAGCCAAAATCCAACACATGCACACGGCTATTCACCACCAACACATTGGCAGGTTTGAGGTCACGATGCAACACGCCACGCCGATGGAGATACATCAGGGCTTGGAGCAATTGCAACAAATAGGTCACTTTGGTGGTGATGGATTTTTGGTAGGTGGCTTCGAGGATGGTTTGCGTATTTTCGAGCAGTTCCATCGTGTAATAGGGCAAGCGACTTTCATCGAAGCCATAATCGATTACCTCGATGATATACGGATGGTGAAACGATGCCATCAGTTTGAATTCTTGGGTGAGCGCAAGACGGAAGTTTTCGTTCATATCGCCCAAATCGCCATCACTGAGAACCCGCTTGAGCGCCACATATTGCCCTGTGAGTAAGTCGTGAGCGCGATAGACCGCCCCCATACCGCCTACCCCGATGCGGTCTCCGAGTTCGTAACGCTTGCCAATGAGTTGGGATTGTTGAATAACTTCCATCATGAAAATCACATTTCACCAATCAGAATGTATATTCAGAAATTATACACAATTCCCACGCATAACCCAAACGCATCTGAATTTTTTTAGATTTTATTCAGAAATACCCAAAAAGTGGTCTATCTTCGCCATCAATTCGGGGAATTTTATCGGCTTAGTCTCGTATTCATCACAACCCGCCGCGAGGCATTTTTCTCGATCCCCTGCAATCGCATGAGCCGTCAGCGCGATGATGGGGATATGTTTGATCTCTGGATTGGCTTTGATGATGCGGGTGGCTTGCCAGCCATCCATGACGGGCAAACTCATATCCATCAAAATCAAGTCGGGCTTACGATTTTGGGCGAGGTCTACACCTTGTGCGCCATCGGTGGCAATCACGACTTCATGCCCGCGCTTCGATAATCGGCGCGAGAGCATGTCTAAATTCATCTCGTTATCTTCCACAACCAGTATTGTCGCCATAATTATGCGAATCTTCCTTCTCAAGTCTTCATATCATCATCATACTTCTGAATTTGTGCCGCGATGAGTTGGGTTATTTTATTCAATAAATTCTCGCGTTCATACGCCGACTTTATCAGAATATCCTGAACAACGCCCTGCAATTGTTCACGGTCTTCGCTGGTCAGATCTTTAGCGGTGACGACAATCACAGGGATAGAACGCCCCTCTTCGGTCTTTTGCAATTCGGTCAAGAACTGAAAGCCGTCCATTTCGGGCATCATCAAGTCGAGTAAGATGAGATCGGGCGCGAAGGTTTTGAGTTTTTCTAAGCCCAACAGACCATTTTCGGCTTCTTCGACAATACACCCTTCTTTTTCGAGGGTACGGCGTACCATATCGCGTTGGTTAGGATCGTCATCTATCACCAAAATTTGACCAAAGGCATCGGGCAATTTGGCTTTTCGGCTGAGGGTCTTGAGCATATCGATCATTTTTTGCCGATCGATGGGTTTAGTCAGATAGCCCGCCGCGCCAAGCGCGAAGCCGCGTGTGCGGTCATCGACAATTGAAATCATCACAACAGGAATGTGCATCAAGTCGGGGTCTGATTTGAGTTGTTCCAACACACTCCATCCATCCATGCCTTGCATCATCACATCCAGCGTAATGGCATCGGGTTTGAGTTCTCTAGCGATACGAATCCCCTCCTGACCGTTGGTAGCAACCCCTACCGAGAATCCCTCTTTGGCAAGTGAGCGTACAATCAGGTCACGCACCGTTGGGTCATCATCGATCACCAACACCAAGCCACTAGCGACCATCATTTCATTGGTGGATGTGACAGATTTAGGCGCGAGTTGCGAATCGGGCGCTTTGGTCGTATCTACCACCATCACAGGGAAAAATGCAGTAAACGTTGTCCCAACGCTGAGTTCACTTTCTACGGTAATATCCCCGCCCATCATCTGACAGAATCGCTTGCTAATCGTCAGACCAAGCCCCGTGCCGCCATATTTGCGCGTGGTCGAAGCATCGGCTTGGGTGAATTCTGCGAAAACGGCTTGTACTTGCTCCGGCGACATACCAATCCCCGTATCTCGTACACGGAACACCAAAAAGTCTGTACCATCCCGATTCTCAACGGTTGCCGATAAAAACACAGTCCCATTTTCGGTGAATTTGGCGGCATTACTGAGCAGGTTAAACAGGGTTTGGCGCGTTTTGGTCAAATCTGCACGGGCAATATTCACCGATTCATCAATTTGTAAATCGAATGTGTTATTATTTTTGCTCATCAACGGACTGATGGTCGAGGCAACATTATCCAACATCGCCACGACATCAAATTCTTCTAAATACAATTCCATACGCCCCGCCTCAATTTTCGACAGGTCGAGAATATTGTTGATTAAATCAAGTAGATGGCTACCTGCCGATTTGATTTTGGTCAAATCGGGGACGATATCTTCATAACCAAAATCTTCGGCATCTTCGGCGAGCATTTCACTATAACCGATAATGGCGTTCAGTGGCGTGCGTAATTCGTGGCTCATGTTAGCTAAAAAGGCGCTTTTTGCCCGATTCGCCGTCTCTGCCGATTCTTTCGCTTCGGTCAGTGCGGCTTCGTATTCTTTACGAGCGGTAATATCGCGCACATGAAGCAATGTGGCGGGACGGTCGCCATATTGAATTTGGCTGGCGCGAATTTCGACAGGGATAGCACGCCCATCTTTGGTATAACTCAGACTTTCGAGGATATAACTTTTATTGTCACTCACATCGAAAAAGTCAATTTCGATATGGGTGCGTTTTTCGGGTGGCACAAGGTCTATGACATTCATGCCAATCAGCTCATTTTTGGGGATGCCATGCAACAAGCAGGCGGCTTCATTGACATCCAAGATGTTGCCATGCTCATCTTCAACAAATATGGGGTCTGGTGATTTTTCAAATAAATCTCGAAAACGGGCTTCACTGCGTAAAACCGCTTCTTGAGCGGCTTTACGTTCAGTAATATCGCGGAATGTGCCTGTGATGAAGCTGTTATCGCCAACATGGACTTCGGTGATAATCACCTCAAGCGGGAAAATGCTCCCATCGGCACGCCGCCCATATAATTCGTGATAGGTATCCGATTGAATCAGATCTGGCAGGATCGATTTGAGATATAAATCAGGTGATTGATTGTGAGGAGGCGCAATCAGTTGATACACCGCACGCCCCGCTAATTGATTGCGTTGATAGCCAAAGATTTTCTCGGCGGCGGGGTTGATTGTGAGGATGCTCAATGCGTCTTTGGTGAAGGTGACGATACCATCCATCGCGGTGCGAACAATCGCTTCGGTGCGCTGAATGGCTTCTTCGAGGGCGTTCATCACACTATTGTAACGAGTAGCAATCTGCCCCACTTCGGTGAAGGGTTCGACAGGCACGCGCAAGGTCAAATCGCCCGTTTTCGATTGTTCATCCATCACATTGAATGAGTCGAGTAATTCGTTGGTCGCGCCGTGTTCAGACACATTCAAGCCAATTTGTTCGTCTTCGGCGCTCACACGCAATGGAAATATGCGATTGATGATAAACGAAATGGTGAACACAACACCGAATGTCCATAAAAAGCAGGCGATAATCCCCACCAATTGCACGCCAATTTGGTCGCCTCGTGAAAGTCCTGTGCCAAGCAATGCGGGTTCGCCAAAAATGCCAACCGCAAGTGTTCCCCATATCCCCGCGCCCAAATGCACAGGAATCGCCCCAACTGCATCATCAATTCTTAGGCGTACCAGTAACCAATCTACGGCGAGCATCACCACCGCCCCACCAACACCAATGAGCGCCGCCGATGTGGTACTCACGGCATGACAATTGGCGGTGATCGCCACAGCACCCGCCAAAACACCATTCAGCACAAGGTCAATTTCGGCACGCTTGCGAATCATCCAACCGATGACCAACGCGCCGACCAAGCCGAATGAACTGGCAATCACGGTATTCACAATCACACGTGGTACTTGGTCATTGATGCCAAGTGTGCTACCCGCGTTAAATCCAAACCAGCCAAACCATAAAATCAAGACCCCCAATGTCGCCAGTGGCACATCAGACCCTGCAATTTTTTGTGGTGGTTTGCCTTTCGGAAAACGTCCAGCGCGTGCGCCGACGATCAACAACACCGCCAGCGAAATCCACCCGCCAACGCTGTGGACAACGGTTGACCCCGCGAAATCCACGAAGCCCATTTGCCCAAGCCAACCACCCATCTCGCCAATATTAATCCCGTTCCAGACCCAATGCCCCAAAATAGGATACACAATGGCAGACCCGATGAAGGCTAAAAACAAATACGAGCCAAATTTGACCCGTTCCGCAATTGCCCCTGCCAAAATGGTGACAGCCGTCCCGCAGAACATCACCTGAAAGAAGAAAAAGGCGATAGTCTGTGGTTCGGCATTGCTGAGGTCTACACCAAATTCACTAATCCCGATCAAGCTATTGCCTGAAAGCCCAAACATGAAGCCATACCCAACCAACCAGAAAAAGATGGTGGTAACACCAAAATCGGCAAGATTTTTGATGGCGACATTGATATTATTTTTTCGCCGTGTGAGACCAGCTTCTAAACACAAAAAACCAGCTTGCATCAAAAACACAAGACACGCGGCAAACAGCAACCAAACGGTATTAATAGCAACAGTTGGGTCATCCATACAATAAATCCTTTATGTCATAAGGCTCTGGCATTATCGATAATGCGTTGCAAAACGGCTTTCTGCGAGTCATTCACCGGTCCCGCCGCGCCATTTAGTAACGATTCAGCATCGGCAATAATCGAATACACAAGGCTATCGGCAGAGATGGTCGCGTTGAATCGTTTATATTTATCGAGCGTGGCGCTCACACGGGCTTTGAGTAAGACGGGGTTAAAGGGTTTGAATAAATAATCTTCCGCGCCCAATTCGATACATTTAACAACACTGTCGAGGTCATCCACCGCCGAAATCATGATAATCGGCACTTGGCGCAAAGCAGAATCGGCTTTGGCGGTCTCTAATACTTCGTAGCCGTTCATTTTGGGCATCATGATATCCAGCATGACCAAATCGTAACGAAAAGCACGCATCATCTCTAGGCATCGTTCACCGTTATCTGCCATCTCGACATTGTAATTCAATTTTTGCAACCGCCGCGACAACATATCACGGTTCATTTCGTTATCATCAACAACAAGGATATGTGCTGATTCGTCAGACATATCAACTACTCCTCAAGTATGGATATTGCAATCTGTTATATCTATTAAAGATACACCAGAATTTCCTTTTATGCCTGTTTTTTTATAAGTTTATGGAAATTTTTTATAGATGGGTCATAATAGACGGGCAACAATTTGATAAAATCAGGAGTGTGCATAATGCCAAGTATTTTTTCTAAGATAATCGCCAAAGAAATCCCGTCCGAGATGGTGTATCAAGATGATCTCGTGAGCGCCTTTAAGGATATTCATCCACAAGCACCCGTGCATATCCTCATCGTACCGAATAAAGAGATCCCGACTGTGGATGATGTCGAGCCTGATGACGAAGCCATGCTAGGGCGGATGTTCACCGTTGCAAAAAAAGTCGCACGCGATTTGGGCATCGGCGAGAGTGGGTATCGGCTCATTGTGAATTGCAAAGAGGACGGCGGTCAAGAAGTGTATCATATTCACATGCACTTGGTTGGCGGACGGCGTTTGGGGCGGATGTTAGAGAAAAAAGAGGAATAACAGTAAACATCAAAATTTGTCTGACGGGACGATGAACGCCTTGCACGTATATCGTCCCTAAACATGCCTTAACTTTCAGGGGTCATTTCTGCGGTGGGTTCTGGAACAACTGCTTCGGGTGTGGATTCGTCTACTGGTGCAACATCAGGAGTCGCTTCGGGCGTAGATTCATCTGTAGGCGCAACATCAGGCACAGGCGTAGCGAGTGGCACAGCTATCCGACCCGATTGTTGATAGGCTTGGCGGACTTGCGCTTCAAATGCGCTGGCACTGTTGCCACCAGTGTATTCGTTACCTTGAATAAAGGTACGGGGTGTGCCTGTGATGCCTAATTGTAGGCGTAATTCGTTGGCGCGGTTATATAGGTCATACGTATCCGCACTGCCAATACACCCGCGGAAGGTACTGCCATTCATGCCGAGTGCCTCTGCCCCTGCGAACATCCGTGCTTGACTAAAGGCTTGGTTAGCATAAATTTCTTGCCATGAGAATAACACATCGGCATATTCAAAGAATTTACCCTGATTCGCGGCACACAAGGCGGCGCGTGCCGCACCATTGCCATTGGTGATTTCACCATTTTCTTGTGGGATGATAGTATACGACATAATCCCTTCACGGATCAGTTCTATCATGGTATCCGAAATAGCATTATGCAAATCTTTACAACTTGGGCAAGCAAAACTGGTATACGACACCACTTGTACAGGCGCGTTGGGGTCGCCGAGCATGGGCATTCCGTTACCGATATTCGCCGTTTGGGGAATACCAGCATAACGTTCTACGGTGCCATCAGGAATCGGCGCTTCTTGGGGCAAATTCGAGATGAGATACAATCCCGCCGCCACTACCACAATCACCACGGCAGCAATCACCAAAAAGGTGTTCCGTTGACGGCGTTCTTGTTGTTTGCGCTCTTCACGACGTTCTTTGGTCGCCCGCGCATTGGTGGCGGTTGTGGTGGATTTTGTGGTCGTTACGGGTGATGATGACGGTGCAACAGGCTTCTTACTGGGTTGTGATGCACCCGATTTCTTTTTATTGTTCGACATTTCAAAGAAACTCCTGATGAATCAAAATAAAATAGACACTTCAAAGGTATTGTTTCTGGTACGAGTTTACCTGACGTTACGCAAAATTCAACACAAAAATTTTTTAGGGCAATGGGATGTGCTAGACAATGACATTCATCACCTTTTGCAGTACAATTAAATCGATGTGACAATTGCAAAATGGTAATCCCTCAACAATCACATATAGAGGTAAAAAATATGACTCCATTAAATCCGTTTGGCGCACGTTCTTCATTAAAAGTTGGAGGCGAAAGCGCAATTATTTATCGTCTCGACAGCCTCATCAAACAAGGCATCGGGCATGTAGACAAACTTCCATTTAGTATGCGTATTTTGCTCGAAAATACACTCCGTCACTTGGATGGGCGCGATATAACCGAAACCGATGTCAAGAACATCGCCAATTGGGATAGCACTCGCCCAATGGACATCGAAATTCCATTCAAGCCCGCTCGCGTCATCCTCCAAGATTTCACAGGTGTACCTTGCGTGGTCGATTTGGCGGCGCTCCGTAGCGCGATGGTGCGGATGGGTGGCGATCCACAAAAGATCAACCCCACCATCCCTGTCGATTTGGTGATTGACCACTCGGTACAGGTGGATGCTTTCGCCATGCGCGATGCGTTGCGTGTCAATGCTGAATTTGAATTTGAACGCAATCGTGAACGCTACGAATTTTTACATTGGGGGCAAAAAGCCTTCACTAATTTTAAGGTTGTCCCTCCCGCAACAGGTATCGTGCATCAGGTCAATTTAGAATATTTGGCGAAAGTGGTACAAACCACCACCGTCAATGGTGAAACGGTGTTATTCCCCGATTCGCTGGTCGGCACAGATAGCCACACCACCATGATTAACGGGTTGGGGGTGTTGGGATGGGGTGTTGGTGGTATAGAAGCCGAAGCCGCCATGCTCGGACAACCGATTTATATGCTTATGCCCCAAGTCATCGGCTTTAAGCTGACGGGCAAATTGCCACAAGGCGCAACCGCAACTGACCTCGTGCTAGTCGTCACGCAGATGCTCCGCAAAAAAGGCGTGGTTGATAAATTTGTCGAATTTTATGGCGCGGGCTTATCGAGTATGTCATTGCCCGATCGCGCTACACTCGCAAACATGGCTCCAGAATATGGCGCAACCATGGGCTTCTTCCCTGTGGATGATGAAACCCTCAGTTACATGCGCCGTACAGGACGCGATGAATCGCTCATCCAATGGGTAGAAGCGTATCATAAAGAACAAGGCTTGTTCCGTACCGATGACACCCCCGACCCCATCTTTAACGATACGCTCGAACTCGATCTCGGCACGGTCGAACCGAGTATGGCAGGACCACAACGTCCACAAGACCGTGTATTGATACGCGACATGAAAAGTCACTTCAAAAAAGTGTTGACCGCGCCACTCGGACCGCAAGGGTTTAATTTGCCCGCCGAAAAATTAAACACCACCGTGTTAGTCAAAGATAATGGTCATAGCGCCGAAATTTCACACGGGGCGGTCGTCATCGCCGCTATCACCAGTTGCACCAACACCAGCAACCCGTCGGTGATGGTTGGCGCAGGTTTGCTCGCCAAAAAAGCTGTTGAGCGCGGTCTGACGCGCAAACCATACGTCAAAACCAGCCTCGCGCCGGGATCGAAAGTGGTGACGGAATATTTAGATAAAGCAGGTCTGACTCCCTTCCTCGAAGAAGTCGGGTTTTACACGGTTGGTTATGGGTGTACCACTTGCATCGGCAATAGCGGACCCATGCCCGAAAATGTATCCAACGCGATTCACGAAGGCGATTTGGTCGCCGCGGCAGTGTTGAGTGGCAACCGCAACTTCGCTGGGCGCATCAACCCCGATGTTCGCGCCAATTATTTGGCATCGCCCCCGATGGTTGTCGCCTATGCGCTCGCGGGGACGGTAGATATTGATTGGGAAACCGAACCAATCGGCACGGATAAACAGGGCAATCCCGTGTTTTTACGCGAGATTTGGCCCAGCCAAGATGAGGTATTAGAGGTCATCCAAAATAGCCTCTCGCCAGAGATGTTCAAGAAACAATATGGCAATGTGTACGATGGCAACCCGATGTGGAATGCGATTCCAAGCACCGCCGAAGCTGTTTACAATTGGAGTGAGGATAGCACCTACATCCAAGAACCGCCATTTTTTGTGAATATGTCGCTCGAAGTAACGCCCATCCAACCCATCAACGGCGCACGGGCGTTGGCGCTATTCGGCGATTCCGTGACAACTGACCACATTTCGCCTGCAGGTGATATTGCAGAAAAAAGCCCGGCAGGGCAATATCTCATCAGCAAAGGCATCAGCAAACGCGATTTCAACACCTACGGCACACGGCGCGGAAATGACCGCATCATGACACGCGGCACATTCGCCAATGTGCGCTTACGCAACATGCTCGTCCCTGGTAGCGAGGGCAATGTCACATACTATCTACCTACTGGCGAGCAAATGTCAATCTATGATGCGGCAATGAAATATCAAGCCGATAAAACCCCGCTCGTCATCCTCGCAGGCAAAGATTACGGCATGGGCAGTAGCCGTGACTGGGCGGCGAAAGGCACATTTTTACTGGGCGTGAAAGCCGTCATCGCCGAAAGTTTTGAGCGCATCCACCGCAGTAATTTGGTGATGATGGGCGTGTTGCCATTGGTGTTCAAAGCAGGCGATAGCTGGCAATCGCTCGGCTTGACGGGTCATGAAACATTCGACATCGTTGGATTGAATGATAATATCCAACCCAAACAAGAATTGACCGTCCGCGCAGTGGATACTGGCGGGAATGTCCGCACCTTCACCGTCATCGCCCGTTTAGATACGCCGATTGACGTGGAATATTATCGCAATGGCGGGATTTTACAAACCGTTCTGCGTGGCTTCATGAAGCAGTAAGCGCATAATTAACATCGTATTTGTAGGGATTGGCTATGGCAAATCCCTACAGACAATATAAAAAATTCCCACACAGTTGCATTGCATCCCCCCAAAATCCATGCTATAGTGATGCCAATCTATGCAATTATCATCAATTCAACCATATCACCTAGCAAAAGAGATTATGAATCTATCAGATATCCCCATAATACCCTTAGCCACAATACCAACGGATGGTGCTATTTCGGGTTCTGTGCAAGGTTTAATTATCTATATTGTCCTTGCCATCGCCGTATCTTTTCTATGTTCGTTATTAGAAGCGGCGTTGCTCTCGACACCGACCTCATTTATCGAAACTCAGGCAGAAGGTGGCAACCGCGCCGCCAAACTCATGCAACAACACAAACAAAATATCGATGGTCCCATCACCAGCATCCTAACGCTGAATACATTCGCCCATACATTTGGCGCGGCAGGCGCAGGTGCCGAGGCAGTCGGCGTATTCGGTAGCCAGTGGGCATCGCTCATCACCATCATCTTGACACTCATGATTTTAATCTTCAGCGAAATTATCCCCAAAACAGTCGGGGCAGTCTATTGGAAGCAACTTTTTTATTTCACAGCTTATATGGTGAAAATTTTAGTGACCATCTTCGCGCCCGCAGAATGGGCATTCAATTACCTCACCCGAAAGATTGCCCCAGAAAATAACAACCCCACCATTACACGAGGTGAACTCGAAATGATGGCAAAAATCAGCGCCACCGAGGGGTCACTCGATAAAAACGAAAGTCGTATTGTGAGCAATCTGTTTCGATTGAGTACCGTCAAGGTGTGGGATATTATGACCCCACGCACGGTTATGTTGGCGTTCCCACGCGATTTGACGGTTGGCGACATTTTGGATGGCGGACGGCGCTCGATGCCCTATTCGCGCATCCCGATTTACGCCGAAACCAGCGATAACATCACCGGATTTGTATTGCGCCACGATATTTTCCGCGCCGCCGCCGATGATAAACACGATACCCCGCTTTATACCCTAGAGCGCCCTATCCATTTTGTGCCAGAAACCATGACCATCACCAAAGTGCTAGAAGAATTTGTCAGTCGGCAAGAGCATATTTTTATAGTATTTGATGAATATGGCGGCACGGCGGGGCTTATCACGATGGAAGACGCGGTAGAGTCGTTATTGGGCATCGAAATCACCGATGAATCGGACGTGGTAGCCGATTTACGTCAATTGGCACAACAACGGTATGAACGCCAACAAGCCATCATCCAAACGGCGAAAGTCGTGCCTGCAACGGCGACTATCGCCCCCAAAGACGATTCTGGACATACGGTATCATCCGATACGCAACCCACATCAGACAATAATTAGGGCGTATTGACATTTTTTCAGATGATTTTGGACGGCATACATGTCGTCCCTACGTGCCAATCATTATTTTTACACCTGTACGGACGCGCTTCTGCGCGTCCTATACAAACAAAAATTATTCACCCTTAAAAACAGGGGCGCGTTTTTCGATGAATGCCGATACTCCCTCGACAAAATCGTGCGTCTTGAAGGTCGCGCCTTGCAACAATGCCTCATAATCGAGCGCATCCCCCAATGAGCGTTCATACGCCCGATAAATCGCCCGTTTGGTCAGACCAACCGCTTTGGTGGGCATGTGTGCCAATTTATCAGCGAGGGCGCTGGCTTCGGTCATGAGATCATCATGCGCCACGACTCGGTTCACAATTCCCAACGCCAACGCCTCAGCAGAAGACACCCGATTTTTGGCATCCGCTAAAAGCGCGAGTTCCAACGCCTTCCCTACCCCGACCAATTGTTGTAAAAAGTAGGTCAAACCACCATCGGGGACTAAGCCAATATTAGCAAACGCCGCAAATACAAAACTGGCATTTTCTGAGGCGAGGCGATAATCGCTCATCAGCGCAATGCTCGCGCCAGCACCTGCCGCTACACCATTCACCGCGCACACAATTGGTTTTTCGAGACCGCGCATCAATTGCGCGAGGGTATTTAATCCGTTGCGGAGCGCGGCTGTAATATCCACCGTTGCCAATGCGCCATGCAATTCGATTAAATCTGCCCCACTGCTAAACCCTTTGCCTGTGCCAGTCAGTAACACCGCACGGACAGATTTATCTTTCGCCGTCTCCTTGAAAGCCGATTTGAGGTCTTCAAGCGTGCCTAAACTGAGAGAATTATAACTATCGGGACGGTTGAGGGTGATGGTGGCGACATTATTTTGAACATCGTATAAAATATTTTCGTAAGGCATTATTTTTTCTCCTAATGGATAATTTAATTTGACCTTTTATAATGATTATCTGTGTAGACGTGTTTATTTTGTGGCGGACATACAAGGCTAAAGCCTCTCATCCGCCATTACACCCGTAAAATGCCATGTTCTGTAATGGACGACTAGCGCAAAGCGCGTATGTCGTCCACCATAACAATCATATCCTATATGTGTTCTAACCTTCAGATTCTTCTAGTGCGTCCAACACGGATTGAGGCAGTAACACATTATTCAGGTTATGAATCACACCGTTAGTCGCTTGTAAATCGGGGACGGTGATTCGCACCACTTCGTTCAAGACAAGGCGGTCATTGCCGTCTATCGCCACGCGAATCGATTCGACAAATGTGCCATTGTCAAATATCGTGACAAGTAATTCATCATCTTCGACCAATTGACGTAGGTCATCCGATGTGACCACCCCTTCAATGATGTGATACAACACAATTTGTTCGAGCAATTCGGGCATTTCGAGGGCTTCTTCGAGCGTGATGCCTAACGAGAAAAACAGGTTATTGAAAGCGGAATTGGTCGGGGCTAACAAGGTGTACTCATCTTCACCATTGAGGGTTTCTATCAATTCGGGGTTAACGCTGGCGACAATTTCGACCAATGTGCTATATAACGGATCAGATGCCAAGCGCCCTGCGATGGTACTGCCACTAGGGAACGGATTTGCGCGAGGTGTTGATACAGGGGTACGGGTTGGGCGTGGTGTGGTGACAGTGACACCGCTCAGGGCTTCGAGGCGCGTTTCCATGCCATACGGAAAAATCATATCGGCGGCGGTGTGTAAAATGCCGTTAGATGCCGACACATCAAACGGAGATGCCACCCGCGAGATGCCATTCAAGCGAATTGTGGCATTTTCGACCACGATCAACACGGCTGTGCCTTGTAACAAAGTGCGGATGATACGCCCATCTTGTGCGATGAGCGTGGCAGAGGTTTGTATGCCATCCAGTGTATGATAGAGCAACAATTCGGTGAGCAATTCGGTATCTGCCAGTAGCGCATCGAGCGAATAATCGAACAAACCCGCCAAATTCAAAAACGCTTGGTTGGTCGGGGCGAAGATGGTAGTCGCGCCCGGACTAGATAAGCGTTCTGCAACTACGGGGTCGGCGGCGGCGATAGCATCAGCAAGGGTCGAATAGCGACTTTCACGATTGATAATATCCAACAAAGTGGGCGTTTGGGATGTTTGGGCGGTGCTAGGAGCGACAATCGTCAGCAAAAACAAGGTCGCCAATAACGAAAATAGGTAACGGCGCATAGTGCCTCCTCAAAATAGCCTATCTATAAAAATCGTTTAGCAGTATATCACAGACGGGCGTATTCATCATATCCTAACGTATGATTGGGTTGGTTGTTATGTAATGGTTATATAGTCATGCTATATAAGGACGCGCAGAAAGGCTTATCCGTAATTCTTTTGTTCGTAAATATGCCATTTTAGCGCATTATAGGGCGGATATACGCACCCGAAGGTGCTAATCCGCCCGTACAGACTTAAAAATTTCCGTGACTGTACGGGACGATTAGCGCGAAGCGCGTATATCGTCCCTCATATGCTATGATTTGCAATTGCTATAGTCGATTTAACTACGGACAAGCCTTTCTGCGCGTCCGCAAAAGATTAATCCTGCTCCACCAACGGCGCAAAATATTGTGCAAATTGTTGATAGACAGGTGTAAGGGGGCGGCGCGTGCCTGCACTGACCGCGATGTTGTAGGTGGCATAATCGCACGCCGATACATCATCATCATAACGGGTATTCATGACCATGGCATATACATAATCATAATCTTTGATGAGCATCGTGCCTGCTTTGCCCAAATCGTACACATCCGCCACATCACCGCGCACGCCCATCACCCACAGGCGCAAATCGGGATTGCTAACATCTTGTAGGGCAATATCATAAATGCCGTTGGGTAAATCGAGTTGGATATAATTCGCACCCAATTCTTGAGCGCCTAAACCCGCGTGCGACCACACCCCATAACCCGATATACGGCTATCGAGCCATACGGTTTCATCTTTGAAAAAGGGGATATATTTATAATCGCGCACGATATTTTGCAGATGATAATACGATATGGCATCGATGAGGGTATCATCATACGCTTCTAACGTGATCATGAGCGATTCCCATCCCTCGTACAGGGCGATATTTTCCCATAATGTGTTGATAATGCGATACCCGTGTCTATCGGCAAGCGATTGCAAAAACATCCATGTGCCATACATCAACAAGCCTGTGGGGTCGGCATCATCTTCTGCACCGAAGCAAATTTCGGGATACTCGTAGACATATTCGACATAGCGTGTCGCATCTTGTTCGTTGGGGAGTGTGACGGCTTCCATCCATGTGGCAGTGGCTTCGTAATACCAGAACATGGATTCATCATCATCATAGGCGAATTGAATGGCATGATGAAATTCGTGGGCGGCAGTAGAGCGCATCAGCGACAACGGAATCTCGTCTTCGAGTTCATAATTGTTATCCAACGCCAAAAAACTAGACGAGATGTTGGTGGTCTGATTGCCAATCAAGCGCCCAAAATTTTCTGGGCGGGCAAATCCCAAAATACCGCCATCCAAGTCGTTGACCAAATCCATCAGATACACGTCATAACGACCATCCCCGCCACGGGTGCGGTCTGCTGGGGGCATCCGCCAGCCCATCTCGACTACCTGTAATTGATAAACCTCTTCCATGGCATCGGCGACCAATTTCACATATTCTTCGGTGACGGCATCCTCACCGATGAAGGTATAATGTATCCGAAAATGGGCGGTATCGTAATAAAGCCTATCACCTGATAACGACACCCGCGAATTATCTTGAATTTCATCGGCAGACATAATGTTGATGGTGAGCAGATAGTTCCCCGTTGTGTTTTCATACGGGACAATCTCGACAAAATAGGTTGCATCCACATCTGAAATAAATGCCACCTCAGAGTCATACGTGCCATCTCCCCTATCATCGTTATAGGTGAGGATTTCATCTTGGTCATCATAAACAAACAATTGTGTATCGAGGTCATTACTCGTGCCATTGGCAATCGCCACAAAGCCCTCGCCCGCCTGTAACGATACGGGATAGCGTGCGCTAGGGGTATTATCATCGAGCGTCCCACGATATTCGATTTTTTTTGATTGTTGTGCCAACGCGGGGAATGTCCCCAATAGAGTCATGAGAAGGGTTATCCACAAAATTCGGCGCATGATGAGTCACTCTCTGGGATTAAATGATCTACATAGTCTTATTATGTGCCGAAAATCGATTTTTTGTCTATCAACGCTCAGACTACGCACATCCTACGGAGATGGTCTGATCTTTATGGCAATTTTAAGCAAAGTGTTAGACAATAAAGATAAGAGTGTTGTACATTGAACCCTGCAAGAAAAGGATATTGATGATGCAAAATATCATGACCAGAGCAGATGAAGATATTTTAGAAGATATTCGCGCCCTCTTTAGCCAATACCCGCCCCTGCAACATGACCGTCATGCGGTGCATGTGCATGTGGAGCGGGGTGTTGTGAATATTGAGGGGTATATCAAAGCGATTCCGACGTATCGGTATTTGCAAGATAAATTACCGCGTATTCGCGGGGTGAAATTTATCAACGCCGACAAATTGTACAACGATGATATTGTGCGCCTCGCCGTTGCGAAAGTGTTGCCGTTGGGTGTACAAGTGCGCGTGGAATATGGGACGGCTATTCTAACGGGAAAGTTGCCCGATGGGATGCGTGTTGAAGATGTGGTGGCGCGTGTGGCGGCGGTTGATGGCGTGAACCGTGTGGTGACGACTTTTGAGGGGTCAAAATAACGTCATGGGCGGATAGACACGGCTAACGACTCTAATCTGCCCCACAAATCTTTCAATTTTCAGGAAATATACTGGCGGATTAGCACCTTCAGGTGTGTATATCCGCCATTTTACATCCTTGAAATCATCCCTTGTATCAGGGCGCAATCAACACCACCGTACCACTGTTAATAATGAAGCCACAGGTGCGACCATCCACATTAAAAGTCGCCAATTCGGTTTGGGCGCGTGGACTGGTGGACGCATCCAAGAAGAATAACCGTCCCTGCCCTTCTAGGCATATCGGCAATCCACGTTCAAATTCACCCGATATGGTGCGTTCTCCGTTGAATTTGCCGACATCTACCGCATCAATCACCCCGCGCAAATTGGCAGGCACACTGCCAGGGATGGTAAACACGCCATTCTGATACAAATCGGTGCAGAAAATCCCGACAGGCATCTCGTAACTGTAACCCCGAATATCGCATTTGTCTGGCACGGGTGGCGGTGGCAACACGGGCGGCACAACCACCGTTGTATCGCACGTTGTATCGGGCAAGGTGATGGTCTCTAAATCGCCCGTCAATTCGGCGATGGTCACACCGACCCACGTATCGGGTCCTGTGAAGATGTATGTGCCGAGTGGGACATTCAGTTGGGGTAAATCTGCCCCACTAATGCCTGTAATATCAAAATTGGGTGCGCCTGTGTTGATGGTGATGTGTAAATTATCGCCAACACATACCGCCGTCACACTCAACGCATCGGGATCGAGATTTTCGAGGGTGATATTCACAGGCGTTAATACGCCCGATTCGACTATCACCACATACGCACCAACATCGCCATTGGCATCTGCCGTGATGGTCACTTGCCCATTCACATCGGTTACGCCCGAATATGCCGATAATATGGCGCTTGCGCCTGTGGCGGGTGGCGTGAATGTGACAGTTGCGCCTTCTAATGGTTGCCCCAGACTATCATTCACTTGTACGATAATCGGGTTGGGGAAGGCGGTATTGATGGCGGTTTGTTGATTATCGCCACTGATAATCAGAATGGCATCTGGAATATCATCATCATTCACCGTGACATTGACAGGTGATAAGATGATGCTACTGTATAATCCATCAGACGAAACAATTGTGAAGCTAATATCACACGGTTGTGCGCCATCTACCAAGAAATCATCGACCGCCGTCACCGTGACAAATTGTGCCACAGACCAATTGCCATTGTTAAATGTGATGCTCGGTGTGCTCATCTGACATTCAGACGGGTCTGAGACGGTCATGTTGAGCGTCACATCGGCAATGGGTTCGCTGGTCAACACGGCACTAAATTGATTAGACCCATTCGGTTCGCTGATGGTGAAGGATGCGTTACCGATGGTGATACTTGCCATATCATCGTCAAGAATGGTATGGGTATAGGTGCTTTGTGCGCCAATGGATACATCGGCAAGCGCAGATAACGCGAGATCTATTGTCTCATTGGATTCATCGATTGCATCATTTACGATGGTCAAATTAGGGTCAATCGAAATGGTGGCATTATGCGCCGTGCCTGCGGGGATGGTGATAGTGCCACTGACCACCGTATAATCTACCCCGTTGGTCGCGCTACCACCCGTCACACTGAGTTGCACACTCGCGCCAACCGCAACAGGCAATGTATCGGATGTGGTCACGCGGATGAGCGCCCCTGTATTCATCGATTCTGGCGCGTTACCACTGGCAGAGGCAAATTGCGCCGTGACCGATTGTGGCGGTGGGTCTACTTCGACTGCGCCAGGCGTGCATAATGCCCCTTGTGGGCGCGATGTGCCGAGTTGGTCGGTAGCGATGCCACACGGTGTGGCATGTTCGATAGCACGATTAGAAGGCGTGAATACCCCACCCGAAAATGCGCTCAGATTGGGATTGATATTCGCGCCAAAACATCCTGTTGAATTATAAGCGATATTATTGCCACCATCCGTATAGCCAGACCCCCCACAAGGCGTATTATTGAAGATATTCGCCGTCACGGTAGTGCCAGAACCAAATGTAATGCCATCATTTGAAAATGTGCTATAATTCACGCTGGTGCTAGTTCCAACGACATAAATCGCACCACCGGGCGAATTATTGGTGAAGGTGCTGTTATTCACGGTTAAAACGCCACCAAACCAATTGTTGATACCCGCGCCAGACCCGGCAGAATTGTTATAAAACACGCTGTTGTTGACCGTCACCGTGCCACCATCATTTTCGATGCCACCACCAGCAGATTGGGAACTATTCGCTACAAAGGTGCTATTGGTAACAGTGACCGTACCATTCACATTGCTAATCGCCCCGCCACTACCGCCAAAATTACCATTAAAAATAGCATTGTTGATGATAAGCGTGCCACCATAGTTGAAAATTGCCCCGCCTCGTTGTGTGATAGCCCCACCTTGATAAAAGGTGACATTGCTAATATTCACGGTTACGCCATCTACACGAAATAACCCCACACGCGGGCTAATTTGCGATGTAAAGGTGACATTATAAGCCGAT
Source organism: Anaerolineae bacterium (assembly GCA_034436155.1). GTDB lineage: Bacteria > Chloroflexota > Anaerolineae > Aggregatilineales > Phototrophicaceae. Next base: position 93,736 of record DAOTVP010000061.1, read on the forward strand.
GTATTTTGAATAGTCGTGTTGGTATTAATCGCAAACCGACCCGTAAAATAGAAGGTACAATCTGCGCCGATATTAAAATCTACCACGCCGCCGCCCGTTAAAGCGGTGGTCAAATCGGCGAAGTTGCAATTGGTGACTATCCCCGCCGCCTGTGTTGGACGCGATGAAAGCATCAATACGAGGACAACGGTAAAAATGATGATAAAACGAAATAACTTGACCATGAAAATGATGCTCCATCAAACTCAAATGAACGAAATAGACATGCCATGTCATTTGATTTGATAGTAGCATACTTTTTTCATAAACAATTCAGGGATAAAAAATTTTTTATCGATATAACAAAATAGCCATTGGTAGGTTTGACCAATGGCTATGGTTATCAAACATCTCAATGACGGTCTTTGGGTCTGAGGTTTTTATATTGCCAGCGCAATTGCCAAACGCGGGTGGCGGCTTCGATGGCGACTTTGGAACTCATCTTCGATTCACCCACTTGCCTATCGGGGAAGTGGATGGGGATTTCTGCGATTTTATATCCCAACCGATGCGCCAGATAACTCATCTCGACCTGAAAGACATACCCATTGCTATGCACACGGTCGACATCAATGCCGATGAGCGTCTCTTTGCGCCAGAGCTTAAACCCACCGGTTGCATCGCGCACAGGCAACCGCAATATGGCGGGGACATAAATCCGATTCGCCCACCAACTGAGCAATTTACGATATATCCCCCACGATTGGTCTACGCTACCGCCTTTGAGATAGCGCGAAGCAAGGACGACATCGGCATTTTCTGAGGTGAGTTTATCCAACATTTGCGGGATGTATTTGGGCTGATGCGAAAAATCGGCATCCATCTGCAAAATATAATCCGCCCCATCGGCAATCGCCTGTTTGAAGCCCGCGATATACGCAGGACCTAAGCCATTTTTTTCTTGACGATGCAAAACGCGGATATATCCGCCAGAGGCTTGTGCCAATTCATCCGCCAACTGCCCTGTGCCATCGGGCGAGTTATCATCCACCACCAACAGGTGAAAATCGGGCATGTTGAGCGCAAATAACGCATCCACCATATTTTTGAGGTTGCCAATTTCGTTATAGGTGGGCAAAACAACCGTGAATTTGGGCATAGTGTTGCTTCCATTCCTATGTGATCAATATCAAACATCAAGTCTAAGATAAGCCATAGGCGCTATCAAGCCTTAAAATGTCACTTATCTTGTAATTGGCGCAGGCGGATGGTGAATTGTAAGTCGGTTGGCGCATACGATATATCATTGATGACAAACCGATACACACCCGCAACGGGCAATGTCATATCGAATGTGCCACCATTAAATCCGCGTCCATAAAAATTAATCACCTCATCTAGGGGTGATTGCACCTGAAGCTGAATATCGCCGACATCCGATACGCGCCGAATGGTGAGTTCTATCCGTTCATTGTCGGCGGTGGTGTTGTAGATGAAGGTCTGAGCGCCTGTTTCTGGGGTGATAGTTTGGGTGAGTTCAATATCGGGCGCAAGACTGAGGATAGTGGTCGAACTGAGCAACATCTCATAATCGTAGCTGGTGGCATTGCTATACGGGTTAAATTCCAACCAGACATAATACGTGGCATCAGAAGGCGCGATAAACGGCGCGATACGCGGGTTGCCATTCGCGCCACTACCTGTATCACCCGCGATAATCACATCCCAGAAAAACCGCCCATCCAACTGGGCGATGAACATCCGCCTATCCCCATCTTGAGGCATGATGGCGTTCAATTCCCATGCTTTACCTGCAGGACTCTGAAAACTAAACACGGGCGGATCGCTGATTTGACGCGAGCCAGTCACAGGCGTGCCTGCGACTAACGGGATCGGTTCGACCAATTCTAAGAAAATGCCATACTGTAGCCCTGTGGGAATATTGGTATTGATGATGACCAAATGTTGCCCTGTTTGGGCGAATTGTCCCAACATGAGTAACGGCGAGGGATACGTGCCTGTAAAAACGACAAGTTCACCGTTGGGGTCTAATATCGAGACCCCCAAACTCTCGCCTGTGGCGGAATAACGAAACAACGTGCCAGCCGTCACATCCAACGTATAAAATCCCAAATGGGCAGATGATCCCAACACGCCCGACGCGATGGTATCGAGCGCGAGCGATTGCGGTTGATAAAAATCGACCAGTAAGCTAAACGCGCCCGTCTCGTTATTGACATTGCCGATTAACAGCGTATAGGTTTGGGTGGCGGGCAATACGAAATTATTGACAAACGGGAACGCCCCTGTTTCGATGAGCAAATTGCCATTGGCATCGAATAAGCGCCCATAAAATTCTTGATTTATCTGCGCGGGCGAGATGTAAAAATAAATCACATCGCCCGCGCGCCCATCAAACGAATAACTGACGGTGGGTTATGTGGCGGTGATTTCCCCTTGCACCGTCTTACCAATGGGTATCGTGTCACTTTGTGCGATGATAACCTGTACGGTGAGAATTGCTATGCACATCACGTAGATCGAGCGAGAGATAAAACGCATTGTGAAGCCTCCTTGTATGATATCTATCTCTCTATCATAGCCGATTTTAGCATTATTCACGCACGGTTGTGACGGCTTGGGGTTGTAATTGCACATTTGCAGACCAATTACCCGCCAAATCTTGCGCCCATGCCGCGAATTCATACGTCTTACCCACCTGCCCCACATACTCGGCGCTGGTCTCGGTGGTCTCTAGCCATGGCAACCAAGCACCGCCATCTATCCGCACCCATATCAGATAAAGCTGAATACCGCTATCATCCGTCCCCGTCCACGTCACCGTGAATGTGGTTGGATTGGTGGGCGCTAATGCCGATACCACCGCCACAGGGGGACGTGTATCGCTTTCGGGCGGCACAGTCGGGCGTGGGATAGATTGCGTGGGGGGCAAAGTCGGCGCGGGAGTTAATGTCGGGAAGGGTGTCGGCAGGTCAAAATTAAGATTCGATCCCGATACGCGCCCTGTGCGTTTTTCGATGAGGATGAACGGCTCGCCACCAATCGCCACACCGCCATAATCTGACCCACTTTGGTTGATGTCGCTGACGGCGGGAGGCATTTGCAGGACATAAAAATTACGCTCGTTGGGTGTGATGAGTTGCGACCCCGATAATGTGATGAGTTCGGCATTCTCGCCAACCGCTTCCCATGCGATGGTGCGCGGGTCTAGTCTGCGATTCCACATCACGGTGATGCGCTCATCCGTGCGCGGACGATTGAAGGTGATGGTGACGACATTCACATCATAATTGACGAAATCGCCATCCGCAAACGGCTCTGTGCCAAAAATTTGCGCCAACAAGCGATAGGCATTGGCGACAGGACGCGGTTCACCCGCATTAGGGCTTTGGCTAAAGCATATGGCATCGGATGGATTGCGAAACACGCCAAACGCATCGCCAAAACAGGGGACATTCGGACGGCATAAATTACCGCGATGTGGTGGGAAATCTGTCCCCGCGGGTTGATCGCCACAGTCGTCATACAATTGATGATAAAATATTTTATCTGCGCCTTCGCTCCAGGCGTAGGTGGCGCTTTGTATCAGATACCACGCTTGTTGTTGCATGGTGGCACGTTTTTCGGCGCTCAGAGACGACATCCACGTCGGACCGGGGTAATCATCCCACAACGCGACACCCGTCTCAGTGAGCCATATCGGACGGTCAAAGCCGAAGGCGATCATGGTTTGGCGCGTGAATAAGACCAGCCAACCACTGCGCCACGGGTCGGCATACGCATGAACGCCCGCAATATCAAAATACCAATTGTATTGTTCTCGAAGCGGGTCGTTGATGATGACGTTCAACACCTGCGCCATAAAATTTGAGCCTGTCGGATAGAGCAAGCCACCAAACATCACCTGCGCTTGTGGGTCTGCCATTTTGATGACGATATACGACATCTTGAGCAAACGGGCATAATCTCTGGGTCCCGCCTGCCAAAATGTGCGTAAATCGGGTTCGTTCCACACCTCCCACACGCGAATCCCCGCGCCGAGTGGGATAATCGCCTCGCGTGAAAATGTGCCACCCGGTTTATAACGGTTGACCGTCTCCCACACATACCACACCCACGGATTATTGGGATTAAGCGGTTTGCCCGCCGCGGGGGTGTCTGTACCATCGGCGAAAATCGGCTCATCAATGCCCAAAATGCGTAAATCATCCTGATAAAATTCTGGCACGCCAAGCAGAATAGCGTTAATCTTCAAGCCATGTTCGAGCGCCCCCCCAATTTGCATATCGAATTGTTCCCACGACCATGTTTGGGGTTCTTTTTCGACCAAATTCCAGTAGATAGGGAATCTATCCCACCCAGCCCCTAGCGCGAGGGCTTGTTGATAGCGCCATTCGGGTGTTTCGAATCCGGTGATGGTGATATGGGCGATGCCAAGCCTATCGGAACGGATATAACGCGGGTCTGGTGTGGATGATTGCGAATGTGAGGCTGTAACTGAAAATAAAATGACACTCAAAAAAAAGACACTTAAAAAGAATCGGCGCATAAGGCAATATCTCATGTGTACTCATAGAGTTTCGCTAACACGCACATGATACCATAACGCGCCGATTTTTACGCCTATTTTTTAATCCCTTTAATCACCCAACGCCCAATCGGGCAACGGTTCGCGCCGTTTGAGCCATTCGGCGGGCAAGCCATCTGCGCCGACGCTCATCGCTACAATGCCACCGACCATCGCACAGGTTGTATCGACATCACCGCCCCCACTGGCGGTCAACCAGAAGGCATCTTCAAATTTAGTCATCTTTTCGCCTGCACAATACAGCACAAATGGCACGCTATCTTGAGCCGTGACACTGCTCCCGTTGCCGATGAAACGCACAATTTGGTCAATCGAAACCGCATCGCTACTGGGTAATTTTTGCGCCAGCGTGATATTCCAGCGCACATCACCTTGTGGGACATGGGGCAAAATTTTCTCGATAAAATCACCCCGCGAGAGTGGGTTATCTCGATGTTGATAGGCGATGGCGGTGGCAACCGCAACTGCGATTGCGCCTGCGATGCCTTCGGGATGGGCATGGGTAATTTCGGTGGCTTTTTTCGCCTCGATAATCAATTTATCCATATCATCGGCGAAATACGCGCCCAACGGGGCGATTCGCATCGCGCCGCCGTTGCCGAATGAGCCACCCTGAAACAAACTTTTGCTCACCACTTGCCACAATTGTCCCTCTTTGAGCGCGTTGGTGAAGCGGATAACGCCCGGTCCGTAACCGCGCATACGGTCAAAATGATGCACAAAACTGATGGCGAGTTCATCTTGATTAATTTCACCATATCGGCGCAAAATCTCATAAATTGAGAGCGCCATGTTGGTGTCATCGGTGAAATGCCACGGGGCATCGGGCAATCGGCGCTCATGAATGACGTGAATCATGCGACTCATGGATGACATCTCGAAAAATCCGCCGAGCGAATCGCCTAACGATAAGCCATCTAGTGATAACTTTGCGCGTGTGAGTGCGTGTTCGGTCATGGTGCATCCCTCAAAATTGATAAATATATGTGCAAGCGAGGCTCATTACCTGACGCGATTAGCCACCCAAATTATTGAAATGGGCTTGCCAAAGCGCACACAGTGGTTCATCGGTGGCGGCATACAGATAACTCATGGTATCACCACCCGATTGGAACGTGCCACTACCTGTACACGGTTCAGCCGACATCACCCGCGCAACATTGGCAGGTGGACGGGTGATACAGGGCAAGAAGTTGTCGAGGGCGCGGTCTTGGTTGAGTATCGCCAACACCCCCGCAATTGGCAAGCGCAATTCATCCACTGTGCTGATGCGTTCAATATAAAGACGGGCATCAAACGCGCCGACATCACGGTAACAATCGACAAAATCATCCAGTTTATACATCAGCGCAGAAAACGGCAAGTTGCCCGTGCCGATGCCCGCGGCGGTCAATCCACCCAAAACCGCATCTTGAACACCTTGCAACCCTTCTACGGCATAATTGCTAAAACTCGGGAAAAAAGATTGGGCGGCTTGAGGATCGGTATCGGTATCCCCTGTCGGTTGACAGGCAACCAATGGCAAAACGCACAAAATAAAAATCAACAGTCTTCGCATGGGTAAAAAATCCTTTCGCTCAATATGTTATAGACCTGTGTCCGATGGCATGTGTTCCACATCGGTGAGAGTCGGTTGATCGGGATTGTCTGGTTTGATTTGGCGATCTAAGCGCCACGATTCGAGGATGACCAATATCACGCCGATGACGATAAAATGGTCAGCGAGGTTAGAAACATTGGAGATGTTCACGGCGGGAATCGTATACTGGATGAAATCGGTGACATGCCCGTGTTGAATACGGTCTAGGGCGTTGCCGATTGCCCCGCCACAAATCAGGGCGATGCCCATGCGCGTGATATGGGCTTGGTCGGCGATGCGCCCGTAAAAGATCATCATGCCGATGACAATCACAATCGCCATAATCAGAAATAGGTCGCCCGCTTGGGGCAATAATCCAAACGCCGCGCCCGTGTTATAACTATGAATGAAACGCAACACATCCCCTAACAATGGGATAGGGATGAACGATTCGTAACGGTCTAGGCGTTCTATGATGGCTTGTTTGGTGGCTTGGTCGATTGCCACCGTGCCGATGATGAGCATCAGCGCGAGAATCCAACGTTTAATCAAAATGGTAATCCTTCTTTGTACAATCATTTTTATAGTCTAATCCAAACTGTTGAAAAAATAAACTGACTATGCTATAGTGAAATAGTCAATATCTAGCGTATTGTAGGATTTTACCATGCAACACAGCTCCAAAATCCAATTGACAACCACAACCACCACACCATGAACGGGTGAGGTTGGTCGTGCTTTGCCCGTCTCTTATCACATACGGGCAAAGAATGAGATGCAGATAATCATCAACATCCCCTTCCGCCCTTGTGTGTGTAAGGGGATGTTTTTATTCTGGTTCATCATCATCACATAGGAGTGAGAAAATAATGTCTGTACCATACGAAGAATCGCAGTTGTATAAAATCCGCCATAGTTTGGCGCATATCATGGCAGAAGCGATGTTAGAACGCTTTCCAGATGCCCAAATTGCCATCGGTCCGCCTATTGAGGACGGCTTTTATTATGATTTCTTGTTGCCCCAATCGCCCACCGAAGAAGACCTGAAGTGGGTCGAAAAACGCATGAAGAAAATTATCAGTGGAAATCATCCATTTATCCGCAAAGAGGTCTCGCCAGAAGAAGCCCGCGCTCAATTTGCCAATCAGAAATTCAAATTGGAATTGATTGACGATTTGGTCAATGGACGGGTGAACGAAATGGGCGAAGAAATCGCCGCGCCCGCCAGCACGATTACGTTTTATACGCAGAATAAATTCACGGATTTATGCCGCGGTCCGCATGTGAAGAGCACCAAAGAAATCAATCCCGATGCGTTCAGCATCACGTTTAAGCCCATCGCAGGCGCATATTGGCGTGGCGATGAAAACCGCGAACAACTCACGCGGATTTATGGCACGGCATGGGAAACGCCTGAAGAACTGGCAGATTATCTGAATCGGCTCGAAGAGGCGCGTAAACGTGACCATCGCGTGGTCGGTGAACGGCTCGGCTTGTTCGTGATTGACCCGTTGGTCGGCAAGGGTCTCCCCCTGTGGAAACCCAAAGGGGCAATCATGCGCGATACGCTAGAACGCTGGTTGCGCCAAGTGCAAATTGATAACGGCTATAGCCCCGTTGTCACGCCACATATCGGCAAACTCGATTTGTATAAAACGTCGGGGCATTATCCCTATTATAAGGATAGCCAATACACGCCGATTCAGGTGGATGACGAAGAATTTTTGCTCAAGCCGATGAATTGCCCGCATCACTGCATGATTTATAGAAGTGAAATGCGCTCGTATCGAGATTTACCCCTGCGCCTCGCCGAATTCGGGACGGTATATCGCTATGAACAAAGTGGTGAATTGCACGGCTTAACGCGGGTGCGTGGCTTCACGGTGGATGACGCGCATTTATTCGTCACGCCAAGTCAATTGTTGGGCGAATTCATTGCCGTAGTCAAGTTGATTCAATACGTGTTTAGCTCGCTGGGATTAACGGATTTCCGCGCCCGTGTCGGCATCCGCGATCCCAAAAGCGAAAAATATGTCGGTGATGACAAACTATGGGAACAAGCCACCGCCGCCATCATCCAAGCCTGTCAAGAATTGGGCTTGCCCCATACGGTAGAAGAAGGCGAAGCGGCATTCTACGGTCCCAAACTCGACTTCATCTTCCGCGATGCGCTCAAACGCGAATGGCAATTGGGGACGGTGCAAGTGGATTATAACCTGCCCCAACGCTTTGAATTGGAGTATGTAGACGAAAACAACACGCGCCAACGCCCCATCATGATTCACCGTGCGCCATTCGGCAGTATGGAACGCTTCATCGGCATCATCATCGAACATTTTGCGGGTGAATTCCCCGCATGGCTCGCGCCTGTTCAGGTGATGCTCATCCCGGTCGCCGATACGCATAACGAATATGCTCATCAGGTTGCCACGGAACTGAAAAAATATGGTTTCCGCGCCCAAGTGGATGCGGGTAAAGGTCGGATGCAAAAGAAAATCCGCGATGCCCGCGAGGACTACATCCCGTATATGTGCATTGTCGGCGACCGAGACATCGAAAATGGCACGGTCAGCGTGCGCCTGCGGACGGATGAAGATTTGGGCGCGATGAGCGTTGCCGATTTTATCGCCCTGCTGAACCGCGTGGTCGCAAACAAGGCGCTGGAATTGAAATAAGCAAGTCAAATAGAACTGCCTCATAGATGCTATGGGGCAGCCTCGCCTATGGCTCAAAGCCATAGGCTAACGTTTTGGAAGCCCACTAAAGGGGCTGGTTTTTGACTAATTTTGAGACAAATAATCGGCAGAAAGGCGGACTTGAGCGCCTTTAGT
>DAOTVP010000062.1:0-4008 GCA_034436155.1 Anaerolineae bacterium
TTGCCGTTGGCGGTGATGGTGATATCGGTGGTGATGGCGATGGTCGAGGGGAAACTGACCGATGCACAGGGCACGATGTATTGGATAACATCACCATCGAATGTGCTGGCAATCGCCCCACTGAGGGCGGCGAAGGTGCAATCGGTGATATCATACGTGGCGGCGCGGGCGGTGTGGATATTGCCCGCCAAGACAAAACAGGTGCTGATTGCGATGAGCAACAATTTGAGGCGCATAAGGTTATCTCTCCAAGATGTATACGTATGAGGATAGTATAGAGGATTTATGCGCGATTGAGCAAACCGAATAATAATTTTTTATACTCTTATGCCAATTTGCTCATGTTATCGATCAACAAAAAGAGCGCCAGCACCATCACAAACCCCGCGAAGCCCTTGCGGAGCATATCGGGCGCGATGCGACGGCTGATCGCCACGCCCAAAAATGTCCCCGCCATGCCCGCCAAGACGAAGGCGATGATCAGCGCCGTGTCGATGGCTTGTGTGCCGATATGCCCCACGAAGCCCGATGCGCTGTTCATGGCGATGATGACCAACGATGTGCCGATGGCTTGTTTCATCGGCAACCCGACTAGCATCACCAATGCGGGGACAATCAGAAATCCGCCACCCACGCCCCAAAATCCTGTCAACGCGCCGACCATCGCCCCGCTCAGTATCACCTTATATAAGGAAGGAGGATGCCCGCTCGCGCCTTCGTGCGGATGATACACCACCATCATCGCGCCGATGACCAGCATCAGCACGGCGAATGTGAGCATCAGCACCACAGGCGACACACTTTTCGATGCCCCTGCCGATAGGTACGCCGTCACCATCCCCACCCCGCCAAAGGTGATTGCCACGCGCCAATTCAACGCGCCGTGTGCGCTGTGCAGATATGCGCCAACGGCACTATTCGCGCCCACAATCGCCAGCGATGCCGTCACCGCCACTTGGGGCGACTGCCCGACCAAATACACCAGCGCAGGCACAGCCAGAATCGAGCCACCGCCGCCCAATAATCCGAGCAGGGTGCCAATCCCGAAACCGATGGCGAAGATGAGCAGAATCATGATTTTTTACTTCCCTTTTTTAATCGGGTAGCGATGTTGTGACCAGTCCATCATGCCCCCGCGCAAATTGATGACGGTATAACCCGCCCGTGCGAGGCGTTGGGTCGCCATGCTACTGCGCCCGCCCGATGCACACACGCATAAAATGGTGCGGTCTTGGGGCAATTCGTCCATCCGCGCTTCGAGTTCGCCGAGCGGGATTAATGTCGCGCCCGCGATATGCCCCGCCGTGAATTCACTCGCTTCGCGCACGTCTAAGATGAAGGGTGGGGTGGGGCTGTTGATGAGGGCGTGCGCTTCCGTGGCGGTCATTGCGCCCGCGTTACCGCTTCCACCGCCGAATAACGATTTGAGCATGTTCATGGTTTGATATGTCCTTTTTGATGATGATGGATAATGAATTTCACCGCACCACAGGCAAACTCTGGCGTTGCCACTCGATAATCCCGCCCAAGTCGTAAATCTCGGTATAGCCCGCCTCGGCGAGGATATTGGCGGCTTGGGCGCTCCGATTGCCACTGCGACAATACACCACAATTGGCATATCTTTGGGGATACGGCTCAGGTTATTCGCCAACGTCTCGACGCTGATATTCGCCGCGCCTGCGATATGCCCACCCGCAAATTCATCGGGACGGCGCACATCCAACAGAAAATGGTCGCGGTCTGCGTCTAAAAAGGCGGTGGTGTAAGTCTGTGGCGTGATGACCTGTACCATCGGGTTGCGTTGGGCGAATACGCTCGGCAACAAGACCACCGCGCCAACCATGACGAGGAGTGCCACCATGAGCAACACGGGCAATCGCGCTCTGAGCGATGATTTTTTGGGGGATGGTTTGAGATGATTTGAATTTGCCATGTCTGTCGTGCCTCTCTGATACTACAAGATGCTTTTAGCATAGCATGATTGCCCGATAGCTGAGAGGCACATCCGCTTATGGCTGATATAAGCGCGGGCTAATGGGTGGGGGGGTGATTGTCTGTGGCGTTTTAGCGGAGTGTTCAAATCTTAACCGCGTTAAATTGGCGATTTTTATGGTCGGGGTTTTCCACATGCCACATACAATACCACGCCAACGGCAATCGCCAAATTGAGCGAATCAATTGCATCGCTATGCGGAATGACCACGGATTGCCCGATGTGGGCGAAGTTGGCAGGCAACCCCGAGCTTTCGTTACCGAAAATCAGTCGATAGGGTGGGGTAAAGCTGACACTGGCAAGGGGTATCGCGCCATCCGTCATCATTGGATAACTATGGTGATGAGGGAATTGGTCGGCATACTCTGTATACGATGCAAATTTTTGAATCTGTAACCGAAACACTGCCCCCATGCTGGCGCGGATGACACGCGGGTCGGCTTCATCGGCGCACGGTTGAATCAGGGCGATGTGGCGCATTCCGAAGCCCAACGCCGTGCGGAAAATCGTCCCCAAATTGCCCATGTCCGATGGTGATACCAACACCAGATGGTTATCATCCGCGCCTAACGGGGTATGCGTTTTTTCGATGACGGTGATGACGAAGGTGTTATCAGACGGGGCAAGGCGCGAGACGGTTTTATCATCCAACACAAAGGGGATGGCGTGCGCCGAACACAACACCTCAATTTTGCTTAATGCTTCACTTTTTCGCGCACGGGCATCATATAACACCGCCAAACACCGTTTGGGGGCGTGGTGTAAGGCTTCGAGTGATGGAAAAAATCCGAAGGCGTAGGTGTGATGAAAATCGGGCTGATATTTTTTATAACTCATGCCACTATTATAGCGAATGAGGTGGGGCATATTCAATGTGAAGCCATGTGCCGATAGGCTTGTCCGTAGTGAGATCGCCAGAGTCACCACGCCTCTGGCGATCCTATCCATCCAAGCGCCGTTTGAGCGCCTCCATATCCACCAGCCCCTCTTTATATTCGCGCAACAACCCCGCCAATTCATCCGCCCGCGAGGTCGGCAACGGGTCGCTCCAATACAGGCTCATCGTTTCATCTTCCGCCGCGGGGACGGGGCAAAAATCCAGCATCCGATGGGCGATTTGGCGCAATCCCCAGCCGTAGGCACGGCGCAATTGCTCCGTTTTGAGGAGCATGGGCAGATACGCCGTCCGCACGGCGAGGTTGGTCATGCCGCGAAAGGCATCCACACCGCCCCGCGATAGCACCACCCGCGAAATCCCCAACAGGTGCGCTTCTAATCTATCCAACAACGCGAGGCTACTGGCTAAATCCGATTGCATCTCGACATTAAACACCCGTGCGTCTTTGTCGGGGATGGTCAGAAAGCCGTCAATGCGCGTCTCTTGCACATCTTTGGCGCTAAAGCCCGTGCCAACGGTGGTCGGATAGGCATGATAGCGCAAGATACTTTTGATGTCGCTGGCAACTTTGTTGATATGCGTGTTCAAGCCGACCACCGCGCCCAACTCATCGCGCCCATAATGCGCGTTGGGGTAGGGCAGATGCGCCCAACTAATCATCGGGCAATAGGGCAGGGTGGTCTGGGATGTGCGTTCCCAAACCCCCGCCTTCCGCCCGCTTTTGGGGTGTTGTTGCGCGTAATCGGCGATAATCCAATTCGCCTCTTCCTTATATATATCCTGACGGTAGCGCGTGGTGCTATCTTCCCAACGGATTTCGTAGGCGTGAATTGTCTGATAATCATCCGCGCCCCACCACACCAACACATTGGCGGGGTTGAGGGTGATGATGCGCGGATACGGCGTATTCGGCACGATGCGGGCGAATACATGCCCCGTCAATGCGCCGTTCAGCGCCATGTTATGCACCAACATCGCGCCACCGTTGTCATCCCAAGCGCGATGCAACCACGCCTCGCGCACGGTTTTGCTGTCGGGGTCGGTATCGAGTTCAAAACGGGGCATATCTGGCACTAAAAACGCCACCGTCTCATCCACCACCTGCTTGCAGATGTT
>DAOTVP010000063.1:0-2130 GCA_034436155.1 Anaerolineae bacterium
TTTTGTGTGGTCACTCACCGAATTGCGCGATTTATTACATGACCCCTTATATGATACGGCGGTCGAGGTCTTTGGTGTCACCAAAGGCGGTAATTTTGAGGGGCATAACATCCTCACGTTGCCTAATCCATCGGAGGTATCGGCGGAACGGCTCAATATCTCCGTTGAGGAACTCGAAAATCGGATTGCGCTCATCAAAGATAAACTCTATACGGCGCGTCTGGAACGCATCCCGCCCGGATTGGATGATAAAATCCTCACAGGGTGGAACGGCATGGCGCTCGCCAGCCTCGCAGAAGCCGCCCGCATCTTAAATCGCGCCGATTATCATCAAGCGGCGGTGCGCTGTGCCACATTTTTAGCCGAACACTTGATGACCGATGATTATCATCTGTATCGCACGCATAAAAACGGCGTGAGCAAACTCAACGGCTATCTCGAAGATTATGCCAATCTGATAGATGCGTTCATCGAGATGTATCAACTCACATTTGATGAAACATGGTTCACACACGCCGTCAAACTCGCAGATCACGCCTTAGCGCATTTCCGCGCTACCGATGGTGGATTTTTTGATACCCGCGATGACCACGAAGATTTGATCGTGCGCCCGCGCACCGTTCAGGATAACGCTGTCCCATCGGGGAATAATATGATGGCGAAGCAATTGTTACGCCTCTATGCGTATACAGGCAACCCGCTTTATCACGAAGTGGCGGTTGGCGCGGTCAAATTATTGACCAACGCGCTGGGGCAATATCCGCACGGCTTCGGCGAGGCGCTGAACACGGTGGATATGCTGGTGCGTGGCGTGGATGAAATTGCCATCATCGGCGACCCCAAATCTGACCAGACAACATCGCTCCTTGCTGAAATTCACGCCAAATATCGCCCGAATAGCGTGCTTGCCTTATCGCCTGTGGCGGTAGGGGATGATGGGGTTATTCCGTTGTTGCGCGGACGTGGCTTAATAGGGGATATGCCGACTGTTTATGTATGTCGTGAGTTTACGTGCAAATTGCCTGTGAACACGGCGGATGAATTACGTGGGATGTTGGGTTAGTCATCCTCATCGAATTCATCTTCTGATGCGAGAATATCTTCTATCATTTGGCGTAGTTCACGAATATTTACATCACTTTGCCGTGATTTTGAGTAAACCGTCATCATGAAAACAATATTTTCTAGGCGAACATAATAAATTGCCCGAAAACCCCCACTCTTGCCACTCTGGGAGTCGGGGTTTTTGAGTCTCACTTTGTAAACATCATATCCAACATTTGGAATCTTATCACCCGGTCGCTCATCTGCTTCAATCTGGTTGATGAGTTCGTTAATGATGTCATCAATGGCTGGAAATTTTTTGCGTAACTGCTTAACAGACTTTTCAAACAATGGTAGCGCATTGACCCTAGTCGGCATCTTCATCATCCATTTCGTTTTTCAGTTCTGCTAAAAATTCTCGTGCAGGACGATAATTCCCTTTTTTAATGTCGCGGAATCCTTGTCGCAAATCGGCTAAAATTTGCTCATCAGGGGTATCTTCATATTCGGGTTCGTAATAGGCTTCCAAATATTGGCTGATGAGGTCATCCACCGATACATTTCTATCGTGTGCCTCTTGGGTGATAATTCGCGCTAATTTCTTCGATAATGTCAATTGCACAGTCAATGTTTTGGTGTTAATAGTAGGTGTAGACATAATTTTTGCTCCTTGTTAACTTTTTTCTATCATAGCATAAAAACAGGTGCATAAATCGCCTTTTGGGTGTATAACTGATGACTGTTGTCAATCACCCGAAAGGATTTATGTTGACCCTCGCACACGATTTAATCACGCGCTATCGGCAAAATCGCCCCATTTCGTTAGATGCCTCATGGGAAGATGACCTCATCTATCCTGCGTATGACGGATTTTCGATAGCCAACCTCGCTCAGACTATCGGCACATGCTTAGGGGTAGATTATCCTACACCGTTACATCCCATGTTGGGCATTCCGCATGATGTTGACCGCGTGGTGTTGTATATCACCGATGGATTAGGCTATTTTCGCTTGGGACATCTCATCGAACACGACCCCGAAGTCGCCGATTTAGTCCATCAATTGACCGATGGGCGTGGCGCGATT
>DAOTVP010000064.1:0-46630 GCA_034436155.1 Anaerolineae bacterium
ACCATTTCTTCGCGTTCATCCTCCCCTACCCTATTGGCTAATTTGCGCTGTTTGGATAAAAAAGTCGCCATATCTGCCCAAAATTTAGGCATTTTGGTGTCATGTGGCGGTGGGGTAGGGGAGACACTTTAATTTCATCCGACATCTTTTTAATAGACCATCCATTGTCAGACGTGGCAGTTAACCATTGATTAGCCACACGAAAATCACCTTCACACAACGCCAGCGCCGTCTGATGATGACCAAAACTCAACTTGTCATTACGTGATGACAACTCAAATTGCTTTGCAACCCACACCAAATTTCGCAGAGTTTCATACGTATATCCCGTGAGTTCCGCCACCTCTTGATAGGTCTTGCCATACTCGCGTTCTCCGTATGCCAACCAATCGCCGATTATCCACTGGATAGACGTTTCCATCATGCGAATGTGTTGACCAAACGCTTGCCACTCATCCATATCCACCCCATCGGCAATTTGCAAACCCGTCTCTGAAAGCCGAAAATTCCCAACGGTGATTTGCCCCGCATCGGCTTCAAAATGGGTGATTGCGTCTTGGGATTTATCACCCCCAAGCATAGCATCGGTGAGCGCCGAAAGGATGGGCATATCCCCACCTTTGCGCTCAAACGGATTTGTGCCTTTTACGGACGGTCTTCTTTTACCCACCCTAGCACCTCCATCGCCTTGTTCACAATTTCCCACGCATCTTTAGCTTCTTGACCCGTTGGCGAATAGGTATAAATCAACTGCTGGGAATTGGTCGCACTCGCCCAACCTGTGCGGAGCGTAATCGGCGACCACACTAGATTACTAAACTGTTGCGCCAAAATAGACAGGTTATAACGGTGCAATTCGGTATTTGCCCGCACTTTATTTGGCACAATTCCCAACACAAAACTATCCCGTTGGAGATACCGTTTACGCTGAGTGCGAAGCCTTTCAACTGGTTAATCGCTTTGATTAACCCAGCAAAACTGAGACGCTCACATTCAACCACATATAAATAAGCATCCGTTGCCAACCACACCGCACCATTTAATTTGCTCATAGTGGGATTGGTATCTATCACAATCGCATCGAGGTTATATAGCGTGGCAAAATTATCCACCAACTCAACAAATGCAAACGACTTGGTTTCATCCAATTCGTGGGGGATTTTGAAGGTCTTTTCTGCGCCGGGCAACAAATACAAAGCCCCCTTCGATGGATTATCCGCCGTAGAATAATTTTCAGGTGGCACAAGACGCACACAATCCGCTAATGGCTTGTTTTCAATCAACACATCAAATAACCCGTTTTCTTCGGGCATCCCCAACATCAGCGCCGCATGTCCCTGCGAGTCCGTATCTATCACGCCCACACGAACACCCAATGTAGCCAATCCAACTGCCAGATGGACGGCAGTCGTTGTTTTACCAACACCACCTTTACGGTTCACTACTGCAATGGTTATCATTTTTTATCCTTCGCCTGCGTATATAATTCAATCAACTCGCGCATACCCGCATCGCCCAACACACTCGTGAGCGCCTTCAGCGTATACGCCATATCTACCGTGTCAATCAGCAGGCTGACACGCCGACTCGTTTCCCCATCGCGCTCTCGTCTCTTTTCCACACCTTCGGCGCGATGCTCCAGCATGGCTTCATATTTCGCATTTTCCAAATCGGTGAGCGTCGCTTTCAGCAACGGCACACCTCCCAGATGACCCGCCCGAATAACCTCTGGCAACACATAGCTTTCACGACCCGCAGGTCTGCCTACCATATCCGCGAGAGGGGCTATCAGTTCAGGGGAAGATAACCCGTATTGCTCGATTATCATCAACACCCCCTCACGCACATCGGCTTTGAGTTTGTTCAGTTCCGTCACCATCCTGATGCCTGTGGATGCCGTGATTTTCCCATCGGCGACTAACTTGGCGATGACAGGGTAGGGTGAGGCTTGCACGCCATTCTCGACCTGCACTTGTGTAACCGCTTTTTTCACATGCTCAATCGTTGGACGAGGCGACCCCTCTGTCTTGGCGATGAGCATCGCCTTGCGATATGCCGTTACACGGTCTGCACCATTCGGCAATATCTTCAGCTGACGGGCATGGGCTTCGGGCAACCGATTCTCCAATGGAGAATTCTCACTCATCCGCAATTCCCCTTCGATGACCTCTGCGTCTTTCAGCCGATACAGATGTCCAGCCGACATATCCCCAAATTCTGCCTTCAAACACGCATTGAAACTGGCATAGCCCAAGGCTTCCCATCCACGCCGTTGCCACAGGTCATACACCGCAGACCGCAAATCGAGCATCTTCGTTTTGATGGATTGCACACACGCACGCGCTTCATCGGCGCTCATGGCGGGGATGATGATACCGACACTCATGCCACACCTCGAATAATATTCAGGCAGTTCTGCACCACCGTTGTAACTTTCTCTTGGCGTTCCAATTCACGCAAATAAAAAGCCAAATCGGATGCTCGTGCCTCACGAGAACGGGCATTTAATCGGTACGATACTAAATATGCCTGCGTCTGAAAATCATCCTGTGATTTCTTCGCCCACTTACCGTATCCGACATGCACCCACACCATCCCATCATCGCACAGGAAGGGCTTTGCCCAGTTCCATTGAGCCTTCTCTTTTTTCGGCGTATTCGGGGCTATCTGCCCTGTTTTCCGTTCTTCTGCCCATTCATGCCAATATGGGGTATTTTTTGGTTTTTGCGGGTTATTTTCGCGTTTCGGCGTGGGGATGAATTGCGTCACATCGCCCCATTTGTGACCCCACTTGATGAGACGTTGATACGCTTCGATGGTGCGGTCTTTCGGCTCGATGTAGGGGATGCCCAACAACGCGAACCACTCAGCTTCAGTAGGGAGATGTAGTTTTTGTTCGGGGTTAGGTGCGCCCTCTTTCTGATACTGAGTCCAAATATGCCCCTCCTGAACGCGAAAAGGCGCATCGTACTTATGAAAGGCACTCATCAGCCATTGATTGGCATCCCCCGGACCCGTCCGCAACCAATAGGTATTCCCCCGATTATCCATATCGCACAGGAACAAATCGAACTTGACCGTAACTCCACCAGAGGTGAAGGTGAACGCACGCCATTTCTCACCCCAGCGATACGATGATTTGCCTTTTTTATTGACATACACCATCTTGGCAATCGTGCCATTTCGCACCAGCTCGTCCACATGGGCGAGAAGTGTTGGCTTGGGGATAGCCACAATCTCCACATCGCCAATATCCGGTTTCTCGCGCCGATAGCTACCCGCAGGCACTATCCAGTCGCAATGCTCGGTTAGGAGCGCGACCATCGCCGATACCAGTGGCGTTGCTTGTTCTCGTGGTATGCGTTCACCTTCGCTCATATCAGTCTCCTATACTATTGCACCTTCACAAATGTTAATGTCTAGTCGCCAGAACGATGAACCTCTATCAACGCCTGACAATCACCACCAAATCGCCATAAATTGGTCTCCTCCATATTGCTTGATGAAATCATCATCATGTTCAAAATGCCACAATCCCCACTCAATTCTTCAAGTGTGACACTGCCCCCAACATCGAATGAACCTGTCGGGATGCCAACAAATGTCACCTCATAAATAGTCCCATCAAACGCAATTGGTCCGATAATGCCATTCGGATGTGTTTCGTTGGTGAATACCCCAGAACAATACATCTGCATCGAGTTCATCAATGAGCGCACATCATAAGCGACTGCAATCGGGTCGTATGTAGCAATGTCCCGAAAATTTCCACTGAAAATATCCAATTGCTCGCTGACCCATTGATAATCATTCTGCGTGCATCTATTTGGCGGTAGGGTATCCTGCGCCAGCGCCACCCCAAACACAAACCCCACCACCAACACGATTAAGCCGTACCGTAACGTTTTCATTGCTCATTCCCTTTCAGAGTTATAAAACGGTCAATTTGGGCGATATGCCCACTCATATTATAGCTTTAATAGGACTATATTGGCGCGTTTATTGCTCCTCTGATTGGGCGATTTTGTTGAGTTTTTCAACTAAATCTGGGCGACAGGTATCAAAAAGCATATTAACCGCTTCGGCAACGGAAAATGTTTTAGCAGTGTTGAGTTCAAGTTCGCCTTTGAACATATTCACCAATTGTACGCTTCGTTTATCAAGTCGCACTTGATAATTTTGGGTATGTTTTTTTGTTTGCATATTTCACTCCTCTATATACCTACCTAAATATTAACTCACTTGTTTCATAATGTCAAGACACTTGACATGTCAAGACACTTGACATTTTTCACAACCCCCTATACAATAAATCTTATAAACATCTTACACCAAACAGGTTTAGATGTGAACACAATGGACGGGTAGGGCAGGGCAAAACCTTCCCCTACGCTTCCCCTACCATTGGCATACTGAACAATTTAACCGATTGTCTTAATCGTAAGGAGTATGTAATATGCAGTAAACCGAAATCTAATGAATTACGTACCGAAAATAGGTCTAAATAACGATACACAAATTCCGAACACCTGTTATAATATTCCAAGCGCAAGTTTTATAAGGAGATTGACAACGATGCCACAAAAGCCCGAACTCCTGCCCAAATTGCAGGAAGATGAAATTTTGGTAGACGAACAGGGTTGGATTTATCCGTCCCGCAAATGGCGCGAAGATGATGCTGAATTTGCACTCGTCTCTAACCCCAACATCAAAATCGTTGTCCCGATGGGCATCTCATTAGAAAATGCCTACATGGGCATTAAAAACCTGAAACCATCAGAGCAACTGGTACAAGTCGAACTCGATTTTGTCGCAAATCGCCTATTTTTTGGGCATCTCATCGTCCGCATGAATCCAAAAGCGCGTCTGCATATCGTCGTTAATTGCTAACGAGCGAGGGCGAGACGCGCCTTTAATGTCGGGGCGTGTGTCACTTCTTGGCAGGTGATACACAAGTCCCGTAGAGAGGATAACCGAAAATGAGCAACTCATCCATAGAACAAAATGCTACAAATGGTGAACAAACCGAGATTATACCTGTTTATAAAGAAATTGAGGGGAACACAGGTAATGACATCGCGCTCAGAGCGCCACAAGCCGTCATTGACCGCATGTGGTTTTATGCTGAAAAGTTCGCTGTGAGTAACCTGTATAAAACTAACGGGTTCAAAAATGCCGCCGACTATTTCATCGCCTTCATCAAAGGGTATGAACTCGGAATCCCCCTCGGCGCAACCTTTGATTTCTTTTATCAGGTCAACGGCAAAATCTGCACCGATGGCAAAGGGATGTTGTCCATTCTGTACACCCGTCCAGAGGTTGAAGATGTCATCATTGAAGAAGGTGAGACAAAAGCCACCGTCACCATCAAACTCTGTAATGGCAAAACAAGCTCGGCAAGTTTCTCAATGGACGATGCCAAAAAAGCGGATTTGCTGGACAAAACGAGTTGGAAAAACTACCCTTCGGCCATGTTGGTCTGGCGGGCATTATCCAAGTGTGTGCGCTTCACCGCACCCCACATTGTGGGTGGTCTGACTTACACCAAAGAAGAACTGGAAAGCGCAGTTGAAACCATCACCACCCCGCAATCACAGGATATTCGCGATTTTGATTTGTATATCACCGAAGTCTCACCCAATTATCCCAATGACCATTGGTTCATAGTCCATTCACACGCAACGGTTGGATACATTCGTAGACTTAAACCTGAATGGAAAAAAATCCCACCGCTAGAGGTAGTCAAGGAAGCCCTAAAAACGCTCAATGTCAGTTCATTTGCGACATACAAAACAGGCAGAGAGGCAATAGCGGCACTTGGTGAGGCACTTGGCTTACCCATCACGTTCCCACAAACGGTGACCAACATCACGCCGATGCCAACAGATAAACCAGTTGACACGACATTCTCCATTGGCGAAGACCCGTTATCCATCCAACCGAACAGCACCCCGCCAACCACATCAGAATTATCAGGCAAAACCAAATACAACGCCACAAAGAACCCGCAGACCGCACCAACACCCCAACCGACATCGAAGCCTCAATCTGCACCAGCACCCCAACCAACACCGAAACCTGCGCCGACACCAACGCCACAACCCGCCACCCATCCAGATTGGATTGAAGAGTTCGAGTCGTTCACATGGACACATTTCGACATCGCCAATGCATCGGAATGGGAAGCCAAAGCAGGGAAAAAGCTATCCGATTATGCCAGCCTTGACGAAGCCAAGAAGGATGCAACCCGAATCGCCCTCGAAAATTGTTGGGATTTGGTGTTCGACCAAGCGACCTATTTCATCGGACATGGACAGAACTATATCATCTTCAAAGGGTTGAGCGATATTCGCATGTATGGACGCTCAACCGTGTTCAAGAAAGCGGTTGGCGATGACTACTACGCCCGTTATGGAGTAAAGGAATGGCAACACGGGAAATTGCATACGATTGGGCTATTAAAAGTGTCGTGGAAGCGCAACGAGCAGGGGATAGCCATCGCTGATAAAGTCGAGGTGTTAGAGGATGAAGATGATGAAATTTCTTCAGAAGAACTCGAAGCGTTAGCCAAAGTGGAGATGTAGGTGTAATGATGCCTCGCCAACTTTGTGCAAATGCTTGCGTTAAATTCGGATTTATGTTAGATTCGAGTTTAATAAATTGCTCACTCCTAGCCAAAATGCAAAAACGCCTGTTCACAGCAGGCGGGGTGGGGCAGTGGGTAATTTACAAATTTAGGCGAGGTATTGTTTGTACCTCACATCTGTTAGTGTACCCAATTTTTGGGTATCTGTCAAATTCAATTTCACATTTTCTAATGCAAGGAGATGGTCATGAATAAAGTGCAACAACGTATTTGGAAATCTCAATCACAAAAAGGCACGCCTAAATTTGTGATGATAGCGATTTCCGACCATGCAGACGAGAAGGGCGAATGCTTTCCATCACTTAGTCTTATCTCCGAAAAAACGGGGTATAGTGTGCGCCATTGCCAGCGTATTATTAACGCACTAGTCAAAAAAGGCGAACTGGAAATTGTTTCAGGTGGTGGTCGAAAATCCAATACATATCGCTTCCCAAAATACATGACCGACACTAAATCTTCATCAGAGGAGACCTACATTGAAGATGTCACCCCTGACATATATGTCGTAGCTCAATCGGATAATACCTATGACATAGATGTCACCCATGACATATTTGAGAATGAAAATTGTCACCCCACCCATGTCATGGGTGTCACCTCACCCATGACACCCATGTCCATCGAACTATCATGTAATATAGATATAAGTACCATAAAAAACTACGTTGTTGCGCCAGTCGGCGACAACACAGCGCACACACCATCGTCAACCGTATCGGATAACCCAACCATCACGGACGCAGTGACAACCCCTCCAACGGCACAAACCCAACCGACAGGGACTATCGCATCAACCAACGCGAATATCCCGAAGGCAGAAGTGCCAAACCCCAAACCGTTCACCATCGAAGAAAGTGCGACTAGCTTGGATTTAGCAACCAAGTCGGATATGCAAGCTCACGCCACTCAACCCCCCCCTGTAGTCCCCCCCCGCGCTGAGACCGTCACGCGCAAACGGGCGAAACCTGTGGCGGAAGAAAAATCCGAAACGGGCGAGAAACCATCCCGTAGCTACTCCGACCAGCAGAAAATGGTGAGTGCCATCGCCAAAGTTTTTGGCTGGGAGATGAACAAACTCACGCGCAATAATCGCAGTTTAATTGGCAAAGTGGCACGCGACCTGCTCGAAGCCAGCGCCAGACCGTCGGATGTGCAGGGGTTATATGACTTTTGCAAAGCGCAAGATTGGAGTTGGTCATTCACCCCATTGGCGTTGACCAGCCAGTGGGCGAATTACTACGCGCTCAAACATCAACCGTTGCTAGATTACATCGAGAACGAGGCGGGGATAGTTATTCCTCGCTTCAAACCCGACCCGAATTACAAATCCAACATCCCAGAATACACCCCATCGGAGACGGGCGAATTTGATTATTTGCCCGAAAACATTCCCGAAACGCTCGAAGGGCGCAAGGCGCAATTTGAGAACGTTTTGATGCAAATCGTTGAAAAAATGAACGTTGAAGTCGAAGATATTCCCGAAGATGACGAATTGAATGAGGTGCTGAAATGGTAACAAATTATCGCCCCAAATCCCAACTTGCCCGTTCAGATGACTTTGAACGGTTGTATAGCCAAGAGGCGGAAGCAGCCGTGCTTGGCTCGCTGTTGCTGGATAACCATCTGTTTCCAGCCGTTGACATGATTGTCAATTCGACTGACTTTTTCATACCGCGTCACCAATACATCTACCAAGCGATGGTGAAATTATCCGAAGCCAACACGGAGATAGACATCATAACCGTAGTGGCGAAATTGGAGGAGATGGACAAACTCAAAGATTGCGGTGGCGATGCGTATTTGGTGGATTTGTTGAGTACCATAGGCAGTAGCCAAAATGTCGAAGCCTACGCCAAAATCGTGCAGAGATTATCGGCGCGACGGCTGATGTTGAAACTGGCAGATGTAATCCACACCCATGCGCTGGATGCAGAAATCGACACCAACGAACTCATTAGCCGTGTGACCGAAGCGGTAGACCAAACCGCCGAGATAATCGCCAGCACCGATGTCATCCCCATCGGCTCGTATGTGGGCAGGGTGTTGTCCGAAATCGAAGAGGCGATGAATGACTCGACACAATCGACTGTCTCGACAGGCATTCCGGCATTGGATGAGTTGCTCGGCGGATACAAACGACAGATGGTGTATTTGGTCGGTGGTCGCACGCACAATGGCAAGAGTTCACTGGCATATAACGCGATGTTGACGGATGCGCGTATGGGTAAAAAAGTGGCGTTCTACAACACGGCAGATGGCGATGAATCCACCATCGTCCGCATTTTGTTGGCAATCATGACGGGCATTAGCACGCATGAATTCCAGATGGGCATCACCGACGCGCAATATTCGAAAGTCATGAAAGCGGCGGGCGATTTGGCGAAATTGCCGATATTTATCAAATCAGATACCAGTCTGACCCCACGCAAATTATATGCCCATGCGCGGGTGATACGGCTGAAATACGGGCTAGATGTGATTTATGTGGATTATCTGCAAGCGATGCAAGCCAAGCCCGGAATGCCTGCATATGAGCGCAACACCTATATCGCCGAGGTGATGCCTATCATCGCCAAAAAACTGAATGTACCCATTGTGGGGACGGCACAAATCAACCGCACAGGGGCAGGGGGCAAAGCACCGGGGCTGTTACACGTCGAAGGCAGTGGCAAGTATGAGCAAGCATGTCATGTTGGCATCATCGTGCATTATGACAATATGTACGACAAAAATGCACCCCAAGACCGTGTATCCATCATCGTGGAGAAGAACAAAGCCACCGGGCGCAAAGGCATGGTCTACGCCAAATTCAACCCGCACACCACCCAATTGGGCGAGTGGGAAGAGACCCGCGACATATCGAATTTTGTGGAGGATGATTAAGGGTGCAGAAGCAGAGACCCCTCTATCCGCCCAGATAGAGGGGTCTCTGCACCTCAATCATCTGTGCTACTAATTTAGCACAGATGATTTGTCAAATGCTACTTGAAAAGAATATAAGTTTTATGTTATAATGATTGTACGCGAGAGCGATTTATCTCATCAAACGAAAGTGAGGCGTTATGCAAAATGTACACGAACACCCCGATATGCGCGAAGCGAACACCCCGAAAATTGACCCGTCCAATCCGTATCGGCATTTGCACAAGGATGACGTGCAATGGCAGAAAGACATGATTGAGCAAGTCAATGAACGGGTGACAGACTTGTTCGCCAGCAACTACGATGCCATCCCCCGTTCATTGGATGCGGTCAATTCGGCATATTTTGAATTGTCATTTGAACTTGGCATACGCGGGATGGGGGGTGCTGAATGATTGTGCCGGTGTGGTATCCCATTGCGGTGGCGATAGACCAATCGCTTCAACTGGCGGTATCCATCGGCAACAAGGATACCCAAGCACGTCTTGAAGCGGAACAGCCGCAATGGCTGGAACAGGTAGATGAAGCCTTAGCCCAAGTCGACGACTTGCTCAATGACGGCTACACGCTGTTCATGCGCGAACGAGTGCAGACGGACAAAGGGCATTACCTGCTGATGTTGTTCCATAAACCGATTGTCACGGTTGCGCCCGAACAAACCGCCATCTGCGAAGCCATCCGTCTGTACAATAACCCGCCAGAAGGACGGGGTGGGGCAGGAGAGTGTGAGCATCCCGATACCATCCGCTTGCGTGCGGTGATGGATGTGCTACTCAAAACGGGCATCTTCCCAGATGCAGAGCCACCCCTCAGCGATGAGGACACGCACAAAATCCCTGTCGTATTGGAAGAGGTGGATTGGTGAAACTCGAAGTGCAAACCATTGTCCTTTTGCTTCTGCTGGTGGTGGCGGGTTTGTGGATGGATAAGACTCGCAAGCCCCTCTCCGTGCGGAAGGTAGATAAAGCCCTCTTTGATAGTGTATAGGATGCGATTATGAGCGATAAACCCCAGAAAGAATTTTTGCATGTGGATGTTAACCCCGGCCACATTGGGCAAAACCTTCTCGCCAGTTACCATAATGAAGGGTGGGAATTGTATACCCACGCCCAATGGGATAGCGTTTCGCGGGTGTGGCGGGTGTTGTTGTATCGGGATGTGAAAGCCCCTGCACCCACACCGACCCTCATCGCCGAGACCACCCCAACGGTTGACACCGAGACGGTAGAAGTGCCAGCGCCGACACCTGAACCCATAACCGAAGAAACACCCATCGAAGCGGAATCCACGGATAAGCTGACCAAGACATCGCCCGTGATTATCAACGCGCTTATTCCGGCATCATCCCTGACTTTCGTGGATGAGATGCACCGTATTCGTGCGGACAAGTCGCTTTCGCCAATGGAGAAAGTGGAGGAGATTATACGGGTGGGGGATGAGATTGCCCTCGCCAAAGCGCGTATCGCAGGTAAGAAAGCATGGGACGTATGGAATAGCATGTATCCCATCACCAAGTCGTCCTTTTTGTTGTCAGCAAAGGTGGGGTCATGAACACGCCTCAATTGCCCGACTCAATCACCGAAGAAAAAATCCGTGCCATCTTTGAGCAGTTAGAAACAATGGCATGGGCGCAAACAGGTTTGGTATTCACCAGTCCAGAGACCATGCAATCCATTTTTGAACACATGGATGCGTGCTGGGGTGTTGGTGACAACTCGCTTCGTGGCGCGTTGATGGACGCATGGACACGGGTGCAAAACAATTATGCCCTCACAGGCAAAGCCATTACATGGATTGCCATGCAGGATGCCATCATCGCAGAAATGCGCCGTGAACGGGACAACCTCATCAGCACGGGATACGAATCCTGTGAAGCCGAACTCTTGGAACAGTCACAAAGCGAGGTAGAAGAAATCCTTATCGCTTGTGGATGTGAACAAGATGCAGTGGATATGTTTTTGCAAGTTTTCTATGGTGGGGTATTCGACACCACCACAGAGCAACTCATTCGTCAATTGGTGAATCATGTTTACGTGGTAGAAATGGAGAAACTTGAAAATGTCTAACGAGACGACCACACAACCGAGCGTGACTGAAGCGCAAATCAAAGCCGTGATGACCACCATCTCGGAAAAACTCGGTGGGGGTGGGGCATTTGTCACTCCCTCCGCGATTGAACCCATCCTCGAAGGCATGGTGAACGAAAACAACACCCTTGCGCCGATTGCCAATGCCGTGTGGGACATTGCCCAACGGATGCACATGCAAACGGGTGAAGCCGTGACGATGGTGGCGATGCAGAAGGAAATGATTGAAGAAATTGTCAAGCAACGGAACATCGCCATTGCAAACGCCCGTGCTGAAGGGTATGAAGAAGGATATGGTGAAGGTATTGAAGTAGGCTTTGAAAATGGATTAGAAGCGGGTGCTGAATGTGCCTTTGAAGATAGTATTGACACATTTTATCGAGCGGTGATGGATAATCAAATCGTCGGACTCACTCAATTACACATCGATATTTTCTCGGATGCGTTTTACGAAGGGCGACTGGATGATAAAGCCAAACAAATGCTCAAAGAACTTATCCAGCATGTGTTCCAAACAAGCCAAGAAGATATGAGTGAGGTGGAGTTTTAAGTCATGCTCACTCAAACCGCGCTTCCATTCGTAGACCCGCGCCCACGTTGTCCTGTGTGCAAACACCACATGGACGAGTTGGTGCAGGCATACTCCGTCACCCCGAATTTACGGTTGTGTCGGGTATGTTATGCCCGTCTGGGTATCACGATGGATGCGTTTGAGGAAGCACCAACAGGCGAAATCCGCTTCAAAATCGCAACGGATGACTCAGAAGCCCTCACCTTGTGGAAAGCGCGTGAACGGGTGCAAATGGTCAAACATGCCCTCCAGCGATTGACGGCTGGTTGTGTACTGAAGCTAGACGACATCCCCGCCAATTTGGATTTGCCTTGTGGGAATCGTCCCAACTGCCCTAAGTGTCGGCGCGATGCCCAATACTCGGCAGGTATCCACCAGGGAGCGCAGACCGTCCGCCACAAGCGCGGTCTATCCCCCACGACCATGCCTATCCCTGTGTGTCAACGGTGTGGACGGGTGCATGATAACCGCATTGAATGGAACGGCAATCCCACCCCCTATTGCGTGAGATATGAGGACGAAATCGCCGTCGAAATACACTACAAGAACCGTCAGATATTCCGCGATGATGAAGGCAATCTCTTGGATGATGAAGGGATATTAGACAAACTTGCCACCCATCGCCGTGAATTGTTTGATAGAGGGGTACTCCCCGATTATTGGTATAACCTGAAGGAAGCCGAATGATGCCAGAAGAAATGATAACACTCCAAATGAAAGCCATCACCATCCATCAGCCGTGGGCATCGCTCATCGCCAGTGGTGCGAAGCGATACGAAACGCGGGGATGGAAAACCAACCATCGTGGACGGATTGCCATTCATGCGAGCAAAGTGTGGAGCAATGACCATCAGGCATTCGTGGATGACCTGAACGACAAATTCCCGAACCTAACCATACCAGAGGCGTTGCCACTCGGTGCGCTTATCTGTGTGTGCGACTTGGTAGATTGTGTCCCTGTCGAGCAAATCCGTGACCAATTATCGCCACAGGAACTTGAACTTGGCGATTATTCCGATGGTCGCTATGCGTGGGAATTGAAAGTGGTGAAGGTTGCGCCTGAGCCTATCCCGATGGGTGGCAAACAAGGGGTATGGACGTGGCACTATGAAATGCCCAATACCTTCCAATCGTTGGCGAAGGCGTGCGAATACTACGACATCCACAATCCACATCCGCATCGAGCATTGGGCGATGCGCTCACGGCGCGGTTGGTCTGGTTGGCGATGACAAAGAAGGCGGTGCCAGCATGAAACAATGTCCACATTGCAAGGGCAATCTGATGCGCCTCTGCGAAGAAAGCACCGTCGAAAATGCGGTGTTCCGCAAAGATAGCCATTTCATCTGTAAAACGTGTCGGCGTGAAAGCGTGGAGACGCAGGTCTGGATACAGGTTTGGAACAGCAAAGATGCCCAACGTCCAGCAATAACGGGAGGACTGTGATATGCCAGATAATCAGACAACACAACCCGAAGAAATATGGTGGACATGGGACTATGACATGGATGAAGAAGATTCAAGCGAGTTTCGCCGAGTCTTGTATCTTCTCCCAAACGAAACCGAACCACAAGAACTGACTAGCCCATCTCCTGAAATCCGCGCCGAGTGGGATATTCCCACGATTGATGGCATAGATGCGGAGCGTGATATTGTCTGCGAGGTCGTCAATATGATGTGGGTCATTGGTCTGGGCAATCCCAACATGCTTTGCTCAATACGATACATCTCGCGGGAGGGCATGGATAACATAATTGCCTTTCGTGTGGAAAAACGCAGACCTTATATCGGTTGGGATGGTCACGAGTATTACGAAATTTAATTACCCGCAAATGACCTTCACAGGGGATGACCTGTCCGCAAAACTGTGCATCCCCCAGAAGCCGTCATTTCACCTTAGAAAGGATACGTAACAATGTACACAATACAAGCCAAAGCCGCAAGGGGATGGATAGATATTACCACCCTCGCAGATGAATCAGAGGCAAAGCGTATGGCAAAATTGCTCGCGGTGCAGAACAACAATCCGCACCGCGTGGTCGAGGACAAGGATGGCGAACAACGTCCCATCATCGCCTATGATTGGGGGCGAGCCTACGCTGAAATCAATGGGGTGGATACCATCATCCCTTCCTATTATGACACACTCACCGATGAGGACGACGACACCGATACCCCTCTGGTATTTTATGCGCTGGAATCACGCCTCAATCCTGTGTTGAACGAACTGCGCTACACCGCATGGAAGCGTCATAGCCTGCGTCGTTTCGTGGAATACCGTGATGCTGAAGAAGAAGCACGCACATTGAGTCTGCAACATCCAGACCGTGATTTTCGGGTGGTGTATGCCGACTTTAATTCCATACCTGCTATTGTATTCAGAAGTGGTGTACAATATGCCCAATTGGGCGATGCACCCATTGCGGGGCCTGAGCTAAAGGGTAATTTATGAATATTGGAGGCTTGGTAATGGTAGAGAACTTAGGTGTTTGGTTTGATATGACCGACGGATTCGAGGACAGAATGCGTGAAGCATCGCAATACGTCAATCGGCATCTTGGATTTGTCTCAGAGTATTCGACCAAAGGGTATAACAGGTCACAATTTACATCGATGTGCTTGTGGATATTAAAGTCATCAATTGAGACATTCACCCCCGAATATCTCGCCAAACTTGAAGAGCAATATCGAGACCATCGCACGCGCAAAACATCAACAACATCTGTCAATTTTATGTCAGGTGCAATTGCATCAACGGATTATCTGGCAGACTGGTTGGCAAAAAATACCAATGTGAAGCATGTTTATCATGGTGGCTCACCGAATCGCAAACTCCTTATGATGATGGCAATTTATCATGTTTTCAATGAAATGGAACGTACCCAACAGGGTTAAAATATTTGCAATACAACTTGACTTATGGCATTATATACCTACCTTATCATCACAAAACATCCCTAAAAGGTAGGTATATATGACCCAAATCACAGATATAACCCCTCCCCCCATCACATCCCCTCCACCCCCCACGCACTACCTGCACAGCCACATCACCGTTTCGCACATCCCCCCAGACTGCCCACCCACCCTCATCACACCAACATACTGCGGTGAGTTATCGGGTGCTATCAGTGGCGGGGTGCATTGCTTCGGCTACCTGACACTCGGTTCGCACTTGGTGTATCTCAACATGGGCGGACCGCGCATGGCAGTCGAGGCGATTCGCGCTCGTCTCTCGCGTGGTGAGAATATCCACCTCACCCCAGAGGACGGCGACCCTATTGTCTTCGAGGTGAATGGCATGGGCAAATTCGAGGATTATGCCGAGAATATGTCTCAGCACCACTTTCAGAACACACTCCTCATCCATCGCAATGTCGCCCCGAATTACCGCGAGAAGGATACACTCACCTTCGCCTTCATCTTGGCGCAATCGCCCAAACAGGTGTATCGGACAAACGCACACCACCACCGAAATTGCCCACATCGCCCATAGTCTGGTGCAATGCGCCAAAACGCTCAACCTGTCCCCCGACATCCCATACCCCGATACGATGGACACGGCGGGCAAACGCGCCTTGTATCGGATAGTCGGCGAACAAGAAACACTTGTGCTATTATTAGATGAGGATATTCACCGCCTGAAGAAGCATGATTGGCGCGGGAACACCTTCAAAGAGCGCGACATCCGCGACATCATCGCCCGTCATCTCACCGATGAGACCCTCGCAAGTAAGGCGTTCTGGGTCATCAAGACATATGAGGAGTATTAGACATGAGCCGAGCATCTAACCGAGCTGTGATGGGCTTTTTCGCCATTGGAGAAAAGCACCACGAAGCGATGCTCTCCCTCATCGCACCATCCACCACCCCCGAAGCGCGGATACTCGACCCGTTTGCAGGCGAAGGCGATTTCCTGCTCAAAGCCTCAACCTATTGGAATTTGACCCCTACGCCAACGAACTGGACAAAGCGCGGGCTGAATTGTGCATCGCCAAATTCGGGGCGGATAACGCCGTTCAGGGCGATGTGGAACGCTTATCAGCTTCATTAGAAGCCTTTTCTGTCGGCTGGTACAACCCACCGTATGACAATGACAAACTCGCCGAGACACCCGAAGCTAAACGCATCGAATACCGGTATTTGCGTCATGCGTGGAAGTGGATACAAACAGGCGGTATCGTCATGTGGGTGGTTTACAAGCATCACATCACCGAACCCGTCGCCACCTTCTTCAGCCGTCACGCTTCACAAGTGGACATTTGGGGATTAGAGGGGTAGCATTTGGGCGAATACGACCAGATTATCGTGGTGGCAATCAAAGGCAAAACACCGCGACCCACAGGTGCTATTCGACCACATCATGTTGTCCAAAGACACACCGCGACCACTGACCGTCCAGCCGACCCCGATATATCACATCCCACCTCCGCCGACCATCGCCCGCTTCGTGTTCGCGCCTGATTTGGTCTCGCCTGAACTCGGCTTGAAACTCATCCAAGAACGAGGCGCACATCACAACCCACGCTTCAATGCGTTGTTCGCCACCCCTCCAGATAGCGACCACATTGAGACGATTGTGCCACCGCGTCCGGGTCACATGGCATACGTGTTGGCAGGGGCGGCGACATCGGGCATCGTCATGGATACCGAGACGTATGGCAAAGTCGCCATGCGCTCTGTAGGGGAACACATCGAAGAACGGAGCGAGACGGTATATCGCGGTGTGCATTGTAGCCTTCATCGTGGAAGCCTAACGGGTTGGTATAACGATGAATGACTCGTGGCACACCAGCCGATTTTAATGCGCGTGCAAGCCCCATATTGTTGATGATGAGGCACGTTTTTAATTCTCTCCCGACTGGATAAAATTGTGAAAGTCGCCATTGACATCTATTCCTAAATCAATACGCATACGATTATCCTTTGACATAAAAGCTAACAGATATAAAAAAAGCCCATTTTCAGGGCTTATTAACGGGTATCAAATCCAGCCAATCATCCACCTAATGGAACGGCATCTAGCGGTTGGGTTTTATTTTCTGGTGGTGGGATTTTATCCTTATCCCCACCATTCGGGTTGTAACCAATTTCGGTAAAATATCGCGCTACCCCCCTCGCAATCGCGTCGATGAACTTGTCATCGAGTTCAAATGGGACAGGCACACGCTTCGCCACATCGGTCAACCCCTCGACACCTTTGCTCACACCGAGCAGGAAAATATCTTTGACCGCTTCGGGTGTGACTGACCCGTGTAAAAACTTGAGGGCAATATACGCAATCGAGCCAATCGCACCGAGCAACACCACCAAAATCGCACCCAGCGCACCCAACACATGCGTAATCACATCGCGTAGGGTGTAGGCGGAGACATCGGTCAATTCTTGGATAACACCCGCTTCAACGCCCGACGGTTCATCCACCTGTCGCGTTTCCGTCACCTCCTGCGTTGGACTTGGGGGCGGTGTTTCGGTCTGCATCTTCATCGGCGCTTTGGCTAGTTTCGCCAACGGGGTTGCCACCTTCGCCAACGGGGTTGCCACCTTCGCCATTACCATTTGAGATAGGGCCGGGTTGGGTACTTCCACTTTCATCGGCATTGGGAACATTGCTGGAATGAACGCCCACTGAATGGTCGTCCAAAAGATAAGGAATAGCAGAGCTACGCTTGGTAATTTCTTCGGCATGAACATGGTTTTGTTTCTCCTCGACCTGACTGGTCTCTAATTTCTGGAGCGCACTCTCCATGCGCTCACAATACGGATTAAGAATGGTTTGAATGGCATTGGGTAGTGCTATCAGCGCCTGCTTGAACTCAGCGAGTTCGGTTTTGACACTGTGAATAGCCGTTGTGTTGTCGGCGATACCCTTGTTGGCATCGCCAATCATAGTGAGCATGGCGGTAGATTGCGCGGTCATGGTAGACCGAAACACCACACTGGCATCGGTATGGTCTTTGAGCAACTTGCTGGTGCTATCTACCGATTTGACCAATTCATCCACCGCTTTCAATTCCTTCTCGCGGATGGTTCGGTCATGTTCGCGGTCTTTGCTAATCTCAACAGATTGAGAAGCAATTTGTGTGGTCAATGACGCAATTTGTGTCGTGAGTTCCCCCACCATCTTGAGGCGGATTTCTTCCAGTTCCATATCGGTCTGTTTCGCCTTTTCATCTGCCTCGCGTCCCTCGCGTTTTGCTTTGAGCGCGACTTCGTTGTATTTAATCCAGCGCCACGCAATAAAGACCGTGCCACCCACCAAGACCACCAACAAGAATAAGACCAGCACAACAATGCCCGCCTCTAAGAAGAATTTGTATGTGGGGTCTAACTGGCTCATGTCACTCCTACAAAATACGAATACTTGTTCTATATTGTACCATAACTATTATACATTAGCATCACAGTAGAACAAATTTAACAATACTCTAACAGTTAGGTCGGCAATATCGCTTGACAAATGGCAAGCACTTCGGTTGTCAATTCCACCACTCCATTGGATGACGGGTCTTGAATCCCGACATACATCCCCGTTGCCGAGAAGCGATAATCCGCCCTGAACACCATCTCGTGTTCGCGGTAAATACCGCCACTCGCATTCACGATGTCCTCGGTGATGTCGAGTTCCACATCCACCGCCACATTGCCAGATGGGTTCCACGGTCCGCCGTATTTGGTGGTTACATCCACCCCATTGATATACAAACGCAATCCCATCGGGTAATTACTGCCCACACGCACACGGAACTCCTGCCCTAAGTGGCGGTTGCGATGGGTCGGATTGGGAAAAAATATACCGTCGAAAAAGTCAATCAGACTGTAGAGGGGTTTGGTCTTGAAACGGATTTTGATGCGCACCACCTCAGTCACATTGTTGCCGATGGACAACTTGAACTCGGCGTTCTTGTTGCTGGCATCAAAAATATCGCTGAAATGATTGCGTTGGATGAAATCGGTGTAGGTATAGGTGAAGGTGGCGGGGAAGGTGGCAGGCTTGAGGTTCTGCACATGCAACCCCTCCAGCGCCCTGGTGATGGTCTGTGCCACACTTTTCTCAACTTGGTCAACATTGCTCACTCGCAAGGTCATGGTCATGCCGTCTGGGGTGTAGGTCTCGCTGACACCCGTCACCCAGAACACATCATCCACATTCTCCAATTGGAGAATTTTGCCGTCTGCCGTCTCGACATCACCGACATATTTCACGCGGATTTTATCGCCCGGACGAATGACCCTGCTTACTTTTTTCAGCGTGAGGGTGTAGGTGTATTGGGCGATGCTATTGCGGTCAAGCCATGCCTTCGCCGCGTCATACAGCGCATTGCTGGCGATTTCCTTCGATGCAGGTGTATTGGCGAGCGGTGCAATATCCTTAAATGTCCCCGCCTTCTGGATGACCCCGTAAGTGGCAATGCTATCGGGGTTGGTGATGAAATACAATACCCGTCCATCCGCCCCCGTCATGGTCTGGACGCCGGGACGGGTGGCATAGCGCAGCGTCAACGCCGCTTCACCCTCCCCTGCCCCAATCGGGATGAGCCAATTGGCAATCGCTTCGGTGTTCTCACTCTTTTTGACACTTTCGATGATGGCAATTTCATGATTGCCATACACGCCTGTTGGCAGACTATCCGCACTCACGGCGACCACGCCACAATCCGCGCCGAATGTGCCAATCTCCAGCACGCTATTTTCGGACAACGCCTCGCGCAGATGCAATCCGTTGTGTTCGCAAATCTTCTGCACCGCAGATAGCACACTTACGCCATCGAAGCGGGCAGACAAGAGCATATCTGTCGCTTCAGCCTCCACCGCCCACCCCGCCAATCCCGCCAGTGACGCGAACACAGTGTTTCGCGGTTGTTGGGTGTATTGACGATTGAGCAACACCGAATACCGCTTGAGGTCATCCAACGAATCAGGACCCGACACAGCAAGCATCAACCCGCCCGATGTGAACGATTTGTCGCGCCGACGGATAACGCCTTTGGCAATCAGGCGCGTCCCCGTCTCATCACTGACATACACCTTGACCCGTTTTTCGAGGGTGAGTGTGGTCACTGTCCGTTCATCGGTTGCCACACATTCCAGCGTGAGGCTACCTGCCCCATCCAACAAACGGTCAATGGTGGCAGATTTCACCGTTATCGGACCCGACCCTGTTTTGTTCCATTCGGTATCACACACATCCAACCACAGGCGCATTATTCAGTCTCCACAAAAATTTGACGGTATGCCACGGCTTTAGCGACATTCTCTTGGGTTTGCAAGTGTGCAGTCCAGAGTAACCCTGTTGTAGGGGCTGGCATGGTGAGGGCAGTCGAAAAATACGAACTGTCATTGACGCTGAAATAGGCGACACCATTGACGATGCTTATTTGCAATCTGTAGGCGGTGTTAATGGCGAGATTAGCACCTAATTGGGCATGGACGGTTTGGGTTGTGCCATTGCTGGTCACAGGTCGGAAACCAGCATCCCCAGCAATGGTTGAATAACGGAACACCACCCCCGATACACCGGTAGACGGCAAATTGTCCCCTGCAGCATAAATTGTGCCTGTGTTGAAGCCAATATACCATCGTATTGATGAGATATTACTGCTCGTACGCAACCAAATCGTGAATGAGGGATTGTAACGCGGCTGAGTTAACGCTGACCCAGATTGCACGCCTGCATTGCTAACAGCCGTTGCCGCGCTTGTGTAAAGAGTGTGGATACCGTTCACCTCCCCTACGCTGGTAGGTGTACCAAATGAGTAGATTGGCGCGTGCCCAGCAAGTATGCTTGTTCCCTCGTTAAACAAAACGCGCATTTGTCTGCGATTAATCCGTTGCGGTGGAGCGCCCACCAGTACCCACCGCGTCCCGTCATGCAAAAGTGTCAATGTCTTGCGCGGATTATCCAGATGGACATCGTACCCGTTCAGGAAGATGTTCCCCGTCCCATGTTTGACCACCACCACGCGGGCAGAAGTCACAGATTGCAACACCAACACATCGCCCGCAACCCCGCCGTTAATGGTATCGAGGTCGTCATAAGTTGCACTCGCTTCGGTATCCACCAAATGACGACTGCGCGTGGCTGTAATCACCCCACTGCTAATCGTGAGTGTGGTGGTGGTAGATAAGCTCAATTGGGTGAAGCCATCTATGCCAGATTTCAGGTCATTGGCGGTGGTTAAGGCGGTATCTATCGCGCTGTCCAATTGTCCCAGTGGGCTATTGAAAGTGGCGGCATTGGCGGGTGCGCCAACGCTAATCGGTGTATGATGATTGGTAGTCATAATCTTATCTCCATGCGTCTAAATAATCGGCGTACACGGAGATAACCCCCGTGAATGTGCCGTCAATAACAAGTGTGTTCGTCCCTGACGGGAGTTCGAGAAAGCCGTTCCCCTTCAGTGGGGTGAAGGCATCGTACCGTCCGTTCGTTGCCGTATCCGTCACCGTCACAGAAAGCGCCGTGCTATCCACTTCTAAAATCTGTCCTGATGTGAGCGTATCCGCAAATTGCCAGCGTCCGATTTCCACATCGGCGCTATCCCGAAGCGAGACGCGCAAATCGGTGACAGAATTTGCGCCTGCATCCACGCGCAGATACAACGGGGTGAAGGTTGTGCCATTGTTGGTGAGCGTCATGGTGCTACCGTTATTGACAGAGGTGCTACTCGCCCGATACCCGCCTATCGTCAAGCCATCGTCCAACACCTCACCCGAATCGAGTAACCATGCGGTGGGGTGGCTATACCAACGCGGGTCGGCACACTGGAATGTGAGCGTCACCTTCTGCCACAGGTCGGTATGCCTATCGCGCCGTTCTGGGATGTTGATGTGATTCACACGCGCATACGTCCAACGCGGTTTGGCGGTGGGGTCGCTCGGTTGCATCCACAACTTTTTCACACCCCACGACAAGACTTTTTTCAGGTCATCGCGCAGTGCTGTCATGCCAGCAGGGTCATCATCGCTTATAAGGAAAAAGGATGCCTGCACATTGCCCACCTCAGACAAGGAGACCCCTCTGCCAAATTCATCCACCCCGCCACTGACCCCGACCACCCTGCTCGTCCGCGCCAACACATTGGCGAAGTTATCGCGGTAGTCTTGGTCGTAGGCGAATTCATAAGTGTGAAATTTCGTCAATCGTGTTCCCATTATCCCTTGCTCCTCAGCGTTCTCTCAAATTCATCCACAAAACCCCGCGCCGCGGCACGTCCACCTTCTTCGGTATTGGCGTGGATGACCACTGTTCCGATGGTCGGGGTGTTCTCGCGTTCAAACATCGCATCCATTTTCTCCATGAAATTAGGGATGAAATCCCCTGTGGCGCGTGGCACGAAAATCTCATTGTTTTCTTGTGGCTTGCCGATGAGATAGGGCATATCCGCCAAGCCAATACCCCCGCTATCTCGACTCGGCACGACTCGACTGGTTATGCCAGGGGCGATAACCCGCGCCGCCAAATCGCCGAAGAAACCTCCCCCAAAGGCGGCGGAGACTTCGTTATGCGCGATGGCATACACTTGGTCGTAGGTCGCGCCGACTTGACCCGCTTTTTCACGGGTTTTCTGCACGATTTCGGCATTGCCATTGAAAACATCCAACGCACGACGCGCTTCTTCAACCGCACCCGGGATGGATAGGATTAAATCAATCACGGGTTGGATGATGTGGTCGCGTATCCATGTGAAAATCACGTTCAATCCATCGCGCAAGTCATTCACAAACGGCTCAATGTTTGTCCAAATTGCGCCGATGATGCGTTCTAATTCGGCGATAATCGGGCGGATAAGCTCAATTGCCCTCTTAATGACGGGGGCAATCGTCACATCGAACCAATCTCGGAGCGAATTGAGGCCAGGCTCAACCGAATCCCAAATGCCTGTGAAGATGGCGATAAAGGAGTCAATGACAGTCGTCACGGTATCCACTGCCAATTGGATGGCAGGCGCAATGACCGCCTCAAACCAATCCACCAGCAGGTTAATCACAGGCTCGACCAAGTTCCAAATACCTTTTAAGAGTTCGACAAACAAGTTAATGGCAGGCGTGATGATGGTGTTGATGATATTTTCGATGAAGGGCCAGCCAGAGGTCTGAAACCAGTCAATCAGCGATTGCAAGGCAGGTGCAACCGCATTCCAAATTGCGCCTAGCACATTGACGAATGTCCTCACGACGGGGATGATGACATCGTTAATCAATCCCGCGATGATGGGGACGGCTTGCGTGACAAACCACTCGATGAGAAATTGCAAAATCGGCGCGACTGTCTCATAAATCTCTCTGAAGATATGGGCGATACCCTGTACGGCAGGGATGAACACCGTCTCAACCATGCTGGCAATGGCAGGGAGAGCGGTGGTAATAAACCAGTCGTAGATACTCGCCAACACAGGCGCGACCACCGCCCAAATCTCGCCGATGCGTTCGCCAATATCCTGAACGATGGGGATGAACACGGTTTGGACAGTATCGGCGATGGCGGGGATGGCATCCTTCACAAACCAGTTGTACAGGCGCGAGAGGGTCGGCGATATATCTGTCCACACCTTACGGATTACGCCACCGATTTGACCGATTATCGGCACGACTGTCTTTTGGATGAAATCGGTGATGGCGGGCATCCCATCTTTGACAAACCACACGTACACCCCCTCTAAAATCGGCTGAATGGTGTCAATCGCATCCTCAAACGCTTGGCGCAGGTCAATATCGAATACATGCGCCAACGCCAACCCCGCCCCTGCTATTAGTACGAGTGGGGATGTCAATAAGCCCAGCAACGGCGTGACCAACCGTAGGGCAACACCGATATTACTGATGGCGAAGCCCATCCCCATCAGGACGGGTCCCGCGACGGCAATCGCCGAGCCGATTTTCAGTATCGTCTTGGTCAATTCGGGATTAGCAGATACCCATTCGGTGATGCCATTGACCACCTCAGTCATGCGGTCAATGAATGGGGCAAGCACATCGTTCATGAACGGGGTGAAGGCTTCAATCTTGAGCGTCTCAAAACTGCCTCGTAGCGATTCGACCTTGCCCGCAAACGTGTTCATGAACCCTTCTGCCAACTCTCCTGCTTCGGGGGCTTTGCGCATCTGGTTGAGCATATCACCAATGCCATTGCTGGCACGGAGCGCAGATAACCCGACAATGCCATAACTCCCGCCGAGTCGTTGCATCATCTCATTTTGCTCGTGGACGGGGAGCGCGTCTAAGGCGTTATCCAAGTCAAGGATGAACTCATTGAAATCGCGCACATTACCACTTGAATCGTAAAAACTCACACCGAGTTTTGCATACGCTTCTTGTACATCATCTGTTGGGCGGGTGAGGTTTAATAACATGGATTTGAGTTGTGTCCCCGCCTCAGCCCCCATGATGGCATTGTTGCTGAATACGCCTAAAATCGCGGCGGTTTCTTCGACATCCAATCCGTACTGGTTGGCAACGGGACCGACATTCGCCAACGCCTGCCCTAAATCGGATACATCAGCACGCGAGGCATTGGCGGCTTGCGCTAAGGCATTGGTCAACCGTTTAGATTGCGTTGCTTCGAGGCGGAATTGGGCTAATCCAGAACTGGTGATGCCAGCGGCTTGTGCCAATGACATCTCACCCGCCGCGGCGAGGTCTAAGACTTCGGGCAGGGTGGCGAGTGCCTGTTCGAGCGATTGCCCACTCTTGAGCAAATCCAGTAGCCCTGCCCCGACATCTTGTGAACTGAACTTGGTATCCCGTCCGAGTTGGAGCGCGATCTGGCGCACCGCTTCAAGTTCATCCCCCGTCACCCCGCCGAAGAGTTCAATCCGTTTCATCAGGACATCGAAGCTAGATGCGGTTTGGATGCCTCTTGCGGCGAAGGCGCTGAATGGTGCAGACAAAGCGGTTATTTTCGCGCCAAGTCCTGTGATTTGGTCGCCGAAGGACTGTATTGAATTGCCCATATTGGCAAATCCACTCGCAAGCGTTTGCCGTGCTTTGTTAATGCCGACTTGTAACCCAGAGGCATCCAGCACAATCTTGCCGTAGACTTGACCTAAATCGTAGCCTTTTCCGCCCATATCACGTTCTCAATTATTCTCTCTCACCACTCCCAATGCCTTAAATTGGGCGATGGATACCTGTTTTTTCTGGATGGGTATATCGAGCAACCGTTCAATTCGGTGAAGCGGTTTGCCGTCCCTATCCCGTTCCGCCAAATGATTTTCCATCCACATCCCAAAGGCGTGAACGGCATTGCTGAACATCCAGCGCAACCATTTTTCGTCATGCGGGATGTTCAGCTCATCCGCTGGATTCAGATGGAACGATTTCGCCTTCTGATACAATTTCCACATCGCCAGTCGGTTTTTTACGAAACGATTTGGCTTTTTCGTACACGTCTGCCCCCATCGCCCACGCCATGACGAATTGCTTGTCTTCCAATGTGATGAAGCGCACAGGAAGATGGGTATCATCTCCTTCTGCGTCCAGTGTCACTTTCGGCGAGATGAAGGTTGCCACACAAATGCGGTCTAACATGCCCAGCATGGCGAGGAGTTCGGATGAGGTAAAATTCGTATTCCCCTCCACTTTCCCAGATAGACTACCTATGAGCATGTTGGTGAGTGGGTCGCTGGCTTCGCCACTGTCATCCAGAAGCGAATACAGGTCGGGCTTACGGAGTAACACCACATTGCCCGTCCCACGCATCGAAGGCAATTCAACCTCAATAGCAGGGTTGAAGGATTTTGCATCTAAAATAGTCGCCATATCATCGCCCCCCTATGCGGTCAACCACGCTTTGAAGGTCGCGCCATCGGTTGGCTTGGCAACGTTCCATGCGGCGAGGTTGTCATACACCTGCCCGATGAACACCCGTTGGTCAACGGCGAAGGCTGTCCCTTTCATGTCCGACACATTGAATTTGTTGGCTTGTCCATCGAATTTAATCATGGGGAGGGTGTCGAGTTTGCATGAGCGCAACCCCACCACCAAGATTTTGCCTTCATCGGTTGATGCCACACCAATCGCGCCGAAATAATTCAGCCCTGCCCCACCTGCAACAGGTTTGAAATACGACTGTCCCGCCGTGCCATTGGTGAGAATGTTGAGCGCCAGAAAGTCCATGCCACCTGCTGTAATGGATACATTGGCATGGGTGAACACGGTCAACCCGCGTGAGATTTGACCGCTATCCCGCATTTGGTCGGTGTCGGCTTGCGGGTCAATTTCAAAAATCTGGTCGGCATCCAAATCGTAAGGCGTGCCGTAGGTGTCGGTATTGCGTGTGTGTAACGCAATAAGGACTTGGTTCAGTGTGAAGATATAATTTTGCGATGGATTAGACATCATTTCCTCCTGAGAATAAAATTGAAACGAACAAACTTGAACGGTGCATGTGCCAGTTCTTCAGCGACCAATTCACCACTGGCGAAAGCAAAACGCAGGAATGCGGTAGACGCATCACTGCCCACGAAATTGCGTTCATTGAGTACCACCTTCAGCCGACTAATCGCCGTCTCGATGGTGGCATAGCCTTTATCCGCGTAGATGTAAAACTCGATACTCCCGCGCTCGGCGTTCAGAGCGCGGATACCCTCATCATTCATCTCACGCCGACGGATGACCCCAAACGGGGCAAGCATCACACCACCCGCTTGTTTCGGCGCTTTGGCCATGGTCATGCCTTCGCACGGAAGCGTCTCGCCGTCAAACCAGCCACCCGTCAGGATGGCAGATAGGGTTGTATCACTTGTGAGCGCCGTGATTAAATCCGTCCGAAAACTCATACCCTGAACACCTCTCGGAGCATCCGTTGCACATCTGGCGCGTGTTCTTGGAGTGTCGGGTAGATGATAGCGAATTGACCCGCGAAGCGCGTCTCCAAGAAGATGCCGTAATACACACCATGCGACAGGAATAATTCCACTACATCCTTCGCCAATTGCTGTGAGGTCGGATAGCCCGCAGGCGCATCTGTGCCGATGTATGCCCGCAGAGATTGTCTGGCGTTGGCGGTTCTATCTGTCCACGGCGCATTTTCTTTGGCGTGATTTTCCAATATCGGCGCGAAATAGGTGGCGATTTTCAAGATGGCTTCCTGCACCTTGCCGACATATGCGAGTAACCGCGCTTCCATTTGCGGTAGTCCTTGCCACTCGATTCGGACGGGATTGGGTCGGCTCATGCGATTGCCTCACAGTTGGCTTGGATTTCGCCGATAGTTGTGATGACAAATACCACTTTGAATATCTGTCCGTTGTAGGCGAATCTATCCCCATACTGAAGATTGGTATCCGCCACCGTCGGGTGATTTTTCACACCAAACAAAATGACATCGCGCACAGCCGATGCACTATTCGCCTCACCCATAATCACGCGCCCGGTTTCGTTGTATTCAATCCGCACCGTTTGCGCGGGGTGGGTCACGCCGTCACGATTAATGGTGATGCTGGTCGGTTTATCTTGTATCCGTCGCCACGCCAGCACCGCACGTTCACTGCCTACGGGCGCGTGCGTGTTGCCCGTTAACCAAGCGTCAAAATCAGCCATTGGGAATATCTCGCTTTCTGGGTGGATGATTTCGCATCCCACCCCAGCGCACAGGCGGAGGTGTCGCTTCGATGAGCAATTTATTCAGTTGCGCCTCAAAACGTTTTTCCATCAACGCCATGTTATTCAGCAATTGCGATAGCTTTTCTTCGGATTGATTTTGCTTGTAGTCTACCCTTTTACTCGCACTCACCATGAGTTCACGCCACGCGGATAACCGCACTACGGCGAACATAATCTGACGGTTGGTGACATAATCGGGATACCCCGCTTCTGCCTCATCCCATAGCGCGTTGATGTCGTCATCTGGGAGCGCGGCGGCATCTGCGTCCAATTGCCTACGCAGACTGGCTATTTCGGTGACTGTTGCGCCCATAGCGTCCCTCCAATACATTTCTCCAAATGGCGAAAACACGGTCTGCAAACACATCCCAACGCTGTGACCCCATGTAGGCGGAACTGGTCTCGCGGAACGATTGAAACTTATCATAATACTGCGCGACATAACACATCAGTTGTGTGAGTTCATCCACATTCGGACATGCCCATTCGCCGAGTTTGCCATACCACTTGTCGTCACCCAACCACGCGGGTTCGGTGGTGGCGGGGATAGCAATCCCCCACTGAGATAGGTTTTCTGCCGTACCACCCCAATTCGTCACCAGCGACAATCCGCCTGTAGCGACAAACTCACGCGGGGGCAATCCATACCCTTCAGCGCGTGTCGAAAACACCATAACATGCGCCTGCGTATATAGATTGGCAAGTTCGGCGATGGTCATATCGCCCGTAATCACGTCGATGTTGGGGTTGGCGATGCCAAACGGCAACGGGTTACGCACTTTGATGATGAGCCGATAATTGGGGTTATCCCCAAATGCCCGTACAAAAGCGGTGCAGGCATCCATCCAGCCCTTGCGGATGCCTCTGTCGCCGATGGTGATGAACACAAACCGCTCGCCATCCGCTTTCACTCGCGGGGTGTAGCGCATAAATGCCTCGCTTATCCCCAACGGCACGACATGAATGGGAACGGTTACGCCTGCCTTCTTGAAAATATCCACAAGGAAGGTCGCAGGCACAATCACAGCATCACAGGCGTTAAGCGCATCCGCCCACCCTTCAGGTAAGACGGTACTCTCAAACATGGTGATGGCGATTTTCGGACCCGCGTTGACCACCCCCCCGAATTGTTGGTGTAACGTCGGGTATCCCAACAATATGCCCCCCATCGCGGGGCTAATCACCCCGTGTCCTGACCCGTCCAGCGCAAAACGGTTTATATGCGCTTGTGACGACAAATGAGTCGCTAGTTCGCTGGCAATCCGTCCATAGCTATCTGCGGGGTCAAATGATGTGGAGCATACGTTGATGATAGTCATATCACGTCATCCTTATGCTTGACCGCTAGAGGCAGTCGGCAGGGTGATTTCGTGAACAGCACGAGCAGGGTTAGCAAACA
Source organism: Anaerolineae bacterium (assembly GCA_034436155.1). Taxonomy (GTDB): domain Bacteria; phylum Chloroflexota; class Anaerolineae; order Aggregatilineales; family Phototrophicaceae. Next base: position 29,230 of record DAOTVP010000064.1, read on the forward strand.
TGCCAAAATGCGAATCATAAATGGTCTGAGCCATGATGAAGCGCGACACATCGGCGCTACCCATCGTCATCCGCAACGGGATTTTGATATAACTTTGGAAATCCATCATTTGGTTGCTCAAGTCAATCAGGTATGCAGTCCCACTTGGCACGCCAGCATAGGTCGTGGCGATTTTCCCACGATACCCTGTCCAGCCGTTGTAGGCAATCATGGTGCGAATTTGCCCAATGGCGGATGATTGAACATCGAAGTCTTCTTGCGGGACAATCCGCAAAGCGCGTTCAAATGTGAATTGGTCGCCAACGTTACACAGCAACACATAGGGACCGCGACGCGGGTTTTTGGGGTCGTTTTGGCTGGAAACGATGGCATCCTCAATCGTCCGCAGATACTTTTCAGGCATACTTGCAGTCTGGCGGAAGGTGGTCAACGTTGTGCCGTTGGTTTTATTGGCAACAGCATACGTGTGACTAATGATGGGATATAGATGGATGTGGTTGTACAAAGCATTGAGAGCAATCCCAAATTGGCGCTCAATTGGCGCGAATTGCCACATTTGGTTATACAGGAACAAACGCTCGGAGTATTCAATACCCGCCGCGAATTGTTCAATCCGCACCACTTTGTTACTACCACTGACGGTAGCAAATTTCACTTCGCCACCTTCTTCGATTTTTTCAAACACCACACCTGTTTGACCCAACGTGAAAATATCAATGAGTTCAGGCAGGGTCGAGTCGGTGATGGAATTATAAATCGGCTGATACAACAACGGTTCTTGGTCGCGCCCCGCGTCAATTTCATAGCGTTGGCGTTCATAGAATTGTTTGGCGAAGCTATCGTTGCCGATAAATTCCGCCACAACTCCATTGACTCCACCAACAGGGCGCACATGGTCGCGCAAATTGAATTCGCGCACTTTACCCGTCACATCCCGCATTTCCTTCACGGATACGGTAGGACGTTTCTTTTCCAGCAAGGCTTTGCTGATAACTTGAATAGCCATAGGTTATGTCTCCTGTGATGAGGTTCGCTTATACCCCTGCCAACAAGATTCCCGTCACAACGTTGTTGGAATCTTTATCAGAGGTGGCTTTGAACAGGTTGATGTTGGTGGCGGATAAGGCGTTTTTGTTATACGCACCATCGGGCGGAATATGGGTATTCGTGATGGCGGTGGTATCCAAACGCACAATATCGCCCTTGCTCACCGATAATCCCGCAGGGACGGTGAATTGATATTCTTGGCGGTCAACAGTGAGCGCCACGCTATCACCACTATCGCCGCTTCGGGCGCTGATGCCCAGAAACCCTTCCGCGTAGATAACGGCGTTGGCTTGAATGGTGTGCAATAACGTCACGGTGACGGAACGACCATCCGACTCTTTGTGGGTATCTAACCCTGTAGACATATTTCATGCTCCTCTTCTCGCTTATTTGCGATGCGACTTGGGTGAATTATTTATCTTCTGGAAAAACGAAGTATGACACTTCATTATCCCCATTCGGCACAATTGGGCGTTCTTGGGCTGGTCCCATTTCGGCGATTGTGGCGGCTTTAAGCGCGATTTTCACCGATTCTCTCGCCAGAACTTTGTCGATTGCGACCTTCATATCTGATTTGGAAGCTGGTTTTTCCTCTCTGACCATTTCAAGAATGAGGGGGCGCAATTTCTCGACAACCACTTTTTCGGCAATCGCCAATTGCATCGCCGATTCCAATAGGGCGAGGTTTTCGCGTTTCAGGGCTTCGAGTTCAAGCAAACGCGCTTGAACTACCATTTGAATATCATCCTCTTCTGGCTTCCCCAACATCTCAAAAATCCTGTTATACGCGGTGAGTTTGGGGGCATTTTGGGTGGCTTCAATGGTGAGTTCGCGCACCCTAGTGGTAAGCATCTCAACCTGCGATTGAAGTTTCTTTTCTAGCTCGGAGAGAGTACCTTGATTTTCCTCTTGTGATTTGGGTTGGGTTTTCGGGTCCATAGATTTCTCCTCTGTGGATTCAATAACGGTATCGGACTGAACTGTCTCTTGGGTGATGATGGGGACACCTGTGGCTTGGATAACACCCACCCGCGATGGGTTTACTAAATCAATCTGCTCAAGCGTCAGGCTATCCCCAACGATTTCGCCAGCTTCGTTAACATCGGCACATCCATAAATGGACGTACCAACTTTGGCATTCATCGCTTTTGCCACGCGCACATATTCGCGCACATCTGGGGCAGTACGGGGAATGTACGCTTTGCCCCATGCAACACCGCTTTTATCTAAGGTCGCGCCGACCCAGAACAGCGAGGGCATATCAAACCGATACGAACGCTCCGCTTCAGTTAGATGCCCTTTTTGCCCAATGATTCCACGATTATTGATGGCGCTCACGATGCGCTCCACATCCTTGCGTTGGTATTTCACACCATTGCGTGAGGTGGTCTCCGCTGCAATAGGCAACGTCAAAAACATGGGGTTATCATCCCCTTCTGTCAAGGTGGCAAGGTCTACACCTTCCGCCAATGGGACATTCTGAGGATATTCCCCTTTGAGGACGTGTTGCATTTCCAAAATAACGTTTCTTTTTCGAAATTTCATGGTGTCGTCATCTCCCAAAAGAACAAATGGGCTAATTACAATTATATAGGATATGTCTATAAAATTACAACAAAAGTTCTGTTACAAAATATAGACAATTACCTATCGCATTACGTTCTTTTGTAGGGGACATTCGGGGAGTTGTTTCAGCAGGTCTTGGAACTCAGCTCGTATCTCTGGATGAGTGTTCTCGGTACACCCCTCTTGAATGGCTTTACGCGCATCATCAAAACGCCCACATCGCCATGCGAGAGTCGCCGCCCCTCTATACAATACAGACCGTGACGGCTCTGTGACGCATAGCCCTGCGGCTTCCAATTCCAATTCGTAGGCTCGGCTGATAAGCGGGTTCACCAAGTCAGCACACCCCAATCAGCGCATCTTATCGGCTTCATCCACCAAGCGCATTGCCCGATGGTGTAGCTCGCGCATTTTCGGGTTCGGTTTAATTTGTTCCATCGGCTAAAACTCCTAATGCTAAAACTCCTAATAAGGCTCGGATGAACCCCTCAACCGCCAGAGGGGTCATAATCGGGTCAAGATACTCGCGCCTCGCATCATCCATCATCGCACGCAAATTCGCCGTGACGGTCTCTGGGCTATCACCGACTACGTTGCGGATGTTGCATTTATCATGTGGGTGATACGGCGGTATCATGGCGGTCTCGTAGCTGTACGGTGGCTTGACCCTATTCCCACCCATGTCAATCGTGGCGTGTTGCGGGCAGATTTTACACTGTGGGTCGCCATTAAAACTCCGCGCCACATCTATCCCTGTCGTGTACGGGTTCAGATACCCCGATATGAACGAAGCCTGATTGACGGCTCTGGTGATTTCCGTCCGTGCCAGTCGCATGGCATCATAACTCCCATCCCGTCCGTAGGGTGTGTTCGTCCTGAGTGACGCACGACTCGGCAGTAGGAACTGCTCCAGCCTATTGGCGATATTTTCGGCACTATTACCTGTCCGTATCCCATCGGCGAGAAGCGCGTCTATCTTCAGGCGTGTCCTCACACTCGCTTGCCAAATGCGGTCACTCAATCGGTATCCTCTGTCATCCTGCCAACGGTGCATCGGCACCCAGCGCCGAGACGGGTCGAGTTCCGCCATTGGGTTGGGTCGGAATATCCGCATCCTGCCGATGATGTCAGGGCCTAGGGGCAGGTCGTCCTCTGCCTCAAGTAGCAGATTGCCCTGCTCTAGCACACCTACCATGACATCGAGCATCCGTTCCGCGATGAGACGATGTTCTTCCATGCGGGTCAATTCGGCGATTTCGAGGGGTCTGGGATTGCGCGTGAGGAACTCGCGCACATCTTGGGGGATGTGCTTCACCATCCAACGATGATGCACCATCACGGTCTCACGCACGGCGAACACATACACATCGTTGAGAATTTTGGCATAACGAGATAACGGACGCACCCCATCATAGGATTTGCGTCCATCGAAGCCCACAAACATCCCCTGCACCATGTCGCCGACCTGTGCTTGGATGGTCTCGGCTTCACGCTCAGAGATACGACCATCTAGCCCCGCCATGCGAGTAATTACCCCTCTGGCGCGGTCTGCCACCTCGCGGAAGGCGCTATTCAATTCGCGCTTGACCTTCGCCAATGCGCGTGTTTGGATATGTTGGGCGGAGATGGGTTTCATAGGTTCGCTTTAATCCAATCGCGCAATGCCATTAATTGGGCTTGATTGAGTCGACTAATCTGTACTTCGGTTAGCTCTATTTCGTCCAAAAAGAATTCGTATAATTTGAGGCGGTGTTGCCAAGTATTTTGCTCATCCACAAGTGTATCATTTTGGATAATCAGGTCTTGCATCGCCATTTCTAAATCGCCAACGGTATCGTATTTTGCAGGCATATTTACATCCTCACAATCTCAAAATCGGTGCGGTTCTGCCCCTCATACGGCGCATCCACACACCCATAAGGGATACATAACCCATAGCGCGTGTCATCGAAGGGCAGATAAAACCGTTCCTCATTTGGCACACCACCCCATTTCCTGACATAATATTCGCGGTTGGCGACAAAAGTTTGGTGATGTTGTTCCATTAAACCGGGTACCGTATGAATAGACTTACTCCCCTGATGACCGATATGCGTGTCTGGCACACATACCCGCCAATCATTTCCCCCTATCACCAATTGGGCGCGACGATACCAATCAATGTCCTCGAAATACATCGGGAAGAAATTCTGGTCAAAATAACCAATCGTCTCAATCGCCTTGCGGGTGATTGCACCCATGCTAAACCCCATATCGCCACCCCAATTCCCGCGCACATCATGACCATGCCCACTGACCATGAATACATCAGGCGATTGAAGCGCAACATTGGCAAGTTTCAGCAGGTCAGCATAACTGCAAATCGCATCATCATTGGCGATGAAGGCAATATCGGCATGATATTTGGTGTACGCCAAATACAATCCCTCATTCCAACTCCGAGCCACCCCGCGATTTGTCCCATAACGGTAAATGTGCGTGTTCTTGAGTTCATCCAATTCATCACACATCGCCACCACATCAGGATATTGACTATGCAGAAAGATATGCCATGTGATACCCGCCCCATCGGCGCAATCCACCAGCCGATACAAGTTATCCGCCAATCCGTAGGCGGTGAGGATAATGTGCATGTTAGGCAGATTGCTCATCGCGCCCCTCACTTTCGGGTTGCCAATCCCACAGATACGGCTTGATGGCGGTTTTCCATTGGCGTTTCATGCGATTGCCAAAATTTTTATGTCCCCCATAGCCAATGGAAAAATGATAGGTATACCCATCACCATCAAACATCGGCGGAGATGCCCAAATACGCATATCCTGATGGACAAACCGCTTTCCCGCTTCGACCTCTTTGGTGAGCCATTGCATCCGCGCAAACACGGGATTATCTGCCCCATAACAATCTTTGGGGTCGCCTGTTTTCCATTCATCCAACGGCGCGAATTGCTCCATATACCCCAACCAATCTATCGGGTTGGTGAACAATGCCACCTCTGGCTTGTCATCACGGGTGTATTTCACATACCAATACGGCGTGAACAGGATAGCCGTTTTCCCCACGATGAGGGTATCCTTCCCGACCACTGCCGTCATGGTGTTGCACACAATCTCACAATGTTGAACAATTTCCAGTCGTTTACTCATCAGCCATCTCCTCATTTGGATTATCTTCTTCGCTTGCGTCCATATCCTCATCGCGCCGACGACCCATGATCAGCGCCTCTTGTCGGCGGTCATATTCCTCTGCCCGTTCCGCTTCCTCTGCCTTCGCCTTCATCAACACCTCGCTCGGCTTTTCGATGTCTAGTGGCATGAGTTTGAGCGCCGTCTCCGTGTCAATTAACCCTCTATCCAGACCCAACTGCACCGCTTGGAGCGTCAACGCACCATCGGCGTTGGTGAGGGGCATCCAACCAATCGTCACTTTATCATCTTCGCGGATACCCGTCTCATACGTGCGGATAATGGCAACCACCACCTCTAATACCGCCCCTAACCATCGGGTGATTTGACCTTGTTTCTTCTCGATGAAGCGCACGAATGGGGGCATCTGGCTTTCAGCACTCGCCTTAGATGAGGCAATGGCATTGCCCCACACAAATTCGGGGATTTCGCTGTGCTGGAGTATTAGGTAAAACAGCAACTCCAACAGATTTTGTGTGTCGGATGTAAAACTACCCGGTGCTTTCCAATCAAATTCGGCATCGCCACCGAGCGTCAACACTTGGTCAGCATCAAAATCCAACACATTCTGGGTCTGTTCTTTACCTTCCGCATCCACATATTTTTCCGTTTTGCCAAATAGCGCCCAGAATTTATCTATCTGGTCAACATCTCCCATCTTGGAGATGACAGGCGTGGGTCTGCCTTGTCGTTTGTTGCCCGCAATCGCATATTCAAACACATCGTCATAACGATTTAAGGCATGGAGCAATGCCTCAGCCACAGGATGACCATAGCGTTCATCTGCCCCTGCATCGTAAGCGATGGGGATAATCGGGATTTTGCCCGTCAAATTGCGGAATGTTTGCGTCTTTATGGTATTGGTTTGGCGTTTATACACCCCATTCTCAACCCCATCGGCATCCACCGACACGGTACGCACGCGCTCGGTGGCAGTGTAATCGTTTTGGATGGTCATCTTGGAGAAGGTGTAGGGGTTCTGATAGACCTCTGTGACGCGGTAGCCGATGACACGCGAATAATCATCCTTCGCCAAAATCGGCATGACCACCTGTGGCGGGAGTATCGTCAACGATAAATCGGCGTTGACCAGCACATAGCAATCCCCCAACGCACACGCTTCTTCATACGCTTCGATGAGTTTGGCGTGATGGGTGCGCACCCAGTCGGATACCAAGTCTTGGACGATGCTATTGTCACTGCGGATTTTCGGCAACTGTCCGAGTGCCCATGACGCGATTTTGGATGCGAGAGGTTTAATAAACAGTCCACCCAAACCCAAACCACGCGCCCTACCTCGTCTCGCCCTATCCCAGAAGGCATAATCCGCCTGTCCGATGTCATAGGTGGGGATGAGCGTGGGCATATTCCAACGCAACATCAGCCGATTGGGTCGCGGGTCGGATTGCGATTCGCTCACATATTGCTTCCCTTTGCTGGTGAGCGAATATCCGTTATCTGTCTGTTGTATCAATTCACGCCGTTCCAATCCTGTTATGGTACTCTTTCTTACATGCCCAAATTCGCCGTTTACATGGAGCTGGACAAGCGCCTCCTTCATCGTGTCTGTAATCATGGTATCCTCTTGTTCTAAAGAACTTATGTCCTATTATAGCATGTCTTGAACATTTGTCTAATATTTCGCCTTACCTTGTTTGTAGACAATCTCGCGTTTCTCAGCCAGTTTGTTGAATGCCCCGGCCGTCGCATCGGCTTGGTCACGGTACATGCCGTTGGGGATGGCGATCATCTCCTCAATGTAATCGTGATTCCACTTGCCCCGCACCAGCTTCACATTGCCCGCTTCGGTCTGAGCGGCGAAGGGTTCTAGGCGGGTATCCTTATCCCCTGTCGGACGGTCTGCATACACCGAATGCCCTCTCAGGTTGCGGATGGTGGCTTCTGCCGATTCTTTCCCCCCGCTACCCGGTTCTTGTTCGAGGAATATACGAACTTTTCCCGTCCCATATTTCTGCGCGTCTAATTCGGCGGTCTGTTTGATGACCTGTTCGCGTTCCAGCGCCGAGTACCACCCGCGCACCACATCCTCAATGTAAATCATGCCGTCATCGGTGATGGCAATCAGCACACCAGCCGTTGCCGCGCCTTTCCCATCGGCATGAGCTGTTCCCGCTTTGTCCCAATATCTGACCCGTTTGGCGTGTATCGGCGCGGTCTCTACAATCTCAAACCACTGACGCTTAAAGCGATTCCCTTCGGCACTTCTCGGCACACCCTGATATTCCGCCGTCCAAGCCAGTGTCCCCACATCGCGTTTCAACTCCTCTAAGGCGTTGATGCTAAATCGGCTCGGTGTGAGCGGTTGCCCCGCTTCCCGTCCCAGTGGGTCGGATTCGCCCGTTTTCAAACCGAGATACACATTATTGGCATCCCGTTCTTCTTGGGTCTCGGCGATAGCGGGTAGCCTCAACACCACCCAATCCTCAGCTTGCTCGGCGAGTAGCATCCCCGCGAGGTCGTTCTGATGCCACCTTGTCATGATGAGGATAATCGCCCCACCTTCCCAAATGCGCGTTCTGAATGTCGTCCGATACCAATCCCAAGCCCGTGTGCGATACGTCCGCGATTGCGCTTGTTCCCAATTTTCAAGCGGGTCGTCTATGATGCCCAACATAGCCCCATGACCCGTTATCGGACCGCCGACACCCACCGCCAACATGCTCCCGCGATAGGGGTCGTTGAGGTAAAAATGATTGACCGCCCGACTATCTCGGCGTGTCTCAATCGGCGGGGTGTTGCGATGAGCATATCCCCCATACAAGCGCTTGTAGGCGTTGCTCTCGATAATAGACCGCACTTGGCGCGATTTGCTTTCGGCGAGGGATGCGGCGTAGGATGACAAGATAATGGGGTCATTGGGTCGTTCACCCAACCATCTGGCGGGAAAACGGACGGAGGTCAATTCGCTTTTGCCTATTTGCGGTGGCGCGATAATCATCAGGCGGGTAATCTCGCCGATGAGAACGCGGTCTAACGTGGATGCAATCAGTTCATGCGCGGGGTCGGGCGTGTATTCGGGATAGGTGTAGCGTGTGAACGCCAATAACCCCTTGCGGGCTTGTTTGCGGCGATACAATTCCTGTGCCGCCTCTTGGCGCGAAATGAGTCCGTTATTCACCTCATCCCCCCATGATGATGGTCATCAATTGGTCATCGGTCAATTCTTCGGGGTTGATGTGGTGTTCAATCTTGCCCTGAATGTCGAGTTTGGTGATTTCCAAGCCTAATAGACGGTCAATTTGCGCCTGTGCTTTCATGGCGGTCTCCAACCAATTGCGTTGTTCATTGGCGATTTTAGGCGAATACACCCGCATCTCATTCATGGCGGAACTGGCTTTGCGATACCCTTCCCACGCACGGGTCTTAATCTCCTCGTATTGGGCGATACTCTTAGCACGGGCATCATCCACCTCTTGCATACTGCCCCTGCGCCATAGCGTGTACACCCGTTGCATATCGCGTTGGGCGGTGCGGATGTTGATGGATAACGCCTCGCCGATTTGCAACGCTGTCGCGCCTTGTACCATCATGTTCGCCACTGTCGCCAGACGGCGTAAAATTTCATTGTCTTGGTCCCACGCTACATTTTGCTTGTTGCGATTGCGCGGGGGTGGCAATTCGGGGATGATGATTTCGGGTTTTACCTTTTTTTGTTTTACCTTTTTTTCCTTCGGTTTAGGCGGTCTACCCCGCGGTCGTTTCTCGTCCATCTCCATCCTCATCTGCTAACTGGTCGAGTCGTTCTAGCGCCAGACGTGCCATTTCCGCCAACGCGGTGGGGGCATTGACAATATCCATATCGGCACGCACGCGCTGAAAGGCTTTTTCCACTCGTCATAACTATCACGATTGGCGATATACACCGCATCCACCTGCGTCTTGGGCATAATCGCCTCAATCACCGCATCGAAATCTACTTTCTGCGTCGGCAAAAACACCACCATGACCGTCTTTGCCACATTGACCATATCCACATCCACAGGCTTGAAACTAACGGGTTTCAGGTCAGAGAATTGGGCGGGGTCAATGAACGCCTCAAAACGCGCTTGCACATCATCTATTTGTTCCCATATCCGCTTCACAATCTCAGGGTCGGATGTGCCATGTATACTGTTATGTGCCAACTGTTTGGCGCGGATTTGCGACGGGGTGAGCGTCATGTAGACGATGGCGAGGGTGTTTTCGATGCCTGCCGTCCGCACGGCGCGTATCCTGTGATGCCCAGAGACGATTTCCAGTCCCTTCTCGGTTTTCACCAAGAGGGGCAACGATTCGGGCGCACCTGAATTTTTCAGGTTGTTCACCAATTGGTCGAACATCGCTTTGGGCATGGATTGGGCGTTCAGGTCTTGTTCTTTCACATCGGCAATCCCGACATACATCAGGCGCATATCGGGTGGTAGCACCTGCGCGGACAGGGCTTCGAGCGTGGTGTTAATTTGGGTTGGGACGGTCATTTCACACTCGCTTTCTTGCGTTCTGGCAAAAGGGTATCCCATATCGGCTCTTTGAATTGCCCGATGCAGGCACGCAACCACGGCACCAGTTCATCCACTGACCACCCCGAATCGCATGTTTCCCAAGCCTCATAATTCTTGTTTGATTTTTCTTCAAAATGATAATGTTCGTGATAATCATCATGGCGCACACGATACAGCTTTGTATCTACACGCAATTCAACAACATTATCATCGCTGGCTTGTAGGGATTCTTCGATGCGTTTCACAACTGTTTTTCTGTCCATTAGCTTCCATCTTTCTGCACATCGGCGAATTTCTTGAGCCACTCATTGAGCGTCCCTTCACGAGTGCGCGTATTGGTGGCGGTCGAATAGGTCAATTTATACGTGCCATCTTTTTGTGCCTCGCGGGTATCCAATTTGAACACCCCTCTAGCACTCTTCACTTCGGGATGATGCGTGTGCATGGTCGTTTTGACATGCTTCGGCGCACCATTCAATTCATACCAATTCTCTTTACCCAGCACGTCATCCCAAAACCATTCGCTGGTGATGGACATGAGCGTGAGTTTGTGTAGGCGGTTGTAGCGTGGATGCGGTGCGGTGAAGGCAAAAGCCACGGATGCACAATGTTCCAGCACCTTATCCCCTTTTTTAATCACCTTCCCGCGACTGGCTTCGATGCCGATGGGGTCACGATTGGCGATAATCCAGTTAATCGCCGCCTGCCCCATGCTATTGGGTCTATCTGCGAACACACTGCGCCACGGGCTACCCCATTGCGGTGCGGGGTCGTCTCCGGCGGTGGAATATAACGAGATGTCGCCACACACGATGGTATCTGCTGGCACACCTGCCTCACGCGCCACCCACGCCAACGAGAATGACCCCGTACACGGGATGACCACTTTGCGCGGTTTGACGGCACTCAACACTCTGGCGGTGTAGCCTCTGGTTTTGCTTCGGGGGATGCCCCTAAATAAAATATCAGGATTGCTCAAGCGACACCTGCCCTTCTCGCTTCGATGGCGCGTTTCACCTGCTCAATCACCGCCGATGGGGCGCGCATCTGGTCAGAGGTATATCGCAACACCAGCCACCCCTCCAACGCCGCGGCGTTGTATTTCTCACAATCCGCGATGAACCCTTTGGCGCGGGTATGGCGTCCTTGCGTATACACCCCGCCTTCTAATTCCACCGCCACCTTCTCATTCGTCCAAGCGCGGTCAAAGCGCCACTTTCTCCTTTTGGAGAATCGGTGTTCCGCGATGGGTGTCGGCATATCAGACGCGAGGAGTCGCCAATATGCGTCAAAGGCGCTTTCTAATTCGGATGTCAAACTGAACATCGTTCCTCCTGTCCATAAATAAAAAAGACCAGCCCGCAGTTTCGACCTGCACCTCCATCTTGAGCAGATGGCGACCTTCCATAGTCGAGGGCTGGATAAGAAGCTCTGCTAAGCAACGTACCGCATTGCAAAAACAAAATGCCCACAAAACAGAAAACACATTCACCCATAGCATAGCAGAACTTTTGTTTTATAACAAGTATACCCAACTGATTTCATAACCACAAGGGGCAAAATATTCGCAATATATGAACTATAGCGCGTTTGGGTGGCTCTGACCACCTGAACGCTGACTAGATGCCGTATGAAAGCTGAATGAACGAAAGAGCCGAGCGCATCGGGGCGTAACGGGATGCTTTGGCATCGCGGAAACGAAAGAAATTCAATCCCTACTACGCTAGGCGAATTTATACCCCTCTACAAAGCGACCAGCACCTTTTTTCGGTGCGTCTTCCGCTAGAGGGGTATATTTATTACAGTAACATTACAATACGACAACCCCATACACGCCTTACCAACAGGCTCAAAATACTTGCAGTAACACAAATCTTATGTTAAAATAAAGTCACCTATTCATCTATTCCATATAGGAGGCACTACCCATGACCCACCCCCTATTATCCATTACCCGCCCATACGGGCAAGGAGTAACCCCATGAGTGAATTTGTCCCGTCCGAACAACAGCAGACTATCAAGGAATTTGTGAGCACACAGTCAGGCAACCTCGCCATCTCCGCTTTAGCAGGTTGTGGTAAGACGAGTACGCTGGTCTGGATTGCCAAACATCTGCCCAAAGCCGATACGAAAATCTTCTGCGCTTTCAACGCAGACATCGTAGCAGAACTCAAATCCAAACTAGACGGTACTGGCGTGTCCGCCCGCACATTCCACTCGCTCGGTTTATCCGCCCTCAAAAGATATCTCTACGTGAAAGACCTACCACCCAAAGATACCAAGTACCGTGATTTGGTCAACAAGTGGGCAGAAGAGGATAAGGAATTTTCACTCAAATTGGTACAAGCCATTCAAGAATATCCCGAAGATGAACAAAGCGATAAATACCATTCACTCCGCAAAGATACACTCGATTTATTCGTGGCATTGCTCAATTTGGTGCGCGTCAAATTGGTGGCATGGGATGATGTGGCACACATCACACAACTGGTCAAACTCAATCGGCTGGATGTGGATGTGCCTCATACCAATCTGGTGGATATGGTCATCCGCAACATCGAATACATCATGAAACAAGCCGAAGCCGAGACGCGCAAACAGGTGATTGATTTCACCGATATGATTTATTGGGCAGTGCGTTGGAACTTGCGCCTTTATCCTTACAAGTGGGTCTTGGTGGATGAAGCCCAAGATTTCAACCCCATGCAACGCGAAATGATTGCTAAAATTATTGACCCCGACGGTGGACGTATTATCCTTGTCGGCGACCCCAATCAAGCCATTTACGCCTTTGCCGGTGCGGATAGCGACAGCTTCGCCCTGAGCGTGAAACGCTGGAATTGTACCGTTTTACCCCTCACCGTGACGCGCCGATGTGCAGGGGTCATCACCAAACACGCCTCACGGCTCGTCCCCGATTTCGCCTGCCCACCCGATAAACCACGCGGGAAGTTGGTATGGCTTCAAGAGGCGGATTTCACCACCCACATCCAATTGGGCGATATGGTGGTGTGTCGGGTACAAGCCCCTCTGGTGAAATATTGTCTCCAACTGATTGCGAAGGGCATTCCATCCGTGATTAAGGGCAAAGACCTGAGCAAATCTTTTTTGAACCTCCTAGATAAATTGACGAAGCGCAGTGATTATACCTTCCCCGATTTGCTCAAATGCCTCACGGCTCACGAAGTCGAACAGGTCGAAATCGCCACGAAAAAAGGTGATGAAGGTTTGGTTGAAGCCATCCACGACCAATGTAGTGGCTTGCGTTTTGTTATCGAAGCCTACCCCGATGTAGCATCCATTGATGCGCTCGAACTCAAAATCAAGAACCTGTTCGGCGATAGCAATCCCAACAACGATGTTGTCACGTTCTGCACCGTGCATAAATCCAAAGGCTTAGAGGCAGACCGCGTTTTCATCCTCGCACCTGATAAGTTACCGCTCCGTTTTGAAGGCATTACACCCGAGCAATTACAACAAGAATACAACCTGCTTTATGTAGCAGAGACCCGCGCCAAGAACGTCTTGGTGATTGTGGTCAATGCCAAATTCGCCAAATATAGCGCTATGCCACCCTATGCCCAAGAGGATTTTGAGGATAAGGTATGGGATGCCGATACCACCCCTGTCGAAACACCTGAAGTCACCGTGGTAGCCGAAGCCGACACAGAAGCACCTGTATCGGCAGACACATCTCCAGATACAGATAGCCGTGAAGGGTTTGTTGTGTCATCTGATTCATTCCTCAACACCGATGTTCATAAGGCGTTGACATTGCTCGGCGAGAACAACGACATGTACGCCATTGTAGAGGGGGTCAAAATGGGTGTGCATCGCCAAGTCCCCGACCAGCCGTATGTCGTTCAGGAACTGTACATCAATGCCGAAGATAATCGCCCTGTGGATACCATCGGGGACGTGTTGCAATTGATGTACGACTTCCAACCCGACCCCAATCAGTGGGGTTTCACCACTGTCGCCAATTGGTATGCGATTGCATCTCCTGTTGAACCGCCGTTTATTTGTTGGCTCAAATCGCTCAAACCCGAAGAAGCCTTATTTGCCACATATAGTCGTGGCACCACTTGTCACATCAACGGCGAATCGGTCATGGTTTGGTATGCCAGTGGCTTGGATGGTGAACAATATGAATGGGGGCATACCGATGTGGATGGAAATATCCTCAATCCTGCTCCCGATTATTTATCCCGTTTTGCTGTGCTATTGAGTTTTGACCAAGATGAAAAACTCGGTCTGAATGACAATGCCGATACCACCATTGAAGCCGAATCCACCGACACACCGCCAGCCGATGCGCCACCTCTCGCCGTTGGTGAATCCTACATTAACGGCAAAGACCATTCCGCCACCACCACGCAGACCGTCACACCAGCGCCAGCGCCGAATACCACCTTGCCACTCCCACCCACCGCAACCGACATGCTCCGCACATTAGTTGACCAATTCCGCACTTGTGAACTCGCGGAACTGGATTTAATCCAACAAGCCATTGAACTCATCCGCAAGGAAAAGACAGAGGGGGCGAAAGCATGATTCACATCAACTTGGATGATAGTGAAAGTGAACCACAAGAAGTAATTCTACACACGCTTGACATTTTTACTGATGGGCGAGAGGTGCGCCAGTCCCACGAATTGTACGATTATCAAGTGGACAGTTTTATTTTATTCGCCCTTATAGAAGGTGTTAGGCTTGATGGCGAAGGGCATAAATTCTTGTGGAAAAAAACCACTATGGACGGAATTCTCATCAGAAAGAGTCCCGAATGGTTTGATGAGCCTTTAGATTTACCTGCACCTGCGGATAAGGGGGTTAACGCATGACCCCTCAAACGCCACTAATCGCAATCGGGGGGCAACTGCCCCCTATCCGTTGGATAACACCCAAACCGACTACCTATACCCACAAAACCTACGCCGAGCTGAGGAACGAGGGCATTGTCACGCCGTATTACCGCTTCCCTCATTGGGTGGATTTGGGCGATTTACCCGTTGCCTACTGTATCGGCGGGGTACGTGAACGGGTCAAATTGACCCACATCATCCCCACACAATCCAATGTGTTGAAACGTGTCGTCGCCTACTACATGGCGAAAAAACGCCTCACTTGTGACGGTGGAATGCTCCCGTTTGGGGTGCGTTTCGCCGATTCGCACGCCGTTTATCTCACCGATGGACACCACCGCTTTGAAGCCGCCCGCCGACTGGGTCGCACCCATTTGCGGATGCGTGTTGAAACCCATCCCATTTCGTTAGCCGAAGCCCTGAAAGGATAATCATTGTGACCCAATATATTTTCGAGATTGAGCAAGAACAAATCAGCATTGAACAATACCTGCTGTTTCCTACATCGGGCATATCCAAATGCCTGACCAATCCATGCGGCATTTTTTTGCAGACTCCCTTGAATTAGTCGTAATTGGCATGTTCCGCCAGCTTCAAAGAATTGTGGATGGTGAGGATTAACCCATGTCTGAAGAAATCGCCAAAAAACAAGTCATTCGACACATTAAAACACCCTATGCTCGAATTAGAATCGGTGGTGAAGAATTCACCGCAAACAACCAACATCGTCACAATTGGGGATTCGGAGTATGGTATGAACCATTGACGATTGAAGCAAACCCGCAAGGTAATGCGTGGAGAGTCGAGGAGTTTGGGAAACTCCGCATTGTAACAAAATTATCTGAGGTTATAGATATTGCAGAAAAATACCTTCAGCTTTGTTTTTTGACTTGGGATTGTTGGGTACTATCCGCCGCGGAGAATGATAACTACTTGCACCCTAAATCATGGGCTGAAATTAAACGCCACCTTAACCCAAAATATGGATTTCCAAAAAACATCTTTTACGAAGATGAAAGTAAAGATGTTCTTCTGTACATATTTTACGCAGACAAAGCATGGAAATTTTCTACGCACAGATTAGCCCCTAGCATACAATTAATGTCTTTGACGGCTGTAGTTAACAACATGCGCTGGCTTTCAAAAAGTTATGGGCTAACTGCGTCCGATTGGTGCTATGGGGGTTAGCCATGTCCAATAAATTCCACCGCATCCCTATCGCCACAACCACATTCGTCATCGGCAACACCGAACAGGTCTATCCACACCATACCAATTCATCGGTGTATATTGACCATCCCACCAGCACCATTCAGCCGTCATGGGATACACCATTCGTCAAAGATACTGGTCGCCATGTCATGGTTTTTGATTTTGTCATCCGTGAGGTATTTGCCTCGAAGAATGTTCGAAACGTCAGCTTTGCCTCATGGACAACCGACCTTAAAACCATCGTCCCATTGCGACATAGCTTTACCTTCACTCGGAAAGTGGATGGATGGGCTTGGGAATCGGGTTTGTATGAGCAAATTGACGGCAATTTTGTCATCTTGGAAAAGCTAGACAATTCCCAACATTGGACTGAGCCGACCCTGATGGATGCAGTAGAAACCGTTGCCCGCATCTCGTTTCCATTGTGGGTAAACCCCGATTTATCCCCAGACTTAGCAGAAATGTTGAGTGAGAATTAACCCACTCAACAAAAACGTAAAGGCATTGCACAAAATTCGCTAACAAGATTACAATATCTAAAAGGAGATACAAAATGAAACCTGTTTTAACTCAATCTCAAATTGAAAAGAAGTATTTCTATTGGGCAATGGGATGTTAACAAATGGGATACTCCAATACTGTCTTCTCGCCCCGTAGCAATACGAATTATGGAGCCTGAAGATTTTATGCACGTTCAAGCATTCAAACTTGAAAAAGCAATGCCTACATTTACCTCTTTTTCGTATGCAAAGAAGTGGATGAGCGAAAATTTCCCTATGTATGAATACATGGATATAGACGCTTTTAAGCAAGAATCTGAGACAAAGCGGAGGTACTATCTCCGCTTTTTACTTCCATCGTTACCAATCTTTTCTATCTCTTCTATCAGGATACGCAACCCACGCACCATTTCTTCGCGTTCATCCTCCCCTACCCTATTGGCTAATTTGCGCTGTTTGGATAAAAAAGTCGCCATATCTGCCCAAAATTTAGGCATTTTGGTGTCATGTGGCGGTGGGGTA
>DAOTVP010000065.1:0-3802 GCA_034436155.1 Anaerolineae bacterium
ATTCATCGCCGTACCCATGCCTGTTCCGCCGCCGACTACCCCCACAACCACCCCACCAACCCAACAAAATATCATCGCGCAACAAACTATCACCTACAATGGCACGACCGTGAATCAAACGGTGACTGTCACCACAGGCACGACCCCAATTTGTGCCAGTGGATCGCAATATGTTGTGCGCCGTGGTGATACCTTATTCCGTATTTCGCGCCGATGCGGTGTGACGGTGGATGCGTTGGTACAAGCCAATCATATTCGCAATCGCAACCTGATTTATGTCGGACAAGTGTTGGTGATTCCCTGATACATGATTCACACATGAGGGGCGTGATTCGCCCCTCCTAATGCCACAAACTGGTCGAGCAGTTGGCGGGCGTGTTCTAAAGTCGTCTGTATGGTTTGTGATTTACCCTCTTTATGTTTTTCGAGATGATCCTCATCAAGCGCATTCATCACCTCATTCCGCCACATGATCTGATAATTGGTGTATGTGATGTGTTGTCTATCGACAAAAGCATCAATTCCACCAAGCAATATCGCGCACCAATCGAGTAACTCATCGCGTGCCGATAGCCATGTTGCCAAATATAGCACACTGTTGACGATGTAATGCCTCATGTTGACATCATGATGATTCAGGTTGTGCAGGACGTGTTGATACGCATTGTAAAAACGGGGCAAATTTTGGTTGATCGATGCCAAAACTGCGTCCCAAAAATGAAAAAGTACCCATAAAACGGGTAACTGTAATTCTTTTACCAATTGTTCGGCTTGTTTGAGGTTGCTGTCGAGTTCATCCCAATAGCCCCTGATAAAACAGAGTTCGCATAAATCTAATATGGCGTAGGCTTGGTTAAAACCATTGCCACTCGCCTGACTGAGTGCGATAGCTTGCTCAAATAAGGTGAAGGCTTGCTCAAAATCGCCACTCAGAGAACAGGCGTTGGCGCTATTTATATAATAAATGGGCATCATGATGGTGTAGCCGTTGCGCTCACAAATTTGCAACCCATCCGCTAAGATGATTTTGCTTTGGTCAAATTTACCTAAATACAAATACCCTATGCCTAAATTAAGGTTGACTATGCTCAACAGAAAATCGTCATGACGGGTTTGTGCGATTTTTCGTAGGTCAGATAAAATGATTACTGCTTCCGATTCATTGGTGATGCGACTTGACATGAACAAACGGGCATAATCGGCATTCACCACATCGCCTAATTGGACGAAAATGTCGTATGCTTGTTCGTGCCACTGTTGTGCTAAATCATATTGGGCAAGGGCATGGGCGCTATGCCCACCTGCGATGAGCAGATGCGCGTGCTGAGACGGAGATAAGCGATCAGCATGGGCAAGGATTTGTTTGGCATGATGAAAGGGCAAAGTAGCGATTTGCAAAAAGTTCCATGTCCAACCGAGTGCGCTGAGCGTTTCTGCGTATAACCCAATTTTATCGGGTTGGGTTGCAAAATAATCGAGCGCCACACGAATATTCTGTTCTTCTTCATGGATTTGTCGGATGATATGCGCCTGATGCGATGAACGCAATGCCGTGACACTATTTTGTGCGAAAGAATGCACCCACCGCGCATGTTGATTTTGTGCGCTCGCCAATTCACCTTTTGTTTCCAGTTGCAAATAAGCATATTCGCGGATAGTTTCGAGCATCATAAATCGGTGCGTCCCAAAAGCGGTGCGCCGAATCAGATTTTTATCGATTAGCGCATCTAATTCATGCGCGTAGAGCGATATAAATTCGACCGCTTCGCGCACCCATCCCCCGCGAAAGACGGCTAAATGCCGAAACAAGGTGGCTTGCTCATCCGTGAGCTGGTTATAACTCCATTCAATGGTCGAGAAGAGGGTGCGCTGACGGCGGGGCATGTTGCGTAAATCCGATTGCAGTAGGGATAAACATTTATTCAGACCCGCCTCAATTTCGCTGATGCTCATGGTGCGCGTCCGACTCGCCGCCAATTCAATGGCGAGTGGCACACCGTCTAAACGCCCACAAATGGTTTTCACTTGGCTATCTATCGTATCAGTCCGCACAAAATCGGCATGAATGGCGCGTACACGGTCATAAAAAAGTTGGCAGGAATCATGTAACGATAACATCTGAAGCTGAAAAATATATTCCCCATATAATTTAAGCGGTTCTCGACTCGTGATGATGAGTTTGAGTTGCGAGACCCGATCCAACCAATGCTCAATGATAGGCGTGGCATCGATGACATGCTCAAAATTGTCGAGTATCAACAACAAATCATGATGGGTTAAATAGGTGGTGATTTGCGCCAACATATCGCTATCATCGGGCAACCCCAACGTCTTGGCGATAATTGGCAATACATGATCGGCGTCCGTGATGTCGCTTAAATCGACAAAACATACCCCATGCCGAAATGATTCTTGTAACCGATGCGCCACTTCTAATGCCAAGCGTGTTTTGCCGACCCCACCCATCGCGGTGATTGTCACCAATGGGTTGTCACGGATGAGCATCGACACCGTTTGAACGGCATTTGCCTGTCCGATATATGATGTCAGGCGGGGCGGTAGACGATAATGTATCGGGGGCGAAAAAACGCGGGTCTGTTCAATTTGATGATAGACCGCTTGCGTCTCATCATCAGGCTCGACACCCAATTCTTCCCATAAGATATTGCGATAATGCTGATATTGACGCAACGCCGAGGCGCGGTCGCCTGCTTGATGATACAGTTGGATGAGTGTCCGTTGCATATCTTCACGCAAGGGCGCGAGTGATAGGGCATGACGCGCCACCAAAATGGCTTCGGCGACCTGTTTGCCTTTTTGCAAATCTTGAATCTGATTCAGACTGGCTTGGATGAATTGCTCGTGTAATTTTTCGGCTTCGCGCACTTGCCAATCATCAAATTCACGGGCATCATCGGCAAAAAATGATACCATAAAATCACCCCGATACAGCTTTAACCCCTCCTCGCGTTGGAGTGGGTTGGCGACCAACACCTCGAATTGGTTGGCATCGAGCCATGCCGATACACCAATCTCGTTATGTGTCACTTGTAATGCCTCACCGAGTAGGGATTTGGCTTTGCTAATCGCTGTTCGCAAACTGCCGTATGCTTGCTTGGCGCTTTTATCACCCCAAAATAAATTGGCGAGATGTTCACGCGGTTTCGGTTTGCCATGCCGTGCCACATAAATTAGCAAGGCAATCAGTTTAGTGGGTAATTCGGCGGTGATGTCGCGTTCATCGAGCCATACGCGCACCCCACCGAATGTCATGAGTTTTATATTTGGCATGTTCTGACGGTCAACAATATAACTAATAATGTTATCTCATCTTATACTATACATCACTTTTTTATGAGTTTTAGGTATGAATTTGTTATTGTTTGCCTTGATTGCTAGTTGCTCTGTTTTGCCTCGCCTATGGCTCAAAGCCATAGGCTAACGTTTTGGAAGCCCACTAAAGGGGCTGGTTTTTGACTAATTTTGAGGCAAAATAATCGGCAGAAAGGCGGACTTGAGCGCCTTTAGTGCGCTTTTTCGGCGCGTAGCTACATGCTTTGAGCATCTAACACGAACTCACGCTTTGCGTACAACTTCCCACGCCAGATGATTCATTTCGGGCAGGATCAATTTTTCAAACGCCACTTGTACTGCATTCGGGCTACCTGGCATCGAAAAAACCAACGTGCCACGATATACACCCGCCGTTGCACGGCTCAACATCGCCGCCGCCCCGACTTCCTGATAACTCAACATGCGGAATAATTCGCCGAAGCCCATCAACGGCTTTTCGAGTTTTTTG
>DAOTVP010000066.1:0-7848 GCA_034436155.1 Anaerolineae bacterium
TTCCACCAACACCACCCAACATAGCCCCCTTGCCAGTGACTTTACCGCTTAGTGGGTCGAGGTTTCCGCCTGTTGATGGCGCAGTGAGGGCATTGGTCGCATCGCGGATGGTGGTGTCGGCGGTGGTGCTGGTGGGGGCGGTGGCATTGGTGGCGGTGCTGGCGGGGGCGCATCTAATTTTGCCTCTGAGCAACTCAATTTCAAAGGGGGTGCAATTGCCAACGGATTTAATACCATCCGCGATGCGACCAATGCCCTCACTGCGCCATCAACAGGCGGAAACCTCGACCCACTAAGCGGTAAAGTCACTGGCAAGGGGGCTATGTTGGGTGGTGTTGGTGGAATTGGCGATTTTGGCAACATGAAAGATTTCTTCAAAGATTTCTTCAATACTAACCAAGCCCAATTGCAAGATTTGGTCAACAGCGCCCATAATGCGTTGTCAACGGCATTAAAAGCCATCAATGCTTTTGCGGATTTAGTAGACACCCTATTTTAGGCGCATCTATCTGAAAGGTATCACGCATGGAATACATGGAATTTATCGGGGCGGGTTTTACCATCCAAACACCGACAGAATGGCTGATTACCTCTTCGCCAGAGCATCAGGTCATTTTTTTAGGGGCGAATAATCCGCAAGGTGTCAGACCGAATGTGATGGTATCAATACGCGCTGTGGATGATACGGTGACGGTGGATAAATTGGCATCGGAAACGCTTATCGCACAACAAGCCCAATTGCCCGGTTATCGTGTCTTGAATGAGACCGATAACCGCGAGCGCGGGGTTTTTGAGCGCAAATACCAATGGGTACGTCCGAATGGTGGCGAAACTGTCGTCCAAATCCAACGATTTTACGTCTTGGGCAACCTGTTTTTTTCATTTACAGCAACACGGCTTGAACAAGAGCCACAATATGAGCCTGTCTTTAAGCACATCTTAGATTCTTTCCGGTTGGTACTCACACCAACACCATAACCTGACCTGTGGGGGAAACGATGGTCGAGCGTATAGAGGTAGATTATGCCCAATTGCAACAACTCCAAAAGATATTGCAAGCACGGGCAGATGAACTTGAACAAAATTACCGCGCTTTATTCTCTAAGGGGCGCGATTTGCGTGAGGTGTGGCATGGTGAAGGCGCAAATTATTTCTTCGATGAAATGTCCGACCTCACTATGCCCGCCTACCGCCGTTTGATAGAATCGCTGGATAAAATTTGTCATGTCCTCAACCAAATCGCTCAAGTCATGCGTACTGCCGAAGAACAAGCCAGTCACTTATTTAAGGGTGGTATTGGTATTTCATTGGCAAGTAACCAATTTAATGGTTTTTTGGGTGGGGGAGCTGGTGGTGGATTTAGCGGTGGCTTTTTTGAGTATAAAGATGGCGGGTTGTATGGAGAGAATAATCAACCCTTCAAAGGCGACCCTGATGTCATTTTTATCCCTGGTATTGATACAAAGCCAAAAGACTTTGAGAATCATATTGCCCGTACTAATGCTAATTATCCACCAGAAATGGAAATTGCCGCCATTTATAATAAAACAGAAGGGCATTTGGCAGATATAAATCAAGCCCTGAGTGATAGAGCTGATGCAACAATTGATTACCGTTTTGGCAATCATAACCCAGCCGTTGAGACACTCAAAAATCAAGTGCGCCAAGCGATACTAGATGGGAGACCACTACGGTTAGAGGCACATAGCCAGGGCGGGGCAATTACATCGGCGGCACTCATGGATTTATATCGTGAAAATCCGAATTACGATTTTTCTAACATCACAGTTAAAACGTTTGGTTCTGCGGGAACAGAATTCCCACCCGGTCCCAGATATACCCATTATGTTATCGCAGGAGACCCTGTACCGCTTTTGGTAGGTGTAGATGATTCGGCGATGAGTCTTGTAGCCAGTGTCATCAATCCCGCGCTTGGAGTAGCCTCTTTTACACATCAATTCTTGAGCAACCGCGAATATTATGCCAATATTGTCGTTATTCCTCCGGGTGATTCTGGTGGGATTATTAATGATTTACACGGTATGCAAACATATGATGCCTATAGTGGCATGAGTACCCATACGCCAACCGTTGAGCAAGTCGTAGATACCATACTCGATTTGCCGGGCAAAGTTATTAATTCAGGTGTTGACATTTATAATGGCATAAAATCTTTTGTAGAGAGACTATTATGACCCAATGGATGCGCTTTATCGGACCCAATTTCACCATGCAAGTCCCATCAGAATGGATGGTGATTTCATCTGCCAAATTTCAGGTGATGTTTTTATCTCCACCCATGCGAGATGGTCGCTCCATTAATTTGACGCTGGTTTTACAAACATCCGCCGATAGCCCACAGGAGTATATCCAAAATATCCTCAAACCACAGGCGCAAGCCCGTGAACAATTCCAGATGATAACCGATGCGCCATTTCAGACGCAATCAGGTGTAATGGGTCATCAATTTGGTTTTACCGCGTTATATGACCAAAATCAGACCATTTTGCAACAACATATCTTATTCAAGCAAGCCAACACACTATATTGGTTCTTTTTTGCTATCCCAACCGATATTTCTCATGATTTACACGCTAAAATTGATGGTATATTGAAGACAATGTTAGAATCGTTTATATTCACAGAGGTTAACCTAGAGGCGATGTTGGAATAACCATCTCGCCATAGCACACAATGGATTTGGTACATGACAGACCGTATCGAAGTAGACTATGCACAACTCGAAAAAATGGTGCAACACCTACGTGGGCGTAATGATGACCTAGAGCAACACTACAATCAATTGCTCGGTAAATTACGCGAATTAGAAACGCAGTGGGAAGGCAAGGCGGCAGATAAATTTTTCAACGAGATGGCAGATAAAGCCCTACCTGCCTATCGCCGTCTGATAAACGCCCTCTCGCAAACCCAAAACGCGCTCGGACAAGTTTCCAATGTCATGCGTACCGCCGAAGAACAAGCCAGTAACTTGTTCAAAGGAGCAGGTGGTGGCGCTGGTATCGGTGGCGGATTTGGCGGTGGCGCAGGTGGTGGATTTGGGGGCATCGGCGGTGGGTTTGGCGCAGGCGGTGGTGGCGGTGGAATAATAGGACGCATCATCGGCGCACAAAATCTGAAATTTGGCAGTATCCAAATGGGCGATTTTCCCAATAGTCGCTTCCCCACCCAAACCGATATTTTACGCATGTATTTGAACAAGCAGTTAACCTTTGATGAAGCCGATGTGTTGATGAAGGTCGCATCCAAAGACCCTGTTTGGCAAAATAGGGTGGAATTTGAAGGTAAATTATTTGAGCAGGAATTGTTCAAAGGCAGTTTCGCCGCTTACGAAAAAGTCATCGGTGATGACAATGCCAATTTGCGCTTTTCGATGTTCAGTGGCGAGGCAGAAGGCAAATTTCGGGGTAAAGTCGGCTTGGATGGCATAGATATTGGGGTCGAAGCCAATGCAGGTTTATACATTGCCCGTCTGCAAGGCATGGCAGAAATCAATGGCTTTAAGGCGATGGGCGATGCCTATGTCGGTGCGACTGCTAGTGGAAGCGCCGCGGTGGTTTTTAACCCGATGGAAGGCGATGTCAAATTTGTCGCCAAAGGTGAAGCCTTCGCGGGTGTCGAAGCGAAAGGGTCTGTCGGCTATTCCAACGACTTTTTCGGAGTCGAAGTGCAAGGAAGTGTCTCGGCAGGCGCGGGCGTGCGTGGTCAATTTGATGTCGGCATGAATGATGGCAAATTGACGATGGATATTGGTGTTTTAGGTTCGCTCGGTATTGGTGGCGGGGCAGGTGTGAAGGTCAATG
Source organism: Anaerolineae bacterium (assembly GCA_034436155.1). Taxonomy (GTDB): domain Bacteria; phylum Chloroflexota; class Anaerolineae; order Aggregatilineales; family Phototrophicaceae. Next base: position 3,822 of record DAOTVP010000066.1, read on the forward strand.
TGGATTTATATAAAGTCGCCGATGCCGTCACCGATAATTTAGGTGATGCGGTAGTCGGTGCGGGTGAATTCATATCCGATGTCGGCGGGGGTATCTCCAAACTCGGTAACGCAATTTCTGATTTATTCTAACGGATAGATATGTGGGGCATTTATGACTGACCGTATTGAAGTAGATTATGCACAACTCGATAAAATGGTGCAACAATTACGCGGACGCAATAATGACTTAGAGCAAGATTATCGTCGTTTATTGGGTAAATTTCATGAATTACAAGAAGGCTGGAAAGGCAAAGGCGCAGAGGACTTTTCTGCCGAAATTGAAGATATTGCTTTGCCAGCCTATCGGCGTTTGATGAGTGCTATCTCTCAGATTCAGACGACACTTGTACAAGTTGCTCAAGTTATGCGTCATGCCGAAGAACAAGGTGCAAACCTTTTTAAGTCGGGGGTTAATCAACTGAGTCTATCTAACACCAATAATGTTTTAGGTATGACAATTAATCGGGATAATCTTTTACAAGCGAATGCAAATTGGGTAGTTAATGATGCCCGCGAAGTTGCGCTGGGTTTAGGTAATCATCAGCTCAAATTTCAAGTTTCTCCATTTGATGAGAATTCATCTTTAGAAATTTTTGACCATAACTATCAAAATGGGATTTTCTCATTTAATGCCAATTTTCCTGTCGTTTCGCGCGATGGTGGAATTTCTAGCACTTTGTCAGGGCAGATTGATTTGCGAGGGCTTGAAAATGTTTATAATTCTCTGCCGCAAGAAATAAAACGAGTTATTTCCGATGCAAAAGAGGGCGTTGCCTATGGTATAGAAAATATAGGTGAAGCAATGGACAATTGGAATAAAGGATTTGTTGAGTTATCTAGTGGTGATATCGGAAAAGGTATAGGTCATATAGCAGGCTTTTTTGTAGATGGATTGCAAGCAGGTTTTGCAATAGGCGAACAGGCTTTTGGATTTTTTCCAAAACTTATTCTTGGATTTTTTGATGCTGCATTCTGAGAGGTGAACGATGAAATACATCCCATTCAAAGGACCTGGATTTACGTTACAACGTCCCGATACATGGACGGCAACCGCATCGCTCGATTATCAGACGATGTTTTCAGATGAAATGAACGATTGGGGAATCCGCCCCAATTTGCTCCTTGCCATCCGCCCGATTAATGATGATGCCAGTTTGTTGGATGTGATGGAACAAGCCCGTCTTATCGGTGAGAAAGAACTCAATGGGTATACCATCCTCGAAGAAATCGATAAATCACGCGAGGGATGGGTACAACGGCGTTATGGATGGGTGCGCCCACAGGATGATTTGGGCATTGTGCAAACGCAACGCTTTTATCGGCGGGGCAATTTGCTCTTCGCCTTTACCGCCACCCGTACCGAACACGAAGCAGAATATGATGACATCTTTCATCATATTCTCGATTCATTCCAGTTTAATTCGGCACGCAATAATTAAACCAGCGACACATTCAACGCGCTCAGGACGGCTTGAATCGGTGTGACCAGCGAGGCTTGTGGCGATCCGCCAAAGAGTAACCCAACCGCCATATTATCGGTTGGGTCTACAACAAGCGAGCCAGAATCGCCACCATCGCTCATCCCACCTGTGAGGATTTGCGCCGTAAAACGGGCGGTGCGTTCTCCGCGTGGGGTGTTGTATCCGACATCCACCGTGGCATTGAGCAGAGTTACGGTGCTTTTCCGTAACCCTGTGGTGCGCCCGTGTTTGGCGACTGTCATCCCGATATTGACCGATTTTGTGCCGTTCACCGTCCCAATTTGGGGTATCATCGACTCAATTTGGATGTGTGGGATGGGTTTGGCGAGCGCACAATCTACCAAATTTTCTTTACGGCTAGGCATCCCTGTCGGATTTTGGGATGATGACCCGCCACTCCCGCCTTTTGAATTCCCCGATGACCCGCCAGACGGCGCATTATTATTATCTGGTCGTGGATTCTTCCCCGATGTCCCACCTGATGCGGTGTCGCCACGTCCGAATAAGCGCATCAACCAGTCAATCAGCACATTACACCCTTTACTGGCGGTACGTGGGTCGCCGATATTCGGTGGCGCGATCTGACCAACCGTTGCCATCATTTCTTGGGTGGATTCTTGCAAATAGCGCAGTGGGATAAACCGTTCTAGCGTGGCTATCATATCGGCGGGATTTGCCCCACCATCCAACGGGGCGGGTTGCAGAATCGCATCGCCTTTTTGGGCAAAATTCGCATTCGCTAACACATGATTATTCGAGAGGATATATAATTCGCCCGTCACATTATCGCGTACTAGCGCCCCGATTGTGCCTGCGGTGGTGGCATAATGCCCAACGCTAACCCCCAAGGGGATGGTCGGGCGGTAACGGTTGCGTGGTGTGTTGTTGGCGCGGAGTTTGCCCACCACATACACATCCGTTTTGACCCCTTCCACATCTTTCGGCACGCGGTCGGCGTTATCAATCTCGCTCAACGGACGTTTTTCATCTACCAACACCACCAACGAGGGTTCATCGGTAACAATACCGTTCGTTTCTTTATAACCTGCCGCCACACCGACTACATGCGATTTTTTGAGCATCTCTTCTTGAATAAATGCTTGTAGTTTGAATATCAACTGAAAAATCGCGCTATTGTTCTTGTCATCAGACATACAGCCACCCGCCTTTATGGTTTATACATGCCATTTTCTTTAATGATATGCCAAAATGACCACTTTGCACAACTTTTGACGATGGTTATTTACGACATATCTGTATTTCCGATATAATTATTTGTGAATATTGTCACAATTTAGCGGAAAGGATATGAGATGAAAGCGTTACAAGCGTTGTTTATACAATTCGATACCCGCCTCACAACGGTGATGTCGCGGTATGGGGTGGTTGCCTTGCGGATTAGTGTGGGGGTGGTGTTTTTCTGGTTTGGGATACTCAAATTTTTCCCTTCTTTAAGTCCCGCCGAAGATTTAGCCTCGCGCACCATCGAGACATTGACCTTTGGCATCATCCAACCGAATATCGCGTTGCCGATTTTGGCAATGTGGGAAGTGTTGATTGGGTTAGGGCTTATCACGGGCAAATTCATGCGAATCACCCTGTTATTGCTGTTTATGCAAATGCTCGGCACGATTACCCCGTTATTTTTGTTCCCCACCGAGACTTTCACCCAATTCCCCTATGCCCCGACCCTAGAAGGGCAGTACATCATCAAAAATTTGGTCTTGGTGAGCGCGGCTTTCGTCATTGGTGCAACGGTGCGCGGGGGCAATCTGATAGCAGACCCGCAAGCGCATCAGACGGCACGCCAAATCGAAGATGAAAAGATGCGCCAATTGCGCGAAAAAGCCACCACCTAACCATTAGGTGATGTGCCTCAATCATGATACAATCAGAGAAGGGCATAAAAATTGCCCTTCTTGTTTATTTTTAGAAAATGCAAGGCATATTGCCCGTGAAATTTATCTCTGCCAGTGATATTTATACCATTAACCAAACGGTTGTCGGGCATGATCCCATCGTGTTGAATCGGCATTTGCTCCAATCCGCCGCCAAGCGCCCCTATACGCGCATGTTTGGTCATGAAGCATATCCGACCATCCTCGAAAAAGCCGCCTCGTTGGTTCATGCCCTCGCGCATGACCATTTATTCGCCGATGGCAACAAACGCACGGCGCAAATCGTCCTCGAACAATTTTTAGCCAATCATGGCTACCGCCCCACATGGCAAGCCCCAGAAGCCTACGCCATTATCCTCGAAATCGCCAAAGGCAAATGCGAAATTCCGCAAATTGTCGAATGGCTCACCATCCATACCATAGCGATATAAAATATATCCATGAACTGATTCAACCTTTTCAAAAATGAAAAGATAGTGCAATCTGGTTAAAGGTAGTGGTTGAAAAGTAAGTGATGAGAGATGATAATGCTTCCCATGATACAAGAAACTATCACGTATACCTGTAGTCGTTGTGGAAGCACTAACATCGTACGCAATGGTACAAA
>DAOTVP010000067.1:0-6036 GCA_034436155.1 Anaerolineae bacterium
TTTTCAAATTGTTCTTCTGTTACACTTGTTGGGATAGTGCTCATGGCTAATCTCCTTTGGTAGGGTTTTTAACCAGATTGCACTATCTTTTCATTTTTGAAAAGGTTGAATCAGTTCTATATCATATAAAAATTATCAAAAATTCGCCATTAATTTAGGGTATCAATTTTCGTTAAGAAATGTGTCCAGTTGGCTAGTCCAGTTGGTTAGTATTATGTGGTAAATAAATTCTATCCACTTATGCTACTGTTCTATAAGTGACTTTAGCTTATACTTAATACTGAATGTATTTTTTTATCTACTCATTGTTACAAATTGTTAGATTGCTCAGATTTAGCCATTTGCGCCTTAAAACCCAACAAGGAGTCATTCAGTTGACGGACAGAGAAATTATTCGCGTTTTAATTATAGATAATCATGAGATGGTACGGCGCGGATTGAGTTTGTTTTTGGGACGCTTTGACGACTTATTATTGATTGGCGAAACAACCTTATCAGATGATATTATACAAATTTGTGCCGACCTCCAACCGCATGTCGTACTGATAGATATTGCCCCTCAAGTGATGGATATGATCACCATCCGCGCCATTAAGCAGGCATATCCTGCTATTCAGATTGCCGTATTGACCACCCTTAGCGATACACAAAGTATCACCTCTGCTATTCAGGCGGGCGCGACCAGTTATTTGCTCAAAAATGTGTCCGATGACCAGCTCGCCAATGCCATTCGTGCCACTTATCAGGGGCAACGAGTGTTATCTCCAGAGGCGACCCAAACTCTTGTCAACGCCGTCATTCGCCCATCAGAGGTGAAGTATCGCTTGACAGAACGCGAAATTGAGGTTTTAGCCCTCATAGCAGAAGGTCTGAATAACCGCGAAATTGCAGAAAAATTATTTGTTAGCCGTTCTACGGTTAAATATCATATTAGTGGCATTTTTGCCAAACTCAATGTGTCTAATCGTTCCGAAGCGATTGCCTTAGCCCTCAAACATAAATTGATTTAACCCGCAATAAATGCCAATGACTGCATTCCATTGGCATTTATGACGATTCGTCTACGCCATAAGCGCCATTTTGAAGTCAGGCTACCCTGCCATCAGCATTGTGAACTCGCATCCTTCATGTATCAAAAACGATGTTCATTCAACAATGTGCGGATTCTCATCTCATCATATTTCGCGCCAATTTGCTTAAAGGTATGATGTGCTTGTTCTAATGCCTTGCGCCGTTCTACGGCATTTTCGGTCAGATATTGCGCGATGAGGCTACGAATCAGCGCTTCTTCGTACTGCATTTGTGAGGATTGCGCCATCAACAAGCCTTTTTCCCACCATAATTGGGCTTTTTTGCGGTCGCCTAAATACCAATAATACATCCCCAAACAGCGCCAATACCACGCTTTGCCCGTGATGATGTTGCTGGTAGATTCTTTGAACATGGCGAGGGCTTCATCGGCATATGCTTTGAATTCTTGGCGGATCGATGCGTCTGGATGCGTCGCCCAAATATCTATCATCAATTCGCACAGCATCCCGTAGCCGATGACGGTGTATAACCCGCGCTTATCGGGCAAATCACGAATATGGTCTATGGCGCGAATCGCCCCTTCAATCGCGTTTTCCGTTTGAGCATCGCGCCACAGCGCCATCGCCAAAATGCTGAACGCCGTTGTGCTGGCATCGAGGTCATCTGGAAATTGTGGGATAATCTCAATCCGTTTTTGGGCGTGATGCGCCGCAAATTCAAAGTCGCCCATCCATACGCCGATTTCTCCCAAATTGCTATATGACCAACCAATCGATTGAATATCGTTGCTACGAAGGCTGATTTCTTTCAGTTGCAGACGGCGTTTTTTGCCCTCGATAAAATCGCCCGATAGGGTAGAGGCAAGGCTGAGGAGCGCCAACGCTTCGCGCTTACGCCGATGGTCGCCGATTTCCTCGAATAAATTAAATGCGAGGTTCAGATACGTTTGCGAGGTCGCCAATTTGCCAACACTGCTCAAATATAATCCCAAGACCAAATAGGCGAATGCCCGCGCCGCAGGGTCTTGGACATTATCAATAATGGCAATCGTCTTTTGGCTATAGCGTTCTGCGATGCGATACAAGCCAATGGTGACATACATATAACTCACGATGCTATAAGCACGTAATAACTCTGCGCTTGTCCCAAGTGCTTCGGCGATATTCACCGAGAGCAACGCAATTTGTACCGTTTCGAGCCGTTTGCCCGCAAAAAATAACACCTGTCCCATGTGATTGCCGATTTGCACTGCCAGCTTCAGGTCTTGTGGGTCGCGCCGATGATACCCACTCAGACGGCGCAACGGCGATACAAATTGTTGGAGCAAATACCATACCGCCGAGCTGATAACGCCCCGTGTGCGCCTCGCCACAATAAATTTGAGATCGCTCATGGCTTGATACGAATGGTCGAGGCTGAGTTGCAAATTGCCGATGCTATAATGGGCGACCCCCAATAAAAAATTTACCCGCGCATTATCCTGATAGGATAACCCGCCGATTTCTAAAACGCGACTCAGATAGCGAATTGCCTCTTTGCCCGCGCTATTCTGAACGGCTTGTTCGCCTGCGCGTAGGGCATACTGTTGTTCTTTTTGTGTGTTGCCATTCATCGCCCAATGATAGGCGAGTAATGCCTCTTTGCCATGAATAGGCGTGGTTTCGATGGCTTCTGCCACACGACCATGTGCCTCTCTCAATGTTTTGGGGGGCATTTGTGTCAGGATATAATCACGAAATTTGTCGTGGCTAAAGCGCCATGTGTCTTCAAACCACTCTAAAACAGCGACATCGGCACATGCCAACACCCAACTGGCAATATCATCGCTAAAATGATTCAGCGCCTCCAAATTAACCTCGCGCCCCATCACCGCCGCCAATTCGAGCAGGGAATAATCTTTGTGGGGCAATTTATCGAGCCGATATTTGATGATATTTTGGATGCCCCCGCCTAAAATCCGTTTGGAGAGCGATTTTTCGGGGTTGATATTCTCTAGGCTACCCCATTCTTCTGCCAAACTGCGAATCATCTCTATCAGAAAATAGGCATTGCCTTCGGTGGCTTGATGAAGCAAGTTGATTAAATTCGGTTGGGCAATCTGTTCGCCCAAAATGCCTTTGGTCAATTCGGCGCTTTCGAGCAACGACATGCGCCTGAGTGTGATATGCGTGGCTTTGGGCAATTCGCTGGCGAGATGCGGTTTTTCATCATTCCGATAACTGCCGATGATGAGGACGGGTAACGAGACCAACTCATCTTGTAAATGCTGAAGCAGATTGAGGCTTTCGCTACTGACCCAATGCAAATCTTCTAAAAAGATGAGCATGGTGATACCCGCAAGGCTCAGGCGGTCGAATAGCGCATCCACCGTTTCGAGTAGGCGCTCAAGGGCGGGATTGGGTTCTAAAAAGGGAGGGTCTGGGATGGTTTGAGGCGGATCGTATAATGTGCCTATATCAGGAATGATTGGCTTCAACACGCTGGCATGACGTAAATTTTCGGTGTTGGGGGATGTCCCGACCAATAACATCAGGCGCTTAAAAATATCTTGCCACAAATAAAATGGTGTGCCACCTTCTTTGATGGCTTGGGCATTCACCACCTGAATCCCACGCACGAGGGCTTGTGTGCGAATCTCGGTCATTAATCGTGATTTGCCGACTCCACTTTCACCCCCCACCAAGACCAGATTGCCACTGCCGTTATCTGCTACATCCAACAGGCGCATGAGCATGTCGAGTTCGTTTTCTCGCCCGACAAATTCCGCGCCTTGCAAAAAACTCTCGTGCACGGCGACCGTCTCATATAATGAAGCCTGTTGGGTATAATCGGCGTAAATTTTGAGGATTTCGCGGGCATCCTGAAAACGGTCATCGGGGTCTTTAGAGAGCAACCGCGAGATGACCATCGCAAGCGGTTCTGGCACGTCTAACCGACTCACATCGGGTATGCGATTCATCGCCGAATCGATCAATTCCTGATATCCTTGCCCCGCAAACGGATGTGCATCGTTCAACACCTCGTAGGCAATCATCCCAAAGCTATATAAATCAGTTTGTTGGCTGAATATACCCTGTTGTAACGCTTCGGGCGCGATATATGCCAATGTCCCCACCACGCGGTTATCTTCACGTTCATCCCGTTGATGATTGGCGCGGATAGCCAACCCGAAATCCAGCACCTTCACGGTGTTATCCTCTTGGACGAGGATGTTATCGGGTTTGAGGTCGCGGTGGATAATCCCGCGCCGATGCAAATAAATCAGGGCTTGTAAAACTTGTATCAATAACTCGACTTTTGCGCCCAGCGATTTTCCACGCGCCGCATGTTGAAGTGTCTGATCAGATTCGATATACTCCATCGTATAATACGGGTGATTCGATTGGGCATCGAAGCCGTAATCCAACACACTGATGATATTCGGATGGCGTAGTGTGGCAAGGATGCGAAATTCATCTGCCAGCGCCACCAAAAAATCGCCACTGTGCGAGCTATTGCTAAAATTGAGTTCGTGTTGCGAGGCGGTGACATATTTGAGCGCCACCAGTTGCTTGGTCAAGCGGTCATGAGCGCGATACACCACACCCATCCCGCCTTGCCCCAATTTTTGTATCACCTGATAGCGATGATTGATAATCGTTTTGTCTGCCATATGTTTAGGCTTTCTGAGTTACAATTTGTCACATCATATTACCATAAACTTGACCGTTAACATAATTTTGAGACCACTTGTTTGACAAAATTCATAAAAAAATCGTTTAATAAAAAAATATGGATGAACAATTAGGAAAAAATTCATGATTACCGATAAACTCAACCGCCCCTTGCGCGATTTGCGAATTTCGGTCACAGACCGATGCAATTTTCGGTGTACTTATTGTATGCCCGAAGAAATTTTTGGCGATAAATATCGCTTTTTGCCCAAACCGCAAATTATGACGTTTGAAGAAATCACCCGTTCCGCACGACTGATGGTAGGCATGGGGGTGAATAAATTGCGAATTACAGGCGGTGAGCCGTTGTTGCGCTACGATTTGCACCTGCTCATCGAACAACTCGCCAAGATTGACGGCGTAGACGATATTGCCATGACTACCAATGCCTATTTTTTGGCGAAATATGCCCAAGACCTCAAATCGGCGGGTTTGCACAGGGTGACAATCAGCCTCGATACACTCGATAACCAAGCGTTCCGCACGATGAACGGCGGTAAGGCAGATGTGGCGCAAGTGTTAGATGGTATACATGCCGCGCAAAAGGTTGGATTAACACCCATTAAAATCAATGCCGTTGTGCAAAAAGGTGTGAATGACCACACAATTGTCGAGATGGCGCGATTCTGCCGTGATAACGGCTATATTTTGCGCTTCATCGAATATATGGATGTCGGCACGCGCAACGGCTGGCGACTCGACCATGTAGTGAGCGCCAAAGAGATTATCGAGCGCATCGGCGCGGTGTTTCCGATAGAACCGATAGACCCCAATTATTTCGGCGAAGTGGCAGAACGGTATCGCTATACCGATGGGGCGGGGGAAGTCGGCGTGATTGCATCGGTCACGCAACCATTTTGTGGCACATGCACCCGTATACGCCTCTCCCCAGATGGTCAGTTGTATGCCTGCTTATTCGCCACCAAAGGCGTGAGCCTACGTGACCCCATGCGGGCAGGCGCAACGGATGATGACTTGCGCGAGATGCTCATCAATATTTGGCGCAACCGTCATGATCGTTATTCCGAAATTCGCGGTGAACAAAGCCTGATCGGGATGGATGATATTCCCGTTGGTGATGAAAAACGCATCGAAATGTATTATATCGGCGGGTAAAAAATGAGTGGTTCTTTTAGGGTGGATATACGCACCTGATGGTGCTAATCCACCCGTACACTGTATTGTTCACTGACATCGTGAACAGGGGGTGTTCAGAGACATCGTGACTAATACAAACTTGCGATATACTTATCTCCAACTAAAAAGAAACGGGAGGAGGTCATTTGTGAAC
>DAOTVP010000068.1:0-66357 GCA_034436155.1 Anaerolineae bacterium
CATCCATCTGTTGCGTGCGCCGTTGCGGTGGCAACCCGCGCAATTGGTTGAGCATGGCTTCGGTGATTTCTTCGGGCGAATCGATGTCCGATTGCAAATTGCGGATATTCGTCACCAACATTTCATCGTTGTTCAATTGCGTCTCGGTGGCGATGCTATACCAGCTATCCAGTTCTGCCATCAAAATCGCCTCGACCTGTTGCACAAAATCATTCTGATGTCGCGCATAATTTTTGACAAAATCGGGATTGTTGCGCCGCGCATTCCACGCCCCCTCGACATTTTCCAGTTGGCGGGCGGTGCGGTCATAAATGCCGTAGGTTTTGCCGAACATGCGGGCGTTGCCCCACGCATTGACCGATACGCTAAGCGCGTTGGCGACCGCCACCAACCCCACCCATTGCACCTGTTGCGAGCCGAGTATCACGCCCAAAATTGACCCCGTGGCGGTGATGATCAGCGAGGCGACCGTGAAGCGTTTTGCGCCCACGTAATCTTTTTGCACCCGATCCCGATACCAATCGCGTTGATGATACACCCGCGTGGTCATGTACTGGTCAATTGTCAACGGCAACATGAAGCCATCATCCCCGCCCGAATATTTGAGGGCGGGTTCGATTTCTGCCAGCGCCTGTTCGTAGGGCGTTTTATCTACGGGCGTATCCATGTTTTGCGCTTGTTCTTGTGCCAATTTGCGTCGCTCGCGCCGTTTTTCGAGCGGGACGGTGTTGGTGATGATTTTCTCGCTGGCTAACACCGCTTGGTGCAACAGGTCATCGCGCAGGTGGTGGTCGGTGTTATACACCCCAGAGCGCATCCGATATTGATAAATGTTCGAGCGGATTTTTTCGGCGGCATACCGATATTGTATCCAAGTGGTAGGGGCGGCGTAACGGGCGGTGTATTGCATCACCGCCAGCGCCACAATCGGCAACGCCAGCGCCAACATGCCGATAAAATTGAGCGCCACGGTCGAAATGAGCAAAAAGTCGAGGAGCATGACGGCGATCGATGCCAGCGAGCCGAAAAATGTCACCAAAATCACCGTCTTACGCAGTTGGATGAAATTTTGCTTCTCGTTATACGAAATGCGATCATAATACATCAGCCGTCGCCATGCCGATAGCAAGACATAATCGACGGGTGGCGGTGGGGTGGGGGATGGATTTGCATCACTCATGAGCGATAAGTCTCCTTGTATGATTGTTATCTAACTGAATTATAACATAAGGTGGGCTATTTTTACCCCACCTTCGGCGGATTTTTGACCACCATCGCAAACCCGCGCATAAAAAACGGGCGTGCGCCCATGCGCTTTGTCCCATATTCCAGATACGGCGCGTAAGATGCCCGCGCCACCACCTGCCAACGGCGATTATCCACACGGATAGCCACGATGCTCCGCGATAACGCCCCACTTTTGCGGGCGGGCGGCGCTCCGCTTGGGGCGGGCGATGTTGCGCCGAAGCCCGCTCGAACATGCCCCACCATCGCATCGGCGAGGGTTTGCGAATATTTTTCTGCCCGTTGGCGGATGGTGATAACGGGTTGGGTGTTGATCGTCAGGCGCGTAGGCATGGGTCTCTTCCTTATAGTATATATATACGAATATCATCCTAAAATCGTGATACACGCATCATGACGGTATGCGTGAATTGAGATATAATCAAGAAAAAATGCGACAACAAGGTGTGATATAATGTCGGAAATCAATCCCAAATCGATGTTTATCAGTTATTATCGTGCGAATAAGGCGTTGGCGTTGGCGGTGTTCCAGCGATTTTCGCCCGAATTCGATGTGTTCATGGATGAGCGCCCCTATGATAACAGCACGCGCCTTAGCCCATTCATCACACGGCAGATTAAATCGCGGGCGTATTTCGTCATGCTCATCACGCCCAGCGCCCTGTATGGGCATTATTTTAACACCCTGTTTTGGCGCGAGGCAGAAATCGCCCTGCATCATCAACGCCTGATAATCCCCTTCGTGACGCATAGCGCGTTGTGGAACACCCATCGGCGGTATCTGACCAACCCGCTCTCGCGCCTCTCGCACTTGGATGGCATCCCGATTGCGTTGGGCAAGGACAACGATTCGGTGGTCGAAATCAAAGAACGGCTGGCACATGTCAGCATCCCACCCGATTTGGTGTTGCATAAAACGCCTAATGCCGATAAAACCCAAGCGCAAGCCTCGATCGAGCGCCTGTCGGCGTATCCCACCGTGCCAAATGACGACCTGCGCTCGATCGCCTATTATGAACGTGCCTTTAGTTGCCTGTTCGATAAAAAACACAACGAGGCGTTCTCGCATTATACCGAAGCCATCCGCCAAAATCCCGCCTATGCCGATGCGTATCTGGCGCGGGCGAATGTGTATATCGATGAAGCCACACGCCTACACGATTTACACGCCACCATCGAACACGACCCGAATTTCGCCGATGCCTATCACCTGTTGGGCGATGATTACTACGCCCAGCACGATTACGAACACGCCATCGATGCCTATACCCACGCCATCGCCATCAATCCGCATTACGCGCCTTATTACACCAGTCGCGGGAATTGTTATTTGGCGCTAGGGGATGACGAGCGGGCGGGCGATGATTTTGACCAAGCGGTCATGCTCGAAGCGGACGAATGGGATGAAGCACAACCCGAACCGAAATACGAGACGATTCGCTTCACCGCCAGCGATTTTTATAAACGCGGGGTAGAATCGCGCAAGGCGGGCAACCCCGCCTTCGCGCTCAAAGATTTGACCGATTCGATTCACCTGTATGCCGATAACCCACAAGCCTTTTATGAGCGGGGTGGGGTGTATTACGATTTGGGCGATTACGCACGCGCCCTCGCCGATTACGATGCGGCGCTGGCGCTCAATCCGTATGACGACAAGGTGTATGTGGCGCGGGGCATAACCCGCGTGGCGTTGGGCGATTTTACGCGAGCAATCGCCGATTTCACCGAAGCCATCCGCCTGAATCCGCAAGAAGCCACCGCCTATATGCAACGGGGCAATTTGTATCATCAACGCGAGATGTATGCCGAAGCGATAGCCGATTTCACCACCGTGATTCGCCTCAACCCCGCCGATGCGACCGCCTATAACCAGCGCGGGTTAGCCTATCGCATGGTCAATCAGCTAGACCGCGCCATTGACGATCATACCGAAGCGATTCGCCTAAATCCCGATTTTGCCCACGCCTATAACCATCGGGGCTATGCCTATTATCTGTTGGGCGATTATGACCGCGCCCTCGCCGATATCGACCACGCTCTCAACCTCATGCCCAGTTATACCCTCGCGTGGCAAAATCGGATGCTAGTCTGGAAGCGGATGCGTGGCATGTAGGGGCGCGATTGATTTCATGATATAATGTGCCTATCTAGTGAAAGGTATATTTCAGATGGCTATACCCATATCTACAAAAAATTCCACGTTGTTGGATGAAATTCTGGAACACCTCGACACGCTATCGCCCGATGAAATCGAATTTTTAGCGCGGTATGTTAAAAATCGCCTTGCCGAAATTGAAGATGCCAAGCGCATACTCGCTTATGCCGATGAATTGTATCAACACGAGCGCCGTGTGCCGTTGGATAACGCCACCGAACCGATGAATGTCGAAAAACTCGAAGCGACCTTCGCCCAAATTCGTGCGGGTCTGACAGATGGGGAACGCGAAACCATCATCGCACACATGCGCGGTGGACAGCGAAACGATATGGCATGGCTTGAAGTTGAGGATGAGGCGGATGTCTAACGGGGTTTACATCATAGATACCAACATCATATCGGTGTATATGCGTGATAAAGTCGGTAAAGTGTCGCAACATATCTATCAGCACCAAAATGATATGCTCATTTTGCCCGAAGCCGTCATTTATGAGGTGAAACGTGGACTAAAACATCAAAAAGCGCAAAATCGTTTATCCCTTTTTGAAAATCAGATATTGCCCATGTTCCGCCATGAACCAACGCTGATGAGCGATTGGGAACTCGCCAGCACCATTTGGGCGGCTATGCGTGGGCAGGGGCGACAATTGAGTGATGTGGATACGATTATTTCTGCCATCACCATTCGGCTACGTGGGACGCTAGTCACTGCCGATAACGATTTTATGTCGCTCCCATTCCCGCAAGAAAATTGGCTTGTCTAACCCACCGCTTTCCGCACAATCTCGGCAATTTTCGCTTCGGTTGCCTCATCCAGCGTCGTCAGAAACCACGCCGATGGCATCAGCTGGTCGGGTGCGCCGTCCTCTACGCGATGATTGGCTTTTTCGGTCAGTCCGAAGGTCATATACGCATCGGCTTGATTGAAAAAACACAACACGGGTCCGCCTTTGGCATAGCCCGGTAAGCCATACCACAATTTCGGTTGGAGCGATGGCGCAGTTTGCATGATGAGCGCGTGAAGTCGTGTGCCGATTGTCCGATGCGGTTCTGGCATTTTGGCGATTTTTTCTAGCACCGCCGCCTCATCATCCCCTTTTTTAGTCGCTGGTGGCATATCCCAAAAACCTTTCTGTATGGATGTTCAAAATTGATATATGTGTTCTATATCATAGAATATATCAATTGGGGGATGGTTGTCAAGCGATTGGGCTACGCGCAACCTTATTTGCCAAGCCGATAAAATGTGCGATAATAAATACAAGCCTCGTGAGAGGCATAACAAGAGAGGATAGTGGATATGAATTTAGTCGAAATTACGGTTCATCTACCTGAAACGCTCGCCAAGCAAGCCTCTCAAATGGGCATGTTGACGGATGAGCGTATCACGCAATTGCTCCGCGCCGAAATTGAGGCACAATTGGCGCAGATGGCACACGACCCCGATATGCAACGGGAATTGGCATCCATTAACGAAGAATTCCAAACCACCGAATGGGATGGATTAGACCAATCATGACCGTTCAGCGTGGCGAAATTTACTTCGTCAATCTCAACCCTGTGCAAGGTCGTGAACAGAGTGGGATGCGCCCTGTTTTAGTGGTATCATCGAATGTGATTAATCAACTCCCGTTGGTGGTCACGGTGGTCGTTGGCACAAAGGGCGCGAATATCCCCAAAGATTATCCGACCAATATCCGTATTTCTGCACAAGAAAGCGGTTTGCCGATGGAAACCGTGTTTTTATGTTTTCAAATTCGCTCATTAGACCCAAGCCGATTTTCATCACCACCTGTTGGGCAATTATCGGATGTGCGGATGAGCCAAGTGGATGATATTTTGCGCTACTGTTTGAATTTATAACGGGCTACGCGCACGGCTCACATCTTGCAACGCATCGTATAGGCTATCCACATCTTGCACCCCGTTGAAAATAAATGTCCCGCCTTGTATCTGTGCGCCTGTGTTCGCGCTCGAATTTTTGCCCGCGCCCGCGTTGGGAATGGGCGGGATGCTGGCGATTGCCGCCTTGAGCGCGTTAATATCGGCGATGACTTTGTAAATGGCGATGCTGATGCCGTTCATCGCCGCGCTCACGGTGTTGCTCATGCTGATGGATGCGCCCGCGATGCCCGCCAAATCCGCGCCGATGCGCCCATTCGCGCCCGTCATGAGGGATGTGGCACGCGCCACGCCGATTTCAAACTGGGTCAAATCCGCCGTGAATAGGGCGGTCAGGCTGGCGATTTCTGCCATGTCGTTGCTCCTTTTTTGATTATTCGTGTCGTCCGTACATATTAGGGACGATATACGCGCTTTGCGCTAATCGTCCCGTACAGGTCATGAGGATTTTTAAGCCTGTACGGGCGGGCGGATTAGCACCTTTAGGTGCGTATATCCGCCCTAAAAATATGAGCCAATTTTCATCGGCGACCTGCCTTTTTATTCCCGAAGCCCGATAAAAGGCTTGATTTTGCGATTTTTCCCAATTTTGTATCGTAAATAGGCTTCGCTGAGGGTTCTAGTCGCACCAAGCGCACTAAAGGCGCTAAAATTCACCTTCAAAATAGGATTAATCTTCAAAATCAGGCAAAAATAGCCCCTTTAGTGGGCTTTCAAAATCGAATAGCTAGGGGTTTTGAACCCCTAGCGAGGCATAATTTATCGGGCTGGCACAACAATTTTGAGGGTGGTTTTGTGGCGGACATACGAGGCTAAAGCCTCTAGTCCGCCATTACACCCCACAAAATAGGCAGATGTGTAATGGACGACTAGCGAAGCGTATGTCGTCCACAAATCTTCCCGTTTACGGGGCTTCGGTGGATTAGCGAGGTGCTTCAGCGCCTAGCGAAAACTCACCGTCGCCGTAAAATATTCACATCAGAAAATTCGAGCATGGTCGGGCGGTCATGCACCGCCATCCACGCCAACGCACGGGCGATGACCGTATCATCATGACCGCCACGCGGGGCATTATACCGCCAACCGCCGTTGGTGAGCCGTTCCGCCTGATACGCAATCAGTTCGGCTGTGGCGATGGGGTCGGCTATCAGACGGATGTGTTCGCGTTCCAGCGCCAACGCCAAATTTTCGATGAGGGGTGGCTTGGATTTTGCCGTCATGGTGAAGCCGACTATCGGCAAGCCCTCGGCTTGGAGCGCCTGAATATTCGGTTCGCCGATGCTGTTGGCTTCGCCGATGATATGCGCCACGCGCCAATCCGTCACCAATTGGGTGATGCGCTGGCGCTGGATCGCCCAGCCGACCTCCCGAAAGCGTTCCAGCGCCACCTCATGCCCCGTATCGGCATTGATGATGCTGATGACCGTGAAATCATCCGAGCGCCCCCAATCCACACCCGCCACAAAGCGCGTCTCATCGCTAAAATCGGACGGCAGGGCAGGGGATAGCACACTACAGGCGTGAACATTGCGGAACACCGCGCCACTATCCGCCAAAAATTCCGCCAGATATTCTTGCGAGAATAGGCGGATAGGCATGGTCATGCGGGCGGATTCGATTTCAGACGGCGCGATGAACGGGTTCGCCGATGTCGGCGCGTGGAACGATGCCCACTCGGTGTTTTGCGGATCTTGCCCCATCTGATAGAGCTGATAAAAAAAGTTGCGTCCGCGTGGCGTGCTGAGGAAGAGCGCCCGCCCCAACCTGTCGGTGAGCAGGGGACGAATCGCGCCGTTCCACGCCTCGTCTAGGGGTGCGAATTGCGCCGCCTCATCAATCACCACGAGGTCGTAGGCGCGTCCGCGTACCGTATCGACCGATTTTAATGACCAACATTCGGCAGTCGCGCCGTTGTGCAATTCGATGCGGTGTTCGTGTTCGTGGCGGGTGGCGGTTTGCGCTTTGGTGATGCGTTTGAGTGAGCGCCACACCTCGCTGACCATGCGATACGTTGGCGCAAAATAGGCGACATGCCCGCCCGCATCTAGCACGCGGGTCATCTCTGCGATGGCGAGGGTGGTCTTACCGAAGCGTCGCCCACATGCCAACACCTTAAAACGGGCATCGTGCGCGACAATCTGAGCTTGTAGCGCATGGAGCGCGGGTAGTTGTGGGTGCATGGTGCGGGTGTCACTCCTGAAATATGCTCTAATATAACCATAAAAACGATGAGGAATTTGAAACATGAGAACACAAGCATTATCGCCAGAACCGTTAGAAATTCCGTTGCGCTTGGATGAAACAGGCGCGTGGCGCGTAGGAAATACCCGCGTTTTATTGGATATGGTCGTGTATGAATTTCAGCGTGGGTCTACACCTGAGCAAATTGTGGACGCATACGACACACTCACGATTGGCGATGTTTATCGGGTGGTTGCCTATTATTTGGCAAATCGTGAGGCGGTGGATAAGTATATCGCCGAGCGCGAAGCCCAAGCCGAGCAGATGTGGCGCGAATTTGAGGCAGATTTTCCGAATCATGCCCTCACGAAAGACAAATTCCTGAAGAAAATGGCAGTTTTGAACCCCTAGCGGAACAGGCTTCATGACATATGCCACGCCATAGGCTCAAAGCCTATGGCTATGTGCATTTTGGAAGCCCACTAAAGGGGCTGGCTGTATTCGCCTGATTTTGGTGGTCGGTTTTAGCGCCTTTAGTGCGCTTGGTGCGATGAGAACCCCTAGCGATCTCACCCCACCCAGCGCACGCGGTACTCGCCCGCCACGCGCCATAACACGCGCCCGCCCTCATACACGGCGCTACCGACTGTTCCCAGCCATTGCACCTGATAACACTCGTACCCGCCGATGTCGAAATCGGCGTTCATCAAGGCTTGGTGCAAAACGGCTTGTGCCGCTTGCGCCAGCGCCCGCGTATCGGCATACGCCTCTAGCCGATAGGTGGCATCGAGTTCGGGCTTGGGCGTGCGGTTGAGCAGATTGGCATTCGTCACACTGAAAACGGCATAGGGCGTTTGGACGAGTTCCTGCGGCGCGAGCGTGGCAAAAATCCGCACGGGGCTATCCCCAAACGCCGTTTGAATGGCGGGGATGGTAGCTAATGCCGAGAATATCGCTTCTTCGAGGTCGATATAGGCTATCATCATGACACCTCATCCACCCGCACGCGCCGCGCCAATGTCGCACCTGTGAGCGCATCGTAATAAGTTGCCATGCGAATGCAATGGGCATGATAATCCGATGCGGATACGGCTTGACCATCCACCGAAAAAGTCACCCGTTTGGCGACATGCGCGGCTTTCTGCCTCCAAATGTGCGCCGATGCGAGGTGCAAATCATACGCTTGTCCCGATAGATAAAACGTGCGCCCATCAGTCGGCGCATCGAAAATCACCATTCGGCTATCACTATTGAGCGTGTGCGCGGGCGCGGATGCGCCCGTGCCATCCACCAACCGATACGCGCTATCATCCCCAGCGCCCTCTAGCCAAATCAGATAATAGGGCAGGGGATAGCGCCGATAGATCATCTCGCCATCCACAAATTCGCCAATCGGATACAACGGGGCGCGGTTGTGATGCGTGCTATGCGCCTCTAGCACGGCTTGCAGATGGTCATCGCTAAAATACGTCTGATTGTCGAGCGTGAACTCATCCACCCCTGCCGATGTCATCTGGCGCAGACGGGTGATGAGCGGTGCTAGGCTGGTGCGTGCCATACAAATATGCCTCCTGTGATATAATGGGGATGTAGAACGTGTGAAAGGTTAGAGTGATGAATACAATTGAAATTCAAATTGATGATGAATTGGCTGAATTTTATACAACCGCGCCAGCAACATATCGGCAAAAAATTGAGACGTTGGTGGGGATATGGTTGCGTGAATTGCGCGATGGTTATGATGATGAACTCGACCAACTGATGCGCCGTATTGGTGAAGAGGCGCAAGCGCGTGGCTTAACGCCTGAAATCCTCGCCGATATTTTGGCAGATGATGATGACGAATAGATTTGTGATGGATACCAATATCATCGTGAGTGCTTTGTTGATGCCCAATAGCGTCCCTGCGGTTGCCTTGCGCTTGGCGCGACGTATCGGCATCATTTTACAATCGCAAGCCACGATAGATGAACTCAATCGGGTGCTTCATCGCAAAAAATTTGATAAATATCTTGCCGAATCGGATAGGCTCGAATTTTTGACGAAATTTACCAAACAAGCCGAATTTGTCGAGGTTCATCATACGGTGACAATTTGCCGTGACCCCAACGATAACAAATTTCTCGAATTGGCGTTGAGTGGTTCGGCTACGTTGATTGTGAGTGGCGATGACGATTTGCTGGTGCTATCGCCATTTAACCAAATAATTGTGATGCCACCCGTACGCTTTATTGAACATTATGACACGAATGATACTATATAATGATACTATATAAGGAAGAGACCCATGAAATTACGCCTGTTGCTATTGCTCATCGCCCTGTTCGCCGTGCCGATTGTCGCCCAAACGGATGCCCCCGCCTATGCCTATGTGCATGTGTTCAACTCGCGTGATTATCCGTTTCTGCTCGGACCCGAAGGCGATGTGCGCCAGATTGCGCCTTACGATAACACCACCTTCTACTTGCCCGCCGATACCCCGCTCTTTATCAACGAGGGATTGATGCCCCTAGAGGATGCCTTCACGGTGGGCAACCGCTACCTGTTTGTGTATGTCGGTGGCGAGGCGTTGTATGTCATCCACGACCTAAACGCCATCCGCGAGGCGCAAGCGATAGATGCGGTGGATGCCGATACCTCGCTGTGGTGGATAGCCAATTATTTCACCGACCAAACCGCCACCCTCACCATCCGCGTGAACGATAAACCCGTCATCGACCATTTGGCATATGGCGAAATCGCCCATTTTTACGCGCCCATCAGTTATTTTATGTTCGGCGCAAGCGTGGGCGATGTGACCCTGTTCCGCACCGACCAAGCCTTTGGCGAGCCGTATTACACGGGCGCAATCGTGTTTTTGGGCAACCACATGGGGCGCATGATGCGCGATTATTTCCCAACGACTATCGATGCGATCGAGACCGATTTTCTGACATGGGCGGATATGCTCACCGATGCCGATATTGCCCCGTATGATTATGATTTTATGCTCGATTTAATCGCCACAACCGATATGCAAGCCGATTTTCTGGCGAATGACCGCGTAATTTTGTTGCCCTATGACGATGCGTTCCTCGCGCTCCCGTTTGATGTGCGCGGCTACTACATGAATGACGAAACGCGCCTGCGCGAGTGGCTGAATAATCACCTGCTCATACGGAGCGACCTGCCCGATGAGGCGCTCGAAACCATCACCACCATCGCGGGGCATACGTATGATGCCACGCTCGGACGGGCGGGGCTGGTGTTTGGCGGGCAAGCGAGTTATATCACCAAGCTGTATCTGCCCAATAACAGCGAGGTCTGGTTGATAGACGGCGTGTTGATGCCCCCTGTGGGCGGGGAATAGCCTCGCGGAGAGGCTCAAAGCCTCTCGCTATTCGACTTTGGAAGCCCACTAAAGGGGCTATTTTTGCCTGATTTTGAGGGGGGAATCCTATTTTGAAGGCGGATTTGAGCGCCTTCAGTGCGCTTGATGCGACTAGAACCCTCAGCGAAACCCATTGACGATACAAAATTGGGAAAAATCGCTAACCGAATGACATGAGGACTTTGTTCAGGAAAGTTTCGCCCGTCATGAATGTGTCGGGATATTTTGCGATGTGGTCGCGCATGATGGCTTCTTCTTCTGCGATATGACGGGCGATATGCACATCCAATTCATCACGGTGCGCCAAGTAATAGCCCACAATCTGATACACCTGCGCCAATTGCAACACATCAAAATCTTCAACAATCTGTTCGGGTGTAGATCCCTGCTGAAACGCGATAATCACCGTTTCGAGCGGGATGCGCGTATTGCCCACCCGCCAGCGTCCATATTCATCCAAACGCAACGGCAATTCTAGGGTTAATGTTGGGGTTAATATGCTCATGATGGAGTTTCCTCATTTTTGTCATCCTATTTATTATACCCCAAATTGCCATTCCTATCACCCGCGTTTGAGCGCACCCAGCACCTCGTCCAGACGGCGCTTGATGGTGTTCACATCCATCTCGCGCACCGATTCCGCATCCAATGCGGGCGCTTGTGCGGGGTTGCCGATAGCATTCGGCGGTGGGGTAGGGCTTTTGAGCATGGCTCGCAATTCGCCAATCTGCGCCTGAAAATCCAACAGGGTCGCCAATTGCTGTTGCAACGCCTCGCGCAGGGTGATGATTTCATCCACAGGGAAGCGCGTGGCTATCGGCTCGGTATCGGCATGTTCATCGGCGAGCGGGTCAATTTCATCAGTGATGTCGGTCAAAATCGGGTCGGTCATGGTGATGTATCCTTTATGTGATAATTGAGGACGTGGAAAATTTTGGATATGTAAGGGCGAGGCATCGCCTCGTCCCGATAGCAGGTCACGGAAAATTAGGGGTAATCGTTGTTGGTAAAGTTTAGGGGTGGACGACATATGCCTTGCGGGCTAGTCGTCCATTACACCTAGCCTAGTTTTGACGGGTGTAATGGCTGACTAGAGGCTTTAGCCTCGTATGTCAGCCACAAAAAACATGTCACATCCCCATCAAATAGCCCATCAATTCGGCGATGGTTTGTGGGGATAAGTCATCCACCTGCGCCAGCGTCCAGCCGAAAGCGTGCGCGATTCGCATCCGCACCAGCGTCCACGCCAATTCAAACGGTGGCGGGTGGTCATATTCGCGCCACAGCATCATGGCTTTGGCGATTGCCTGCGGTCTATCTCCGAAACATCGCGCCAAGCGCGGCGCTCACCTCTTTCACACAGTCCGCCCATTGGTCTGGGGATAAACTGGCGTAGCTGGCTTCGTCCGATGGCGGGTGGGGATAGTCCCACGCGGTGATGACCTGTGCCATCAGCCGATTGAGCGCGATAAAATCGCCCGTTTCGGCGGCGCGTTGCCAAGCGAGGATGGGTTGCATGGTCGTCCATGCGGCTAGGGTTACGGTTATCATCACATCATCCTTTTGGCGTTTTAGACGCGCAGAAGCGCGTCCGTACAGGCGTAAAAATTGTTCCCCCTCTCCACGCAGTGGGGAGGGGGCTAGGGGGTGGGGATGTTCTCCACGCAGTGGGGAGGGGGCTAGGGGGTGGGGTTAAAACACGCTCCCCAAATCTTCAAAATGGGCAGAGAACGCGCCATCGCGCCGTAATTCGACCTCCATCCGCACCACATCCTCAAACGGATAGGTGATTTTGCACGCCGTCACGGTGGCGAAACAGGCGTATTTGGGGCTACCTGTGGTGGTGCCTTCGGGCGCATACACCAATTCGGCATGGTTGCCCACGCGCAAGGCTTGGCGGATGGCTGTGCCTGTGGTGTTTTTCGCCTGTTGGAGCAGGTCTAGCCTAAAAATCACTTGTCGGGTGGTGGTGATATGGGCGCGGTCGCTGGCACTGCCCGCCGTCACATCCACCGTGCCGATGCTATCATCGACGACGAGGCGCAAAAAATCGGCGCTGATGGCAACATCATCATACGTTATGGCGAGCGCCTCGCCTGTATAACGCTGGGTGCTATGAATAGGCATGGGTGTCCTTCCTTATATATGGGCATGAAATATGTAGGGGCGACCCACTCGGTCGTCCCGCGTGGACGCGCAGAAGCGCGTCCGTACAGGCGTAAAATATGCGATTTATAACCCCGTATAGATGAGGTAATTCATGACGATGGTCGGTTGAAGGTTGTTATGCGGTGCGCTACTGCCCGCCGATGCGGTGGTGGCGCTATTTTTGACTGTCGCACCCGCGCTGAGTGTCGCCGTCCCAGACCCGCCCGATGCCCCAATGATGAACCCGGCATCGGTGCTACTATGTGTATGGATTGGCATTTCGGCGATGGTCAGGGTATGTTTTTCTGCCCCGCCATACCCGCCGATGCCATTCGCCCACGGTTGGGTGATGAACAGGTTGGTGGGGTCTACGCCCGCCACCGTGCGCCCGCGCATATCGAACAGGGGCATCCGTTTATGCGCGTTAAAATCGGCTTCGCCGCTCGTCCCGCGCACCGTCCCCACGCCACTGCTATTCTGAATTTCGAGCGTGGCGTTATCAAACGTCTCCCACAAATACACAAACAGCGCCTGCATATCGGCATTGGCACGGGCAGTTGCGCCACTGCTGGCGCTACCGATGGTGCGACCGTTGCACACCAACCACTGGTTGCTAATATCGCCTGTGCGGGCGGCGATTTTGATGTCGCCGATGTTCCAACCGAGCGCCTTGCCCGCCGTTGCCAGCGCCAAATTGGCGCTATCCACCTGTAAGGTGAGGATATGCTCCAATGCGCTGATGATTTCGTTATAAATACTCGCGGTGATTAAATCGCCCGTTGTGCGGGCAGATGGGATGGTGACAGGCATGTGTTTTGCTCCTTATATATATGCTTCATTCCTGCGCCAGCACCACATGCACCACCAATTTGGCGCTGTGGGTATCACTCAACTGAATAATCCGATACGCCACGCCGTGAATCACCACGCGCATATCGGCGCGGACGGGCGCATCGTAAGGCAACACCACCCGATAGGTGGGGATGATCTGCAAGGCATCGCCAAAGGCAGACCACGCCTCGCCCGCGTGACGAATTGGCATCACCCGACACGGCACATCATCGGCGATCATCTCCCATATCAGGCTTTGCCCGCCACCCGCATCGGACGTATAGACGGGGATATACAACGTGGCACGGTCGGGTAGGGTGGTGGCGATGGTCTCGCGCATCCAATCCAGCGCGGTTTGGTCGAATTCGGTCATGGTGGTCTCCTTTTTTTGAAATATCCAAATCACCCCCATCCCCGACCCTTCCCCCACTGCGTAGGGGAAGGGAGAAAATCAATATTATCCGTGACCAGTTCCCCCTCTCCACGAAGTGGGGAGGGGTGTATTGCCCTCTTGCACGGGTTAGGGGGTGGGGATATTTATCACCGTAATCCGTTTCGTAATAAAATGTTGCCCATAAAGAAAAAATCCCCTGGGGTTAGGGGGGATAACATCTCGTTTTCATCAGTTAATCCGTATATGGGACGATGTGGGCGGGTTAAACAGACCTGTGGGGTTAGGAAGCCTGATAATCGCCGCCCCTCGTTTGTTCCCATACAATCCTGTTTAGGGGGCAGGAGTGGCTATATAGTAACATGACGAAAGGTTTTTGTCAAGCACATCATCCGAACCATTCGGATAATCGTCAAAATTAGGATATTTTTAATAACCCAATTTGGTCATATTGCCCAACGAAGCCTCGTCTGTTTCGCCCAATATCCAAAAGCGCATTGGCATTTTGGCGAGGACATACTCGGTCTGATGCACCATCGCCTCAACCCGATGCTGTTCGCCGATAATCATATAATCGGCTTGGTGATACAATTCGGGCAGGTGGATATGCAAGACGCTCCCAACCGTCCATGCCAACTGCTGGGGATGAGTGGCGATGGCACTTTGGATATACCGCAGGCGCTCAACATTGCCCGATGGGTATGCGCCTGCCAAAACTTCGTACTGCGCGATCGATTGGATCTCCAACGGATTGGCGGGCGCGGGGATGCGTATCTTCGTCCCGTAGCGCCCATATCGCGCTTGGCTTTGGCTATCTTTGGCGATGACCGCCAGCGCATTTTGGCGCACGTTGGATTTTCCGTTCAGCGTCAGGCTATTTAGGATGGTGGTGCGGTTGGTGTTGATGATGTTGATGAGCGCCTTGCCCCCCAATGGGATGATGCGAATCTGGGCTTCGCCTTGTGCGAAGCTGGCGATGGCGCTGATGCTCTCATCCGCGCCTACGTATTGACCACCCGCACGACGCAACCGCGCTTCGAGGGTGATGCTTTGGTTGGGTGCGAGCGTTAAGGGGCTATCCAACGCCCACAAAACTGCCTCGCCCTGCGTTTGGCGGGGCAGACATTCCACCCACGCCTCGTTGATGAGCCGCTCGCCATACCGATACATCACCGCTTGCGGGGCGTGTTCGTTATCCGATGTCACCATTGCCACAGGCGTGTACGGCGCATGAAGCCGATGCCGATTCCAAAATACCGCCCGCCCATCGCGCCGAAAGAAAAAATGACCGCGTTCCGCCACCACCAGATGATGAATTGCCGACCACAAATCATCGTATGCCACATCCCCAAACACCTGAAAGCGAAATTTGCCCGCATCGAATTCGGCAAAATCGGCGATGCTCCCTAAGCGCGTTGTCTCGCCTAAAAAACTCATGGCGACATCGCCCAACCGCCACACATCGGCAACGGCGGGCGGGAGTAGGGTGGTGGTGAAAATATCGGTCAACACTTGCTCGGCGGTCACATCGCTATACAAAGGCAAACGGGCGGGCAATTGTTCTAACAATGCCTTCCCGCCGACCGCGTTGAGCGTGACCGTTGTCTTGCCACTCGCTTCCCCCGATGCCACATACCCCACTTGGGGCGTACTCAGCCAGCCCGTCCAGAGGGGTAGGTCATCGTGGGTGATGCGGAGGCGCTTTTGTGGATGCAACACCCCATATAACGGCGAGGATGGATTTTCGGGCGCATATTTGCCATCGGTATTTTTCACCACCAAAGTCGCCTGGGTCTCATCGGCGAGGCGGGCAAGGCTATTGCGTAAGCCGATGCGCCATTGGGCAGATACCACATCCGCCGTGATTTCATCCGCACCGCTAAATTGGTTGTCGTCATCCACATCTATCCAATATCGAAAGGTCATGTCGGTCTCTCGCCTCCTGCGTACACGTATCATTATAGAACGCATGTCAATAGAACAGACCTTATTTTTGGTGATAATTATGTTCTTTTTGGGTAGATTGGGGATTTTTCTTAATCATTTCTTAAAGATTTGTGGCGGGTATACACTTGGCATGATGCCCCTAAACCGTGTCGCGTGTGTGGCGCTATGTTGGGGAACAAACGGCGCATATTACACGTCTGTAGTATCATAAGTAGAACGATTCTTGCACAGGAGACATTCCCATGCGTTACCTCGTCTTATTGATGATGCTACTCATCCCCATAGCGGGCGTATCGGCACATACCGAGACCCCGCCACCGCCCGACCCGTTCAAACTCATACACCAAATCAGCGCCTTCGGCGTGACGGTGTACTATCCCAACATCATGAGCGCCGTGATTGACGATGAAATCGTGTTTCATTTTGAAGATGATAGCACCGACACCTTCATCATCACGCCACCGCAAACGCTGGCGGACATTTGGGGCATCCGCCAATCCGATTTAGCGATGCTGACTGCCGATGTTTATGATGTGTTGACGCGCAATCACGCCGATACGGTGACATTCATCCAACAGACCCCCATCCGCATCCAAGATTACCGCGCCAATTATTTTGTCTTACAACATACAGGGGTGTATACCCTGATTGTCTATGTATTCGAGACCCCGCACGGCATTTTTAGCGCCCGCCTGCAAACGCACGAAGCCAATTACGCCTCTAAAACAGACCTCATCCTGCGAATCCTCAAGGCGATGACGGTCTCATCGCCACCGACAGAGGACATTATCAGCCGAACCGCCCCTATCCCCGATGTGCGGATGGGTGAGCGCATCACCTCGATAGACCAAACCGTCACCTACCAAATGCCGTTTGGCTGGGTATTGGATAACACATCCGCCGAAGCCGACCTGATCGCCGATAGCCAAACCATGCTCGATTTGGTCAACGACGAGTTCAACATCCCCAAAACGGGCATCGCTATCGGCATCATCACCCCGCGTCTGATGGACGAATTGGGGTTCACCGCCACCACGCCTCGCGCCATCATCCAAGAATTCCAAACGGCTTTTGTGGGTGATGAAAACCCTTCTCCCACTTGGTATTACGATAATTTGCCCTACGCGGTGTATATCGAACCCTTGGATGCGACGATGTTTGAATACGTCTATATGGTCGCCATGACCCCTCCCAGTAGCGATGCGGTGATGTTGCTGTTTGTGTTCACGCAAGATTTTGACCGCGATGAACCGTATGTCATCGCGGTTATGAATAGCATTCAGCTCACGAATCGATGATGCTCGCCCGCCACGCGAGGGGTTTTGAACGGACGGCGCGTTTCGGCGAGAGGCTCAAAGCCTCTGGCTATTGGCGTTTTAGAAGCCCACTAAAGGGGCTTGTTTTTGCCTGATGTTGAGGATGAATCCTGTGGATAGGGGTAATGGTTTTCAGCTAACCAGAGGCTCAAAGCCTCTGGCTAGTCGCATGTTGGAAGCCCACTAAAGGGGCTATTGTTGAACTGATTTTGAGGGTGAATGCCATTTGGATAGTGGTTTTCGTCAGCGCCTATAGCCCCGCTTATTGTTGCCAGATGTTGACGAGCATGTCTATATTTTCAGGTCGGATTTGAGCGCCTTTAGTGCGCTTGGTGCGACTAGCGAGAGGCTTTGAGCCTCTCGCGGGGGGTCGGGTCGCCGTGTGCTGTTTCAGTACCCTCAAGCGGGTCGATGATTAGGAAAATCGCTCATAATTTTGACGCGAAAAAGGTCGTTTATGTCCTCACACATCAAAATAATCGCTTAAAAGGCATTATAACACAACTGGGTTTTGGCGTGCAAGCCCCAAAATCGGCTGAAAATGGGCAGGAGATGACCAAAATGCGAAACTCGATGACCGTCAAAAAAGTGGGGGGAGTTTCGGCATACTTTGATGTGATAACACGCTTACAAATATCCCAAATTTGGGATAAAAAGCGTTTACTAATACAAAAGTGGCGATTTGTAAAGATTTGTCAAGACGAGTTTCGCATTGGCACATTGGGCGGGCAAAAAACGCGCCCGCCTTCACAACCCTGCGCTATGGCACGAGCGTCAATATCCCGTCTGTCTCTTGGACAGCCCAGCCCGTCTGACTGCCCACCAGCAGATGCCACCACGTATACCCACCCGCTTCGGTCGGTCCGCCGATGATTTGCGCCCGCGTCCCAGTCGGTAACATTTGGATGAGCCGACTGGTGACCGAGGTGTTTTCGCGCAAGGGCAAGCCCTCATCGTTGCTATACACCGTCACCATCGCGCCGATTTGAAAGCGACTAAAATCCACCGCCTCGAACCACACATCGCCCGCCGCGCTCTCTGCCGTCCAACCGCGAATGCCGTTCCAATCGACTCGCCACCAGATGATGCCGTTATCGCACACGGGTCCTTCGATGAGCGTCATGATGCCCCCCAAGTCGATCAACCCGATTTGTGCGCCGCTCACACTTGGCGCTTGCCGAATCCGATTCCTGCCCCCTGTGGTGGTCAGGCGGGCGCGGTCGCCAACGGCAAAATACGATGATGCCGTCCCCGCACAAACAAAGGCGATGCGCGTGGCGGTGGGAGTCACCCATGCGGTGGCATACGCTTGGAGCGTGCGCGTGGCGGTCGGTGGCAACGAGAGCGCCGTTTGCGTGCGGGCAAAGGCGGTTTGTGTGGCGAAGAATTGCTGGGCGATTTCGCTGGCACGCGCATCTACGGTATGGGTCGGCGTGGGGCTTGGCGGTGGCGTGTGCGTTGCGGTATGCGTTGCCGTTGGTGTGGATGTGGCGCTCGGCGTGGATGTGGCGCTCGCCGTGGGCGTGCTGGTCGGCGTATTGCTCGGTGTGGATGTGCTGGTCGGTGTATCGCTCGGCGTGGATGTGGCGGTCGCCGTGGGCGCGAGCGCCGTCTCGGTGGCGCTTCGGGCGATGCGGGTCGCTTCGATGCGTTGTGCCAACGCCAATTGTACCGCTTCGGCTTCGGCGGTCAATGTGTTGATCTCGTCTAAGGTGGATTGCGCCTGTGCGTTGAGCGTGGCGGCGCGTTCTGTGGTGGATAAGGTCGGCGTGAAGGTGCTGGTCGATGTGGCGGTGAGGGTCGCCGTTGCTGTGTTGGATGCGGTGGCGGTGACATCGGGCGTATCCGATACGATCAGCACCACGCCACCCCGCGCCGTGGCGCTCGCCACGGGCGTATCGGCAGTCGTGTTGTTATTCCCCGCCAGCGCCAAAACCGCCCCAACGCCGATCATCGCCAATATCACCATGCCAATCATCCACACCAACGCGGCATTTTTTTTCTGGACGCGGGTCGGCGGGTAAGGCGTGCCATACGGTTGCGGGGTCTGATACGGTGGTGGCGGTGCGCCATACGGTTGTGGGGTGGGGTGGGGCGTGTTGCCATACGGGGTCGGCAGATTGCCACCCGCGAATGGCGTTTTGGCGATGTTAGACGGGGTTGGGGTGGGCGCTTTGGGCAGGCTGAAGGTGAAGAAATTGGTCGTTGCACCGCCCGCAACCCCCTGAATCGCCCCATGAAACGCGCTCGAAAACGCCATACAATTCTCGTAACGGTCTTTTGCCTCTTTTGCCAGGGCGCGATTGATGACCGCCGATATGCTCGATGGCACAACCGCCCGAATCATGCTCATATCGGGCGGCATTTCGTTCAGATGTTTGTGCATCAGCGCGAAGGGCGTATCGGCTTTGAACGGCATTTGCCCCGTCAACACGGCGTACATCATCACCGCCAACGCATATTGGTCAGAGGCGGGCGATACAGGCTCGCCACGCCATTGTTCGGGGGGCATGAACGAGGGCGTGCCGATGCTCGCGCCCGTATGCGTCAGCGAGGTCGTCTCGCTCATCAATTTGGCGATGCCAAAATCCACCACATACGCCCGTCCTTGATGGTCGAACATCACATTCCCCAGTTTGATGTCGCGGTGAATCACGCCCAAGCTATGGGCGTAATCTAACGCGCTGGCGAGTTGTCTGAGCAAGTCATCGGCTTCTTCCAGCGATGGCAACGGGCGATTTTCGGCAATCAGGCGGTTGATGCGTTCTTGCAACGAGCCACCCGTCAGGTAGCGCATGACGATGTAGGTATACATCCCCTGTTGACCGTAATCGTACACGGGGACGATATGCGGATGTTCGAGCTTGGCGGCGGTTTGCGCCTCGCGGTTGAATCGCTCCAAAAACCCGACTTCCTGCGCCATTTGGGGTAACATCACCTTCACCGCGACCGTGCGGTTGAGGGCGCTTTGCGTGGCGCGATACACACTGCCCATACCACCCGCGCCGAGTAGCTCATCTATTCTGTATTGTCCCAAATGTTGCCCAATTAATGCGTCCGTCGTCATGCGTTCTTCCTCAATAATGTGTTGATTGTTATTTGCCAGACGCGCAAACGTGCGTCTGTACAACCCTATTTTGTCTTTATTGTAGCACGGATTGCCATTTTGCGCCCCAATATGCCCCATCTATCATGGCAGGCGCACGCCCATCTCGGTGAAAAAGGCGCGGTCTTCGGCGCTTAATATATTGCCCAATCGCTTGGTGGTGGCTAAATCGGCTTCAGCTTCGGCGATTTGCCCGAGGTAGGCATAATGTTTTGCCCGTTCCACATACCTATACGGAATCGCACCCAGTTCCCACAAAACGATGATGAGACGCACATAAACGGGGTGATTATGCGATAAAATCGCCACCACATCGCCGTTTGCGATGCCCCACTGGCGCAATTGCGCCCTGTCGTGGCTGATAGCCTCACATAATTGGGCATAGGTATACGTCCCCTGCGGGGTGATGAGGGCGGGTTTATGTGGCGTGGCGCGGGTTAGATGGGGCTAGGTTTCCTAGATAATTCTGATGATATAGATTATAACCGAATAACCGCCTCAATTTCTAGCAAGGTTCTCTTGGTGCAATTGGTTGCGTCAGATTCCAAACCGTGTCATAATTAAGATGTGAAAAAGTTGTTCATGAACAGTTTGGACAGACCCCTATGCAAATCGAAAAAACGGTATTTATTAGTTATCGGCGTACCAATGCCATGCACGCCCGTGCGGTGTATCAGGCGCTGAAATCGCACGGGTACGATTGTTTTTTAGATTTTCAGAATATCGATGCGGGCGCATTTGAGCAAATCATCATCAGCCAAATTAAGGCGCGGGCGCATTTCGTCCTCATCCTGACCCCATCGGCATTAGAACGATGCAACGAACCGGGCGATTGGTTACGGCGCGAAATCGAGACGGCGATGGATTATAAGCGCAACATCGTCCCGTTGATGATGGACGGATTCGATTATAAAAGCCCCGTCATCCGCCAAGCCCTGACGGGCAAATTGGAAATATTGAGCAGTTTTAACGCCCTGACAGTGCATACCGATTATTTCGATGAAGCCATGTCGCGCCTCGTCAACCGCTTTTTGAACAAACCCGTAGATGCGATTTTGTATCCCATCTTGCCCGAACACCAAGCATTCATCACTGAAAATATCATCGCCGCCGATAATGTCACCAAAGTCACGCCCGATGAATTGCGTGCCGCCGAATGGTTTGAATCGGGCTTTAGCAAATACGACAAGGGCGATTTTATCGGCGCGATCGAAGATTACACCCGCAGTATTCAGCTCAATCCCAAGCAACATCTGGCATTTTATAACCGCGCCTTAGCCAAAACGCGCTTGGGCAACAAACCCGCCGCCCTGATGGATTACACCCAAGCCGTCCTGATTCAGCCCGATTACGTCAACGCCTATTATCAGCGTGGCGTGGTGCGCGGGGAATTGGGCGATATTGACGGCGAAATTGAAGATTACACCACCGCCATCCGTTACGACCCGCAATACTATCAGGCGTTCAACAACCGCGCCGCGGCTTATTTAGATAAAAAGATGTACGACAACGCGGTGGATGATGCCAACCACGCCCTGCTCATCAAGCCCGATTACGCCGATGCCTTTTACAATCGGGGCTTGGCGCTGGGGTATAAGGGCGATAAAGATGCCGAATTGAACGATTACACCGCCGCCATCAACGCCAACCCCACCTACGACAAAGCCTATTACAACCGCGCCCTGATCTATGTTCAGCGCGATGAGTTGCAAAAAGCCTTCGATGATTACACCGCCATCATCCGCCTGCACGACCGAAGCGGGGGCAACGAACAAACCGCCACCGCATCGCTCAGCCCGACCATCCTCGCCTCTGCCTATCGCAATCGCGGGATTATTTATGAACGCTGGAATAACCTCGAGGGGGCAATCAGCGACTTTGAAAAACACCTCGCGCTCAACCCGACCGATGCCGATCAGGTGTTGGCGCATATCGCCAATTTACGCAACCGTCAGGCGATCACGGGCAACAACACGCCCATCAGCACCGAGCCGACTTCTGCCAGCGCGTATTTCGACCGCGCCTTCCGCAAATTTGAAGAAGGCGACTTTTTGGGCGCGATTGACGATTACACCCAGGTCATCCAACTCGACCCGACCGACCACGTTGCGTGGTATAATCGCGGGCTTGCCCGTTGGAATGTGCGCCAAAATGATGAGGCGATCGCCGATTATACCCAAGCCGTCAAACTCAAACCCGATTACGCCCGCGCCTTTTATAATCGCGCCATTGTGCGCGGGGCAAAAGGCGATTTTCAGGGCGAAATCGATGATTACACCGAAGCGATTCGCCTCGATCCCAAATATCATCAAGCCTATAACAACCGCGCCGCCACGTTTATCGACCTCAAGCAATTCGACCTCGCCATTATGGATGCCAATCAAGCCATTTGGATCAAAGAGGATTACACCGATGCCTATTACAATCGCGGTTTGGCGAAGAAAAATATGGGCGATGTGGCGGGCGCATTAGCCGATTATAACAAGGCGCTAGAGATTAACCCCGAATACAACAAAGCCTATCGCAGTCGGGGCATTATCTACGAAGAACGGGGCGATTTGCTCCTCGCCAAAGCCGATTATGAGCGGTATATCGCGCTGGGTGGCATCGAACCCGATAAAATTCGCGGGTGGATCGCCGAAATTGATGCCAAACTCGCCGCGGGCGCATCGGGAGTCGGCGATCCCAATCAGATGACCGCCGCCCAACTGTTTAAGCGGGCGTTTGAAAAACACGAACAGGGCGATTATCACGGCTCGATTGAAGATTATTCCGCCGTCCTCGACATCACGCCCGATGATCATATCGTGTGGTATAACCGCGGGTTGGGGTACTATCGGGTCGATGAAAACGAGAAAGCCGAAGCCGATTATACGCGGTGCATCGAACTCAACCCGAATTACATCAACGCCTATTATAATCGCGGGTTGGCACGCAAACGGCTAGGCAACAGCGCGGGCGCGTTGGAAGATTACAACGAGACCATCCGCCGCGACCCGAATTATGTCAATGTGTATCGGGCGCGGGGCATCGTCTACGAAGATAATGGCGACTTTGACAAGGCGAAAGCCGATTATCAAAAATATGTCGATCTCGGTGGCGCAGAAGCCGATAAAATTAAGGGCTGGATCCGCGAGGTCGAAGATAAAATGGCGCGTATCGCCACCGGGCAATTGCCGATCACGCCTGTGGGGGGCATGACCGCCAAAGAGTATTTCGACCGCGCCTATCAAAAACACGATGACGGCGATTACGAAGGCTCGGTTGCCGATTACACCGAGGCGCTCAAACTCAATCCATCCGACCATCTGGCGTGGTATAATCGCGGCTTGGGATATTATAACCTCAAGCGCAACGCCGAAGCGATTGCCGATTACAGCGAGTGCCTCCGCATCAATCCCGAATATGTCAATGCTTATTATAATCGCGGGCTGGCACGCAACCGCAACGGCGATAAAACGGGCGCTCTGTTGGATTATAACGAGACCATCCGCCGTAAAGCCGATTACGTCAATGCCTATCGGGCGCGGGGCATCATCTACGAAGAAATGGGCGATTACGACCGTGCGATTGCCGATTACGAAAAATATATCGAACTCGGTGGCACAGAACCCGATAAAATTCGCGGGTGGATTAACGAAGTGATCGCCAAAAAGAGCGCCGCGGGCGGATCGGTATTTGGGGGCTTGACCGCCGAGCAATACTTCGACCGCGCCTATAACAAACACGAAAATGGTGATTACGCGGGCGCAATCGCCGATTATACCCAAGCCATCAAACTCAAACCGCACGATCATCTGGCGTGGTATAATCGCGGGTTGGGGCATTATTTGCTCAATCAGCATAGCCAAGCCATTTTAGATTATACCGAAGCGATTCGCCTCAATCCCGAATACATCAATGCCTATTATAATCGGGGCTTGGCACGCAACCGCAACGGCGATAAAAGTGGCGCGATGGATGATTACAACGAGACCATCCGCCGTAACCCGAATTACACCAACGCCTATCGCGCACGCGGGATTTTGTTCGAGGATATGGGCGATGCCACCCGCGCTATCGCCGATTATCAGAAATATATCGAACTAGGCGGGAACGAAGCCGACAAAGTGCAGGGCTGGCTCGAGAGCATCAAGCAAAAAATCGCCACGGGCAATCAGAACCCGCCCCCGCGCCCCAAACCGACCGTCACGCCCGAGATCGACCCGTTTGACAATATCCACCTGCACGATGGCATGTTCCGCTCTGCCGATGACCCGCCCGAAGATTCATCGGGCTATGTGGGGGCAGATGGCAAAATTCGCTGGACAAAGCTCGATAGTGGCAACGGTGGCGTGATGACCGCCCGCCAATACTTCGACCGCGCCTTCAAAAAACACGAACAGGGCGATTTTGCCGGGTCGGTGGCAGATTATAGCGAGGCGCTCAAACTCAAACCGCACGATCATCTGGCGTGGTATAATCGCGGACTGGGGTATTACAACATGGGCAAACATAGCCAAGCCATCAGCGATTACACCGAGTGCATCCGCCTGCAACCCGAATACATCAACGCCTATTACAATCGTGGCTTGGCGCGGAGCAAAAATGGCGATGCCGCGGGCGCGTTGGCAGATTATAACGAGACGCTCCGTCGCAACCCCAATTATGTCAATGCCTATCGTGCGCGGGGCATCATCTACGAAGATCATGGCGATTTCGCCAAAGCCATTGCCGATTATACCCGTTATATCGAACTCGGTGGCACAGAACCCGATAAAATTAAAGGATGGATACGCGAAGTCGAAGAAAAAATGCGTAAAAAATAGACCATACGCGAGGGGTTCAAAACCCCTCGCTATTCGATTTTGGGAACCCACTAAAGGGGCTATTGTTGAATTTGCTTTTAGCGCCTGTCGTGTGGCGCGGTGCGAGGAGATGTTTATTTTTTGGCGCGTTTTGAAGGCAAGAATGATGCCCAAGGCGCTGAAAACCACCCTCCAACTAGGATTCATCCTCAACATCAGGCAAAAACAAGCCCCTTTAGTGGGCTTCCAAAATGCAATAGCCAGAGGCTTTGAGCCTCTGGCGGTCACTAAAGGCGCTGAAAACCACCCTCCAACTAGGATTCACCCCTCAACATCAGGCAACCATACCCCTTCAGTCGGCTTCCAACATGCGATTAGCCATCGGTTTTGAACCGTTGGCGTGGCTAAAGGCGATTAGCGAAGCACAAAGCACATGTCGTCCATCGCGTATTAGTGAACATGTCAAACCATTCCTCAACACTCGTGCCACCGATTTCAGATTATAATCAGATAGATATACTTGAATATCCCGATTATTCCTGTGGTGGTTGATAGAAGGACACT
Source organism: Anaerolineae bacterium (assembly GCA_034436155.1). Taxonomy (GTDB): domain Bacteria; phylum Chloroflexota; class Anaerolineae; order Aggregatilineales; family Phototrophicaceae. Next base: position 25,947 of record DAOTVP010000068.1, read on the forward strand.
TCAATATGATACCCTGGTTAGATATTGTGCAAAATGGCGTGAGCATCCTCGCGTTGGCGGTGTTGTATGATATTGCCTATCGATTGAGCCAAAATTTTCCGCAATATATGCGCTATGACGTGGCGGTGGCGCTGGCATTCGGCGCGGTTATCATGTTTATGCAACTCAGCACCAACTACGCCAACCTCGCAACCGAACTGCATCCCATCCACATGGGATTTGAATTGCTTCCTTATATTGCGCTCATCGGCGGGTGGCTATCGGGCGCGGCGGGTTTGGGGATGTATATCGGCGCAGATTGGCTGATTCATCAGCATATCCCACCCTTCCCATATATCTTATTTTTGGTGGCGCTGGTGGCGTTGGGATACGCCCTGCGCGTGGGTTATAAACCGAGCATCACCGCGTATACCATCACCGAATTGTTGACGATCTGGTTGGTCTCGATTTGTTTGTTGGTGCTGTTGCCGTTGCTATTTGGCGAATCATTCCCGCTTCTGCAACCCCCTGCCATTTTCGCCGAATGGATGCTCGCCCTGTTCATCACCTTTATGTTGTTGGGGTTGGTGTTGCGCCGTGTTGTGCTGTTGCACGAGACCGAAATCATGCAAAAGCAACGCGCCGAATACGAAAGTTTCTTGACCAAAAGCATCAGCGATGACATTATGCACGTCCGTTTTAACGAAGCGGGCGAAGTGATCGAGGTCACGGGCATGTTCGATCATCAGGACGGCGCACCACATCCCGCCCCGCGTCATTCAGATAACACCTTGCGCTGGATGGATTTGTGCCATCCCGATGATACGCCAATCGCCAAAAAGGTGCTGTCTGATTTACGGGCGGGGCAATCGGTGGTGGCGGAATTGCGGATGCAGGCTGAGGGTGATACATCGTTTGTCTGGTGACGCATTCATGCCGTGCCGATTATGAATAAATCCACCGACCGCCTAGAACGCGCCTACTTTGCCATTAAAGACATCCAAGCCGAAAAACGCGCCCAAGCCGAAGCCCAAAAAGCTGAATTCGAGCGCCAACGGGTGGATATCCTCAAGGCGTTTTCGGTGCAAGCCGAGTATCAATTCCGCACACCCCTCGCCAGCATCCATACCAACTTGCACATGCTCCGCAAAGTGCCAGACGAAGAAAAACGCCTGCGCTATATCGATAACATCGAGGCGCAAGCCCGCCTGTTGCTGGAATTGGTCGAATCGCTCAATATGCTCACTCAAATCGAAATCCGCGAAGAATTGACCATCCACAACATCCAACTGAATGAGATTGTGCAGGGGCTTCTGCCCACCTTTATCAACCGCGCCAAGCTGAAAAATGTCGACATTCAGGCGATCTTAGATCCCAACCTGCCCAAATTGTATGCCAACCACGAATTTATCAAGGCAACGGTGGTGCATCTGCTCCGTAACGCCGTCTCGTATACGCCAGACGGAGGCAAAGTCACCATCTCGACACGCACGATTTACGATGAAAACGGCAAAAAGGATGTCCAACTGACCGTCCAAGATACTGGGGTCGGCATGTCGGAGATCGTGCTGGCTCATGCCTTCGAGCGATTTTTCCGCGCCGATACCGCCCAAACATCGGCGGGGCTCGGCTTGGGCTTGCCGTTGGTCAAAGAAGTGGCAAATCACTACGGTGGCAAGGTGTCATTGACCAGTCAGGTCGGGCAAGGCACAACCGTGGTCTTATCTCTGCCCGTTGTGGGATGAGGTCCGCATCTTAAACCTAACGAGAGTCGCAAAGCCGTTGGGTATATGCACACACATTACAATTTTCCTACGTAACTTTTTTGGTGCTTGAACGGTATTCATGCTAGAATGGTGAGTATGATTTGCATTCACATGGAAGACACGTTTTTATCATCAATCCTTTTTTGAGTCAAAAGGTAGTTAGAAAACTTATGAAACGAAACCAACGCTTCTCTTTATTCATCCACTGGCTTTTGCTGGTGATGCTCGTGGTGAATAGCCTGTTGCCCGCCTCGTTGTTGGCGCAAGAGGTCACACCCGAAGCCCCACCCGTAGAGACCACACCCGATGTCACTCCTACCGAGACGACTCCCGATGTCGTCCCCACAGAGGTGACTCCCACCGACACCGCGCCGACAGAGACCCCTGTCACCATCCCGCCCACCGCAGGCAGTCTGTTCACCACCGATTTTAGCGCGGGCGATCTATCTCCCTTCCTTATAGTAGGGGAGTGGGCGGTGGTCGGCGCGGATACCGTCTTTAGCACCGCATCGCCCAACGCCAGCGCCGTCATCAACGGCATGTTGTGGGATGATGTCATCCTCGTGACGACCGTCAGCATCGCCCCTAATGGCGAGGCGGTCATCGGCTTGCGGATGGGTACAGAAAGTTATGCCGTCCGCATTTCCGATAGTGGCAACGCCACCCTTTGGCGGGGGGATGTGTTGCTCGGTGGTGTTGTCTTGCCACCCGCAGAGACCACACCAGACCCGCTCGCGCCCGCGCAAGCCTTCGCCGTGGCGATTAGCGCCACCGATGGCGATATCACCGTTGCGGTGGATAATGTCACGCAAATCAGCATCACCGACCCCGTCCCCCTGAGCGCGGGTTATATCGCGTTTGGCACCAGCGCCACATCGGCGGGCGTTGTCGGTTACGATAACATCTTCGTCCAAGCCCAAGTGCCTGTTTCGTCAGAAACACCTGTCGCGCCTGTTGAAGCCACTAACACACCCATCGTCATCCCACCGCTTGAGCCGACCCCCGAAACAGAAACGCCCGTTGCCGAAGTGACCGAACCCGTTGCCGAAGTGACCGAACCCGTTGCCGAAGTGACCCAAGAAGCAGAAGCCACGCCCGAAGCGGAAATCACACCTGAAGCAGAAGTAACCCCCGAAGCGGAAATCACACCTGAAGCAGAAGCCACGCCCGAACTCGAAGCGACACCCGTCCCGTTGAGTTTGGATGAAGCCGAAATTGCCAAGTTGCAAGGCAACATCTGGGGCTTGCTCGAAGCGTATTATGGTGGTGATGCCGATGCCGCCCGTGAATTTGCCGAAAGCCGTTACATCCGTTGGTTGGATGATGACCGCCTGCAAGTGTGGGTGTATCCGAATTCGCCCGAAAATGTCCCCGCGATTGCCGCCTATCTGCTCGAAATTGGTGGTGAGGTGTTGTTTGTCGAGGCGGAACATGTCGATGTGATCGTCGAATTAGACATGATTGTCGAACTGGCGCGTGATGGACGGATTGCCGCCATTACCTTGCCCGTATTCGCCACGCCAACCAGCGCCGAGTTGCCCGCCCAGGGCAAAATCGGCACGCCAAAGCTATCCGCCACCACGGGGACAGGTAGCGTTATCCCGTGGTCGCTCGACCAAATCGGCGTGAGCAGTTGGCACGAAGCCGATATTTTGGGCAACGGCGTGAACATCGCCGTGATTGATACGGGCTTCAATGGCATCACCAACACGGGTGAACGCGCCTGTGTGGGTAGCACCAACGTGGTTGGCGGTGTCGGCACAGGGTCGCATGGTGTGAACGTCATCGAAGTGCTGTGCGATGTCGCGCCACAAGCGCGGGTGTATCCGTATAGCGCCAATAGCGTCTCATCGGTCGCCAGCGCCATCGATAGCGCCCGTGCGGGCGGTGCGAATGGCTTCCCCGCGGCGCACGTCATCCTCATCACACTTGACCCTGGTGGTACATCGACGACGCTCGACACGGCGTTAGCCAATGCCTTCAATAACAACGTCCCCGTGATCGTCTCGGCGGGGAATGGTGGTGGCGCGAAGAACAGCGTCACATTTGGCTTTAGTGCAGGCTCACCCACGACCAAAATTTCGGTGAATGCCCGCTCTGGCGATACCATCACCATGAATCAGAGCGTGGCGGGCAACGCCACCACCATCGCGCAAGTCGGCGGTGGTTATAGCGATAGCAACGCGGGCGCTGGCACGGATCAGCATCAATATGTTGTCGGGAGCGAGTGCGGTGATATTTGCCAATTGCAAATCACCATCACGCGCACCAACGCCGACCCCACGTATGTCGTCTCTAGCGACTGGACGCAAGCCGTCATCGTGCCAGATAACACCGTGACCATCGATGGCGGGGCATCGCAATTATTGCCCTATAGCGAATCGTTAGATGTGTTGGCGGTGGGGTCGGTTTGTGCCACGCAAGAGGGGCGCTTCCCGCTCACATCATCGAGTCCACAAGGGTCATCCGCACAAGCGAATACGCCTCGCATGAAACCCGATATTGTCGCGCCCTCGCACATCAACACCTCGCTTCTCACAGGCGCGAGCATCGGCTCGTTCCCCGACTATTCGTGTTCGGGTGGGTTTGGTGGCTCATCCGCCGCGGCGGCGCACGTTGCAGGTATGGTGGCGTTGCTCATCAGCAATCCGAATATGTACGGCATCAATAATGTGAGCAGTGGCAGACCGTGGCAAGTGTTCTCGTACCTCAAAAGCCGTGCGTTGGATGTGAATGCCAATGGGTACGATCGCGGTTATGGCGCTGGCGTGGCGCAATTGGGCAACCCCAATTATAACCTGTTCTTCGAGCGCACCATCGCTTTCAATGCCGATCGGGCTGGTCTGACCATCAGCAACACGCTGTATGTGTCGTCTGATAGATTATCGAATTTCAACATCCTCAACAACACCACCAGCCCGACCCTCCCCACGCCCGATGGGACGATCGGCAACCCGTTCACGCATATCACGCACGCGCTCGAAGTCGCACGCACCAACGCCAGCATCAGCAATATCGTCTTATTGCCCGGTGAATATCTGACTTCGTTTGCCGTCACCAAAAATAACCTGAATATTTTTGGGTATGATTACGCCGATAGTGGCGATCATCCGCCGACATCGGTGTGGGTGAATGATATTGCGACCCGTTCTGGCTTGAATATCATCAATTACAACACCGTGACCATCGCGGGGCTTGAATTCGTCGGCTCGAATCCCGATTTCGCCTTCAATTCGCCACCCGAAATTCGCGTGCGTCCAATTGTGCCGATGTATATCGAAAATTCGAGCGGTATCAGCATCGAAAATAACACCTTCACCAATTTCGATCAACCGATCGAAATCGTGACTAGCAACAGCATCACCTTCACGGGCAACACCTTCAGCAATTTCGTTGTGGATGGCGATTTGGTGTATGGTGGTAGCGCCGTGTTATGGATAAAAGATAGCGGTGGCACGACTCAAGATAGCACCACCACCGTCAATGTGTTCCGCAACGTGTTCAGCAACAACAGCGTGACGCTCTCTGGCGCGGGTGCGCGGGTGTTCAATAGCATCGTGCTATCGCAACGCAGTAGCTCGCGCATGTATGGCAACCGCTTTACCAATAACACCGTGCCATCGGTCATTGCGATTGATATGTGGGAAGATTACCCCAACCGCATCGACCCGCCCGTCAAAATCGGTGGGCGCAATATCGTGTTCAGCAACGTCATCGCCAATAACACCCTGAGCGGTCCCGTTGTCCACCTGATGCAGGGCAATCGCTTCCAATTCTTCAATAATACTGTTGCCAACAACACGCTCAGCAATAATAGCTGGTTGAGCATCATCGGCTTGGGCGGGCGCGATGAAGCAGGTGGCAATGTCTTTAACGACATTACCGACCACCTGTGGGATGTGAGCAACAACCTGTTCTTCGCCAATCGTCGCGCATCGGATAATAACGGCGGTGTGTTGAACCTGATTAGCGAACAAGGTGGCTTGAACCTGAATTTTAGCTGTGATTCGGTCATCAGTGGCACACATAACGGCGCACGCTTCAATTGGTTTATCGGCACAAATAGCGGTTATGGTGGCGATTGTTCCAGCGTGACAGGCACGCCGTCCGTCCCTGCCAATGGCAATGTGTTCACCAATATCGACACGCTTGTGGCGGATAACATCCTCGCGGCTGCCGAAATTGATGCCTTCTATACCGTCAATTTCTTCACAACGGTCAACGACCCCGACCATCCGTACCGTTTGCGCCCCGATGCGACCACCGATGGGAGCACCTACGCGGTCGATCCGAACCCCGCCTTGACGATGGACGGGTTGATCGTGACGGGTAGCGCCAGCACGACCACGCTGACGAGCAAAAATCCGGGGACGGATGCCCGTGCGTTGGATGCGTTGGGCAATCCGCGCTTTGTCGACCAAACCGATTTGTCGTTTGATGTCATCGATTACGGCGCATACGAATTGACCGAACCCGATCCCGTCGAATTTTATGATAACACGGGTGGGGCATATAGCGCCTACAGCGCGGGCAACTTCACCTTCACCATGAATGAAGACGGCGTGGCGTTTATCGATATGACGCGCATGGTGCGTAAAGGCTTCCGCCCATACAGCGTTGAGGTGGTGGGCAATGTGAGCGTGTACGATACCAATCCGCTCAATTCGTGCAATGGTCAACCGTTCTTGTTCGATCCAGTGAGCAATCTGTTGGCATATTGCCCGCCCGCCAATTTCCATAATGTGGGCGTGACCGCGCCGATCACCTTCCAATACCGTGTGACGGGCTTGTTCGGCACGGGGACAATCCCATCGCCGACCACCTACGCCACCGTGACCGTGGTCGTCAACCCCGTGGATGATGGCACGGTGACAACGGGGACGCAAAAAACAGCGACCGATTTTACCACCACTATCAATGTCCCATTGCGCCCACGTTATACATTGGATGCAGGTGCGAATTTCTTCAACCTGCCCACTGCGTCTGGTGTAGATAACCTCGATTATCCGTTCACCTATAGCATGTTCACTGAGACCAGCGACCCGAATAACCTGCTCGATGGTCCCAATCTCCCCTCAATGGTGAGTAGCGATGGCGTGTTTACCTATACCCCACCTCCAGGCGCAGTTCAGGGCGAATTTAGCTTTACATATCGGGCGACCGACCAAGACGGCGATTTTGCCACTCGTACTATGACGGTGCGCGTGGTCGATAAAATCTTGACATCGGGCTTGCACGATAACACGGCGCTTGGGATTACCTATACAGGCACATGGACACCCGTTTTCAACGATGTGGCGTATCAAAAGAGCTTGCATAGCACCACACAAAACGGCGCACAAGCCCGCTTCAACTTCACGGGCGATAATTTTGCCATCAGTTATATCGGGAATGGGGTCAATAATGGTGCCATTACCATCCAACTCGATTCAGATGGCGAGGGTTTTGGCACAGCGACTTATACCAATATCTACAGTATTGCCGGTCTGACGTGTACAAGCGTGACCCCCGCGGCGGGCAACCCCATTCAAACCGCCGTCAATGGGCGCATTATCATCCGTTGTACGGGTATTGAATCGCTGGCAGGCGCGGCGGGTGAAGTTCACTCGGTGCGCATCACAACAGGCAATACCAACGCCTTCCGCCTGGATTGGGTGCAAGTGGATGCCCAACCGTTGACGATTGGCATGTATGAAGATAGCGATCTGCGCCCGTATCTGTTTAGCACGACATTCACGAACACTGCACAATCGCTAAACGGTTCATATGAAGTGTTTGGGAGCGCCAGCAGTCAGATCAGCTTCACAGTAGACCCAACCGTCAAGCGCATCGTCTTATTCCGACCGATTGATAATGTCAGCGACCACTTTAAGGTGCAATTAAGCGGTGGAACAAGCTGTACTCCGCGTACAGTGGTGGTGGATAACTTCGTCATCGCCTTCTCGGTATGGGATCAACCTTATACTGTAGATTTGGGTGGGTGTTTGAATGTGGTCATCAGCCGAAATAATAGTAGCTCAACCGCGCCCGGTCTCGATCGTATACAATTGCTTGGTACAGAACAACGCTTAGGTGTTGGGACGTATCATTCGAAAGATTTGTATGAATATTTCCGTGGACGCAACGGTGTCATGCCCCAAGCCCGTGCATTGGGTGGGTTGGCGCAACGCCTGCTCTCGACTACAGGTGATTCGTTCATGTTCGATGTGACAACCGATGTGAAAACGGTCATCTTGTATCGGGATAATTTTGCCGCTCGCGATCCGATTCGTGTTCGTACACAATTCTGCACCAACCCTGCCCACGCACAAGATTATAACGTGAACAGCACCGGTCCAGATTCAGGTCCATTTGAGCCGTTTATCGTCAACTTACAAAGTTGTACCCGCGTGCGCTTTGACCGTGTACCTATTCAAGCGGCACCTGCCTTTGACCGTATCATCCTCACCTCGCAAGTGTCGGGGGGCGGTTTGGGTCTTGGTATGTACGATAACACCCAGATCAAGAACTACTTCAATAGCTCGGCAGTGTTGACCCCCAACGTTAACGCCATGAATGGCTCGTATCATGTGTTACCGGGTGGTGCAAACTTAACATTTAGTGTGACGGCGGGTGTGCAACGGATGATGATTTACCGCCCGATAAATGGTGTCGCTGCCGATTTGCGCGTAGACTTAAGTGGCTCATGCACACCAATATCCAAGATTATCAATTCATTTGTGGTTGCTATCCCAGTTTGGGGGCAAGGACATATTGTCGATTTAGGCGGATGCACCAACGTGACCATCGTGCGCGATACCACATCGGGACGTACAGGCACAATCGGCATCGAAGCAATCGAATTGCTGGGCGCAGAACCTGTTTTGGTGGCAGGAGAATATCATACCAAAGATCTACAACAATATTTCCGTGGACGGAACGGTGTTATGCCACAAACCCGCGCCGTTGATGGGGTTGCACAACGCCTGCTCTCGACAACGGGGGATGCGTTTACCTTCAATGTACCACAATCGGTTGATACCGTGGTGTTGTATCGTGATAATTATTCTGTCCGTGACCCAATTCAAGTTGTCACCAGCGATTGTACCATTGGTGGTGATGCCAAAAATTACCAAGTCACCAATAACGGAGCCGATGCAGGCGCATTCGAGCCAACGGTTATCACACTTGCTACGTGTACACGTTTATCCATAACCCGTGTGCCTATTCAAGCTGCGCCCGCCTTCGATCGCATGATTTTAATAGAGGGATTACCGACCAATTTGCCCATTGGCGAATATGATAATCTCGCATTGGGTAGCAAATTTACGAATTCGACCGCATTGGGTAATGCCGCCGCTAGCAGTGGTTCGTGGCATCGCTTTAATGCAGGTGGTCAATTGTCCTTCACCGTAGACACATCGGTCAAACGCTTAGTCGTCTTCCGCCCGATTGATAATGTACGCGATGACTTGCGCGTGACACTGAGCGGTGGTGTCGGGTGTTCGCCCAAAGTGGTTGTCGTCGAGACATTTGTCATCGCCTTCTTTATGTGGAATCAACCCTATACCATTGATTTGGAGAATTGTGTCAATGTGGTCATCCAAGCCAATGGCACAGCAGGCAAAACAGCATCCATTGGTGTTGATCGCATCCAACTATTAGGCACAGAACAACCGCTTGGTCTGGGGACGTATCATACTGTAGATTTGTACGAATATTTCCGTGGTCGGAATGCTGAATTTGTGGATAGTCGTGCCCAAAATGGGATTGCTCAACGTATTCTTTCGGTGACAGGTGATCCCTTCAGCTTCAATGTGGCGGCGGGGGTCAGCCGCGTGGTGTTGTATCGTCATAATTATTCCGCCCGTGATCCTATCCGTGTTGTTACCAGCGTGGGTGGGAGCTGTATTCCACAGGATTATAATGTGTCGAATATCGGCACAGAAAGCGACTTTGGCTTCCCGATTGTGGTGAATCTGCAAGGTTGTAGCAATATCGCTTTCTATCGAGTACCGATAGCCGCCGCACCGGTGATTGAACGAATCGAGTTGCTCCCTGCACCACAACCGACACTCACCAGTGGGAACTTGTACCAAGAATATCATCCGGGTCTGGTATATACAGGCGCATGGCAAGGGAGTGAATCGAATTTGGCGTTTGGTCAATCTGTTCCAAGTCATCGCTTAATCTCTACCAGTGCGTTTAATGCCTCGGTCAGTTTCAATATGACGGGCAACGGTTTCATCATCTATCACCGTGCTTTTACGGGGACAAGCAATAATGTCGAGGTATGTGTCACCACAGGCTCGAATCCCGCGGTTTGTACCAATTACAGCACGCAGAGCGCCACGCTCATCCCCAGCTTCCCCGTTGGCATTTACGGATTGGGCAGTGGCACGCATACAGTGACCATCACCAATAAACATTCGGGTGGCAACCTTGTCATTGATGCCATCCGCATCCCATAAAATCGGGGTAGGGCAGGGATAACCCCTGCCTTATCATCACCCATTTGCGAGGGCGCGATTTTGCGCCCTCTTATTTTGGGGGCAATATCCACACGAAAGGACATTTTTTTCTGATGATGAAATCCCTAATTCCCCTGATGCTACTCACCCTGCTGATGGTCGCCTGTACGCCGACATCGGACGATGAAACGCTTCCTACACGGGTGGTCTTGCCGACCGATACCATCGCCGAAGCCGTGACCGAGATGCCGATAGACCCGCTCGAAAACGTCACCGAAGCGCCAATCGATCCGTTGACGAATAACAATCCGCCCATAGTCATCCCACCATTGGCGCAAGTGACCCAACCCCCCACGCCAACCCAATCAGGCGGTCTGACGGTGGTTATGCCCACATTCGACCTGACCAACCTGCCGACATCCGTCCCGACCCCGACACCGTATCCGTTGGTCGAAAATTTCGCCAATTTGCGAGAAAGTTCACAGATTATTCGCCTCAAAGGGACAGTTGAAATTTTTATAGAGCCAGTTCGGGATGATGATATTTATCTGTTGCGCGATGCCAACGGTGTGGCGGTGGAATTATTATGGGATTACGCCACGATTGATAACATCCCCGGACGTGGGCAAGTCATTGAGGCGATTGGCACGATTCGCGCATCGCCCTACGGTCATTCGGCGTTGTTGATGGATACCATCAGCATCGTGCCGCTATCGGTGTTGGATGAGCGCGATGCCTAGTTAACGTGAATTAAAGAATTGTGCAAAAATCGTCAATTTGCCACGCCATCGGTTCAAAGCCCAATAGCGTCAAGTGAGTCGATTGTTCACCGCCAGATGCTCAAAGCATCTGGCTCATTGTTGTCAAGCCCGATAAATCGGGCTGGTATGCCAATGTCGATGGTGATTTTAGATTTTCAAGACCATCTCACCCATGAATCTGGGTGTATCAGCCCCGTTTACGGGGCTTCGGTCAAATAGCTTGGTGCGACTAGCGAGAGGCTTTGAGCCTCTGGCGGGGTTGCGGGTCGCCGTGTGATGTTTCAGCCCCGCCAACGGTTCAAAACCGATGGCGAATCGCATGTTGGAAGCCCACGAAAGGGGCGATTGTTGAACTGATTTTGAGGGTGAATCCTGTGGATAGGGTAATGGTTTTCATCAGCGCCTATAGCCCCGCTTATTGTTGCCAGATGTTGACGAACATGTCTATATTCTCAGGTCGGATTTGAGCGCCTTTAGTGCGCTTGGTGCGACTAGCGAGAGGCTTTGAGCCTCTGGCGGGGTTGCGGGTCGCCGTGTGATGTTTCAGTACCCTCAAGCGGGTCGATGATTAGGAAAACCGCTCACGATTTTGACGCGCAAAAGGTCATTTATATCCTCACACATCAAAATAATCGCTTAAAAGGCATTATAACACAACTGGGTTTTGGCGTGCAAGCCCCAAAAATCGGCTTCAAATGGTCAAGAGACGACCAAAATGCGAAACTCGATGACCGTCAAAAAAGTGGGGGGAGTTTCGGCATACTTTGATATAATAACGCGCTTACAAATATCCCAAATTTGGGATAAAAAGCGTTTACTAATACAAAAATGGCGATTTGTAAAGATTTGTCAAGACGAGTTTCGCGTCGGCACACCTGTCGGGCTGTTTTGGACGAAAGTGGCACATGATGGCGCACATTCTGCCTCATCCAACCCCCACCAGCACATCGTGATAGGGCAGGCGCACGGTGAAGGTCGTGCCGATCCCCAACGTGCTAGAGACCTCCACCGTCCCGCCATGACGCGACACACAGTCTTTCACGATGCTCAGACCCAACCCCGTCCCTTGAATCGGGCTGTTTTCATCGACCCGATAAAACGGCTCGAAGATATGGGGCAGATGTTCGGGCGCGATGCCGATGCCCTTATCGACCACGCGCAAAATCAGGTGCGACTCATCTTTATCCAATTCGAGGCGCACAGGCGCGTTGGGTGGCGAATATTTGAGCGCATTGCCGACCAGATTGAGCAAAATTCGGCTGATGAGAATATCATCCACCCATGCCACTTGTACGTGTGCCTGATTCACAAACGATAAGCGCCCGTTGCCACCATCACGCATTTCTTGAATGCTCACTTTGCATAATTTATCCAAATTGACCGCGCTCGGATTAAACGGGCGCTCACTGATCACGCCGCGGGCGCGTTTCACGGTATCATCAATCAATTCCAGCGCAAATTCCAGTTGTCTGCCGATGCTCTCTAATTTTTCGCGCCGTTTTTCTTCGGTCAATTTATCAAAATGGCGGAGCAATAAATCTTTCGAGGTGTTAATCACCGCTAGGGGCGTGCGTAAATCGTGTGCCAGCGCCGAGATGCTTTGTTGAATGATATAATTATGATCGCGCTCGTGTCGAAATTGGCTGGTCAGCCGTTCATTTTCGATGAGCGAGGCTTGGTATCGTTTTTGCTCGGTGATGTCGACCGTCACCACCAGCACTTCGGTGAAGGTTTGCTCATGACCGGGCAACACCAGCCACTTGAGCAACAGGTAAATCTCTTTGCCATGACTGATGCGGTTGATGAATTCGCCCGAAAAGCGCGTCTCGCCGTTGGCGATCGCCGCCAGCGAAGCGGGTTGCGAATTGCCCACATCCACGATCTGATGAAAGCGGGTTTGGATTTCTTCGATCGATGGCGCATGATACAACCTCAGCGTCGTGGGGTTGGCATCTAAAATTTTCACCAGCTTTAGGCAATTGCTCACCGTTTCGGGATGCTGGCACAAATACGTTTCGATGTCGGTGATGCCTTCGCGCTCTATCAACGCCTGTAGATAAGCACGCATCGCCGAAAAATCTTGTTTCCAGATGGCTATGGGCGCTTCTTGGAACAACATGCGATAGTATTCTTCGCTTTGTGATAGGGCTTGGGCGGTTTGGCGTTGTTGGGTAATGTCGTGCGAGACGGCGATAATCTCGATGACCTCGCCCGTTTCGGGATGTTTGACGGCGTGGTTCATCGTCTCGAACCAGATATACCGCCCGTCCCGATGCCGTGCGCGATATTCGAGGCGCGATACACCGTTGATCATCAGGTCTTTATACCCTTGCCGAAAGACGGGCATATCATCCGGATGGACAAATTCTGCCCCTCTGCGCCCGACCAAATCATCGGGGGTATATCCCAAAATCTGTGTGACGGACGGCGTGACATAACGATAATATCCCTGTGGCGTATGCACCGTGACCAAATCGACAATATTTTGTACCAATAACCGCGTCCCTTCATCGAGCAATTGGTTGAGCATGGCATCCATCGAGATGCCCGCTTGTTGGGCGCGTTGGCGCAAGCGATGACGAGTGCTGGGTTGGATGCTATCATCAGACATATGACGCTTACCTTCATTGAAGATGAGCATGTTGCCTACCTATTCTTATTATAACACCGTTTTTGTGAGGCAAGGCTATTCAAAATTGTCACAACATGCTAACATGTGACATAGCAACATCTCATACAGAAGCCCGTTTTGCTTTGTAGGCGTAACGATTTACGCATGAAGGGCGACTATCACTCATGGATAGCCCATCCAACGAACAACACCTCATCGCCCGCGCCAAAGCGGGTGATGTATCAGACGCATGTCGAGCTGACTAACCATCAGCCGAGTGATGATACCGATCCGTTTGAGACGCTCGCCCAACGCGAAGAACGGGCGCGGTTGCGAGCGACGTTGGCGACATTGCTCCAAGATTATCAAGATGTGCTGATTTTGCGCTACATGCACCATTTATCGTATGCAGAGGTGGCGCACATTTTGGGCAAATCGGAATTGGCGTTACGCACCCTGCAACACCGCGCCCTCAAAGCGTTGGGCAGAAAGCTAGGGATGGATATCGACAATAAGCCGCGTAGTTATCTGCGGGGTAGGCAAAGTGATGATGAACTCGAATATTTACCTGATGAGGCAAACCCACCTGTCATCATCCTATCCGCCCCGCCGACGGCGACATCCACCAGCACCGCCACGCCGACATTTATCCCCACACCGATCTTCACGCCGACACCTGTGTGAGATTTGTGTGTGCCGATAACGCACCCTGTCGCCAACCGAATCGCCCGCGAGTATCGCGTGGATGTGGTCGAGATTATCACGTATCACTGTATGGGATGACCTGCTCATCTTTGTGCGTGGCGACATTGAATGGGTGGCAGATGACCAAATCGTGGTGGATGGTGTGGTGATTGCCCCCGCGAGCGCGTTCATCCCCGCCGAACTCAGCGTTGGTCAAGAGGTGGTCGTGGTGGGCTATTTGCTCAATGACCACACGTTGATGGCGGTCGAACTCATCATCGTAGACGAAAATTTTGACGAATGTGGCGAATATGGAACGGCGAGGGTTGTGAACCTGAACCCGAAATCACGCCTGAGCCTGAACTCGAAGGGTGCGTCCCCGATAGTCACCCCGTAGCGAATGCGCTGGCGAATGAGTTCGATTTGGATGTGGCGTATATCATCAATTTACATTGCAGTGGCTACGGCTTTGGCAATATCGCCCGTGCGTTGATGCTGTTCTACGATAACGGCTTTGGCGATAGTGTCGAGGCATTGCTCGAACAATCCTGCTCTGGCGGGTGGGGCGCTGTCTTGCGCGAAAGTGGTGTGCATCCCAGCCAACTCGCGCCAGGTCGTGTGATTAACGGACGGCGTGGCGCACAAGCTGATAACCAAGAAACCACCGCCGAAGCCGAAACTCGCGCCCCAAATAATGGCAACGGACGCGGCAACGGCAATGGTCGCGGTCGCGGTAGACCATAAGCTGCGCCTGTAACCTATAAATAATCACAAATTGAACAGGGATTGCCACGGCAAGCCCTTTTTATCATGATAAAGCCCCGTCTGTGACGCTCTTTACAGCATGATGTTGAAAATCATGTTAAAATAACGTCAAGGAGAGATACTGTCATGGCGGATAATATTCAACAAGCGGGCAATTTTTTCGAGGCGGCGCTCAGTCATGAAGAGGGTGGGCGCGTTGATGAGGCGATTATCTGTTACACCGAAGCGATTCGCCTGTATCCACAATTTGCCGATGCCTATTATCAGCGCGGTCAGCTCTTTTTGGGTCGTGGTGATTATGCCCTGGCAGTGGATGATTTCGATGCCGTGTTAGAACTCAATCCGCAAAATATGGCGGTGTATTATGAACGTGGGGTGGGGCGATATTTATTGGGCGATTATGAACACGCCCTCGCCGATTTTGAACAGGTGTTGGCGGTGATGCCCAATCATGACCAAGCCCGCGAAGGGTATGAACGCACGTTGCGAAAATTGGGGCGACGCTGAACGAGGCGAATCTCCGCCGTTGGTTGCATTGAATCGTATTTGGGTGTATAACAAGGCATCGTTATGTATGCTATAGGAGCAAATATCGATCATGCGTTTGTTAACTCAGATAGTTTTGGTCATGATGCTTGTTTTTGCCGTGCCTGTGGTCGCCCAAGAGGATAGCGAGTTTGACCCCGAAGCCGATTTCACCAACACCTATACCCTCGACAATATCACCATCCGTTATCCCGATGTGGTGACGGTAGCCGAAAACAATTTTCAGATTTCGCTGGCATTCGATGAGAGCTTCCGTGATTATATCGTCATCGCCACACCGAAAGCATTCGACTATTTCAGCATCCCCAACGACACGCTCGACATCGCATCCCGATCGGTGTTCGATTTATCGCCCGGTGAATATGCCGATGAGCGCACCTACGAAGAGGCGGTGAGCATCATCGAATTTGCCGGTTACGACAATGTGCTGACCTTTGAGCGCGAGGTCTCTGGCACAAAAGTATTCACCTTCACGCTGATGATTGGCGATGATATTTTTGCCGCCATCCTCATCACGCAAGAGACGGTTTTTTCTGCCGATATTCAACTGCGCGTCTTAGAGCGCGTGTTAGAGAGCCTGTCGATCGGTGATGAGGCGATCATCGCCGAAGCCACGCCCGATGCCGTAGACCCGCTCGCCACGCCGACATCGACATTTGAAACGCGCACCGCGCCCAGCGAGGCGGTTGAATTGAGCCAAGACCTGTCTCTCTATGACGGCGAAATGCGCCTGAGCATCCCTAGCACATGGGTTTTGGTCGAAGATGACGGGAATTATCGGTTTGCCACCAGCGCAAGCGTGGCAGAGGTTCTGATAGACAGCCGAATCCGCCTCGATGAAGGCGACATTGCCCTGCAAATCATCCATCCTGACCGCATGAGCGAATTGGGGTTGGCGGAGGTGACTATCGCCAATGTGATCGATGCCCTGCCACGCCAATTCGCCGATTCATCGGTCTTTGTCTACGACGGCTTGCCCTACGAAGCCTATCTGATATTTGTCGGTGGCATGGGTGTCCCCGAAGGCGCGTTTTTTATCGTGTTCCAAGCGGGTGAGGCGGTCGAAGATGTGGCGGCGATGGTCGGCGTGACCCCCGATTATGATGCGGCAGAAGGGCTGATCCTCGCCATCATCAATACGATTGAGTATACCCGCGCCGATAGCGAAGGCTAATGGGTGATTTTCATCCCGACCTATTTTCGATACGTGTGCAGGCACATCTGCCCACCACCATCAACCTGTGCTATAATAGTCAGGTTTATTCATTCACCTTACTATGGGATAACCGATATGAAACAGTCGCGCATGGGGTTCTTTTTATTGGTGATTGCGTTCATCGCCTTCATTAGTTTGGGCTTGCCCGATGGCTTGTTGGGCGTGGCATGGGTATCGATGAGCGCCGATGTGGGCGCACCGCTCAACGCTTTGGGCGCGGTGACACTAGGGGTGACGGCGGGTTATGTGCTGAGTACCGTCTTGAGTGGCAAATGGGTGGCGCGGATGGGCATCGGGCGCTTGTTGGCGCTCAGTTGTGGGCTGACGGCTACGGCGCTCATCGGCTATACCATCGTCCCCGTGTGGTGGATGGTGACGCTCATCGGCGTGTTGGCGGGGTTGGGCGGCGGGGCAATCGATGCGGCGATCAACAATTTCATCTCGCATCATCATCGAGCGTGGCTATTTTTGCTCCATGCCATGTTCGGCATCGGCACAACGGCGGGTCCGTTGATTATGAACACCGCCATCAACACCGCCACTTGGCACATGGGCTACTGGGTGGTGGCGCTTTTTCAGATTGGCTTGGGGCTGACCTTTTTCATCACCGCCAAACACTGGGATGTGGATGATACCCGCATCGATGCGCCAGAAGATACCCCGCGCAAGGTGGCTATCCAACCCGCCCACCTACGCGATACGGCGAGATTGCCTGTGGTGTGGTTTGGCATCGCCTTCTTCCTTTTATATACAGGCACAGAAGCCAGCATCGGGCAATGGAGTTTTACGCTGTTCACGCAGACCCGTGCCATAGATAGTGATACCGCCGCCTTTTTCATCGGCGCATATTGGGGCGCGTTCACCTTTGGGCGCGTGATAAGCGGTTGGATTGTGCGGCGCATCTCCGAACATGCCTTTATGCGAATCAGCATGGTGTTGTTGTTGATTGGCACGGTCTTGATGTGGATAAATCCCCATTCCGTCATCAGTTTGGTGTGCCTGCCGTTGGTGGGGTTCGCCGTCGCGCCGATGTTCCCCTCGATGGTCGGCAGTACGCAAGATCGCCTCGCGCCTGAACATGTCGCCAACGCCATCGGCTTTCAGATTGGCGCGGCGGGCTTGGGCGGTGGGCTGGTGATGGGGTTGGGGTCGGTGGTGAGCGGGGCGTTTGGCTTGCCCGCGATTTTCATCATCCACATCGCATCGGCACTGGCGATTTTTGTGCTGTATGAACTCATCCATCGGCGACGGTTGAGGGGTTCATACAGCATATTTAAGGATGATAAAGCATCATAATAGATACTTAGAAATTCACCACTAAGTAATGATAACTGATAGACCATGAGATAGATCAGTTGGCACGACAGCATCGGCTAAGGCAATATCGCCCTACCCGATGCTGTCGCATTTATAATTCGCTATTGTGTTTGATAAACTCGACCAGCTCATCGACATGTGTGAATGCCAGACCCGTGACGGTATCTGCCGCGCCGTAATAAATGGCGATGCGCCCGCTAGCGGGGTCGTGCAACGCGGCACACGGGAACACCACATTCGGCACATCACCGACACATTCATAGAGCGTCTGGGGAGACATCAGATATGGTGCGGCGCGATACATCACCTTCCACGGTTGGTCGAGGTCAAGCAGTGCCGCCCCCATGCTATAGACGAACCCATTGCACGAGGTCAAGACACCATGATAGATCAGAAGCCAGCCCTCGCTGGTCTCGATGGGGACGGGTCCCGCGCCGATTTTGGTGCTTTCCCAACGCCAGCTTTTGGGTTTCATGACGAAGCGGTGGTTGCCCCAGTGAACCAGATCGGGGCTTTGGCTATAAAAAATATCGCCGAATGGCGTATGCCCAGTATCGCTTGGGCGGCTGAGCATGGCATATTTGCCGTTGATTTTACGCGGGAATAACACGCCGTTGCGGTTATGGGGCAAAAAAGCATTTTCGATGAAGTGAAATTCGTCAAAATCAAATGTATAGCCGATGCCGATGGTCGGACCGTGATAGCCGTTGCACCAGGTGATGTAATACCGGTCTTCGAGCCAGACAACACGCGGGTCGTAGCGATGCACAAAGTCGCTCAGGTCGCTATTCGGAAAGTGCCACTGGATAGGGTCGTGGTCTATGCGCCACTGGATACCGTCATCACTGAAACCCCGATGCAAGGTCATGGTGCGCCGTGTATCATCCACCCGAAAAACACCGGCGAATTTATCCCCAAATGGCACGGCGGCGCTGTTGAAAATGCTGTTCGAGGTGGGTATGGCATCGCGCTGAATGATTGGGTTGTCGCTATAACGCCATACCACGCTGGTGGTATGGGCGGGTTTATCTTGCCAGGGGATATTGGGCAAGGGGTTGCCAACCATCTGCACACGCGGTTGAACACGTTCTATCTGTTGCATATTGATCATCCTTGTTGATGTTGCCGAAAAAAGCTGTACGTAAACCCCTCACTTGAATGAAAGGCTAGTAAATTGATTATACTTAAAAATACACTAAAATGCACAACGTAGAACAAATACCCTGATAAACCTCAATTTAACATAATCAGTTGCGGATTTATAAAATAATGTTATAATTACCCTGTTCTGAACATCCATACCGCGAGGGTATTTGTCTATGAAAAAATTTGCACTCATCTTGTTGGTGCTTATTCCTCTATTATGGGCGAGTTTTGCATCGCCACCGAACGCCTTCGCGGCGACCATCACCGTCAATACGTTGACCGATGAACCTCTCGGCGACCCCGATAATGGCAACTGTTCTATCCGCGAGGCGTTTCAAGCTGCTAATACCGATACCCTCGTAGATGGTTGTACGGCTGGCTCTGGCGCAGATGTCATCAATTTTAGCGTATCTGGCACCATTGACCTGAGCGTTTCGCTCGATGGTGAAATCAATATCATCAGCCAAATTCTTTTGGATGGTGGGAGCAACATCACCTTCGATGGAAATAACGCCACCCGCATCTTCAATGTGAATAGCTCTGGTATCTTCACCCTGCAAAACACCACCCTCACGCAAGGCAACGGCAATAGTGGCAGTGGTGGGGCGATTACGGTGGCGAATGGTGGCTCATTGACCGTCAACGCCGTGGAATTCAGTAATAATAACGCCGATACCAACGGCGGGGCAATCGATAGCTCTGGCACGCTCAGCATTCAAAATAGCGTCTTTCAGAGTAACTCTGCCCAAAGAGACGGCGGGGCGATTTACCAAAGTTCTAATTTTTCGATGACCATCGAAAATACCGCCTTCATCGATAATAGCGCAGGTAACGATTCGGGTTATGTCGATGGTTCGGGCGGGGCGATTTATCATAACGGCGCGTTTTCTGCGCCCAGTAGCATCACCGCCGCGTATTTCTTTAATAACCAAGTCCAAAACGCGACCTCTGCCGATGGCGGTGGCGCGATTTATCATGGTAATTTGGGCGTACTCGCCATCACCGCCAGCGCCTTTTTTGGCAATACCGTCACGGGTGATGATGCTCGCGGTGGCGCGATTTATAACAACAGTGGTGATGATTTTGCCCTGACGATTAACTATTCGCATTTCGGCGAATTATTCAACCTGCCCATCCCACCCATCCCGCCCATTTTGGGGTTTGATGTGTTGGCGGCAATCGGCGCGAATGGCGCGGGCAATAGCGTCACAGGCGCATCCGATGCCACTGCAGGTGGCGGTGCGATTTTCAATAACGGCTACCTGCTCATGAATGGCGTGTCGTTGATTGCCAACAGCAGTAGCAATCATGGCGGGGCGTTCATGAATACCCGCACCACGCCAGACCCGTTCCCGCAACCGCTTGGGCAACAGGTGATTATCTCCAACAGCACCTTCGCCAATAATACCGCCAACGCCAACGGTGGGGCGATTTTTCATGGCAATTCGTCCATCCCCAACGATAACCTGATGGAAATTCGCAATGTCACCATCGCCAACAACACCGCCGCTTCGGGCGATGGCATCTTCAATTTGGGCGATGGCGAATCGCCTGGATTCTCTAATTTCGATGATTTCTATCTGGTGAATACCATCATCGCCAACGACAATTGTGCGGGTGGTAGCTTGGGCAATGGCAACGCCAGCGCATCGGGCAATAATGTGGTGTTTAATAGCACCTGTGATATTCGCCAACAAGACGGCAGTTCAACCCTCGCCACACCCATCACCACAGACCCCGTACTCAGCACGCCCGAATTGGCGTTCAACCTCGCCAATATTTTCACCGTTGTGTTATCGCTGGGACCGAGCAGTTCTGCCAGTGGCACGGGTGATAACGGCGTGTGTACATCGTTCCCCGTGTTATCACTCGACCAACGCAATTTGCCACTCGGTTTCCGTCCACAAGGCGCACCGAATTGCGATATTGGCGCTTACGAATCTGACCAAGTAGCCCCGCCAGAAATTGAAGTGCGCGATAGTACGAATATCACCGTTATTCTCGATGGTGATGCCACACCCGATGGTGGCGATGGCACGGATTATGGCACGACACCCGTTGGCACGCCTGTTGTACGCAGTTTCATCATCAACAACCTCGGCGGGGCAAATTTGACGCTTGGCGCGGTAACAGTCCCCGCGGGCTTCACTATCAGCACGACCCCATCCAGCCCTGTCGCGGGTGGTGCCAATACGACATTGGGCGTGACGTGTGATGCCACCGTCGCAGGGACATATAGTGGCGATATTGTCATCCCCAATAATGATAGCGATGAAAACCCCTATAACTTCGCCATTACCTGTTTGGTCGAGGGTCCCGAAATCACGGTGACGGGCTTGGGTGGCAACAATGTCGCCAACGGGAGCGCCGCTTCACTGGTCAACGGGTCAGATTTTGACACTATCGCGCAAGGTTCACCACTGACCCGTACCTTCACCATCGAAAATACGGGCGTGAATTTGAATTTGGATGTGACCAGCATCGCGTTTGTCGGCACTGGCACGGGATTCAGCATAACCCCACCTATCCTACCCGATTCCATCGCCCCGACCAACACCATCACATTTGATGTGACCTGTTTGGCGACCAGCGCGGGACTTTTCACCGAGACTATCACTATCGCCAACAACGATAGCAACGAAAATCCGTTTACGTTTGCTATTCGTTGCGATGTGACCGCCACCGAACCCGAACTTGAGGTGCGTGGCAACAGTGTGATTATCGTCAATGGCGATGCGACACCCGATTTGTCCGATGATACCGATTTTGGCACAACGCTCACAGGCACGCCGATTAGCCGTACCTTCACCATCCGCAATATCGGCGCGGCACAATTGACCACTTCGGGTAGCGTCGTATCGGGGACAGGCTTCACCATCACCACATTCCCCGCAGGCACTGTTGACCCGAATGATAGCACGACCCTTGTTGTCCAATGTACTGCAAGCACCGCGGGTACTTATATCGAGACGGTCAGTTTTGCCAATAACGATAGCGATGAAAACCCATTCTCGTTCAATATTCGATGCCAAGTGAACGACCCCGAACCCGATATCAGCATTTTGGGCAACGCAACGGTGATTACCCCAGGCGATGTCACGCCCGACCTCGCCGACCACACGCAATTTGTGACGACCGTGGTGGGTGTACCCGTGTTACGCACGTTCACCATCGAAAATAACGGCACGGCAAATCTGAATATCAGCACGGCGACCATCTCGAATTCGCCCAATCCATTTTTATTCGTCACATCACCCGCGCTAGAGAGTATCGCCCCTGGTGGTAGCTTCAATTTTGTGGTGCAATGTCAAAGCGCGACCGATGGCTCGTTCACCGAGACGGTCTCCATCCAAAGTGATGACCCCGATACCCCTGCCTATTCGTTCAATGTTGGGTGTACGGTCAATGATGAACCCGAAATCAATGTGTATGGCAACAGTGTGTTAATCACCAATGGCGATGTCACGCCAAGCCTCCTCGATGATACCGATTTTGGCACAACGTTATTTGGCACACCTGTGACGCGCCAATTCATCATCGAAAATATCGGTAGCCAAGTCTTGACGATTACAGGCGCGGTGACAGTCACAAACCCGACCAATTTCAGCGTGACGCTCCAACCCGCGGCGACCCTCCCACCGCCATTGATTGGCAACGACACCATCTTCGAGGTGACATGCTCCGCCGCCAATTTGGGGACACATACCGCAACGGTGAGTATCCCGAATGATGATAGCGATGAAAATCCGTTCACGTTTGAGGTGAGTTGTACGGTCAATTCGCCAAGCCCGATTATCGAAGTCTATGGCAACAGCACCCTGATTGTCGATGGGGTTATCGCGCCAGATCTCGCAGACCATACCCTGTTCCCGACCACCTCGCCCGGTGTACCCGTTTCGCGCACGTTTGAAATCAGAAATACAGGTACGGGTAGCCTGACGGTGAGCATCAGCACGGTGTTTGGTGTGCCATTCACATTGACCACACCACCGACATCGCCCGTGACCAATGGCAACCCGACCACATTCACCATCGAATGTAACCCGCCCGCCAATGGGAACTATCCATTGACCATCACGATTGATAATAACGATAGCACCACCCCAGGCGCAAATCCGTATACATTTGGTATCGAATGTGTGGCGACCACCGCAGGGGTGCCAGAAATCAACGTGCGTGGCAACGGCACGAGCATCACCAGTGGCGATGCCACACCCGACCTCGCCGACCATACCGATTTTGGTAACACCAGTGTGGGTATTCCCATCGTCCGCACCTTCACCATCGAAAACACGGGCTTGGGCGATTTAACACTGGGCGCGGTAACAGTCCCCGCAGGCTTCACGGTCACAACAGCACCCGCAGGGACGGTGACAGGTGGCAATAGCACCACGCTCGGCATTACGTGTGATGCCACCGCACAAAGCACCTATAGCGGAACGGTGAGCATCGTCAACGATGATAGCGATGAAAACCCCTATGAATTCGCCATTCGGTGCGTGGTCAACCCCGCAGGCACAAATGCCGACCTGAGCCTGTCGAAAATTGTCAGCGATACCACCCCGCAATTCGGCGACATCATCACCTATACGGTGACGGTCAACAATGTGGGTCCGGGCGCGACAACGGGTGTGCAAGTGGTCGATACCTTCCCAACATCGGTCACATTCTTAGCCGTTGGCACGGTTTCGCAAGGGACGGTCACGGTAGACGGCTCGAATTTGTTCCTGACATGGGATATTGGCACGATGGTGAACCCACAAACGGTCACATTGACGTATACGGTGCAGGTGAACCCAACCGTTGGCACGACCAATAACTATGCAGAAATCACCGCATCCACCGCGCCAGACCCGAATTCGACCCCAGGCAACGGTATTCCGCCGAACCCGATTGAGGATGATGAAGCGGCAATCGCCTTCCTCTTCGACCCGCCATTCGGTAGTAAAGCCTTCATCTATGACGGCGTGAGTGTGGTCACATGGACGATTATCTGGGTAAACCCATCGAATAATCCCATCCCCGTAGAGATGAGCGACCCGTTGCTCGGTGGCACGACCTTCTTGGCGGGTAGCCTGAGTTGTACCACGCCAGGCACCACCACCATCACCACCTGCCTGCATAACGCGGTGACGAATACCATCGAATTTACAGGCATTATCGACCCCAATCCGGGCGCAACGATTGGCGATGTCAATACCGCATCCAACCGCCTGATTATCACCTACAGCGTGATTGTGCCAGATGGTGTCGATAGTGTGGCGAATACCGCCACCCTGACTGACCTCGATAGCGATGTCACCAGCGTTGTCACCGAGACGTTCACGCGCACCATCACCCCACCGCCGACAAGCGGTGGTGGCACACCGCCGTTGACCGCCGAGCAGATCAACGCCAAAGTGACGGCGCTCCCCGCTACGGGTGAAACGCCTCTGTGGGCAGATTTGCTTCGCATCGGCTTGCTGATGGGCGTGGCGCTTATCGGCGCAGGCGCGATGTGGTTGGCATGGCGTAGACGGGTGAATGTGTAAATATGCAGGTATTTTGCATATCTCACCGCCAGATGTTTTAAGCACAATACCGTTAAGTTAGCGAAAAAGTAGTTCTTATAGCATGATGATTTTTTCCGAAAAACATGTGCTAGAAAGAACTACTTGCATGAATGATACGTTCTGGATTTGATTGAACTGTATCATGAACGCTGGGAGTTTGAACCCCTTGTGAGGCATAATTTACGGTCAAGCCTTAAATCGGGCTGGCGCACACTTTAATTTAACCTAGCCATGTCCAAAAATGGGGCGATAGCGCCTCATAATAGGGCAACACCACAGGGGGCGAGATGGCTTGTAATAAATCCCCAAATTGCCGACACGCATCATCGGCGGGGGTATGGGGATAGCGGGACATCAGCACATCATATAAAGCCCGCAATTGCCCAACTTGTGCCTTGCGCTGGTCATATTCGCGCATATCCACCACCCAATCATACGGCTCGAAAGGGGCAATATGCCCAAATACGTCTTGTGCTTTGTATTGGGCGCGGATGTGCATGGTGGTGCTATCGAACACGATGACCTCTCTAGGCGGAAATAAGATAAAGGCGTTATGATTGACCTGTTCAGCACGATAAAAAAAGTATTTCAGCACGACAACATCCGCTTCAAACCCCAATATCGGATACGACCGCGCCAAAGCGGGTGCCCGATACTTTTCCATTGAGTCGTGTACACGCAGGTATAAATCCCAATCATCCATCAACAAATTTGATTTATTCATCACAGGTATCCCTTCATTGACACTATTTGAGGACGATATAATAACCATCCATGTGTGCCATCCAATCGGTCATAAATTTATCCATGGGGATTTGCATATAACGGTCATAAGACACATTATGTTCAACATTAAATCCCTTGCCCCAATTGGTAGCCACCAACACATTCGTGGCATTGCCGTTATCATCTTTTTGGATACCCACCACATTATAAGCATGACCATCTGTTACCCCTATACCAAATGCGTCATCTATCTGTGATGTGACATATAATGTATTCCCTTGGCTCACTTGGTCAACCAAAAATTGTTTGGCACGTTCTTCGTTAACGCCTAATAAATCTCTAAACGTTGGCAAATCGATAAAACCGAATAGCTTATTGCGAAAATGACCTTCCTCATACGGGACATTATGGTCATTCAAAATCTTCTTGGCGGCATCAAGTGGAAAATCATAATCTTGCTTATATTGCTTGGTAAATTGGTCAAGATATTCCTGTGCCTTTTCGGGTGAAATATCGATCCCCTCATGGACGAGCAAATTCATTGCCCCATAAATCACACAACTGCCACCAATTTGTTCAAGCTGTTCGCCGAAGGTGAAGCCCGCATTGGGCGTGAATGTCCAGCCATCACCCGTGACATACTCGGATAATCGCTTATGGATGGCATCAAGTTTTGCTTTATCGGTGGCGGTGGCATCCATCAAATTACCAATGGCGGTACGTAATCCCGCCAAAAAGCCACCTTCGGACATGAATAACCGCGACCCCGCTTCTTCGGCTTGGCGGAGGATGACCGCCACCTGATGTAACACCTGGGAAAGAGTATCGAAATTCGTTACCAATCGATTCATGGCAGGCAAGATAACATCACGCATGTCATTCTGAAATGCCTGTGATCCGCGCCCAATCCACTCGGTTTCTAACTTATCGACCATTTGTGCTATGAGCCGATGTCGGGTCTTATACGACTCGGCAGATGTCCGAAAATATTGGATGAGTTTATCGATTTGTGCATAATCAATTTCAATTTTATCGGTCATGTTTGGCTTCCTTCTGTTGCATACCACATGCTTTTTATTATAATATAATTTTGTGATAATGAATGATTAACACCTAAATAACCCCCTAGCCAGTTCGCACAAGCCCCGTTTTTGCATAGTCCCTCGCAACATGTTACAATTCCAAAATAAATTTTGATGCGATAGGACATTATGAATATGGACGAAAAAGTGCAAGGCTTTCATGTCTCGCGGGTCTCGCGGGAAAAATATCAATTCGAGGCAGATTTTTTCACGCGCATTGGCAAGGCGCACATCCCCAATTTTCAGGTGGCGCGACGCTTCGCCACCCGCATGAATCAACGGCGCGATATTGCCCATTTTCCGCATCAGAGCATCGCGCCGTCTCAGGTCAACGCGGTGGCGTTGATTCACGGCATCACGCAATTCGTGTTCAGGATGTATTGCGCCAGACACCCGCACCTGCTCCAAAACACGCTCTCGCACTTGGGCGACCAATTCGGCGAGGCGACCACCAAAACGCTGACCAAATTCATCGAAGAATTCCCGCCGACCCCCGTTTTCTCGCGCCAGCAGAGCATCGCTGAGTATCTGAACGACACGATTGAGGCACGCCCAACCCGCGAAATCGCGCTCGAAGAACTGATTTTGCTGTGGATATCCAACCAGAACCCCGCTTTTAGCCCGTTCTTCGAGATTTTTGGCGATGACGCGCTCAAACAACAAACCGCCTACCCCCAACTGACCGCCGATATTCACACTTATTTTGACGACATCGCCGATGCCGATGCGGGCGATGGGCAATTCCCCAGTGGCGTGAACATCCTCGACTTGTTGCTCGAACCCGTGCGCCGTGCGCCTCATTCGCTCGAAGAGCAATTGCGTATCCTCATCGACCGTTGGAGCGCCGTGCTAGGCGATTTTATCTACCGCTTGCTCACGGCGATGGACATCCTCGCAGAAGACGGGCGGGCGATCCCAGGCGCGTTTGTGACGGGTATCAAAGGCGAAACGCCCGTCATCTCGTTTGATAGTAGCCTATACGAATACGAAAATTTCACCCCCGATAAAGACTGGATGCCCAACGTGGTCATGCTCGCCAAAAATGCCTATGTGTGGCTCGACCAGTTATCCAAAGAATATCAGCGCCCAATCACCACGCTCGACCAAGTGCCAGATGCCGAACTGGATAAATTGGCGCGGTGGGGTATCACAGGCTTGTGGCTCATCGGCTTGTGGGAACGGAGCATCGCCTCGCAACGGATTAAACACCTGTGTGGCAACCCCGATGCCGTCGCCAGCGCCTACTCGTTGCGGTCATATCAGATTGCCCAACGGCTCGGTGGCGAGGCGGCGATCAATAACCTGCGAGAACGGGCGTGGAAGCGCGGTATCCGTCTCGCCAGTGATATGGTGCCGAACCACATGGGCATCGATAGCGATTGGGTGGTGAATCATCCCGACTGGTTTTTGTCGCTGGATTATTCGCCCTACCCCAATTACACCTTCAACGGACCGAATTTATCCAACGATGAGCGCGTGGGGATTTATCTGGAGGATCATTATTACGATCGCAGTGATGCGGCGGTGGTGTTTAAGCGTGTCGACCATCACACGGGTAGCACCAAGTATATCTATCACGGCAACGACGGCACATCAATGCCGTGGAACGACACCGCGCAACTGAATTATCTCAATCCGCAAGTGCGCGAGGCGATGATCCAAACCATCATCGCCATCGCCAAACAATTCCCGATTATCCGTTTCGATGCCGCCATGACGCTGGTCAAAAAGCATATCCAACGATTGTGGTTTCCAGAACCCGGTGCGGGCGGGGCGATTCCATCGCGGTCTGAACATGCCATGACCCGCGCCCAACTCGACCAGATTATGCCCGAAGAATTCTGGCGCGAGGTGGTGGATAGAGCCGCCATCGAAGCGCCCGATACGCTCCTGCTGGCAGAAGCGTTCTGGTTGCTCGAAGGCTATTTCGTCCGCACGTTGGGGATGCACCGCGTGTATAACAGCGCCTTCATGAACATGTTGCGCGATGAAGAAAATGCCAAATATCGCAGTGTGATGAAGAACACGCTGGAATTTGACCCCGAAGTGTTGCGCCGTTACGTCAATTTTTTGAATAATCCCGATGAAAAGACGGCGGTCGAACAATTCGGCAAGGGCGATAAATATTTCGGCGTGACTATGATGATGCTCACCACGCCCGGCTTGCCCATGATTGGTCACGGGCAAATCGAGGGCTATGCCGAAAAATATGGCATGGAATATTACCGCGCCTATTGGGACGAAAAACCAGATGCCTATCTCATCCAACGGCATGAACGCGAGGTGTTCCCCGTCATCAAAAAGCGGTTTGTGTTCAGTGGCGTGCAACACTTTTTGTTGTACGATTTTTATACCGATGGTGGCGTGAACGAGAATGTCTTCGCGCATAGCAACCGCGCAGGCGATGAGCGCGGGCTGGTGTTGTATAATAATGCCTATCACGGCACCCGCGGGTGGATTAAGACATCCGTCGCCTATTCCGTCAAGACGGGCAAAGGCGATGAACGCGCCCTCATCCAACGCACCCTCGCCGATAGTTTGGGCTTGCCCGATGACGGCAACATGTATTGCATCTTCAAAGATTATAAAAGCGGGATGGAATTCATCCGCAACAGCCAAGATTTAGTCCGTAACGGCTTTTACGCCGAACTCGCGGGCTATCAATACATGGTGTTGATGGATTGGCGCATTGTCGAAAATAGCCCCAGCCGTCCGTATGCCATGATCGCCGATTACTTGGGCGGGCACGGTGTGCCGAGTGTCGATGATGCCATCCGCGAATTGATGGTCGAGCCTGTCCGCACGCCGTTCCGTGCGTTATTGGATAACGCATTTCTGACCGACATTCTGACGCATCGGGGCGCGAAATCGGTTGAAGAAGTCCTCGAAAATGATATTTTGAATGTGGATTTGCATGAGCGCCTCATCACATTGCTGACGGCTATCCGCGATTTTATCGGCGAAGACGATTTCAAATCGGAATTGACCAATGCAGTGGATGAGATTATCGAAGAAACCAAAGACGAATTGACCGATTCGCAAATCATCGAAATCCAAACCGAAACTCGTGAAACGCAAATTCCAGTGATGTCCATCAACATTGTGACGCATATCGCAAAATTGCTCACCATCCAACCACCCCAAACCCCTGCCCTGCTCAACCTGTGGGAGGCAAAAGGCGAGGATAACGGCTTGTGGGCGGCGTGGGTCATCACGCTCATCCTGCAAGGGGTCGGCACGCCAGACCAAGCCCGTAGCTGGATGGATGAATGGTTTTTGAACCGCATTATCGTCACCGCGCTAACCGATATGGGCGTAGACGCGGGCAATGCCGATAAACTGCTGATGGCGATCAAGCTGTCGGTCGCCGAACCCGACATGGTGTTCAAAGAATTTTTCGCCACCCCTGCCGATTTGCTCAATTACGCGCTGAATGACCGCGATGGTCAGGCGTGGTTGGGGATTAACACCTTCCAAGAGGTGTTGTGGTATAGTGGTGAAGGCTTCGATTTGTTCGTGCTGTGGTTGCTTGGGCTTGGGACGATACTCGCACCCGATGATGAAGCCCGCCAAGCGCGAGAAACGGCGGTCGCTTCCTTATATAGTGCATCCAAACGCAGTGATTATCAGGTCGAGCGGCTCAAACGGTTGATGAAGAAATAATCGGTAGTGACGAAATGGGACGACTCGCTGGGTCGTCCCTAGATCGCACAACAAATTTTATACCGCGTATTCACCTGTCTCGGTTTGATACGACTGGCTGTACATGATCTCATGGAAGCGCACGAAGCGATGTATCAAGGTGCGGACGAAGGCATAACCCGCGTGTTGCTCAATTTGGAACAGCGCGTCCTCTAGGCGATGATAACTGGTCTTATAGACCGCCTGCAGGTATGTCAGCCGTTCAGAGAGCGCCCGTAGCGAGGCATCGCACACCGCTTGGTCGCCGATACCATGCAGGGCGAGGTTAAATTCGCCGTGAATGGCATCTTTTTGGATACGTGTGATATGTGCGCCAATATCGGCACGGCAAATCAGTTGTAACAACGTCTCATCGGGGTGTGCTTCGCGTTGGAGCGTGGTGAGCAGAGCATCCATTTCGAGCATCGGCAAGCGCGTGAGAGCGCCCAAATCGTTGAGCAAGCGCACCAGCAACGCTGCTTCGCGCAGGGCATCGTGCAAATAACCGCTTGCCAATACCGCCTCAAAATCGGGCAAGTTATAAATACATTCTGCCAATACCGAGATATAATAGCCCAACACAGGCGCCACCAAAATGGCATCGGTACTGGTGCTAATGCGCTCATCCAACGGCATATCGGGTTCATTGACCAGCTTATTCACCGCTTCATACCGCGCTCGCAAACCCGCTTGCACCATCGCCCCACCCCGAAACAAATTGCATTGCGTATATAACACATAACACGTCTCGATATTCGCCACCAGCGAGGGGAAAAAGCCATATTCTAAATCATGCACATTGACGCTGGGGTATTGCCTCACGTATAAATCGGCAATTTGTTGATATTTCTGTGGGCTAAGGCTTTGAGCAAACCCCGACACATCCATCTGAGTCACCAATTTGCCCATCGCCAATTGCCAATCCGATTTGCGCTCCTCCAAACGCGCCAGCATCGCATCATTAAAGGTGATGACATACTCGCGCAAATGGGTATTTTGTGGGTATATCAAGCCAATCCCCAAATTATCTGAGACGGTTTCAAATACCAAATACGTATTCATGACCATGCTGTATTGTATCAGATCGTACCCATACGTATCATCGACCATCTCCTTCAATAATTCCCATGCCATCTTGACCATTTGCGTCAAGCCGATCAGTTGTAACCAGATCTCGCGTTTGGGGTTGGCATCGGTGAATGCCCATTGATAAAAATGCCGATACAACCCATCGGGCATGTGAACTTGTGCGGACGCATCCAAAAAATGTGTGTTATGGTGAAGTGCTGTTAGAAAATCGTTATTCATTGAGTCCCATCCTTTAACAAAGTTAGATATATCGTACCATAACTTTGCGGTAAAAATATGTAAATTTTACCAAATTCATAATGAGAAATGATTTAGCTGATATTTAAGATGGATTAAGTAATCTTGTATTGCGGTTTTCGTGATGCGTGACAGGTTTGTGACAAAAAAGAGCCAGAGGCGTAATGCCTCTGGCTGACAGAAACTTCGGATGGGATGTATCCCCTCCCCTACTTCGGTGGCAGATTGCCACCCCGACTCGCGTCCTCTTCGGCGGGGCTATTTTGCGGATCGCGCTGATTGGCATCCCCACCCACCGCGGGTTCTAACACGGCTAAATCGACAGGCTCGCCATCTATCGGCACGGCGTTGACCACGTACAGGTTGTTATTCCCCAACACATTGCTGGTGAACACGAGGTTGGTCGTGTCGCAAATCCACGCGGGCGAGAAAGCGTTGCCGTTGCTGGTCAATTGGCGCGTTGTGCCTGTGGCGATTTCGTACACGTACAGCGTGCTAAATCCAAAATCGGACACGGCTTGATAGGCGATATACATGCCATCGGGCGACCAAATCGCGTGTTGTGGGCGTGTTCCCATCGGCGTTATATCCATTAACGGATTGCCCT
This sequence comes from Anaerolineae bacterium, assembly GCA_034436155.1. Classification (GTDB taxonomy): domain Bacteria; phylum Chloroflexota; class Anaerolineae; order Aggregatilineales; family Phototrophicaceae. The sequence continues at coordinate 58,162 of DAOTVP010000068.1, forward strand.
GTCCGTCCATGACGCGCAGGATGCTCACGCCGTTGCTATCGGTCGCTTGATACAAAATCGTGCCACCATCGGGGCGATATTGTGGGTTGGTATCATCGGCAGAGCCGTCAGATAGGCGGATAATCGTCCCTGTGACAAAGTTGTATTCGTAAATTTGCCACAAACCATCTTCACGGCTCGATTGGAAGGCGATGCGCGTCCCGTCTGGATGCCACGCGGGGTTGATATCGGGCGCGGGGTGATTCGTCAGGCGCGTTTTCTCGCCCGTGAGCAGGTCTATCATCCGCAATTCCCAATTGCCGTCTACGTTGGATTCGTACACGATTTTCGTGCCGTCCGGAGACCACGACGGGTCAAAATCTACCGCGCTGTCGTTATCCGTCAGGCGGATAACCGTGCTACCATCCACCGCCGCGGCGTAAATTTCCCAATTGCCGTCACGGTTGCTAGAGAAGGCAATCCAACGCCCGTCTGGTGAGCGGGTCGGCGCGAGGTCGATAAATCCAACACCATTCGAGAGGTTTTCTGGCGCACGGTTGGCGGATGCCCAGAACAATTCCCAATCGCCCGTTTCGTTGCTGTGATAGATGATTTCTGGCAGGCACACCGCCCCACCGATTTGGATAGGTGTCCAATTTTGAACAGGACGTTCTTCTTGTACCCCACACCCGCTACCCGACACGTCAATCACAACCTGACCGCCGATCTCAACGGTGATGCCACACAACGGCGTTGGCGCGTTGGGGGTCGGCTCGACAATCGGGATTTCGGGCAGGTCAATGGTCGGCAACGTGGGCAACGTTGGGATTTCGATGGTCACGATCGGCGTGATTTCGGGTGTTGGTGTCACCTCTGGTGTCGGCGTAATCTCCGCAGTCGGCGTTACCTCTGGCGTGAATTCTTCGGTCGGTGTCACAATCGGCGTGAATTCTTCGGTCGGTGTCACGACTGGCGTAATGTCTTCGGTCGGTGTCACGACTGGCGTTAGGCTACCCTCACAAATCGTCAAATCGCGGATGAGGATGGGCGGGATGTTGGTGGTAGGTGTTTGTTCCGTGATCATCTGCAACAAAGACGCATTCAGATAATCGGGATTGGGATATTGCATTTGCGCCGATTGTAGCCCGCTTGTATCGAATGCGATGGTCTGCGTGCCGTCTTGCAAGGCGAGATAATATTCGACATTATTGATGATGAACGGCATTTGTTGACCGCCAAACAGGGTCGCCAGCATCGCCGTCCCGCTCATGGTGATGCTGATGGTGTTGATGCCCGTGCTGTAATCGCATTGTTCGCTGATGTTGATCGTCAAGGTCTGAAGTGTGCCGATGCAATCGCCCACCAATTCCGCCGTTAACGGTTGCGATACGAACATAGACGCGAAGAGCGCCATCGGATCGTTGCCGATGCCATTCGTCATTGTGTCAAAGGCGGCGTTGATCTCATCGATTGTCACCGTCTCGCCATTGTTGATGCGTTCTACAAACGGTTGGAAGACATTCACCAACGTCCCCATCAGCGCATACGGATTGAAGAAATTCAGATACAACATCGCACCATCGGGCGGTGGCGCGATAATCGTCAGCATAGACGAGATGGTTGTCCCATTTCTGGATGCGGTGCCCGTGCTAAATGCGACAATGTTAGACGGCATCCCGCCCATTTGGAACGTGCTAATATCGAGTGGCGTGGTGTGCGAAATCGCTATCGGCAAGAAAGTGAACATGTTTCCAATGCCGAACAGATCATCGCTGACGATGGTTGATGGGTCGATCGGGAAGCTATCCGCCCCGTCTACATGCGTCAAAATGAGCGTGAGCATCTGGATGATGGCGTTGATGTATGCCTCACCATCGCCGAAATCAATCGTCACGACCACTTGACCGGGCATTTGGCATGTGAGGCTTTGAACCGACGGCGTGGGTGGTTCTGGGATGATGATATCATCACCGCCACCTGTATCGCCACATACCGTCAGCATGAGCGAGATAAACATCGGCACATCGGGCGGGATGATAGCGCCGTTTGCGATGCTCGACAGGGCTTGGTTGATATACTCCGGATTCAGATACTGCAAGTTCAACACATACAAGCCGTTGGTATCTACTTGGATGGTCTGAACACCGTCTTGGAAGTTCAATGCGCCCGATTGCCCGTTCACCATATACATCAACAACACATTAGAATTACTGCCCAACAAAGACACAATCGCGCCAGCACCGCTCACAGTGAAGCTGATGGTGTTGATGCCCGTTTGTGCGTTGCACGATTCGGTCACTTCGATTTGCAAATTGATATCCACGATGCCCAAGCAGGGCGCGAGCGCCGATGTATCCAGTTGTTGGCTATAGAACAACGCCAAGAAGGATGTCCCTTGACCGCTGATGCCAGAGAGGACGTTATTGATGCTCTCTGCGGTGATGGTCTCGCCGTTGTTGTATCGATCCACGAGCGGTTGCAACAACATGTTCAACAGCGTGGCGATTTGTCTGGGCGTGACCATATTCAGATAAACGGGCGCACCCTCTGGGATGGAGGTAGACGGCAGACCAACGCCGATATTAATCGGGGTTAGCAAAATGCTCATGGTATGCGTCCCCGATGCGATGTTCGCGCCCGACATGCTGACTGCCACGATATTCTCGGTCGAGAGGGTGGTGATGGGCGTGGTGTGGCTGATGATTATCGGCATAGACCCTACACCAGCAGATATCGAGCTGGGATCGATGGGCAAATTCACATCACCCAACAGAGTATCCAAGACGCTCGTCAACGCCGCGCTGTATGCGCCAAAATCGCCGTTGGTATAGGTGATGCTCAGTGCGCCGTTGTCGCAAGTGACGCTATCCAGACTAAAACTCGGCGGTTCGGGCAAAACCAGCATGGTTGGCTCTGGCGTGACTTCTGGCTCTGGCGTGATTTCTGGCTCTGGCGTGATTTCTGGATTGCCACACAATTCCAGCGCCACCGTGACGAATTCATCCACACTCTGACGTGCCACCACGATCCCAAGTTGCCGTTGCGCGTTGATATTCACCAAAATCGGGTTGAAGTAACTCAGTGTCAGGCTATCTTTGCCATCTGTGTTGAATTCATACACCGCCGTGCCTTCGCTCACCAAATATTGTTCGTTGATGACCGATAAGCCTGTGCTGGTGAATTGATAGTAACGGCGAATATCATCACCTGCCGCGTTCAAAAAGGTTATGGCGCGGTCGAGGCTGATGATGTTGCTGGTGGTGATGCTCACCGTGTTGATGCCCGTTTGTGCATCGCACGTTTGGCTGATGCTCACGCTATACGGCGCGTGTTCTGGCACGCAGGTCGGCAATTCAACCAGCGCGGTGCTATTATCTGCGCCGACGAGGTTGCGTGGCGTGTCGTGGATGAAACCGACTTGCCGTCCGCGCCACGAATTGTCGGATGTATACGGAATCGTGAATGTGCCATCGGCATACACGGGCGTATCCGATGCCACCACCGTGCCGTCATTGAACTGAATGGTGTACGGGAACGGCACACCTTCGGCGAACATGCTCACATCGCTCATGGCGAAGTTATCAAATCCCGCCAACGTGATGCTGATTTCGCCATTATACTCGCTCACACATTGCGCCGAGACGCTGACAGTCGGCAACGGGGGCGGACACGGCGCTGGATTGACCGCGATAAATCCAAAAATGGGGATGCTGGTGGTGACAAAACCGTTGCTATCGGGGCGTGTGTTGATGGTGATCGTGCCGTTCACGGGCAAATCGCCCCCAACACCATCCCGAATTTCGAGCGAGAACGTCTCTAAGCCGATAATATTCATCCGATGCACGCCCGAAACGAGGTTCGGTCCCGTGTTGGTGATGACATAACTGACCATCGCATCGCCCCGATTATTGAATGTACAGGTGTAATCGGTCACGCTGAAGCTGGTGGCGGGTGGCAAACATTGGGTCGGGTTTTGCACATTGATATTCAGGCTAGGGATAACCAACCGCGCATAACCCGAATCGCGTACCAAGACCCCTGCCACAAAATCACCGCCAACGGGGATTTCGTTGCCAGTCGTGCCTGGTTCGTTGTTATACCCCTCTAGCGTATATTGCAAGCCCGCGGGGATAGGGTTCGGTCCAAAGTTGCGTAACACAAAACGCACGCCCGGATAATTGGGCGCAAAATTCGGACCGGGTTCACAGGTGGCGCTGACCAGTTGCAAGCCCGTCACGGTGCTATTGGTACACGGCGTGGTATTGTTATAACTAAAATTATACGCGGGGATGCTCACACCGCCCAAACCGAGCGAGGTCACGAACACGGTGATCCTAAATTCTCGATTCGGCTCAATGGGTGCGCCTTGTGTGAGCGTATTGGTGGTGATCATGCCGTTGGGTTGTACCGTGCTGACGATGAATTGCGTCCCCGCGGCGATAGTCCCCGGTCCGTCATTGATGAGGCGCAATTGATATTGCCCCGCATCGGCATTACACACCTCGCCTAACACGCGAATCCGCACCGTATTATCGGGCGCAGACCCCACAGGACACGGGTTGAGGTTGGTATAATAAAAATCGAGCGATGGAATCCGCAACACGCCAAACCCATTGAACATGAACACGGTCATATTCAGCGTTTCGCCAACGGCGATATCGCGGTCGAGGGTATAGGGCGAGTCGTTGTTAATCAAAAATTCTGTGCCTGCGGGCAGTGGCGCTGTGCCATCATTGCGTAAACTGACGACGATGATGGGGTCGCCCGCGTTGGTCTGGCTACAGGTTTCGCCCGCCACCACCAGCAACGGTTGCCCGACAGGGGGTGAATCTGGTGTTTCTGGCGTGGTTTGGGGCATCTCGCAGGTGATTTCTGCGACATTCGACACGTTATCAAATTTAATCCGCGCATAACCGTCATTATTGGGGATAATCGTCACGATACTCGTGCCATTGGCGGGGACATTCGCCACACCCGCCACCCCATTTTGGTCGGTGTAGCCATGATTAATGTCGATTTCGTTGGGATTGACCAATTCAAACACCGCCACAACCCCGTTGTCGGTGGTCTGGCAAGTGGCGTTAATGCTCATGTTGATGGTGACCGCATCGGGAGCGACCACCACCACGATGGGGGTCACTTCTGGCGTGGGTTCTGGATTCGGACAGCCGACCTCATCCACGCCGTAGCCCGCATCGCCTTGTTCTGGACATTGGTCTAGGGTATCGCCCACGCCATCGTTGTCGCTATCCAAAATCGGACAGCCATCGGGATACATGCCGAAGCCCGCATCGCCATCATTGGGGCAACTATCAACATGGTCTGGGAAGCCGTCTTTATCGGTGTCCTTGGGACAACCAAATTCATCGACACCATAGCCCAAATCGCCATCGTTGGGGCATTGGTCTACGTCATCGAACACGCCATCGCCATCGCTATCGGTTTCATCATCGCGCCGTTGACCAGGGATGGGCGATGGTTCAGGGAGGGGTTCTTCGGTGGGGCGCATAGCGACCGCCACCGTTTCTTCGGCGGTCGGTTCTGCGGTGGATGCGGGTGTGGGAGAGCCACCGCCCCCGCTACAAGCGGCGAGTGCTATCATCAACGCGATTAACGCGCCCAGATAGCCGATGAGATGAGTTCGTTTTGGCATGAATTTTTAGTCCTCGCATTATCAAAAGCATATTACGATTAGGCAGACTGCACCTAATCGTAATATACCCCAGATTTTTGTAATTTGCGAAGAGTGTAAATAGTTTTTTATGGCGGGTGTGAATCTTGTAGCATGAAGCCACCGGCTTATTCAGCGCGTTACGCCGTTGGTGGGGGTTTCGCACCCCGCCCAGATGAAGGTATAACCGTTGGGCGATGTGCCGTTGACGGCATCGGTATAGGGGGCAACCACCTGAAACGCGCCACTATTCAGGCGATACAGGCGGATTTCTTGGCGCATATCCTGACGGATTAACACGGGGTCGGCGGTGGGGATGCCCATGCGGGCAATGTCACGGATGGGCGCACGCACGGCATACAACGCCCGCCCGGTCTGTTGCGAGATCGCCAACAGGGTGATGCTTCCATCGGCTTCGCAATACACGGCGACCGTTTGGGCGTTATCCATCCAATTGATGCGCCCGTCGTCTAAGCCGATACCCAACGGATTATAAGGAAGCGAATCGCAACGAGTCGCGCCGATGGCAACGGGGTCAAACGGATAGCGCACCAACTCGGTTAAATCCTCAAAATCGTTGGGTGGGGTTGCGCCATCGCTATCTCGAAAACTGATGACAAACGGGCGGGTTGTGGGGCGATTGCCCAGCGCATCGAAGCGCAGGCTAAAGCGCCCGACCGTGGTGGGGATATTGGTCACGGCATCGGCACCATACGCGCCATACGCCAACAGCACGCCCGCGCCATCATACAGCGCCACCTGTACCCAATCATGCTTATCACCGTCATCGATGAGGGGCGTATAGGTGAATGATAGGCGCACGAGGCTATCATCACAGCCACGACCATTTTCGGCGAAGGTGATGATGCTCCCAATCGCCTCGGCGCTGTGGCTGATGCGAGGCAACGCCAGCGCCAGCATCACACATACTACGGGGATAAACCACTTGTTCATCAGACCATTTGCCTTTCAACACACCTATTATATCATCTATTATAACTGCACCCGAAAATGGCGGGTAGGGGTTGCGTTGGGGCGTTGCCTAATCGTAGGAAAACAAACACGCCCCACATCTGTGGGGCGTGTCGTGAAGTTACACGGGTGGGGTGATGGATTTAGCCACGCTTGTTGAGTTTGACCACGTTGGCGGCTTGTTCACCTTTTGCGCCTCGCGTGATTTCAAATTCGACCGATTCGCCCTCTTCGAGCGTGCGATAGCCACCGCCGTTGATCGCCGAAAAATGGACAAAGACATCTTTGCCGTTGTCGTGCTTGATAAATCCGTAGCCTTTTTCGGCATTAAACCACTTCACTTCGCCTTGAATCCGTTGAGACATTGCTCATTTCTCCTGTGCATAAAGCCACTTGATGCGTTTGGTAATCGGTATTCACGGACACCGAAGCGCCCATTTGCTTGCCTTGTGACACAATTACACAGAAGAATTGCCTTACATCTCAAATCTTGGGAAGTGAATGAAAGTACCAATTGCTTTGAAACCTGCTTACTTGTGGTCATGTGCGCCTTGTATGTTCGCAAATCCACCTATAGGGTAACGCAGAATAGGGGCTTTGTCAAGCAGATTTCATTCTTGCCTAAGGGCTTTTGCAAAGTCAGCTAGCGAAAAAGAGAGAAACCGAGTAATGTGGATTTATCACATAAACACAGACACGGTGGTCTTCCCCCGATAAAATGGAGTCAGAGTTTCCCAAATAGGATAAAATAAAGGTGATGAAAGAGGGAGACCAACCATGAGTCGCGGGAAACAATTCACAGTCGAGTTCAAGCGGGAAGCGGTGCGAAAAGCCGAGATAAGCGGGAGTGTCGCCCAAACAGCCCGTGAGCTAGGTATTTCAGAAAAGAGCCTGTATAGCTGGATAAAGCAGTATGCCGAGCCGAAAAGGATGGATTTATCGACAGCCAGTATAAGCGAATTGACCGCCCGTATTCGCCAATTGGAGCGTGTCATGGTGCAAAAGGACGCGCAAATAGACATCCTAAAAAAAGCTATCTCAATCGTGAGCCAAGCCAAACCGAGCGATACGCCATGATAGACCAACATGCCCAACATGGAACAATTGCCAGCGTGTGCGAAGCATTAGAGGTGTCGGTGAGTGGCTATTACGCATGGAAAGGACGCAAGATGAGCCAGCATGAGGTGGATGATAACCGATTGAGTACCGACATCCAAGTGGTGTACCAAGCCAGTCGTGGGACGTATGGGAGCAACCGCATTCATCAGGCATTGCGTCAGCAAGGCATTTATACTTCGCGCAAACGGGTCGCACGGTTGATGGCTGAACACGGGTTACGCTCAGTACGGGTCAAGAAAGGTCGTAAATCGTGTACGCAAAGTGTGACTAACCGCTACATCGTGCCCAACAGGGTGCAACAGCAATTTTATGCGATGGGTGTGAATCAGCTGTGGTTTACCGACACAACCTTTATCCCAACTGGTGAGGGCTGGCTATATTTAGTGACGGTGCTGGATAGTTATTCGCGCCAGATTGTGGGCTGGGCGATGGGGTTACATCATGATGCGGCGTTG